>NZ_JBDGJZ010000001.1:0-274037 GCF_057656635.1 Arthrobacter sp. Soil_C_49
ACCCGGGAGGGTGTGGGAGAGTAGGTCACCGCCGGACAATCATTAGGTCGAGGCCCCAACCAGTCAATGGTTGGGGCTTCGCTCATTTAACACACACAACCCCGCCGGGACCCTCTCTCACTTGACGCGGCTTTTCCACCATCCCTCTCTCACTTAACGCGGGTTTTCCACCCTCCCTCTCTCACTTAACGCGGGTTTTCCACCCTCCCTCTCTCACTTAACGTGGGTTTTCCTCGATCGCTCTCTCACCCGTCCACCAGATACGGCTCAGGTTGCCGACATCCCGAACCAACCGCCGTCGTCCGCCACCACACGGAAGAGCACCCGGAACACCGCATCTAGTGAGAGAGCGTCACCCGGAAAGCCGCATCAAGTGAGAGAGCGTCACCCCAAAAGCCGCATCAAGTGAGAGAGCGTCACCCGGAAAGCCGCATCAAGTGAGAGAGCGTCCTGGGGTGTGAAGATTGCCACGATGCTGCTGCCTGGCGGTTGACTTGTCCTGCCCGGGGAGGCAACTCCACTAGAATTGATGAAGATGTACGGACTTCGAAGCGCTTGATTTCGGGTTGCGTAGGAAACGAAACACGGATACGAGCGGCTGCAGTTGCGCCAGTGGTCGGCTCACAACAGGAGGAATCCACATGGCTGAGCACAACGGCGGCAACCGCGGCGGAAATGACCGCGGCGGGTTCCGCGGACACAACAACTCCGGCGGCGAACCCCGCGGATTCCGCTCCCGGCCAGGCCGGGACAACAACGATCCTTCAAAGCGCGCAGCCGGCGGGGGAGAGCGCAAGCCTTTCGGAGACCGCGATAAAAAGCCTTTTGGTGATCGTCCGCGCCGGGATGGCGAAGGTGACCGCCGCGGGTTTGGTGGTGGCGAGCGTAAGCCGTTTGGTGACCGTGACCGTAAGCCGTTCGGTGACGGCGAGCGTAAGCCTTATGGTGACCGTGAGAACCGGTCCTTTGGTGATCGTCCGCGCCGTGAGGGCGAAGGTGACCGCCGCGGGTTTGGTGGCGGCGAGGGTAAGCCTTTTCGAGACCGTGACCGTAAGCCTTACGGCGACAGGGAGAGCCGTCCCTTCGGCGACCGTCCGCGCCGGGACGGCGAAGGCGACCGCCGCGGTTTCGGTGGTGGCGAGCGTAAGCCGTCCGGTGACCGCGACCGCAAGCCCTTTGGTGACCGCGACCGTAAGCCCTATGGTGACAGGGAAAACCGTCCCTTCGGCGATCGCCCGCGCCGTGATGGTGAAGGTGACCGCCGCGGGTTTGGCGGAGGAGAAAACCGCAAACCGTTCGGCGATCGCAGCGACCGTCCCAACCGCGGCGACCGCCAGGAAGAACGGCGCGCGCCCCGCAGCTTTGACCGCGGCCCCGGTCGCGGCGAGAGCCGTGGCGACGCCGGTCCCCGCACCTTTGGCCGCGACCGCCAGGAAGAACGCCCGGCCCGTGTACCTAACGTGCGCGACCTCCGCAGCGCCAACCGCCCTGACCGTGAACGGTCCCCTCAGATCGACGACGATGTGACGGGCAAGGAGCTGGACCGGGCCACGCAGCACCAGATCAAAACTCTTGAGGCCAACAGCGCCGAATGGGTCGCCCGCCACCTGGTGATGGCAGGGCGCCTCATTGACGATGAGCCCGAGCTGGCCTTCCAGCACGCCCTTGCCGCCAGCCGGCGCGGCGGCAGGCTTGCTGCTGTCCGCGAAGCCGTGGGCCTCACCGCCTACGCCGCCGGCCACTACGGCGAGGCACTTCGGGAATTCCGGACGTACCGGCGGATCAGCGGGTCCAACGTGCACCTGCCCGTCATGGCCGACTGCGAACGCGGCCTGGGCCGCCCCGACCGCGCCCTGGACGTGGTCCGGTCCGAGGAAGCCCAGGACCTGGACGCCCCCGGCAAGGTTGAACTTGCCATCGTGGCCGCCGGCGCACGCACCGACCTTGGCCAGTTGGATGCCGCCGTTGCCGAGCTGGAGATCCCGCAGCTGGACATGAACCGCGCCTTCTCCTACAGCCCCCGCCTCTTCCGCGCCTACGCCGACGCACTGGCTGCCGTTGGCCGGACCACCGAGGCGGACAAGTGGCAGAAGCAGGCCGTAGTGGCTGAAAACGCGTTGGGCCTTGGCGTTGACGAAGAACCGGACATCATCGACCTTGGCTGGGACGAAGAAGAAGAAGCCCGCGAGGAAGCCGAGCGCCGCCGCCTCCTGGACCGCGCATCCACCGCATCCGGTGCAGCCGCGACGTCACCCGCTGCCTCTGACGCCCCCGCCACATCACCGACAGCAAGCACCGGGGCAGCAGAAGCCCCGGCAGCTGAAGAAGCCGCGGACGCCAGCATCGATGACCAGGAAGCGGACTACTTCGTTTCGGACGACGCCGAGTCGGACGAGGACTCAGTGGAACCCGACGTGCTGGGCCACGACGAGCTGGACCACGATGGAGACGACCTGCCGGACGGCAACGCTCCGGAGGACCAGCAGTACCAGCAGGACCAGCAGGACCGCCGGGAAGACTAAGACGGATGACTGAAGCAACCCTGATCTCCCGGTTCGATGCTCTGCTCGCGGACCTGGACGGTGTGGTGTACGCCGGCCCGCACGCCATCCCCGGTGCGGTGGAATCACTGCAGCAGCTGGCAGGGATCGGCGTGGGCCTGGGCTACGTGACGAACAACGCCTCGCGGACCCCGGCGCAGGTGGCCGCACACCTCCGTGAGCTGGGTGCGCCGGCCGCTGACGACCAGGTGGTCAGCTCCTCACAGGCCGCCGCGGAGCTGCTGGCTTCAGAGCTGCCCCCGGGCTCCCGCGTGCTCATTACCGGAAGCCCCGCGCTGGCCCAGGAAATCGAGCTCGTGGGCCTCGTGCCGGTGTACAGCCAGGACGAGGAACCGGTGGCAGTGGTCCAGGGCTTCAACCCGGCCATCGGCTGGAAGGAACTCGCCGAGGCCTCCTACGTTGTTGCGGCTGGAACCGTGTGGGTGGCCACCAACACGGACATGTCCATCCCGCAGGCCCGCGGCATCGCTCCCGGCAACGGAACGCTGGTGGCCGCAGTTACGGCCGCCACGGGCCGGACGCCCCGCGTGGCCGGCAAGCCGGAGGCTCCGCTCTTCCACTCAGCCGCCAAGCGGCTCGGAGCAGAGCGCCCGCTGGTGGTGGGGGACCGGCTGGACACGGATATCCTGGGCGGCAACAACGCCGGTTTCGCCACCGTGGCTGTCCTGACCGGCGTCGACACCCGGCAGACCATCCTTGCCGCCCGCGCCGCCGAACGGCCCAACTACATCATCAACGACCTGACGGACCTGTACCGCCCCTACCCCGAGGTAACGCACGACGACGGCACATACACATGCGGTGAAGCCACCGCGCGCGTGGCCAACGGAGCCGTGGGCATCATTGGCAGCCAGGACAGCCTCGACGCCTGGCGTGCTGCCTGTGCAGCTTGGTGGGCGGCCACCCCGGACGCCTCCACGGCACAGGAACCGAAACTGGCGTGGCTCAATCACTAGACTGGTTGGATGACTGAGCTGAGCACCCCTGCCGAATCCGCAGCAGCCCAGCCCTCCCCGGACTGGCCGCTGAACAGCCAGCACGGGGTGACTGACCGGCTGGTCCATAAGGCCCTCGCACCCCTGGACGGATTGCCCCGGATCCCCGTTGCGGACCACGAAGAGGTCTATAACGCACTGCATGACAACCTGCGGGCAGCCCTGGACACCGACCCCGCAAGCGCGGACCCCGCAACCGGGGACCCCGCCAGCAGTGCCCCCTCGGACGGTGGCGCCTGATGCCGCTGCGGCTCGACCAGGCCCTGGTCGCCCGCGGCCTCGCCAGGTCCCGCACCCATGCCGCCTCGCTGATCGCCGAAGGCAAAGTGAGCTCCGCGGGCCAGGTGCTCGGGAAGGCATCACTCCAGGTCGCCGAGGACAAAGACGTTGTGGTCCAGCATGACGAACAAGACACCTATGTGAGCCGGGCAGGGCACAAACTGGCCGGCGCCCTGGAAGCATTTCCCGAGGTGCAGGCCGCCGGGAAAAGGTGCCTTGATGCCGGAGCCTCCACAGGCGGCTTCACTGATGTCCTGCTGCGGCGGGGCGCCGCGCACGTGGTGGCGGTCGACGTCGGGCACGGCCAGTTGGTGCCCCGGCTGCGGGAAGATCCACGGGTGGAAGTCCACGAGGGACTCAACGTGCGGTATATGTCTCCCGCGGACGTCGGCGGCCCTGCGGCGCTCACCGTGGCTGACCTGTCCTTTATTTCCCTGACCCTGGTGGTCCGGCCGCTGGCGGAATGCACCGAACCCGGCGGCGACCTGGTGCTGATGGTGAAGCCGCAGTTCGAGATCGGCAAGGACCGGCTGGGACGCACCGGGGTTGTGACGTCGCAGCGGGAGCGGCGGATGGCGGTGGAAAAAGTGGCCCGGGCAGCCCTCGATTCAGGCTTGGACCTGCGCGGCCTCGCGCAGAGCCCGCTTCCGGGCCAGGACGGAAACGTCGAATACTTCCTGTGGATAAAGCGCAGGATGAGCCAAGAGTTGCCTAAGATCGAAGAGCGAGACGCAGCCACCGCTGCCTTGCTCGGAACTATCTGGCACAACCACTAGAGAGCGGAACCTGATGAGCAGGCGCGTATTGGTCCTCGCCCACACCGGCCGCGAGGAATCACTGAAGGCCGCCTGGGAGGCCTGCGCCTTGCTGCACGCCTCCGGCATTGTCCCGGTGATGCAGGACTCCGAACTGGCGGACATGGAACGCTTTTTCGGCCACCTGGCCCAGCCCGTGGAAGTGCTCCACGACCACGTCCAACTGCCCGACGTCGAACTGGTGATGGTCCTGGGTGGCGACGGCACCATCCTCCGCGCGGCAGAGCTCGTCCGGGAAGTGGATGTGCCCCTGCTGGGCGTGAACCTGGGCCATGTGGGGTTCCTCGCCGAGAGCGAGCGGGCCGACCTTGCCCAGACCGTTGAATGGATCGCCAGCCGGGATTACACGGTGGAAGAGCGCATGACAATCGACGTCCAGGTCTGGGTGCGCGGACAGAAGATCTGGCATACCTGGGCCCTGAACGAAGCCGCTATCGAAAAAGCCAACCGGGAGCGCATGCTCGAAGTGGTCACCGAAGTGGACCAGCGTCCGCTGACCTCTTTTGGCTGCGACGGCATCGTGCTCGCCACCCCCACAGGCTCCACCGCCTACGCGTTTTCAGCAGGCGGCCCTGTGGTCTGGCCGGAGGTGGAAGCCCTGGTTATTGTGCCCATCAGCGCCCACGCGCTCTTCGCCAAGCCCCTGGTGGTCTCGCCCCGTTCACGCCTCGCCGTCGAAGTCCTGGGCCGGACCGATGCGCAGGGCGTCCTCTGGTGCGACGGCCGGCGCTCGGTGGACCTGCCTCCGGGCGCCCGCGTGGAGGTCACCAAATCAGCCACCCCGGTGCGGCTTGCCCGCACCCACCAGACACCCTTCTCGGCCCGGCTGGTCCGCAAATTCGAGCTGCCAATCCACGGCTGGCGCGGCCCTGTCCCCAAGGCTGACGCCATCCACACCGGCCCCATTCCCATTGTCCGGACGCCCCGTCCCATGCCGCCGCTCCAGGTGCCGGCCAGCGGGCAGCCGGACGTCGATCCCGATCCCTCAACCGCAAAGTGAACCATGCTTGAAGAACTGAGAATCCGCGATCTGGGCGTCATCACCGACGCAACTCTGCCGCTGGGCCCCGGGCTGAGCGTGGTGACCGGCGAGACCGGCGCCGGCAAGACCATGGTGGTCACCGCCGTCGGCCTCCTCCTGGGCGCCCGCTCCGACGCCGGTGCCGTCCGCAGCGGCGCCAAGAGCGCAACTGCGGAGGCTGTGCTGAAGCTCGACGCCGGGCATCCCGCCATTGAGCGTGCGCTGGAGGCAGGCGGGGAGGCGGAAGAGTTCGACGGCGGCGCGGAACTGATCCTGGCCCGCCGGCTGGGTGCGGACGGACGCAGCCGTGCCTTCCTGGGCGGAAGGGCCGCCCCTGTGGGCGTCCTGGCCGAGATCGGCGAGACCCTGGTGGTGGTCCACGGCCAGTCGGACCAGATCCGGCTTAAGGGCGCCGCGGCACAGCGCGGGGCGCTGGACAAGTTCGCCGGCGACTCCCTGGCCGGCCCGCTGGCCGCCTACCAGGAGCTGTACAACCACTGGAAATCCAGCCAGGCAGAGCTGGACGAGCTGCGCAGTGCCGCCCGGGACAGGCTCCGGGAAGCCGAATCCCTGGAGGCCGCCCTCGCCGAAATCGACGAGGTGGACCCGCAGCCGGGGGAGGACGAGCTCCTCAAGGCAGAAGCGGTGAAACTTGCCAACGTGGAGGAGCTGCGGATCGCGGCCAGCACGGCACACCAGGCGCTGATCGCGGAGGACTTCGGCGAAGCGGGCGACGCCACCACGCTGGTGGATGCAGCCAAGCGGACGCTGGAGCACGTGGCCGAACACGACGCCGAACTCGGCTCCGCGGCAGCCCGCCTGGCCGAGGTGGGCTTCCTGCTGAACGATATCGCCACCGATCTGGCCAGCTACCAGGCCAGCCTGGACACTGAGGGGCCGGAACGCCTCGCGGAGATCGAGGACCGGCGGGCCGTCCTGGCCAAGCTGATCCGCAAGTATGCCCCGTCCATCGACGAAGTGCTTGAGTGGGCAGAGAAATCCCGCGTGCGCTTCGATGAACTGCAGGACGATTCCACCCGGATCGAAACCCTGGACGCTGAAGTGGTCCGGGCCGAGGCGGACCTGCAGAAGCAGGCGGCCGCCATCAGCAAGATCAGGGCCAAGGCCGCCAAGGAACTGTCCACCCGGGTCAGCGCCGAGCTCAAGGCCCTGGCCATGGCCGACGCAACCCTGCTGATCAATCTCGAGCCCACCGGGCAGCTGGGACCGCACGGTGCTGACGAGATCAGCTTCCTGCTGCAGCCGCACTCCGGTGCCCCCGCCAGGCCGCTGGGCAAGGGCGCGTCCGGCGGTGAGCTTTCTCGGGTCATGCTGGCCATCGAAGTGGTGCTGGCAGCCGTCGATCCCGTCCCCACGTTCGTCTTCGACGAAGTGGATGCAGGCGTGGGCGGACGTGCCGCCGTCGAGATCGGCCGCAGGCTGGCCATGCTGGCACGGCACGTGCAGGTGCTGGTGGTCACGCACCTGCCGCAGGTGGCCGCCTTCGCGGACCAGCACATCACCGTCACCAAAACCTCCGTCAGGGGAGCCGACGGCAAAACGGCCACCGGGTTCACCTCAAGTGATGTCCGCCTCCTTGACGGCCCCGAACGGGTCCGCGAACTGGCCAGGATGCTGGCCGGCCAGGAGGACTCGGAATCAGCCCAGGCGCACGCGCAGGAACTGCTGGACGACGCCAAACTCCTGCCACAACGGGCCTGACAGTGCCAGCAAGGGGCTGGCGGGGAGAAGCCACCCCTTGCTTCCGGGACACCCGGACACGCAGACTGGATCATTTGGCGAAACAGTTTGCCGGACCCGTGGAAGGCGCATTTGATGATAGGCTCGAATTCCGTGGTGCAGCGATCAAATTCCCGTGTAAATTCCCGGTTCCCGGGCTCGTCCAAGACGACCAAACACATCTTCGTAACCGGTGGTGTGGCGTCCTCGCTCGGTAAGGGACTGACGGCATCAAGCCTCGGTCATCTGCTGCGGGCACGCGGCCTGTCTGTAACTATGCAGAAGCTCGATCCCTACCTGAACGTGGATCCGGGCACGATGAACCCCTTCCAGCACGGCGAGGTCTTCGTCACGGATGACGGCGCCGAGACGGACCTGGACATCGGACACTACGAGCGCTTCCTGGACGAAAACCTCGAAGGCTCCGCCAACGTCACCACCGGCCAGGTGTACTCCACCGTCATCGCCAAGGAACGCCGCGGCGAGTACCTCGGGGACACCGTGCAGGTCATCCCGCACATCACCGATGAGATCAAGCGCCGCATGCGCCTGCCCGCCGAAGGCAAGAACGCCCCGGACGTCATCATCACCGAAATCGGCGGCACCGTAGGCGATATAGAATCCCAGCCGTTCCTCGAATCGGCCCGCCAGGTCCGCCAGGACATTGGCCGGACCAACGTCTTCTTCCTGCACGTCTCACTGGTTCCGTACATCGGACCGTCCCAGGAACTGAAGACCAAGCCCACCCAGCACTCCGTTGCCGCGCTGCGCTCCATCGGCATCCAGCCCGAAGCGATCGTCATCCGCTCGGACCGCGAAGTGCCCGAGGCCATGCGCGAAAAGATCGGCCGGATGTGCGACGTCGACATCGACGCCGTGGTCAACGCCGCCGATGCGCCCAGCATCTATGACATCCCCAAGACCCTGCACTCCCAGGGACTGGACTCCTACATCGTGCGGGCCCTGGACCTTCCGTTCAAGGACGTGGACTGGACCAGCTGGGACAAACTCCTCGAAGCTGTCCACAACCCCAAGCACCACGTGGAAATCGCGCTGGTTGGCAAGTACATCGACCTGCCGGACGCCTACCTTTCCGTCACCGAGGCCCTGCGCGCCGGCGGGTTCGCCAACGACACCAAGGTCAAGATCCGCTGGGTCCCCTCCGACGAATGCGAAACCCGCGAAGGCGCCATCAAGGCACTCGACGGCGTCAACGCCATCTGCGTCCCTGGCGGTTTCGGCATCCGCGGACTCGAGGGCAAGCTGGGCGCACTGAAGTTCGCCCGCGAAACCAAACTGCCGGTCCTGGGACTCTGCCTGGGCCTGCAGTGCATGGTCATCGAATACGCCCGCAACGTGGTGGGGATGGAAGGCGCGTCCTCCAGCGAATTCGAGCCGGACTCCAAGTACCCGGTCATCGCCACCATGGAAGAGCAGCTGGAGTTTGTGGAAGGCCGCGGCGACCTCGGCGGGACCATGCGCCTGGGCCTGTACGAAGCTAAGCTCGACGCCGGTTCGGTGATCGCCGAAACCTACGGTAAGACCACGGTCAGCGAACGCCACCGCCACCGCTACGAGGTCAACAACAAGTACCGCGACCAGATTGCCGCACAGGGCCTCGTCTTCTCCGGCACATCCCCGGACGGCAAGCTCGTGGAGTTCGTCGAGCTGCCCGCGGACGTCCACCCGTACTACGTGGCCACCCAGGCGCACCCCGAGCTGAGCTCGCGCCCCACCCGGCCGCACCCGCTGTTCGCCGGCCTGGTGAAGGCGGCACTGGACCACCAGGAGGGCGCCGACACGGCCGCCGTCCAGGGTGCCGGTGCTTCCGCCGCCGCGCCGTCCGGTACGGTAGCCGCTAAGTAGTTCAGCACGACATAAAGGACGGCGCGATGCCCGGTACACACGAAGCCACCCACGTAGTCAAGGTTTCGGATGCACCGAGCCCGCGCCGTCTTTTGTCCACCGAGAAGGTCTACGAAGGCCGCATCTGGGATGTGGTCAGTGATACGTTCCAGCTGCAGGACAGCGGCGAGGCACTTACCAGGGACTACATTGACCACCCGGGCGCCGTTGCCGTCCTGCCGATGAACAGCGACGGTGAGATCCTCCTCCTGAGGCAGTACCGGCACCCCGTGGGCATGGACCTGTGGGAGATCCCGGCAGGACTGCTGGATGTGGAGGGCGAGGAATTCCAGGTGGGCGCGGCACGGGAACTCGCCGAAGAGGCGGACCTTGCCGCCGGCACGTGGAACGTGCTGGCCGATGTCTTCAACTCGCCCGGTTCCTCCAGCGAGGCCATTCGAATTTACCTGGCCCGCGACCTCACCGAAGTCCCGCACCATGAGCGCCACGAGCGCACGGACGAGGAAGCCGAAATCGAGTTCCACTGGATCAACCTGGACGACGCCGTGGAGTCCGTGCTTGCCGGCCGCCTGCACAACCCGTCCGCCGTCGTCGGGATCCTTGCCGCGGCTGCTGCCCGCGCTGACGGATTTGCGAACCTCCGCCCGGCGGACGCTCCCTGGCCCGAGCACCCCAGCCAGCGCTGATGGCCCCTGGTCCTTCGGCTGAGACTGCCCTTCCGGCTGCGGAGGCGCAGACAGTCCCGGTGGCGGCCCCCACGGCCATTGACCGGGCCATCACCGACTACCTGCAGCACATGGGCGTGGAACGCGGCCTGGCCGCCAACACCCTCGCGGCATACCGCCGGGACCTGGCCCGCTACTCCCGCTACCTTGCCGCCGCAGGCTGCATCCGCCCCGAGGACATTACGCGCCATCACGTCACCGGATATGTCCGTGCTTTGTCGGACGGGTCCGACGGCGGTACCGCCCTGGGCGTGCGGTCCGCGGCGAGGACGGTGGTGGCCGTGCGGGGCCTGCATAAGTTCTGGGCCCTCGAAGGATTCACGCCCGCCGACCCTGCCAGCGACGTCCACCCGCCGATGCCCGGGAAGCGGCTGCCGAAGGCTATCAGCGTGGATGAGGTCACCAGGATCCTGGAGGCGGCCGGTACTGATACCGCCACCGGCCTGCGGGACCGCGCCCTGCTGGAGTTCCTGTATTCCACCGGTGCCCGCATCAGCGAGGCCGTGGGCCTGGACGTGGACGACATCTCCCTCGAGGTGGCTGAAAGCGGACCTGCCATCGTGCGGCTCTTCGGCAAGGGCTCCAAGGAGCGGCTGGTCCCGCTCGGGTCCTACGGGGCCAGGGCACTGGACGCCTACCTCGTCCGCGGCCGCCCCCTGCTGGCAGCCAAGGGCAAGGGCACGCCGGCCTTGTTCCTGAACGCGCGCGGCGGCCGGATCAGCCGGCAGAGCGCATGGACCATCCTCAAGGCGGCCGCCGAGAAAGCCAACATCACCAAGGACGTCTCGCCGCACACCCTCCGGCACTCCTTCGCCACCCACCTGCTCGAAGGCGGCGCGGACGTCCGTGTGGTCCAGGAACTGCTGGGCCACGCCTCCGTGACCACCACCCAGGTCTACACGCTGGTCACCGCGGACACGCTGCGGGAAATCTACGCTGCAGCCCACCCCCGGGCGCTGGGCTGAAAGCTGCCGCGAACAGCTCCGGCCTTCTGAACTGCCCTTCGGGCACCTAGAGCAGCGCCTCGATGGTCAGTTCCACCGGGCCCAGCAGGAAAGCAAGCACGGACGTGCCCATCCCCGCGAGCAGCATCAGTCCAGGATGCGCCAGGCCAATCACCACCCGGCGCAGCCGCGGACGTCCGCGGAGGAACGATTTCGGCACCCGTGAAAACGCCGGAACCTGCCGCCAGCCGCGAAGCCGCCGCAGGAACCAGGCGCAGCGGGCTACAAACGCCAGCCACAGAACGGCCACCACCAGCGGGACCAGGGCTGCCATCAGGTTGAACCCCAGGGCGGTCACCTCACGCTCGGAATCACCCGCGAGGGCCTGGATAGTGGTGGAGATGGACGCACTCAGCACAACAGAGATGGCCCAGACCATAAATGCCGCAACGAGTGCCAGGAAACGCACAAAGAACAGGCCCAGCACCGATTCCCTTGTGGCCTTCACGAGCTGCCGGGGAGTCACGTGGAGCACGGCCAGGGTGCTGAGCAGCGTGGGCAGGGCAGCCGCAGCCACCAGCAGATACCACGTCCAGCCGGCCAAATCCACGAATTCATCCACAACAATCAGCACCGCCCAGAAACAGGTCCAGGCCCAGCCCCAGTACAAAGGGTTGCGCACCAGCCACTCCGGCAGGCGGGCATCAACGGCCGAGAGGCGGGCCGGCCGTATCCCGTCAACAGTTTCGGGAGTCACACGTAGAGCTTGGCATACTGGGCGGACCCTGGCGCCTCCTCGCGGACAACTCCCGGAGCCCCTAGGCTTGAGCGCATGACTGCAGCACGGGTTACTCTCTGCTTCCTGCTCCGTGACGGGGGTTCGGGCCCGGAGGTGCTGCTGGGCCTCAAACGGACCGGCTTTGGGCTGGGCAAGGTGGTGGGCATCGGGGGTCACGTCGAACCCGGCGAGACCGCCGGCGAGGCCGTGGTGCGTGAGGTCCTGGAGGAAACCGGCGTGGTGGTCCGGCAGGAGGACCTCACAGACGCCGGCGTGGTGCGGTTCGTGTTCCCGGCACGTCCTGAGTGGAACATGTACACCAGCCTTTTCACCGCCAGGACCTGGCACGGTGAGCCGGCGGAAAGCGACGAGATCCTGCCGGAGTGGTTCCGCGTGGACGCCCTCCCGGTGGACCGGATGTGGCAGGACGCCGACCACTGGCTCCCGGTGGTCCTGGAAGGCGGCACGGTCAACATCGTGGTCACCATGGACACCGACAACGAAGGCGTTGCGTCCTCCGAAAGCCTCCTGCCCCAGGCGTTAACGCCCGACGGCGGGCCGGCCACACCAGGGTGACCGCCCGCCGTCGTGCTTCAGTGAAGCCCTGCCCTACGGCACGTGCCGTTCCTCGGGACCGACGTACTTGCTCAGAGGACGGATCAGCGAGTTGGCGTCCAGTTGCTCCATGATGTGCGCCGTCCACCCGGTGATGCGGCTGGCCACGAACAGGGGAGTGAAGGTGGCCGTATCGAAGCCCATGAGGTGGTAGGTGGGGCCGGCGGGATAATCGAGGTTGGGTTTGATGCCCTTGGCTTCGTCCATAGCGGCCTCCAGGCCGTTGTACAGCCCCAGCAGTTCGGGCCGGCCGTAATGGGCAACCATCTTGTCCAGCGCGGCCTTCATGGTGGGCACGCGCGAGTCGCCGTGCTTGTAGACGCGGTGGCCGAACCCCATGACCTTCTTTTTCTGCGCCAGCGCGTTTTCCATCCAGGACTTGGCCCGGGCCGCCGCTTCCTCAAGGGATTCCTGCGGCCGGATGCCGATCTCGTCGAAGGTGTGCATCACGGCCTCGTTGGCCCCGCCGTGGAGCGGCCCCTTCAAGGCACCAATGGCTCCAGTAACTGCCGAGTGGAGGTCCGAGAGGGTGGAGGTGATGACGCGGGCGGTGAAGGTGGACGCGTTGAAGGAGTGCTCGGCATAGAGGATCATCGACACGTTGAACGCCTCCACCACCTCCGGCACCTGTTCCTCGCCACACGTCATCCACAGGAAGTTCGCCGAATAGCCGAGGTCGTCACGCGCCTCGATGACGCCCTGCCCGTGGCGGCGCCGCTGGTCGTACGCCACAACTGCCGGCATGGCGGCGAACAGGTCGATGGCTTTGGCCATGTTGGCTTCGCGGGACGCATCCTCGGCCAGGGGGTGCCGGGCGCCCATCACCGACGCCGCCGTCCGGCAGACATCCATGGGGTGGGACGTGTCCGGCAGCGCATCGATCACTTGCTTGACAACCGGATCAAGGGCACGGCCGGCCCGCTCCCGGGCCGTGAACTCCGCCAGCTGGTCCGGGGTTGGCAGTTCGCCGTTCCAGAGCAAGTAGGCCACCTCTTCGAAGCTGCACCTTGCCGCCAGCTCCTGGACGGGATAGCCCCTGTACAGCAGGGAGTTGGTGTCCGGGTTGACCTTCGAGACGGACGTGTAATCCACTACGACGCCGTCAAGACCCTTCTTGATGTCCTCTTCAGCCATGCTGAAACTCCTTCGTTCCTGTCGCCTTTGGTACCGGCGCGGTTTTCCCTACTCCCCGGGGACCCGGAAATTGAACACTCCGCTGTCAAAGCGGTTGTAGCCTTCGTAGTCAACGAGATCGTATAAGCGTGCGCGGGTCAGCATGCTGCCGACCTGCGCCTCCTGCGTGCCCTCGGCCATAATCGATTCCAGCGTACGCTCGGCAGCGCCCATGGCACTACGGAGAAGCGTCACCGGATAAATGACCATGTTCACCCCGACGCCCTGGAGCTGGTCCGTGGTGAACAAGTCACTTTTGCCGAATTCGGTCATGTTGGCCAGGATGGGCACGTCCACGGCATCGCGGATGGCTTGGAATTCGTCCAGTGTGGCCATGGCTTCGGGGAAGATCGCGTCCGCCCCTGCGTCCACCAGTGCCCGGGCGCGGTCCTGTGCGGCTTGGAGTCCTTCCACGGCGCGGATGTCGGTGCGGGCCATGATGAGGAAGTTCGGGTCGCGGCGGGCGTCGGCGGCGGCGCGGATCCGTTTGGTGGCGGTGTCCAGGTCCACCACGTTTTTGCCGTCGAGGTGGCCGCAGCGTTTTGGGTTGAACTGGTCCTCGATGTGCAGCCCGGCGAGGCCCGCGTTTTCGATTTCCTGGACGGTGCGGGCCACATTCATGGGTTCGCCGAAGCCGGTGTCGGCGTCCACGATGGCGGGCAGGTCGGTCATCCGGGCGATCTGCCCGGCCCGGGTGGCGACTTCGGTGAGGGTGGTCAGGCCGATGTCCGGCAGGCCGAGGTCGTTGGCGAGCACCGCGCCGGAGATGTAGACCCCGGCGAAGCCCTTCTCCTGGATCAGCCGGGCCGAGAGGGGGTTGAACGCGCCTGGGAACTGGGCGATGGTGCCGGATGCGAGGAGCTCGCGGAACCAAATGCGCTTCTGTTCGGGGGTGGTTTTGGAGTACAGCATCAGAAGAGCCCCTTGGGTGCGGCGTTGAGGTTGATGACGCCGGGGGCGGCGGTGATGTTGAGCTGGTCCAGTTCCCCGGGGGCGAGTTCGGGGAGGCGTTCGACGGCCGCGAGGAACCGTTCGATTTCGGCTTCCTCCACGAGGCCGGCGGCGAGGGTACGGAACTTGGTGATGTACTGCTCGCGGCCGAAGGGCCGGGCGCCGAGGGGGTGGGCGTCGGCGACGGCGATCTCATCGGTGATGACGGTGCCGTCGGTGAGGGTGATCTCCACGGACCCGCCGAAGGCCTTCTCTGCGATGTCCAGGGAGTGGTAGCGGCGGGTCCATTCCGGGTCTTCCTCCGTGGTGACCTTCTGCCAGAGCTCGACGGTGTCCGGGCGGGCGGCCCGTTCGGGGGAGTAGGAGTCCACGTGGTGCCAGGCCCCGTCCTGCAGCGCGACGGTGAAGATGTAGGGGATGGAGTGGTCCAGGGTTTCCCTCGACGCCGTCGGATCGTACTTTTGGGGGTCGTTGGCGCCGGAGCCGATCACGTAGTGGGTGTGGTGGCTGGTGCGGATCAGTACCGACTTGACGTTGCCCGGCTCGGTGGCCTCGGGATGTTCCCGGTTGAGCTTGCGGGCCAGGTCGATCCAGGCCTGGGCCTGGTACTCGGCGGAGTGTTCCTTCGTGTAGGTGTCCAGGATGGCCCGCTTGGCCTCCCCGGGAGTGGGGAGCGGAACCATGTAGGACGCGTCCGGTCCGTCGAGCAGCCAGGCGATCACGCCGTCTTCGCCTTCGTAGATCGGCACCGGGGAGGTCTGGCCGCGCATGGCACGGTCGGCGGCTTCGACGGCCATCTTGCCCGCGAAGGCCGGGGCGTGGGCCTTCCAGGTGGAGATCTCGCCCTTGCGCGACTGCCGGGTGGCTGTGGTGGTGTGCAGGGCCTGGCCCACTGACTGGAAGATGGTTTCGACGTCGAGCCCCAGAAGGGTGCCGATGCCGGCCGCGGCGGACGGGCCGAGGTGGGCCACGTGGTCGATCTTGTGCTTGTGCAGGCAGATGGCCTTGACCAGGTTCACCTGGATCTCGTATCCGGTGGCGATTGCGCGCACCAGGTCCCGGCCGCTGGAGCCCACGTGCTGGCCCACGGCCAGGATCGGGGGAATGTTGTCGCCGGGGTGGGAGTAGTCGGCGGCGAGGAAGGTGTCGTGGTAGTCCAGCTCACGGACTGCTACCCCGTTGGCCCAGGCCGCCCACTCAGGGGAAACACGTTCGCCGATGCCGAAGACCTTCGCGCCCTTGCCTCCGGTCGAGGGGCCATGGGCCAGGGCCTGCGCCCGGGCAGCGACAATCGGCGCCCGGTTCAACGACGCGATGGCCACCGAGGCATTGTCGATGACCCGGTTGACCACCATCTCCGTGACGTCATCAGTGACCTCTACGGGGTCGGCAGCCACCTTGGCGATCTTGTACGCCAGCTGGTCCTCGCGGGGAAGGTTTTCCTCGCTCTTGTAGACGCGGACGTGGTGTTCCTTGACCATGGGGCTCCTTCTAGCGGGGTGGGTGGGTGGCTTTGATGTGGGACAGGCTGCGGTGGAGATGCAGGGTGGTGGCTGATTGTGCGAGGCGGGGATTTCCGATAGCGATGGCCTCCGCGATAGCCGCATGTTCGGCTGCTGCAGCGGTCAGCCGGGCGGCATCGTCGGCGGCCAGCCGACGGACCCGGACAAGATGCACCCGGAGGCTGCGCATAGCCTGCGCCAGGTAGGAATTGGAGATCGCGGCATCGATCGCTGAGTCCAGGCGTTCGACCAGCAGGTAGTAGTCCTCAAGGGCGGGTGCGCTGCCGTTGAGGAGTGAAGGTGCCGCCCGGAACTCCGCCTCCAGTGTCCGGAAAGCAGTGGGGTCGCCGCGCTCCGCCGCGAGTGCTGCAGCTTTGCTTTCCAATGTCTCCCGGAGCTCGAAGAGTTCCTCGATGTCCTCCAGCGAGATGCCGGTGACGACGAGGCCGCGGCCGCCCGCCGTCGTCAGGCCTTCTGCTGTCAGGCGGGCCAGCGCCTCCCGGAGCGGCGTGCGCGAGACGCCAAGCCGCTCCGCCTGTTCCACTTCGGCCAGCAAGGTCCCCGGCTGGAGCCGCCACTGGACAATGTCGTCGCGGAGCGCGGTGTAGGCGCGGTCGCTGGCTCGCACTGGTTGTCCCTTCGTTGGTACAGCCAGTGTATACAGTAGGCGCGAAAAAAGCAGCAGATCTACCCGGCGATTTTGATAAAAAAGCACTGAGTGTATACACGCTGTCGGATTGGGATCCCGACAGGCTCAATCACCGGACGCCGGAAGGCACCATCACCGGGCTGCCCAGCGGTACTCATTCTCAGGCCGGCCGGGGGTGCCGTAACGGGCCGTCCTGGACACGGTCCCGGCGTCGGCCAGGTACTCCAGGTAGCGGCGGGCGGTAACACGGGACATCCCCAGGGCGTCCATAACCTCCGTGGCGGACACGGCGCCCTGCTGCTCCTTCATGAACTCCTGGACCGAAGCCAGCGTGGACACCGAAAGGCCCTTCGGCAATGGCAACTCGGAGGGTGCGCGCAGGCTGGCGAACGCCTGGTCCACGTCCGTCTGCGAAGCTCCCGTCTTCCCGGAACCCCCTGGCGGGCCGGCGAGCTGCTGCCGGAACTGGCGGTAGCTTTCCAGTTTGTCTGCGAAGGTGGCGTAGGTGAACGGCTTGATCAGGTACTGGACCACACCGATCGCCACGGCGCTGCGCACGATGGCCAGTTCGCGGACGGCGGTGATGGCAACGATGTCGGCCAGGATCCCGGACGCCCGCATCCGGCGGGCGATGTCCAGTCCGTGGAGGTCGGGAAGGTTCATGTCCAGCAGGACGAGCTCCACCGGGTTCCCCGCCGCAGCGAACTCGTTGAGCAGCCGCAGTGCGGACTGTCCGTCCGGGGCCGTGCCGGCCAGCTCGAAACCGGCCAGCCGCCCCACGTAAGCCGCATGGGCGGCAGCTGCGATGGCCTCATCCTCCACAACGAGGACGCGGATATTGCTCAACGGTTGTGCTCCTTCTCTGCTGTGACCGCTGCGGGGAGGAACACTTCGAACTTGGCACCGCGCCGGCCGTTGATTGTCAGGGTACCCCCCAGGCGGTGCACAGCCTGACGGACCAGCGCCAGGCCGATGCCCCGCCCGCCGGGGCCGGACGGCTTGGTGCTGAACCCGTGCCGGAGCAGGTTCTCCGCTGCCGCCGGATCAATGGCCGGACCGGAGTCGTGGACTGTGATGTCCAGGCCTTCCTCATCCGCTTCCACCGTCAGCTCCACCTTCCGGGGTGGCAGGCCGTCCGCAGCTGCATCCATGGCGTTGTCCAGCAGGTTGCCCAGGATGGTCACCAGGTCCTGCACGGCGATCCCCGCCACACTCGCCGAGCCCAGCGCGGAAACGTCCAGCTGTACTCCGCGCTCGTGCGCCTCGGCCACCTTGCCCATCACCAGGGCACCAAGAACCGGCTCGTCCACCGAGCTGACCATGTCATCGGTCAGTTGCTGGCTGAGTTCCAGGTCTTTCGTGGCGAAGGCCAGCGCCTCCTGCGTGCGGCCCAGCTCCAGCAGCGAAACCATCGTGTGCAGCCGGTTGGCATGCTCGTGCGTCTGGGCCCGGAGCGCATCAGAGAGCGTACGCATGGTTTCGAGTTCGCTGCCGAGGGCCTCGATCTCGGTCCGGTCCCGCAGGGTGGCCACAGTGCCGTAGACAGGAGTCCTCCCGCGGCTGCCCGTCGAGGCCGGCCCCTTGGCGGGCCCCTGGTTGACCACCAGGATGCGCGAACCTGTGAGGACGATCTCGTCCTTGGCGTTGCGCCCGGACTCGAACAGGATCCTAAGCCCCTCGTCCAGCGGCAGGTCGGCCAACGACGGCGGCCGCGTGGGGTCCTTGCTGCCGGGACCTTCCAGGCCCAGCAGCTCGGCCGCCTGGTCGTTGTACATCACCACGTGGCCTTTGGTGTCGATCAGGATCAGCCCCTCCCGCACCGAATGGAGCACGGATTCGTAGTAGGCGAAGAGCTGGGCCAGCTGCTCAGGCCCCCAGCCCCGCGTGACCCGCCGGAGATACCGTCCCAGCAGCCACGAGGCCAGCGAACCGCCCACCAGCAGGGCCAGTCCGATGGCCGCGAGGGCGGGGAGCCGGCCGGACACGGCAATGTCGACGTTCCGGACCGTGACGCCCACGGCGACCAGTGCTTTGACGTTCCCGGCCGCATCCTTCACCGGCGCTATGGTGCGCACCGAGGGCCCCAGCGTTCCCGCCGTCACCTCGGTGAACGTCCCGCCGCCCAGTGCCGCGTCAATGGAGCCGATGTAAGGCCTGCCGAGTTCCTCGTTGCGCGGATGCGTCCAGCGCGTCCGGTCCGGCGCCATGATCGTCACGAAGTCGGCTCCCGATCCGGCCATCACATTGAGCGCGTAGGGCTGCAGCAGAGCCGAGGGATCGGCGGTGTCCGCAGCCTGGAGCACCAGGGGATTGGCTGCGATCGCGGCAGCAACGCCGGTCATCCGGCGCCCGGCTTCCTCATAGGTGCGGTCGCGGGCGTCGATGAACGTGGCGGTACCAACAATCGCGATGAAGGACACCACAATCAGCAGGTTCGCCACAAAGAGCCGGCGGGCGATACTCCAACGGTGGATCATCTGTACCTTTCCCCGACGGATTCAACGTCGCCCGGCCGAAAACTGCGTCACGACCAATATGAACGCAACGGTGAGCTGGGTCACCACCTGCCCAATGATGGATATCACACCGGAGGACGTGTTGAGCCCAGAGACTGTGCCGCAGCGTCTACCAGATTATCCAAAGGAGACACATCATGGCTTCTCAACGAGGAGAGTCGCTTGACAGCGTGAAGACGCCGCGCAAGGGCCTGGACAAATCGCATTACCTCTACATTGCCGTCATCGCCGCCGTCATCCTGGGCGCCATCGTCGGCCTGCTGTTCCCTGAAGTGGGCAAATCCCTCAAGCCGCTTGGCGACGGGTTCATCAAGCTCATCAAGATGATGATCGCCCCCATCATCTTCTGCACCATCGTCCTGGGCATCGGCTCCATCGCCAAGGCCGCGACGGTGGGCAAGGTAGGCGGCCTGGCGCTGCTCTACTTCGTCATCATGTCCACCTTCGCCCTGGCCATCGGCCTGGTGGTGGGCAACATCATCCACCCCGGTGAGGGCCTCAAGCTGACCCCCTACGATCCCAACAAGAAGGCCGCCACGGACAGCACCGTGGACTTCCTGCTCGGAATCATTCCCGGTGACATCCCCGTCCTTCCCACCCTCCTTGCCGCCATCCTCGTTGGTTTTGCACTGCAGAAGATGGGGCCGCAGGGCGCGCCGATCCTGAAAGCCATCGGCCACGGCCAGGCACTCGTGTTCCGGATCCTCATCATGATCATGTGGCTCGCCCCCGTGGGCGCCTTCGGTGCCATCGCCGCCGTCGTCGGAGCCACCGGCTTCCAGGCAATCGTGAGCATGTTCACCCTGATGATTGCCTTCTACATCACCTGCGCCCTGTTCATCGTGGTCATCCTCGGCGGCCTGCTCCAGGTGGTGTCCGGCGTCAACATCTTCAAGCTCATGAAGTACCTGGCCCGCGAATACCTGCTCATCTTCTCCACGTCCTCCTCCGAGGCAGCACTGCCCCGCCTGATCGCGAAGATGGAACACCTCGGCGTCTCCAAGCCCGTCGTCGGCGTCACCGTCCCCACCGGCTACTCCTTCAACCTTGACGGCACGGCCATCTACCTGACCATGGCATCGCTCTTCGTTGCGAACGCCATGGGCACCCCGCTGGACCTCGGCGCCCAGATCTCCCTCCTGATCTTTATGATCATCGCCTCCAAGGGTGCTGCCGGCGTCACCGGCGCCGGCCTGGCCACCCTCGCTGCCGGCCTGCAGGCACACAAGCCCGAACTGCTCGGCGGCGTAGGCATGATCGTGGGCATCGACCGGTTTATGTCCGAGGCCCGCGCCCTGACCAACTTCACCGGCAACGCTGTGGCAACCATCCTGATCGGCACCTGGGTCAAGGAAATCGACGGCGGCCAGGTTGGCCGGGTCCTCTCGGGCGAGGAGCCGTTCGACGAGGCGACCATGATCGCCCACCACCATGGCGAGATGGCACCCAAGGAAGAGGGCGCACGGACGGTTGCCACCACCGCCTAGCCCCCTTCGCTAACCTCCAAACTGCCCCCGCAGCCTCTGCTGCGGGGGCAGTTTTGCGTGCCGGAACGGGGCAACCTTCGACCTCAGCTAGAGGGTAAAGGCTCAACATTCGCGGAAAGTCAAGTTGCCTCGAATACCGTGTCGGGCGCTGTAACCTTGGGGAGAAGCAGGAGCGTTGCTGGCCATCCAGCGGCAGGAAATCACCGTCATCGAAAGTGTGGATAGATACGTGAGCAGCGAACAGGGTTCAGCAACTCTGGAGGGCACGGAATTCGACCTGGAAGACGCGGTGATGGGGCCCACGGGGCGCCCATACCGCGAGTTCCCGGAACCCGCGCCGCTGTCCTCCCACGGTCCGGCCCGCGTCATCGCCATGGTTAACCAAAAAGGCGGCGTTGGAAAGACCACCTCCACCATCAACCTCGCGGCAGCACTGGCCGAATACGGCCGCCGTGTGCTCCTGGTGGACTTTGATCCCCAGGGCGCCCTGTCCGCCGGCCTGGGCGTCAACCCCCACGAACTGGACCTCACGGTCTACAACGTCCTCATGGACCGCAAGGTAAACATCCGGGACGCCATCCACCAGACCGGCGTGGAGAACGTCGACCTGCTGCCGGCAAACATCGACCTCTCGGCAGCCGAAGTGCAGCTGGTTAACGAGGTGGCACGCGAGCAGGTACTGGACCGTGCGCTCAAGAAGGTCGAAGACGAATACGACGTCGTCCTCATCGACTGCCAGCCGTCACTCGGACTCCTCACCGTCAACGCCCTCACCGCCGCGCACGGCGTGATCATTCCGCTGATCTGCGAGTTCTTTGCCCTCCGTGCGGTGGCGCTGCTGGTGGAAACCATCGACAAAGTCCAGGACCGGCTGAACCCCCGCCTGCAGGTGGACGGCGTGCTGGCCACCATGTACGACGCCCGCACCCTGCACAGCCGCGAAGTGATCGCCCGCCTGGTGGAGGCCTTCGGGGACAAGGTCTTCGAAACCGTCATCAAGCGCTCCATCAAGTTCGCCGACGCCACCGTGGCCGCCGAGCCGATCACGAGCTACGCCGCCACCCACGTGGGGGCCGACGCTTACCGCAGGCTGGCCAAGGAACTGATTTCGCGCGGCGGCGCACCCTAGCCACGCCGTGGCCGAAACCAAGCCCGGCTTCGAGGTGCGGCTGGCCAACTTCACGGGTCCGTTCGACCTCCTGCTGGGGCTGATTGCCAAACACCAGCTGGACATCACCGAGGTGGCCATCGCCACCGTCACTGACGAGTTCATCAAGTACATCCGGAACCTGCAGAAGCTGGGCGAAGAGTGGGCCCTGGATGAGGCCAGCGAATTCCTGGTGATCGCGGCAACGCTCCTGGACCTCAAGGCTGCCCGGCTCCTGCCTGCCGGCGAGGTGGACGACGACGAAGACATCGCGCTTCTGGAAGCCAGGGACCTGCTCTTCGCCCGGCTGCTCCAGTACAAAGCGTTCAAGCACGTGGCCGGCCTCCTCGGCGAAACATTGCACCAGGAGGCCCTGCGCTTCCCCCGGCAGGTCGCGCTGGAAGAACACTTCGCAGCGATGCTCCCCGAACTCGTCTGGAAACACACGCCCGAACAGTTTGCCCGCCTGGCCGAAGCAGCCATGCGGCCCAAGGCTCCGCAGCCAACCGAAGTAGGCCTTGCCCACCTTCACGGCGGCACAGTCAGCGTGAAGGAGCAGGCTGAGATCGTGGGCCTTCGGCTGCAGCTCGAATCTCCGCTGACGTTCCGGACCCTGATCGCCGACGCCGACTCCACCCTGGTGGTGGTGGCCAGGTTCCTTGCCCTGCTGGAACTGTTCCGGGACAAAGCCGTCTCGTTTGACCAACTCTCGCCGCTGGGGGACCTGGCCGTGCACTGGACGGCCGGCAGCGGGGACTGGTCCGCCGAGAACCTGAGTGAGGAATTTGAGGAGCAGCTGTGACCCAACAACCGACAGAAGACCCAGCCCGGGAGGAACCGGACGTCAATGGCCTCCCCGGCGGCGCCAAGGCTGCCCTCGAGGCCGTGCTGATGGTCATCGATGAGCCCGCCACGGAAGAGGAGCTGGCCGCCGGCCTTGAGCTGACCGTTGATGCGGTGGGCGCCCTGCTGGCAGAACTCCAGCGCGAGTATAACGGCTATACTGTTAACGCCCCGGATATGGATTCAGCCAGCCCAGCTGGTTTCGGCTCCAGCCCCCGGGGTTTTGAATTGCGGAAAGTCGCCGGTGGCTGGCGGATCTACTCCCGTGCTGAATTCGCCCATATCGTGGGCAAATATGTGCTGGAGGGGCAGACGGCCAGGCTCACCCAGGCCGCCCTGGAAACGCTCGCGGTGATCGCTTACCGCCAGCCGGTCTCCAGGGCCAGGGTGTCCGCAATCAGGGGAGTTAATGTTGACTCCGTCGTACGGACACTCGCTCAGCGCGGGCTGATCGAGGACTCGGGAACCGATCCCGAGTCCGGCGCCATCCTCTACCGGACCACGTCGTACTTCCTCGAACGGATGGGCATCAGTTCAGTGGCCGAGCTGCCGCAGCTGTCCCCGCACCTCCCGGGGCTGGACGGGATCGCGGAGTTCTACGACGCCGAAGCAACGTAGGCAGGGAACCAGCCCTGGCTGCGGCACGAGTACTTACAAGGGCAGATTATTTCTGCACGGCTGGCTAGGGTTGTCTTTGGACACCTTGCCGGTCAACATATCGAAGGACGGGTCATGACACAGGCGGGACGCCAGGGTTCACCACGTAACAGTTCGGGACGCAACAGCTCCGGACACAACAACACGCCGGGACGCAGCACCTCCCAGGGCGGCGCGTCCGCCGGCGGCTTCCGCGGCGGTTCAGCCAAGCGCGGCGCCGGCTTCGGCAGCGACCGGCCGCACCGCGCGCCCAAGCCGCGCGAGGAGCGCTTCATCGACCCGGATGAGGCACCGGAAGCCCGGACAAGCGGGGGAGCCCCGGAAGCAAGGGCCGCCAAGCCTTCTTCCCGGAAGCCTGCCGCGCGCAAGCCCGGTGCCAAAAAAGCGCCCGGCACTCCCGGGGCCCCCAAGCAGAAGCCGCGGACCGGCGCCCCCGGGGCAGCCGCCTCACGCGCCTTCGGCAGCGAACGCTTCGGCCAGAACCTCGGGCCGATCCGCAAGCCGTCACGCAAGAAGGGCCCGCGCGGTGAAGTTCCCCAGTCCGAACTCCACGATGCCGACGGCGTCCGCCTGCAAAAGGTGATGGCCTCCGCCGGCGTGGCATCACGGCGTGTCTGCGAAGAGATGATCGCCGAGGGCCGGGTGGAAGTGGACGGCCAGGTGGTCACCGAGCTCGGCGTCCGGGTCGACCCGAAAACCGCCGTCATCCACGTGGACGGCATCCGGATCCAGCTGGACGAGAACATGGTCTACATGGTGTTCAACAAGCCCAAGGGTGTTGTCTCCACCATGGAGGATCCCGAAGGCCGGCCCTGCATCAGCGACTTCCTCCGGAACCAGCATGGCGAGCGGCTCTTCCACGTGGGCCGGCTGGACGTCGCCACCGAGGGGCTGCTCCTGCTGACGAACGACGGCGAACTGGCAAACCGGCTGACGCACCCGTCCTATGAGGTTCCCAAGACATACCTGGTCCAGGTCCGCGGCCCGTTCCCGCAGGGGATCGGCGCCCAGCTGAAGCAGGGTGTTGAACTGGAAGACGGTTTTGCCTCCGTCGATTCCTTCCGGCTGGTCGACTCCACCCCGGGCCACGTGCTGATCGAGGTGGTGCTGCACTCCGGCAAGAACCGCATCGTGCGCCGCCTGTTCGACGCCGTCGGGTTCCCGGTCCTGCGGCTGGTCCGCGTCAAGGTGGGACCCATTGGCCTGGGCGACCAGCGCCAGGGAAGCATCCGCAACCTTGGCAAGCAGGAAGTCGGCCACCTGCTGGCATCCGTAGGGCTCTGACCATGTCGGCTTTCCACAGCCAGGGCCGCGGGCACCTGGACGGTCCCGTTGTGGTCCTCGGTACTGGGCTGCTGGGGACCAGCATCGGGCTTGGCCTGCGGGGCCGCGGGGTACCGGTGTACCTCTCCGATCCGTCGCCCACCAACCAGGCTGTTGCGGTGGACATCGGGGCGGGGCAGCCCCTCGCTGCCCTGGCCGGGGACGCGCCGCAGCTGGTGGTTGTTGCCGCCCCGCCGGATGTCACGGCCGATGTTGTGGCGAAGGCGCTGGCTGACTACCCGGAATCCGTGGTGGTGGACATCGCCAGTGTCAAGGCCGGGATCCTCGCAGCACTGCGCGGCCGCGGCGTTGACCTGTCACGTTACGTGGGCACCCATCCCATGGCAGGACGGGAAAAGTCCGGGCCGGTTGCTGCCCGTGGCGAGCTGTTCACGTCGATGCCGTGGGTGGTTTGCCCGTCCGACGAGACTTCCGGGGAAGCCCTCCAGGTGGCCCGCTCGCTGGCTGCCGACCTGGGAGCAGTCGTATCCCAGTTCACGGCCGACGAGCACGATGAGGCCGTGGCGCTTGTTTCGCATCTGCCCCAGGTGATGTCTTCGCTGTTGGCCAGCCGGCTGCAGGGCACACCGCTGCATGCGCTGTCCCTGGCGGGGAACGGCCTGCGCGACGTTACCCGGATTGCTGCCAGCGATCCCACCCTTTGGGTGCAGATCCTGGGCGGCAATGCGGCGAAGGTGGTGGAGATCCTTTACGGTGTGCGCGAGGACCTCAACCGGCTGATCGGAACGCTGGAACAGCCCGCGGCGCCGGGTGCCCGCCTGGACCTCGCGCAGCTGATCAGCGAAGGCAATGCCGGACAGGCCCGGATCCCGGGCAAACACGGCGGGCCTCCGCAGGCGTATTCGTGGCTCACCGTCCTGGTGGACGATAAACCCGGCCAGATCGCGCAGCTCCTGACCGAAATCGGTGAAATCGGGGTAAACGTTGAGGACTTGCGGCTGGACCATTCGTCCGGCCAGAACGTGGGCATGGTGGAATTGTCAGTGTTGCCCAATAAGCATGACCACCTGATCGAAGCATTAAACGACCGCGGATGGCGGGTACTTCAGTAATGACACAGGAACTTCTTGACACCCTGCCGGCGATCCGCCTCGGCAGGCCGCTGGTGGTTGCCATCGACGGGCCGTCCGGCTCGGGCAAGTCCAGTGTCAGCAAGGAAGTGGCCCGGAGGCTCCGCCTCGCCTACCTGGACACCGGCGCGATGTACCGCGCGCTGACCTGGCACTGTGTCACGACCGGCATTGACCTGGAGGACGCTGCGTCCGTGGAGCAGGCCTCCCGCGACCTGGTCCTGGATATGAGCACCAGCCCCAATGAGGAGTACGTCCGCGTTGACGGCGTGGACGTTACGGACGCCATCCGGGAACCTGCCATCTCCTCGGCAGTCAGTGCAGTGGCCACCACCCTTGGTGCCAGGACGGAGCTTATCCGGCGGCAGCGGGCCCTGATTGAAAAGCACCACCGGCGCATGGTGGTGGAAGGCAGGGACATCACTACCGTCGTCGCACCCGGCGCAGAGGTGCGGATGCTGCTCACCGCCAGCGAGGAAGCCCGGCTTCGCCGCCGCGGCATCCAGCTCGGCGGTACTCAGAACGCCGAACAGCTGGCCGCGCAGGTGACCCAC
Organism: Arthrobacter sp. Soil_C_49; assembly: GCF_057656635.1. NCBI lineage: Bacteria > Bacillati > Actinomycetota > Actinomycetes > Micrococcales > Micrococcaceae > Arthrobacter > Arthrobacter sp. Soil_C_49. Next base: position 26,233 of record NZ_JBDGJZ010000001.1, read on the forward strand.
CGTGATGCCAAGGATTCCACCGTGGTCAACTTCACCCAGGCCGCCTCGGGCGTGGTGACCCTGGACTCCTCGGACCTCGACTTCGACCAGACAGTCGCCGCAGCCCTGGTGATTGTGACCAAGGTCCTGAACCGTGACTGAGCCGGCCATGAACCAGCCGGCCACGGGCAGGAGCAGGCCGGAGATCCCGTCCGGCTGGACCATGGCTTGGAGCAGGCCGGTGGGCTGGGCCCTGGATCACCTGGTTTACCGGACATCAGTCACCGGACGGGACAACGTCCCCACCGGCGGTCCGGTGATTTTTGCCGCCAACCACATCAGCTTCCTGGACGGGCCGGTGATGTTCGGTGCCTCGCCCCGGCCCATGCACATCCTGGTGAAACAGGAGATGTTCACCGGGTTCCTGGGCCGGGTCCTCACTGCATCGGGGCAGCTCCCGGTGGACCGGTCGGGAGACCGCGCCGCGCTGCAGCGCTGCAGGAAAGTGCTCGACGCCGGCCGTTGCGTCGGCATCCTCCCCGAAGGCACGCGGGGGAGCGGGGCAGCAGAAGACATCAACGGCGGCGTTGCCTGGCTGGCACTGAACTCCGGGGCGCCGGTGGTGCCGGTTGCGATCCTCGGCACCCGCAAGGGCGACGAGCACCTTGATTCCGTGCCGCGGCCGGGCCGGCGGTTCCACGTCAGCTTCGGGAATGCGCTGACCCTGGGCCGCAGGGCCGGGGAAAGCGGCCGTGCTTCAATGGACAGGGCGGCGCTGGAGATCCGTGACGCACTGTCAGGGCATGTGCAGGATTCCATTCAACTCACCGGGCAGCCGCTGCCGGCGGGCACCAATCCACAAAGACTTCAAGCAGTAGCCGGGACGCCGGCAGATGACCACTAAGGACAGTGCAATGAGCGACACCACCCAGACCTCCGGCCACCCAGGCGCCGGCGACGACGAATACACCCCCACCGGCACCGACCAGATTGCTGAACGGCTGGCCGCGATTGACGACGACGAAGCGGAGCTCCGCGCGGCGTCCCTCCGGGCGGGCCTTGAGGACTACGACCTCGACGAGGACGACGCCGCGCTCCTCAGCGGCGAATTCGGCGACGAGGATTACGACGGCCCGGTCAAGCTGGATCCGGTCCTGGCCATCATCGGCCGGCCCAACGTGGGCAAGTCCACTCTGGTGAACCGCATCCTGGGCCGCCGCGAAGCAGTGGTGGAAGATACCCCCGGCGTTACCCGCGACCGCGTGATGTACTCCGCCCACTGGAACGGCCGCAACTTCACGCTGGTGGACACCGGCGGCTGGGAGCACGACGCCCGCGGCATCCACGCCCGGGTGGCCGAGCAGGCCGAAATGGCCGTGGAGCTCGCGGACGCAGTCCTCTTCGTCGTCGACTCCGCCGTGGGCGCCACCGCCACCGACGAAGGCGTGATGAAGATGCTGCGCCGCAGCAAGAAGCCCGTCATCATGGTGGCCAACAAGGTTGACGACTTCGCGCAGGAAGCCGACTCCGCTGCACTGTGGGGCCTCGGCTTCGGCGAGCCCTACCCCGTCTCGGCCCTGCACGGCCGGGGCGTGGCGGACCTGCTGGACCACGTGATGGACGTGCTTCCCGAGTTCTCCACCATCGAAGGCCTTGAGCGTTCCGGCGGCCCCCGGCGCATCGCCCTGATCGGCCGCCCCAACGTGGGCAAGTCCTCGCTGCTGAACAAGCTCGCCGGCACGGAGCGCGTGGTGGTGGACAACACCGCCGGAACCACGCGTGACCCGGTGGACGAATTCATCGAGCTTGGCGGCCGGACCTGGCGCTTCGTGGACACGGCAGGCATCCGCCGCCGCCAGCACATGGCGCAGGGTGCGGACTTCTATGCCTCCCTGCGGACGCAGTCCGCGCTCGAAAAGGCGGAGGTCGCCGTCGTGCTGCTCGCCGTGGACGAGGTCCTCAGCGAGCAGGACGTCCGGATCCTGCAGCTCGCCATCGAATCAGGGCGTGCCCTGGTGCTGGCGTTCAACAAGTGGGACCTGCTCGACGACGAACGCCGGCGCTACCTTGAGCGTGAAATCGAACAGGACCTGGCGCACGTGAACTGGGCTCCCCGGGTCAACATCTCGGCGAAAACCGGATGGCACAAGGACCGGCTCGTTCCGGCCCTGGATGTGGCGCTGGAAAGCTGGGACAAGCGCATCGCCACCGGCCGCCTGAACGCCTTCCTGGGCGAGCTGGTGGCTGCCCACCCGCACCCTGTCCGCGGCGGCAAGCAGCCGCGCATCCTCTTCGGCACGCAGGCCTCCAGCCGGCCGCCGAAGTTCGTGCTGTTCACCACCGGCTTCCTGGACCCCGGATACCGCCGCTTCATCACCCGCCGGCTGCGGGAAACCTTTGGCTTCGAGGGAACGCCCATCGAGGTCAGCATGCGCGTGCGCGAAAAGCGGGGCAAGAAGCGTTAATTACGCCACACCTGAGCAGCGAATCCCGGAAAGTGTCACTGGCACCCTCCGGGATCGTGTAAGCTCTTCTAGGTGGTTCGGCCGGACTGCTGGTGGAAATCCCCGGGTTAGCCCGCGGATGAAGCGCAGCGGAGAACGGCGGAACTAACGGGCTGTAGCGCAGCTTGGTAGCGCACTTGACTGGGGGTCAAGGGGTCGCAGGTTCAAATCCTGTCAGCCCGACCAAAAAGGCCGGAAGCACGCGGAAACGCGTGGTTCCGGCCTTTTCCTGTTCCCGGCGCAGTGGCCAGGAGATCAGTAACGCACTCTTACTTTGAGAACGAAATCGCAATTCCTCCGGTGCTCGTACCGGTCACTCCACTCGTACCAGTGGTGGTGGCCCCGCCAGTTGCTGCAGCGGTAGAGGTACTTGTAGTCATTGTGGTAGGAATTACGGCCGTCATAGCGACGATCGTCGTCACGCCGGTCGCGGTTGTCATACGACGACTTGTGGCTATCTCTGTAGTCGTTGTCGTTGGCAAACGCCACACCGGTTGATCCTCCGAAGATCAGGCCCGTGGCAAGGGCAGCCGAGCCGAGGAGGCGGGTTACTTTGTTCATTGAACTTTCCTATCGTGCATCAATTACTTTCGATGCCGCAGGAACGGGAGAGCAGGCAGAGCGGCGCTGGCCGTCTTGGGGCGCGGTCAACGTCGTCGTCGACTCGCCTGTCTGCGGTTTGCCTCTCAAGTCCAATGGGCGCGGGGAGACGCCGTACTTGAGGGTGCGAATGCCCTTTGTATGAAGCTTGATCAATTCCCGGGGAACTTCATCTGCAGGGTGTATGAGTGATTGCCTGAACACATGCGAAGGGCCCAGATAGGCACTGTATGTGAGCAGTGAGCGCCGGTTTCTGGACCCTCATGTAATCAGTTTCCGTCCGCCCGAAATGATTGTTGGGAGGGGACGTGCCACTCACGATACACGCCGTTTTTCCGCGCTGTGAAGGGCCGTGCTTACCCTATTTTAGGAACTTTGAGGTCCTGCGGTCGGCCAGGATCTTGCCTTTCGTCTGGCAGGTGGGGCAGTACTGCAGCGCCGTATCGGCAAAGGAAACCTCCCGTACGGTGTCCCCGCATACCGGGCAAGGCAATCCGGCCCGGGCATGAACCCGCATATGGCTCCGCTTGACGTCCTTCAGGTCCTTGGGCGGCTTGCCCCGCGCTTCCGCCAAAGCTGTGCCCAGGACGCTGTGGATGGCGTCATAAAGGACCTGCACCGTTGGGCGGTCCAGCGACTTGGCGGTGGCAAAGGGCGAGATCCGCGCAGCGTGCAGGATCTCGTCGCTGTAGGCGTTGCCGATGCCGGCGATGACGCTCTGGCTCCTGAGGAGTCCCTTGATCTGCTGTGAACTGCCGGCGAGGATCTCGGCCAGCATGTCGGCGTCGAACGCTTCGGTGAACGGATCCGGCCCCAGTGTGGCGATGCCGGGAACGTCCTGCGGGTCCCGCACCACATAGACTGCCAGGCTCTTCTTGGTTCCAGCCTCCGTGAGGTCGATGCCGCGCGGACCATCAGGGCCCGCAAAGGTGAAACGGGCCGCGATGTGGCCCTTGCCCATCCTCAGCTGCGCATCAGTGGGGGAGTCCGTGAAACGCACCCAGCCCGCACGCGCCAGATGGAAGACGAGCGAGATTCCGCCGGTATCGATACTGACGAACTTGCCGAAGCGCCGCACCCCCGTCACCGTCCTGCCCTCGAGGGCGTTGAATGGCGGATCTGCCGTTTTGAGCACAGCGAAGGAAACAATCTGCGCTTTGGTCACCGAGGTTCCCTGCAGATGTTCGTCAAGAAATTCGGCCAGGCCAGCTACCTCCGGAAGTTCAGGCATGGCTTACCCTGCAGCTTCCCCGGGTCCCGGAACGGTGCGTTCGGTCATGCGTCCCATCTTGTCAGAATCGCCCGCGAACGCCCCGGCACTTGTGCCTATACTTTCAGCGGCGGCCTGTTTGGCCCCGTTGACATTGGTGTTCGACCCGATGAAAGGCCCCTGATGAGCAACATTCCCGAAGAACTGTCCTACACCGCCGAACATGAGTGGGTCACTGCTCCCAACGCCGACGGCGTGGTGCGCGTTGGCATCACCGACTTCGCCCAGGACGCGCTAGGGGATGTTGTTTACGCCCAGATGCCCGAAGTTGGCACAAAGATTACGGCGAACGAAGTGGTGGGCGAGGTTGAGTCCACCAAGAGCGTCAGCGACATCTACGCCCCGGTCAGCGGTGAAGTGGTGGCCCGCAACGACTCCCTGGACACCGATTCGGCCCTGATCAACACCGATCCCTACGGCGACGGCTGGCTCATCGAAGTCAAACTGGCCGAACCGGACGCCGTGGAGTCATTGCTCAGTGCATCCGAGTACGAACAACAGGTAGGCTAAAAGCTAACCGGTACATCCGGTTCGGCCGGACGTGCAAGAGGAACGTCTTCGCACGTCAGCGGCCGGATCGGGAGCCGGTTCCGGACCTGCAGGGCAGGTGCGGAGGGCAAAAGTTGAATACCGGCGCGAGCGCCGGATCGTCGAAGAGGAGGAGTCCATGGCTGGCCACACAAACAACCCTGCCGATGGGGAATACGGCAATGGTGCGGCTAGGGCGTCGGAGACCACCTCGATCCATCTCACCCCGGTGACCGATGAACCCACCATCGCGCCCAAACTGTCAACCGACGAACGCAGTTCCGTGGAGGCACTGCCCGCCGGTTCCGCCCTCCTCGTTGCGCACAGCGGACCGAACGCCGGAGCCCGCTTCCTGCTCGATTCGGACGTCACTACCGCCGGCCGCCACCCGGATGCCGACATCTTCCTCGATGACGTCACCGTCTCGCGCCGCCACGTGGAATTCCGCCGCACCGCCCGGAGCTTTGAAGTGGTGGACAAGAACAGCCTGAACGGGACCTACGTCAACCACGACCGCGTGGACAGCGTTGAGCTCAAGTCCGGCAGTGAAGTCCAGATCGGCAAATTCCGCCTCACCTTCTACCTGAGCCCTGCCAGCGCTGCAGGCCGCGGCTGATCCGGGGACCGCTGCCTGTGGCAATGGCACAACCGGAACGCCGGGGACCGCAGGTCCTGAACATCGGCGAAGTCCTCGCCCAGCTCAGCGGCGACTTCCCGGGAATGACCGCGTCAAAAATCCGGTTCCTCGAGGAAAAGGGGCTCATCAATCCCCGCCGTACCCCTGCGGGCTACCGGCAGTATTCCGACGGCGACGTTGAGCGCCTGCGGTTTGTCCTGGCGTTGCAGCGGGACCAGTACCTGCCCCTGAAAGTCATCAAGGACTACCTTGACGCCATCGACAGGGGAGAACGGCCCGAAAACCTGCCGCCCGGCGTCGTGGTTTCCCCGCGGATCGTCTCCGACGAACTCGCCGCGGAACTGCAGAGCCGGGGGCGCAAGCTCACCGAGGAACAGCTGCGGACGGAGTCCGGCGCCAGCGTCCCGCTGCTCCAGGCCCTGTTGAGTTTCGGGCTGATCAGCCATACCAACGGACAGTTTGACGAGCACGCCCTCCAGGTGGCCCGGGCCTGTGTGCAGCTGGAAAGCCACGGGCTCGAGCCGCGGCACCTTCGTCCCTTCCAGGCAGCTGCCGAACGCGAGTTCGGGCTGGTGGAACGCGCAGTGGCGCCTCTTGCCTCCCGCAAGGACGCCGCATCCCAGGCGCGCGCGGCGGAGGCCGCCCGCGAAATCAGCGACCTCTGCCTTACCCTGCACCGGGCTCTGGTGCAGGACCACATCTCACGCATGGACATCTGATGATTGAAGTCGAGATCGTAGGCGTTCGGATTGAATTGCCTTCCAACCAGCCGCTGGTCCTCCTCCGGGAGATGCACGGCGAACGCCACGTGCCCATCTGGATCGGCACCCCGGAAGCAAGCGCCATTGCCCTCGCCCAGCAGGGAGTGGTTCCGCCCCGGCCCATGACGCACGACCTCCTCGTGGACGTGGTGGAGTCCCTGGGCCATTCAGTGGTCAGCGTTAACATCGTGGCGGTGGAGGACAACATCTTCTACGGCCAGCTCCAGTTTGAGAACGGCACCACCGTCAGCTCCCGGGCCTCCGACGCACTCGCCATCGCCCTGCGCGCCAAATGCCGCATCTGGTGCGCGGACTCCGTGATGGACGAAGCCGGCGTCCGGATTACCGAGCACGACGAGGGGGAGGACGCCGAGCCCGGCCCCACCGTGGACGAGGAGCGGGAACTGCGCCGCTTCCGGGAGTTCCTGGACGACGTGGAGCCCGAGGATTTCGACGGCTAAGGTCACGTTAAGGTTAAAGTTGAGGTCGAGAGTTTCGACACGCCTGTTTGAACCGGCCAACGTCTTTGACCTTGGGTCCCTGCAGGCCTAACGTCGAAGTATCAAGTTCCCATTGCTTACGGCAGCCGCGCAAGTCACACTGGAAGGTGCGCCCCGCGGAAATTACAGGCATGGTCTTCGTACCTGTTCCTGCCGTTGCAGTTGTTCACGGGGGGCTTATGACAAGGAGGATCCAGGTGAGTCCCAAAGGCGAAGCAGGCGGGCTGAAACAGCCCACGGCTGGTGTTGCGATGCCCGCGAGCGGTGCCCAGGGCCTCCTGTTCACCGAAGACCTTCCCGTCCTGGACGAGGACGCCGGCTACCGGGGTCCCACCGCCTGCAAGGCTGCTGGCATCACTTACCGCCAGTTGGACTACTGGGCACGCACGGGGCTGGTTGAACCCGCCGTCCGCGGCGCCGCCGGCTCGGGGTCCCAGCGCCTTTACGGTTTCCGCGACATCCTCGTTCTGAAGGTGGTCAAGCGCCTCCTCGACACGGGCGTCTCACTGCAGCAGATCCGCACCGCGGTGGAGCACCTTCGCGAACGCGGCGTGGAAGACCTCGCCCAAATCACGCTGATGAGCGACGGCGCCAGCGTCTACGAGTGCACCTCGGCGGACGAGGTGATTGACCTCGTGCAGGGCGGCCAGGGCGTGTTCGGCATCGCGGTGGGCCGCGTCTGGCGCGAGGTGGAAGGCAGCCTGGCATCGCTGCCGAGTGAGCACGCTGCCGAGCAGTCCTTTCCCGACGACGAACTGAGTAAGCGGCGGGCCGCCCGCAAGATCAGCTGACAGTTTTAACGGCAGAAGCCGCTCTCCTCTGGAGAGCGGCTTCTGCCGTTAAAACGAACCTCTTACCTGGCGCGGCTGCGCAATCCGCTGCCCACAGCCATGAGGTTCGCCAGCAGGTCATCGAACAGGGCGGCGGCGGATTTGGCGGAATCTCCCGGCCAGTGGTGCACGGGGTGGGCGGCGCCCTGGATCTGCTGCCAGTTCGCCTGCTCCGGAATCCTCGGGCTCAGCAGGAGTTCACCGAACATGGATTCCATTTCGGCGAGCCGGTAGCTGTGCTCCGAGGAACCGGACCGCACGCGGTTTGCGATGATGCCGGCCGGCGACAGGTTGGGGGCAAATTCCTGCCGGAACAGCTGGATGGCCCGCATGGTCCGCTCGGTGCCGGCAACGGAGAACAGCCCCGGCTCGGCGACAAGGGCCACCTTGTCACTGGCCGACCACGCCATGCGGGTCAGGCCGTTGAGGGAAGGCGGGCAGTCAATCAGGACCAGCTGGTAGTCATTTGCGCCGGCCAGGACCGACGAAAGCCGGCGGAGGTCGCGGCGGCTGAGGTCCGGGCGGTCGTAGATTCCGGTATAGGCAGAGCCGACGGCAACATCCAGGACCGCGGGGCCGGAGCCGTTGGGGTGGGCCAGCGTCGTCCAGCTGCTGCCCGCCACGTTGTCTGCCAGCTTGGCGCGGCGGGGGCTCTTGAGCATCCTGCCGATGTCCAACTGGTCGCCGGGCTGGACGCCCAGGGCAGTGGTGGCGTCTGCGTGGGGATCAAGGTCCACCACCAGCGTGCGGACACCTGCGGCAAGCGCGGCAGATGCCAATCCTGTGGTGACCGAAGTCTTGCCGACTCCACCCTTGAGGCTGCTGATGCTGACTACTTGCACTTGAGAGACCAAAACCTAACGCCGGATGCCGTGTTGGGGGTAATGTTTGCTCCGGCAGCGCCGAAGCCGGACGGTCCTGCCGCCCTACTCATCATATGTGGATGCGTCGGCGAATCCCGCTTTAAGGGCGTCGGCATGGCACCGACTGTGCTGTTGAAGGCGGTTTCCGCCCGGCCCGGCGAAAGGGTTCGGGACATGACGGGAAAATCTGTGACGGTGGCCACAAAGATTTGTGTTTGTCCTTGCAGGTCCTAGACACTGTGACCACTCACCGATCCACCCGCAATGATGCAGGAGAAGTATGTTTTCCAAAGTTCTGGTGGCCAACCGCGGCGAAATCGCGATCAGGGCCTTCCGCGCCGGCTACGAGCTGGGCGCAAAGACCGTTGCCGTTTTCCCACAGGAAGACAGGAACTCGATCCACCGCCAGAAGGCGGACGAGGCCTACCTGATTGGCGAAGAGGGCCACCCCGTCCGTGCGTACCTGGACGTTGCGGAGATAGTGCGGGTTGCCAAGGAGTCCGGTGCGGACGCCATCTACCCCGGTTACGGGTTCCTCTCCGAAAACCCGGACCTGGCCCGGGCAGCCAAGGACGCCGGCATCACCTTTGTTGGCCCGCCGGCCGAAGTGCTGGAACTTGCAGGCAACAAGGTGGCGGCGCTGAAGGCCGCGCGTGACGCCGGCGTTCCGGTCCTCAAGTCCAGCGCTCCGTCGAAGGACCTGGACGAACTCCTTGCCGCAGCCGATGAGATCGGCTTCCCCATCTTCGCCAAGGCCGTGGCCGGCGGCGGCGGGCGCGGCATGCGCCGGGTGGACACCCGTGAGGCCCTGCCCGAGGCATTGCAGTCCGCGATGCGCGAGGCCGATGCCGCGTTCGGTGATCCCACCATGTTCCTCGAACAGGCCGTACTGCGCCCGCGGCACATCGAAGTGCAGATCCTCGCCGACGCCGAGGGCAACGTGATGCACCTGTTCGAGCGGGACTGCTCCATCCAGCGGCGCCACCAGAAGGTCATCGAGATTGCCCCGGCCCCCAACCTGGACGAGGGCATCCGGCAGGCGCTCTACCGGGACGCCGTGAAGTTCGCCAAGGCCTTGAACTACGTCAACGCCGGCACCGTGGAATTCCTCGTTGACACTGTGGGTGAGCGCGCGGGCCAGCACGTCTTCATCGAGATGAACCCGCGCATCCAGGTGGAGCACACGGTCACCGAAGAGGTCACCGACGTTGACCTCGTCCAGGCACAGATGCGTATCGCCGCCGGCGAGACCCTCGCTGACCTTGGCCTCTCCCAGGACACGGTCAAGCTGCGCGGTGCCGCGCTGCAGAGCCGCATTACCACCGAAGACCCGGCCAACGGCTTCCGCCCCGACGTCGGAAAGATCACCGGCTACCGCTCCGCCGGCGGCGCGGGCGTAAGGCTCGACGGCGGCACCGTCTACTCGGGTGCCGAAATCAGCCCGCACTTCGACTCCATGCTGGTCAAGCTCACCTGCCGAGGCCGGGACTACCCCGCCGCCGTGGCCCGCGCACGCCGTGCCCTCGCGGAATTCCGCATCCGCGGCGTCTCCACCAACATCTCCTTCCTGCAGGCTGTGCTTGACGATCCCGACTTCATCGCCGGCGATGTGGCCACGTCCTTCATCGACGAGCGCCCGGAGCTGCTCAAGGCGCGGGTCTCTGCAGACCGTGGCACCAAGCTCCTCACCTGGCTGGCCGATGTCACCGTCAACAAGCCCAACGGCGAACTGACCGTCCACTCCAACCCCGCCAGCAAGCTCCCGTCCGTCAAGGACCAGCAGGCGGCACCGGGCTCACGCCAGAAGCTCCTCGAGCTGGGACCGGAAGGCTTCGCCAAAGCACTCCGTGAGCAGAACGCGGTGGCCGTCACGGACACCACGTTCCGCGACGCGCACCAGTCGCTGCTCGCCACCCGCGTCCGGACCCGCGACCTCGTCGCTGCCGGCCCCGCGGTGACCGCACTCCTGCCGCAGCTGCTGTCCGTGGAAGCCTGGGGCGGTGCCACGTACGATGTCGCCCTGCGGTTCCTGGGCGAAGACCCCTGGGACCGGCTTGCTGCCCTGCGCCAGGCGCTTCCGAACGTCTGCCTGCAGATGCTCCTGCGCGGCCGCAACACCGTGGGCTACACGCCATACCCGGAGGAAGTCACCGAAGCCTTCGTTAACGAGGCCGCGGCCACCGGCATCGACATCTTCCGGATCTTCGACGCCCTGAACGACGTCAGCCAGATGGCCCCCGCCATCCGTGCGGTCCGGGCCACCGGCACTGCCGTGGCTGAAGTTGCGCTCTGCTACACGGGCGACATGCTGGACCCCAACGAGAAGCTCTACACCCTGGACTACTACCTGGAGCTCGCTCAGAGGATCGTTGACGCCGGGGCCCACATCCTGGCAATCAAGGACATGGCCGGCCTGCTCCGTCCGGCGGCAGCCGCGAAACTGGTCTCAGCACTCCGGGAACGCTTCGACCTTCCGGTGCACCTGCATACCCACGACACCGCTGGTGGCCAACTGGCCACCCTGCTGTCCGCCGTGAATGCCGGTGTGGACGCCGTCGACGTCGCCTCGGCGTCGCTGGCCGGAACCACCAGCCAGCCCTCAGCGTCCGCCCTGGTGGCAGCCTTGGCCCACACCCCGCGGGACACCGGGCTCAGCCTGGAAGCCGTCAGCTCGCTGGAACCGTACTGGGAGGCTGTCCGCCGCGTCTACGCACCGTTCGAGTCAGGCCTTCCGGGCCCCACAGGACGCGTGTACCAGCACGAGATCCCGGGCGGCCAGCTCTCCAACCTCCGCCAGCAGGCAATGGCCCTGGGCCTGGGGGAGCGGTTTGAAGCCATCGAGGACATGTACACCGCTGCTGACCGGATCCTGGGCCACCTGGTCAAGGTCACTCCGTCCTCGAAGGTGGTGGGCGACCTCGCACTGCACCTGGTGGGACTGAACGCGGACCCGGCAGACTTCAACGAGAACCCGCAGAACTACGACATCCCGGATTCGGTCATTGGATTCCTGTCCGGCGAACTCGGCGACCCGCCGGGCGGCTGGCCCGAGCCTTTCCGCACCAAAGCCCTCCAGGGCCGGAGCGTGAAGGTCCGGGACGCGGAGCTCAGCGCCGAGGACAGTGCTGCGCTGAAGTCCGACTCCAAGACCCGCCAGCACACCCTGAACAGGCTGCTCTTCGACGGTCCCACCAAGGACTACCTGAAGAGCGTGGAGACCTACGGCAACATCTCGGTCCTGGATACCCGCGACTACCTGTATGGCCTCCAGCGCGGCAAGGAGCACGAGATCCAGCTGGAGAAGGGCGTGCGGCTGATCGCTTCCCTGGAAGCCGTCTCAGAGCCTGACGAGAAGGGCATGCGCACGGTCATGTGCACCCTGAACGGCCAGTCCCGCCCCGTGGTGGTCCGCGACCGTTCCGTAGTCAGCAACGTCAAGGCCGCCGAGAAGGCAGACCCCGCCCAGCCGGGCCACGTCGCAGCCCCGTTCGCCGGCGCCGTGACCGTTACCGTCAAGCCGGGCGACGAAGTCAACGCGGGCGACACCGTGGCCACCATCGAGGCAATGAAGATGGAAGCATCCATCACCACACCGGTAGCCGGCAAGGTTTCCCGCCTCGCCATCTCCTCCGTGGAGCAGGTCCAGGGCGGAGACCTGCTGCTGGTGGTTGAGCAGTAACCAACCGTAACAACGACGAGAGGGCCCTCCTGTCAGGAGGACCCTCTCGTTGCTTTTGCGGCAGTGGTAGAGGCAGGCCCGATCCTCTGCGTGCTATTCCCCGCGCCCTGCCGAGGCCGCTTCGCGGCGGGCAGGGGCGCGGGGCCCCTTTTACGCACGCTGCCGGACCAGGCCTGCCTCTTAGTGGTGCTTGGCTACAAAGGTGTTGCAGCGGGGACCACTTCGCCCGGGGACGTCAGGACCGCGGTGCTGCGTACATTTCCTCGATGACGGTCTCGAAGTCCTTCATGACCTGGGCGCGCTTGACCTTCATGGACGGGGTCAGGTGGCCTGATGCCTCGGTGAAGTCGGCGGGGACTATGCGGAAGGACTTGATGGCCTCGGCTTGGGAGACCGAGGAGTTTGCTGCGGTGATGAGGTCCTGGACTGCCGCTTTGACCACGGGGTTGCCGGCCGCCTCTTCCAGTGACGTGGTGGCAGGGAGTCCGTGGCGCTGCAGCCAGCCGGGCAGGGCCTCCTGGTCCAGGGTGACCAAAGCCCCGATGAAGGGCCGGTTGTCGCCGACCACCAGCACCTGGGAGACCAGGGCGTCCGCGCGGATCTGGTCCTCGAGCAGGGCGGGGATCACGTTCTTGCCGCCGGCGGTGACGATGATCTCCTTCTTGCGCCCGGTGATCCAGACGAAACCGTCCTCGTCGAGGCGGCCGACGTCGCCGGTACGGAACCAGTCGCCGTCGAACGTCTCACCGGTGAGGTCCTCGCGCTTGTAGTAGCCGCGCATCACACAGACGCCCTTGGCCAGGATCTCGCCGTCCTCGGCGATCCTGACGGCATTTCCCGGAAGCGGTTTGCCGACGGAGCCGATCTTGATCAGTGACGGAGTGTTGACGGAGATAGGGGCGGTGGTTTCGGTGAGGCCGTAGCCTTCAAGCACCTGCAGGCCGATGCCCTGGAAGAAGTGGCCCAGGCGTTCGCCCAGCGGCCCGCCGCCGGATACCGCGTGCGCAACATGCCCACCCATCGCGGCCCGCAGCTTGCCGTAGACAAGCTTGTCGAAAAGGGCGTGGCGAAGCTTCAGTCCCAGGCCCACCCGCCCGTTCTGGCGTGCCTTGGAAAAGGCGATGGCGGTATCGGCAGCGCGGTGGAAGATGGCTCCCTTGCCGCCGTCCTCGGCCTTGGTCAGCGCCGAGTTGTACACCTTCTCGAACACCCGGGGCACGGCGAGGATGAAGGTTGGCTCGTAGCTCTGCAGGTCGGAGAGGAGGTTCTTGATGTCCGGCGTGTGGGCCACGGTGGTTCCGGCGGCCATGGCCAGGACGGAGATAAAACGGGCGAAAACATGGGCCAACGGCAGGAACATGATGGTTTTGGCGTTTTCGTGGACGATCTCGCCGATAATGGCCAGGGCGTTCTCCGAGAGTTCCACGAAGTTGCCGTGCGTGAGTTCGCAGCCCTTGGGGCGTCCGGTAGTACCGGAGGTGTAGATGATGGTGGCGACGTCGGACAGGTTGGCTGAGGCGCGGCGGGTTTCCAGATCTTCATCGCTGACATGCCGTCCGGCGTCACGGAGCGCATCCAGCCCTTGACCTTCGAGCTGCCAGACGTGCTGGAGCGCGGTGAGTCCCTCGGCGTTCACTGCCTGGCGGATCACGTCCTCGTGGTGGGCGGCCTCGCCGAAGGCTGCCACGGCACCGGAGTCGCCCAGGTTCCAGGCCACCTGCGAGGGGGAGGAGGTCTCATAGATCGGCACCGATACGCCTCCGGCAAACCAGATGGCGAAATCCACCAGAGCCCACTCGTACCGGGTCCGGGACATAATCCCCACGCGGTCGCCGGCGGCCACGCCGCTGGCCATCAGGCCCTTGGCGAGGGCGCGGACGTCGGCGAGGAAATCCGTTGCGGAAACGTCCTGCCAGGATCCGGCGGTGTCCAGTCGCGAAAACAGTGAGGGGTTGCTGGGCTTGGCGGCCTGCCGCAGGACCAGGTCCGTGATGTTGGTTTCCGGTGGGACAACAACAAGAGGCGGAACACTGAATTCACGCACTATAGCTCCTTTGATATCCGAAGACCCGGGCAGGGTATGCCTAAAGACTAGTACGCCTGTGCCGGGCCGTGCAGTATCTAAAGTTACTGGTCGGTAACTTAGTCGTCAATGCCCGGGACTGCCTCTTGCCCGGACATGCTGGCCACGCAGCCTCCGGCCCGGGAGGGGCCCGCTTAGAATGGTTGACTATGTATGCACCGCCTCCCGGCGAACAGGCCGGCCCCCTGCGACGACCGGTTCCCTGGAGGCAGCGGCCAACCGCCGGCAGGGCGCGAAGGCGGCACGGTGAAAGCTTCCGTGAGCACCTGCGCCTCGGGCGGCGGGGCCTGGCCATCGGCGTCGACATTGGCGGGACCAAGGTTGCCGCCGGTGTGGTGGACGCCGAGGGCAGGATCCTCAGCGAAGCCCGCCGGTCCACCCCCGGAACGGATCCGCGGGCAGTGGAACAAGTCATCGTCGAGCTCGTCGAGGAGTTGGGCCGCGGGCACAGGATCTGGTCCGTAGGGATCGGTGCGGCCGGGTGGATGGACCTCGACGGCGGCACCGTGCTTTTCAGCCCGCACCTCGCCTGGCGTAACGAGCCGTTAAGGGACAACCTCCAGAAACTTCTGCGTCGGCCGGTCCTGCTGGCGAACGACGCCGATGCCGCGGCCTGGGCTGAATGGCGCTTTGGTGCCGGGCAGGGTGAGGACCGGCTGGTATGCATCACCCTGGGCACGGGAATCGGCGGCGCCATGGTGATGGACGGCCGGGTGGAGCGCGGCAGGTTTGGTGTGGCCGGCGAGTTCGGCCACCAAATCATCATGCCCGGCGGACACCGGTGCGAGTGCGGCAACCGGGGCTGCTGGGAGCAGTATGCCTCCGGCAACGCGTTGGGGCGGGAAGCGCGGATCTTGGCGCGGGCCAACGGACCGGTGGCACAGGAGCTCCTGGCAGCCGTGGGCGGAAATTCCGAGACGATCACTGGAGCGACGGTCACCGAACTGGCCCTCGGCGGGGACGCTGCTTCACGCGAACTGATTGACGAAGTGGGCGGGTGGCTGGGGCTGGGGCTTGCCAACCTGGCGGCGGCGCTGGATCCGGGCCTGTTCGTCATCGGCGGCGGCCTGTGTTCAGCCGGGGACCTCTTAGTGGAGCCTGCCCGGAAGGCCTTCTCCCGGAACCTGACCGGCCGGGGCTTCCGGCCCGCGGCCGGCATCGAGCTGGCGGCACTGGGCCCGAACGCCGGACTGATCGGCGCGGCAGACCTCTCCCGGGTCAGCAGCAGGCTGCGCGGCTGACGTGGCGGACCGCGGCACTAAACCCGGGCGCCGTCGTCGTTCTCGTCTTTTTCCTGCGGAAGCTTCATGATCAGGTAGACCGTCCCCAGGACAAACACGGCCACGATACCCACGATGGCCAGCAGCGGCGCCGAGCGCCAGAACATGGCGGACAACAGGAGGGCTATAGGCCCGCCCACCGCCGCGAGCCAGGCCAGCATGGTCAACGGATCCGTGCCGGCGAGGCTGGGCGGATCCTCGGGGATGAATTCGCCCTCGTCCTCCGGGGCGTCGTAATCGCGCGGCCCCGCTCCGTTACGGTCCACGGCGGACGTATCGGCTTGCACGCCGGAGGCGGAGGCGTCCTGCCGCTCGCTGGCCGAGAGTTCGGTGGGCGCGGCAAGGCCCAGGGGGTCGAAGTCCCGGAAGGTGGCCGGCCTTCCCGCTGCGGCAGGTGTGCCGCTCTGCGTACCAGGCGCCGGTTCTGTTGACGCCTCGCCGGTGTCGGCCGGCGAGTTTCCTTCAAGCCGGGCCACCAGGTCGAGCCAGACGGCGTCGTCCTGGTTGGCGCCCTGGTCCGGTGAGCCGGGATCAGGCCTGTTCACGGGAAGCCTCCTGGCCGGACGGTGCGGGAAAGGCGGGGGCGGGACCGCCAGCCGCGACAACGCTGCGGATGAAATCCACGGAGCCCTCGAAGATCTGCTCCGCGTCGTTGTCCATGGTGGCCACGTGGTAGCTGTTTTCCAGCCGGACCAGCTCCAGGGGCGCGTGCGTGAGGCCGCGGCGAAGCGCCACGATGCTGGAATCGGATACCACGTGGTCGACGGTGGAGCGGAAGACCCGGACGGGCGCCGTGACCCTGGGCAGCATCCTGAGGGTGTCCTTGAACATCTTGTTGAGTTCGTGGGCGGCGGCGACGGGAGTGCGCGGGTACGCTCCTTCGTCCATGCCTTCCTTGAGGATGTCGTTGGCGATGGCCGGCGTGCTTTTCATGACCAGCTTCAGGATCCCGGCGAGAGGGGCGCGGGGGTCGTCAATCACCAGCCCCGGATTCACGAGGACCACTCCGGCCACGGGGCGGGTGGCGGCGATGCGCAGCGCGAGTGCCCCGCCCATGCTCAGCCCGGCGGAGAAGACATAGTCGCAGTCTGCATCCAGCTCCAGGTAGGCCTCGTCGAGGGCGCCGTGCCACTGCTGCCACCGGGTCCGTGCGAGGTCCTGCCAGCTGGTCCCGTGCCCTGGGAGCAGGGGCATCCGGACAGCGAAACCGGCGGCGGCGAAGGCGTGCGCCCAGGAGCGCAGGCCATGGGGGCTGCCGGTGAACCCGTGTGAGAGGACCACTCCGATCCGGGGCCCGTCGCCGCCGAAATGACTGCTGAAGGGGCTGTGGTCAGGGCTGGAGGTCATGGGGTCTCCATCGACGTGGTCTGGTGGGCATGGGTGCGGAAAAAAGCACTTGATTTCTCGAAGATCTCCGGCGCATCCACGTCCAGCGTAGCTACGTGGCCGCTGCTGGCAAGGCTGACCACTTCGGTAAGACGGGCGCCCAGGCGGTGCCGCAGTACAGCCAGCGAGGTGGGCGGAACCACCGCGTCCGTCAGCGATTTGAAAACCTGCACCGGAGCCGCAATGCGGGCAAGGCCCCTGATCGCTGCGCCGAACAGCTTCTTCAGCTCATGCACCGCAGAGAGCGGGGTGCGCGAATAGTCCCCGTCCTCCGTCACGGTGGCGGTGGCCTGCTCCTCCTGGATGGGCATGGTTGTTTTCTGGAAATACTTGAGCACGCCGATGACCCGGATCCGCCGGTCGTAGAAGCTGAGGCCGGGATTGACCACCGAGACGCCCGCCACCGGATGCCGGGAGGCAGTGAGCAGGGCGATGGCTCCGCCCATGGACAAACCGGCAACAAAGCAGGTGTCGGTGCTTTCGGCAAGGTCCAGGTAGGCGGTTTCGAAACTGCCGTACCAGTCGCTCCACCTGGTCCGGGAAAGCTCGCGCCAGTCCGTGCCGTGGCCGGGCAGCAGGGGTACCGTCACCGCGTAGCCCTGGGAGGCGAGGTGCTGCGCCCACGGCAGGACACTCAGCGGGCTGCCGGTAAAGCCATGGCAGATGGCCACGCCGATCCGGGCGTTAGGCCCGTGGCCGGGATAGCTGAAAGCGGCAGGACGTGACGGGATGCTGCTTTCGCTCATGACTCCATCGTGTCACTGTTCCGGATAAATCTCACTAGAGTAGGGTTTCATTGAACTGCTGACCAGGCCCGATGCCGGGCGTGACGGCTGCCTTCCGGAGAGGTTTCACACGTGTTCTATTGGGTCATGAAAAGGATCTTCCTCGGTCCGGTCGTGAAGCTGCTTTTCCGCCCCTGGGTCAAGGGCCTGGATAACATTCCCGCCGAGGGCGCGGCAATCATCGCCTCCAACCACCTCTCGTTCTCCGATTCGATTTTTATGCCGCTGATGGTCCGGCGCCCCGTGGTGTTCCTGGCTAAGTCCGAATACTTCACCGGCACGGGGATCAAGGGCAGGTTGACTGCCCTGTTTTTCCGGCTCACCAACCAGCTGCCCATGGACCGGTCCGGGGGTGCCGCCTCTGAGGCATCGCTCAGCGCCGGGATGGAGGTCCTCTCGCACGGTGGACTGCTGGGCATCTACCCGGAGGGCACGCGGAGCCCCGATGCGCGCCTCTACAGGGGAAAGGTGGGGGTGGCCAGGCTCGCGCTCAAAGCGGGGGTACCTGTGATCCCGGTGGCCATGATCGGGACGGACAAGGTGCAGCCGATCGGAAAGCGGCTCCCGAACATCCGCAGGATCGGCATGATCTTTGGCGAACCGCTGGATTTCGCCAAGTACCGGGACCAGGCCGATGACCGCCTTGTTCAACGGCAGGTCACGGACGAGATCATGTTCGAGTTGATGCGGCTCTCAGGCCAGGAATACGTGGACGAATATGCGGCCGTGGTGAAGCTCCGGCTGGCAGGCAAGCCTTCCGAATCCGGTGCAGCCGCTGAACCGCCCGCATGACGCGCTGTCCAGGATGCGTGACGCTGCGGTGCCCGGCCACCCTGCTCTGCCGTTAGTCTTAGATAGTGACTGAGCTATCTGCAAAACCTGCCTTCTCGCTGTCCAGTACCGCCCAGAGCGGAGCGGCCAACTATCCGGGACTCGACAACTGGCGGGACCTTCCCATCTCCCAGCAGCCCAGCTGGCAGGACAGGGAGGTGTTTGATGCCTCGGTGAAGGAACTTTCCGTCCTCCCTCCGCTGGTGTTCGCCGGCGAGGTTGATGTCCTGCGCGAACGGCTGGCTGCCGCTGCCCAGGGCAAGGCGTTCCTGCTCCAGGGCGGTGACTGTGCCGAGACCTTCGAAGCGGCCACCGCAGACAAGATCAGCGCCCGCGTCAAAACAATCCTCCAGATGGCCGTGGTCCTCACCTACGGCGCGGCCATGCCCGTCATCAAGATGGGCCGGATGGCAGGCCAGTTCGCCAAGCCGCGTTCGTCCAATGACGAAACCCGCGACGGCGTAACGCTTCCGGCGTACCGTGGCGACATCGTCAACGGCTACGACTTCACCCCGGAGTCGCGCGGCCACGACGCCGCCCGCATGCTCCGCGCCTACCACACTTCAGCGTCCACGCTGAACCTTATCCGGGCCTTCACCCAGGGCGGGTTTGCGGACCTGCGCTCGGTACACCAGTGGAACAAGGGCTTCACCGAGAACCCTGCGCACGCCCGCTACGAATCCCTTGCACGGGACATCGACCGGGCCATCAAGTTCATGGCTTCCTGCGGGGCAGACTTCGAGGCGCTGAAGCGCGTTGAATTCTTCGCCAGCCACGAGGCCTTGCTCCTGGACTACGAGCGTGCCCTCACACGCATCGACTCCCGGACCGGCTTCCCGTACGACACCTCGGCGCACTTCCTCTGGATCGGGGAGCGGACCCGGGAACTGGACCACGCCCACGTTGACTTCCTTTCCCGCGTACGGAACCCCATCGGCGTGAAGCTGGGCCCGTCCACCACCGGTGACGACGCCCTCCGCCTGATCGACAAGCTGGACCCGGAGCGCGAGCCCGGCCGGCTCACCTTCATCACGCGCATGGGCGCAGGCAACATCCGCGAGAAGCTGCCCGCCGTCGTCGAGAAGGTCACTGCCTCGGGTGCCCAGGTGCTCTGGGTCACCGACCCCATGCACGGGAACACCGTCACGTCCCCGAACGGCTACAAGACCCGCAACTTCGACGACGTCATCGACGAAGTGCGCGGCTTCTTTGAGGTGCACCATGCCCTGGGCACGGTTCCGGGCGGCCTGCACGTGGAAATGACGGGCGACGACGTTGCCGAATGCCTCGGCGGGGCGGACCCGATCGACCAGGAGGCTTTCCTGGACCGCTACGAGTCTGTCTGCGATCCGCGGCTGAACCACATGCAGTCGCTGGAGATGGCCTTCCTGGTGGCCGGAGCCCTCGCCAAACGCTGACGCTCTGATGGTGGTGTGGGCGCAGGGCCGCCTACACCACTGTCAGGGTGATGACTGACCCCTCAGGAACTTCGGTATCAACGGGATCCTGGTCCCGGACTGTGCCGAAGAAACCGCCCAGGATGTTGTTCACCTTGACCTGGAAGCCGAGGCTTTCAAGGGCCTTCTTTGCCTCCGCGGCCTGCTTGCCGATGAAGCTCGGCACTTCCACCATGCGCGGGCCCTTCGAAATGGTGAGCGTCACCGTGCCGCCGCGGGTGAGAGTTCCGTTCGCGGGGGACTGGCTCACCACTGCGCCTTCCGGGACGTTCTTGTCGAAGACCTCCTCCCGGGCCACGTCAGCCTTCAGCCCGGCCGCCTCGATGGCATCCACGGCTGCGTCCTCGTCCCGGCCCACCACGTTGGGTACCGGGATGGGCTCGGGGCCCTTGGACACAACGAGCGATACGGGCGTGCCATGCCGTGCGGGCGTTCCGGGGGCGGGATCCTGCGAAAGGACAACACCCGCGGCGGCCGTCTCGCTGTATTGCTCCGTGACCCCTCCCAACGCCATTTCCGCGGCGTTGAGCCCGTTCTTGGCTTCCTCAAGAGTCCCGCCTGCCAGTTCCGGCACTGGAAAAAGCTGCGGGCCTTTGGAGACAAACAGGGAGACCGGCTGGAACTTCCGGATCTCCGAACCGGCCGGCGGCTCGGTCCCTACCACCAGCCCGTTGGGCACATCGTCGTCGAAGACATCGCTGGTGGTGGACCGGAACCCGGCATTACTCAGCAACTCCTGTGCTTCAGCCACAGTTTTGTTGGCTACCGCCGGGATGGCTGCGGCAGAACCGGGGCCCATGCCGAAGAACCAGCCGGCGCCCGTGGCCAGGAGCGCGGCGATGACCAGGACAACAACCCACAGGACTCCGCGGCGTCGCGCACTGCCCTCGCGCAGGCTTCGTGCCGGCACGGCGGCAGCCCGTGCGCGTGCCTTCTCGTCTTCCTTCTCCGCCTTGCGCTGCGCCCGTTTGCTTAGTGGGGCAGCCGCGGCGGGAGCCCATGCCTCGTCGTCGGAGTCCGGGGGAGTGAGGTTGTGGTGCGCACCGGAGGGCGCCGGGCGTCCTTCCTGGCCCGCCTGCGTGACGGCAGGGGGCCGGGGCGGGCTGTGAGGCAGGGCCGGAGGGCGGCCAAAAGGCATAACGCTGGTTGGATTGCTGGTCCGGGCTATGACTTCTGTATGGCCTGGGGACGCCATCCCTGCGGCCGCCGGGGGCTGCAGGTCCAGTTCACGGTCGCTGAGGTTGGTCCTGATGTGCCGTAGTTCCTGGAGCAGCGCGTTCCCGTCGATCGGCCGGTTCTCGGGATCGTTGGCAGTACACCATTGCACCAGTTCGTCCACTTCGGCCGCGAGGCCGGGCACCAGGGCCGACGGCGGGCCGACCGTACCGTTGACATGCTGGTACGCCACCTGGATAGGAACCTCGCCGGTGAAGGGCTGCTGGCCGGTGAGCATTTCATAAAGCATGATCCCCACGGAGTACACGTCGCTGCGCGCGTCGGCGGGTTTGCCCAAAACAAGTTCAGGCGAAAGGTAGGCCACGGTCCCGAGCAGGGCTCCGGTGCTGGTGGACGTGGTGACGGCACGTGCCAGGCCGAAGTCAGCGACCTTGATCCTGCCGTCATCGGCAATCAGGACGTTTTCGGGTTTGACGTCCCGGTGGATGAACCCCGCGGCATGGGCGGCGCCGAGGCCCTCCACCACGGGATCGATCAATGCCAGGGCAAGCCTGGGCGGAAGCGCCCCTTTGGTCTTGATGACGTCCCGGAGCGTGTGGCCCTTGATGTACTCCATCACCAGGTACGCAGTGTGGTTGTCGGTGCCCTGGTCCAGCACTCCCACGACGTGGGGGTGTGACAGCCTGGCGGCGGCCTTCGCTTCGCGGCCCAGCCTGCCCAGGAAGCTTTCGTCAGCGGACAGATGCGGGTGCAGTACTTTCAGAGCCACGTCCCGATCCAGCCGCTGGTCAGTCGCTACGTAGACCGTGGACATTCCGCCGCGTGCCAGCCTGGACCGGACCGCGTACCGGTTGTCCACCAGGGTTCCTACCAACGGGTCTGACACGTGTTCCGTCACCCTACGATCGTAAGCCAGCAATGAAACGGGTCCGAACCCATACTGGTCCGGACCCGTGCCGATGTCCCTTTGCACCCGTCCAGCGGGCGGCCCCGGGGTGTCAGCCGAAGTTCTTTTGATGCGCCTTGATGGCTTCAACGTACGTCTTGGTGTCGTCGTACATGCCGTACTTGCTCACCGAATACTGGCCCTGGTAGTAACCGGCAATGGCCGTGTCCCGGTCCTTGCTGGTGGCCAGGAGCTGGCGGATGATCGCCACACCGGCCGTTGCGTTGTCATGGGGATCCAGGAGGTTCAGCTTCCGGCCCACCAGATCCGAGGCCCACTGGCCGGAGCTGGGAATCACCTGCATGGTCCCGATAGCGTTGGCGGGCGACACGGCCCGCTGGTTGAACCCGGATTCCTGGTAGGCGAAGGCGAGGGCAAGCGAGGGCTCCACGCCCATCGCCCGTGCCGTGTCCGCCACGATTCCCTGCATCTGTTCCCTGGACGGGACCGGGGAAGCGTTCAGGAGCGCCTTGTTCTCGTTGGCCGAGCTCACCACGGCTGCCGGGTAAGTGAAGCCGAGGAAGGTATTGGGAACCAGCGGAGTGACTGACGCCGCCGGCTGCGGGGCCGGCTGGGCGGCCGCGCCCGGGATCGCCAGCTTGTTTCCCGGGTAGATCACCGACGACATGCTCAGCCGGTTCGCGGAGAGGAGCTCTGAAAGCCTGACGTTGTGGCGGGACGCGATGGCGGACAGCGTGTCACCGGCCTTGACAGTGTAGGATCCCGTTGCCGGAGCGGGAGCGGCCGGGCTGGCTGGAGTGGCAGACGCGTTGGCCAGGGCTGCCGGTGCTGCCGGAGCCGGGGCCGGTGCAGCATCGCCTGCGCCTACTTTGACTTTCTGCCCGGGGTGGATAATGGAGCGCATGTTGAGGTTGTTCCAGGCGAACACGTCCGAAAGGCTCACCTTGTGCTTAGCCGCGATGGCCCCCAGTGTGTCGCCTGGCTTCACGGTGTACGTTGCGCCCGCTCCGGCATTCGAAGGTGCGGCGGGGGCCGGCTGGGCGGAGGGAGCGGCCGGTGCGGCCGGTGCGGCCGGCGAGCCCGACAGCTTGATCTTCTGCCCGGGGTAAATGATGGTGTTGGCCTGGAGGTTGTTCAGCGCCAGGATCTCGCCGGTGTTCAGACCGAACCTGCCTGCGATGGCACTGATGGTGTCACCCCGGGCGATGGTGTATTCCGCCGGCGCGGCCGGTTGTGCCGGCGTGAATGCGGCGGGAATGGTGGTGGAGACGGACGACGCCGGGATGACGGCCGCCGTCGCCTGCGCTGCCTGGGCCTTCATGGCCGCTGCGAGCGTGGCTGGAACAGGGCGCGCCGGCTGCTGGGCGGCGGCGGGCTGGGCGAGGGCTAAAGACGACAATACGACCGCTGGCAACGCTGCCGTTGTGGCAGCAATCATAGGCAGGCTCGGCTTTGGGGGCTGCTTCGGCGAGCGGGACATCGTCATGTGAAGGGATCCTCTTCTCAACTGCGGGCGCGGACGGGGATGCCGCTGTCATTTTCGATACTACTGTTACTGCTGTTATTTCTGTTACGAAAGTGATGTATGTGAATCTCTCACGGATTCGCGGTTAGCACAAGAATTCGCGCTTTGCCGGGATACCAGAATTTCCGGAGTGTCCCCACGTCAGCACTGCCCGGCAATAATTCCTGACTAGGCGCCACGGCGGGCAGCGTGGCAACCTTGATCCGTGAGTAATGTAGAGAACCTCGTGGGCGAATGGTTGCCCCTTCCCGATGTCGCCCGTTTATTGGACGTTTCCATCACCAAAGTCCACAGCCTGATTGACGAGCGGGCGCTGGCTGCTGTCCGTGTGGGGGAACGGAAGATCCGCTCAGTCCCGGCTGAATTTATTCAGGACGGACAGGTGGTGGACAGCCTCAAAGGCACCATTGTTGTGCTCGCTGACGCAGGCTATTCGGACGAGGACCTCATCATTTGGCTTTTTACGCCTGACGAATCACTGCGGGGACGGCCCATCGACGCTTTGCGGGAAGGCCGCAAAACTGAAATCAGGCGCAGGGCACAAACCCTTGCCTGGTAATTGCCAGTCCTAAAACGAAGGAATCACGAGGCCCGGCTGACCGTTGCTTCAGCCAGCCTCCGCAGTGCAGTTTTAGGCAGGTCGTCCAGGGGAAGCATTTCGAGGGCGTCAAAAGCCGCTTCGCCGAATTCGTTGATCAGGACCTCGGTGGCCTGGAGGGCTCCCGATTCCTCGATGATCCGCCGGATCTCACGGATGTCCTCATCCGTGAGATCCGGGCTGCCCAGGCGGGCATCGATAAAGGCGGACTCGGCTGCCGAGGCCTGGTCCAGGGCCAGCGCCACGAGTACCGTCCGCTTGCCCTCCCTCAGGTCATCGCCGGCAGGCTTGCCGGTCGTGAGCGGATCACCAAAAACGCCCAGCACGTCGTCGCGGAGCTGGAAGGCTTCGCCCAGGGGCAGGGCAAAGGCCGAATAACCGCGGAGAAGTTCGTTCGAGGCTCCCGCGAGGGCACCGCCCAACGCCAGGGGATGCTCAGTGGAGTACTTGGCAGATTTGAACCTGATAATGGACTGCGCCCGGCTCACCGCACCGGCGCGGTCGCGGACCGGTCCGGCAACCTCTTCGAGGATGTCCAGGTACTGCCCTGCCATGACTTCGGCGCGCATGAGGTTGAAGATCAGCCGCGCCCGGCTGCCCGCAGCAGCACGCTCGCCAATGTCCGTGAAGGCCTCTTCACTGAAAGAGAGGCAGAGGTCGCCCGTGAGGATCGCCGCAGCCTGGCCGAACCGCTCACTGTCCAGTGCCCAGCCATGGGTGCCGTGCAGCTGGCTGAAGCGGCGATGCACGCTGGGGCCGCCGCGCCGGGTGTCCGAGCGGTCGATGATGTCGTCGTGGATCAGTGCGGCCGCCTGGAACAATTCCAGGGCCGCTCCCGCAGTCACCACCTGCTGGGCGCCGGACTCGCCGCCGGCGCCGCGCCAGCCCCAGTAGCACATCAGCGCCCGAAGCCTCTTGCCGCCCGTGACCAGGTTGGAGATGGAACCCATGATGGGTTCGATGTCCGGGGAGATCGCGGACATAACGGACTGCCGGGAGGTGAGGAAATCGGTCAGTTCGCCAGCCACCGCCGCCACAAAGGCGGCCTGTTCATTCCTTAGCTGCTCGGCCGCCGTCACTTGGCCGACTCAGCTGCCACGTTGGCGCCGATGGTGAACGTCACCACACCGGCCGCTTCCACCGCAGACAGGTTGACCGTCTCGTTGTCCCCCCGGACAAAATCCTTGGAAGCAACCGCTCCCACCGCTTCGCCCGGCACCGCTTTAAATCCCCGCGCCTCAAGCTCCTTGGTGTAAAAGTCCAGGACGGCGGCAGTGGGGGAGCTGATGGTGGCAACCAGGGCGGCAGTGGCAGGCGTGGAGGCCTTGTCGAAGCTGCTGGACACCACAGTGGCGCCCGGCATGAGGGGCAGAAGCTGCTGGGGGAAGCCTTCGACGACGGCGCCTACCGTAGCGGAGGTGTTGGGAGAAGCGGAGGGGCTGGCGGAGGCTGTGGTGGTTGACTGGGCTGTGGCCGGCGAGGAAGCGGAAGCAGTGGGGCCGGGGGTTCCTGACGGTGTTGGGCTGCAGGCAGCGAGGGCCAGTGCTGCCGCGGCAGCGAAAGCGGCCAGGGCTGCTGGCTTGAGGTTTCCAATGACCGTCACAGGGACTTTCCTCCTGGTGTTGATGCCGGATTCAGCCTCCAGTTTAGTCAGTACAAAGCGATAGGATTGCAGCCGTGGGACCTGTTGGGACGAATGAGCCGGCCGGAGCCGGTCTCCGGGCCCGCAGGCGCAAGTGCATCATGCACGTGGACATGGACGCCTTTTTCGTCTCCGTGGAACTGCGCACGCGGCCGGAACTCCGGGGTAAGCCCGTCATCGTCGGCTTTCCGGCGGAGCGCTCAGTGGTCTTGTCGGCGTCCTACGAGGCCCGGGCTTTTGGCGTGAAGTCGGCAATGCCGATGGCCGTGGCCATGCGGATGTGCCCGCAGGCAGTCATTATCGAGCCGCGCCACAAGGTCTACTACGATGTCTCGGCGCAGCTGATGGCCATCTTCGAATCCGTGACTGAACTGGTGGAGCCGCTCAGCGTTGATGAGGCATTCCTGGACGTGACTGGCGCCATTCGCAGGCTGGGCCCGCCCCGCGCTATTGGGGAACTGATCCGCAGCAGGGTTGCCGCCGAGCTGGGCATCACGGCTTCAGTCGGGATTGCGGAGACCAAGTTCGTGGCCAAGATCGCCTCCACCCGGTGCAAGCCGGACGGGCTGCTCCTCATCGGCCCCGACCAGACGGTGCCCTACCTCCACAGCCTGCCGGTGGGCGCACTCTGGGGTATCGGCGCCAAAACGGCGGACATCCTGGCAAGGATGGGCATCCGGACCGTTGCTGATGTGGCCGCAACGCCGGTCTCCTCGCTCCGGAAGATGCTGGGCGCCACCGGGGAGCACGTGCATCAACTGTCCTGGGGACAGGACCCGCGTCCCGTAACGCCGGTCCGGCTGGAAAAAAGCATCGGCGCGGAAGAAACGTTCGCCGTGGACACAGCTGACGACGCCCTCCTCCACCGGGAACTGCTCCGCCTCGCCCACCGGACCGCAGGGCGTCTCCGGACGTCGGGCATGGTGGCCAGGACCATCGCCTTGAAGCTGCGCTTCGCTGACTTCTCCACCATCACCCGCAGCCGGACGGTCCAGACACCCGTGGACAGTGCCCAGCTCATTTACGGAGTCGCGCTGCAACTCCTGGAATCGGTGGACCGGCCAATGGCAGTGAGGCTGGTGGGCGTACGGGCCGAACAGCTCGAAGACGCAGCCACCACCTCACTCCAGCTCAGCATCGACCGGCGGGATGACAATTGGCGGGCCGCCGAGCAGGCACTTGACCAGGTAGCCCGCAAATTCGGGAGCAAATCCGTTCTTCCTGCCCGGCTCCTGGAGCCGGAAAGCGGCACCGGATGAGGCTTTGGACCAGGCCTCAAATGAGCTCCTCCGCAGTGCCGTCGAAAGTCATTGCCGTCTTTCAGAACAGCCCTCAACAAACTATCCTTATAAATACAAAGTTTTTGAGTGACTGGACTCACTGCCGGACTCTCTTGGACATGCTCCCGCTCCGGGTCTGCATGCCTGGTTTTCGTTTACCGCCACAGCCGGCGGGTACGGGAACCACCAGGGCATGCCAGACGTTATCTGAGCAGAAGTAGTGGCTGGGACCAGCCCGGACGTTGGCCTACAAAAGGAGGTCGTGATGCCGCTGTCGGAGCACGAACAGAAGCTGCTTGAGCAGCTTGAGAAGCAGCTTCACGAGGATGACCCGAAGTTCGCGAATTCAATGGGGTCTGACCCCGGGCGTTCGTGGTCGACAAGACACGTCGTGATCGGCGTCCTCTGTGCGCTTGCCGGGGTCTTCCTGTTACTCGTCGGCGTCACCCTCCAGAACATCTTCGTTGGTGTCCTCGGTTTTATTGTGATGGGTGGCGGCGTGTACTTCGCCACAATGCGGAGCAGCTCAACCGGAGCCAAGGGCTCGAAGTCCGGCAGCGGCAAAGCCGGTAAGCAGCGCAGCTCATTCATGAGCAGCCTCGAGGAACGTTGGGACGAAAGGCGCAGGGGAGAACCCTGAGCCGTTCGGCCGGCTGGGCGGGACTTATTCCCCCACTTTGCTCCCCTGGAATAGGGGAGAACAACAAATAGACCCGCTTCGGCGGGTCTATTTGTGTTTAAGCAGGTGCTGAAAGCCCCAGGAGCTGATGGAGCGCTGTACAGAAAGTGGCAACAGCCGATGGCGCATCCGGACAGCGGGGGTCTGGGCCAGCCAACATGCTGATCGGAACGCGTCCTCCCCACTTTGCTCCCCTCGCATGGCGCAGGCAGTAAATAGACCCGCTTCGGCGGGTCTTTTGTGTTTAGGACGGGGCATTTTGGGGGGATCAACGCCCCCAGGGTGAAAAGCAAGGTTGAATCAGGGCCGGGCGACACCTGAATTCCAGCGGAGTGGTGGAAAGTCCTCCACTTCCCACCACGGACACAATTCCGCGCCATTTCGAGCCTGCTATCCCAAAGAATGCAGGTCGGGGAGGCCAATTCGCGTTGACTGTGGGGGAAAGTGGAGTAATGTGGAGGACATAAGAGGGTGGTTGCAACACAGGGGATGTGCAGTTCCTGACATCGGACAGGCGGTGGGCCAGTGTTTCTGGGCACACATTCGCCGCGTCTTGATGAAAAGGGGCGGATCATTCTCCCCGCGAAGTTCCGGGAGGAACTTGCCAGCGGACTGGTCCTGACAAGGGGCCAGGAACGTTGCATCTACGTCTTCAGCGAGAAGGAATTTGCCCGGGTCCACGAGCAAATGCGGGAGGCGCCAATCTCCTCTAAACAGGCGCGGGACTATATCCGCGTCTTTCTCTCTGGAGCCTCGGACGAGGTACCTGACAAGCAGGGGCGCGTGACTATTCCGCCGGCGCTCCGGGAGTATGCAGGACTCGGAAGGGAGCTGGCCGTGATTGGTGCCGGAACCCGTGCCGAGATCTGGGACGCCCAGGCTTGGAATGAATACCTCGCGGAGAAGGAAACGGCCTTCTCTGAAACCGATGACCCCATTCCGGGCATTTTGTGACCGGAACAGGACAGCGGACAGCTTCTTGGTTGGGATCTCCAGCCGGCCCACCAGCCGGCCAACCTGGCTCACCTTCCCCGGAGCCAGGCGGGCAGGACGGTAGGCGCGGATGGGGATCCGGGTCAAGAAACATCCAGGTGACAGCGACGGCGAGAAAGGACGAGGCATGAACGATCAACCGAAGCCCACGTCCGAACGCCATGTGCCGGTCCTTCGGGACCGGTGCATCAATTTGTTGGCGCCCGGATTCGAAGCGGCCAGGAGCCGCGGTGAAACACCCGTGGCCATTGATGCCACGCTGGGCATGGGAGGCCATTCCGAGGCCATGCTGCAGCGCTTCCCCGACCTGCACCTGATCGGCATCGACCGGGACGAAGAAGCCCTTGCCCTGGCCGGAGAACGGCTGGCGCCCTTCGAAGCACGCACCGACCTCGTGCACGCCGTCTATGACGAAATCGAAGATGTCCTGGCTGACCTCGGCGTCCCTGAGGTCCACGGGATCCTGATGGACCTCGGCGTTTCCTCGCTCCAGCTCGATGAACGTGAGCGTGGTTTCGCCTACTCCTTCGACGCTCCGCTGGACATGCGCATGGATACCAGCCGCGGGCAGACAGCTGCGGACGTGGTGAACACGTACAGCGAAGAGGAACTGGTCCGGATTATCCGCAAGTGGGGCGAGGAGAAGTTCGCCGGCCGGATAGCCAACAGGATCGTCACCGCCCGCGCCGCCAAGCCTTTCACCACCACCGGCGAACTCGTGGATCAGATCCGTGCCGTTGTTCCGGCCGGTGCCGCAAAGTCCGGCGGACACCCGGCCAAGCGGACCTTCCAGGCCCTGAGGATCGAGGTCAACGAGGAACTCGAGGTGCTGGAACGCGCTGTGCCGGCCGCAGTGGAGGCCACAGCGTTGGGTGGCCGCATTGTGGTCATGTCCTACCACTCCCTGGAGGACAAGATCGTCAAGGGCGTCTTCCAGGCCCGATCGAAATCTTCCGCTCCGCTCGGCTTCCCCGTGGAGCTGGAAGAACACAAACCCGAACTGAAGACCCTGACCAAAGGCACCGAAGTGCCAACCGCCGTCGAAATCGCCGAAAACCCCCGCGCTGCCTCAGCAAGGCTCCGCGCGGTGGAACGAATCCGAGCCAGGAGAGCTGAATGAGCACCGCTGCCGTGAAGAACTTTCCCGTCGTCTCCGGTGCGGCGGCGAAGAAGCTCCCTGCCGGTTCGCCCGACGCGCCACGCCGCAGCCGGACGCCCCTGTCAGTTGTCCGGACCCTTCCCCGGAAACGCCGTGCGCCATTTGTGGTGCTGTGCTTCGGCCTGCTCGCGGTGGCCCTGATCGCCGTCCTGGTGCTGAACATCTCGGTTTCCACCGCCCAGTACCAGCTGGTGGAATTGCGCGCAAAGCAGAGCACGCTGACCAAACAGAACCAGGACCTCACCCAGCAGGTCCAGAACTTCGACGCTCCGCAGAACCTTGCGGCCCAGGCGACAAAGCTGGGGATGGTGCCCTCCACAGTGAAGGGCCAGATCGACCTGTCCACGCTGTCGGTGACCGGTAAGGCAACCCCGGCAGTTAAGGACGGCGCCGCGGGGGCCGTGATCCCGGCGCCGGCCGTTGCAGGCCAGCTGACAGTGGTTCCGCCGGCAAGCAAGAGCGAGCCACTGGAAGCCCGGAAGCCGGGACAAGAGCCCCCTGCTCCGGCCGCTGCATCGCCTGAGGCTTCCACACGGGACGCGGCCGGTGCTGCTCCGGATGCGGCAGCCCCGGCCGCGGCGGCGGTGCCGCCCGTGGAACTCCACGGTGGGTCCGTTCCCGCGCCGGAGCAAAAGGTTCCCGGGCAGTAACAGGCAGGTCTGGCAGGCAACAGGGTCGAGCAGCAAGGAATATCACGGTGGCGCAGAGGACCGGCAAGGCAAGAAGCAGCGAGGTGCCCAACGCCACCAAACGCCTCCGGCTCGGCCTGGGGATCATGCTCTCGCTCCTGCTGGTGGTGGGCGGAAAACTATTCCTGGTCCAGGGGCTGGACGTAGGGGGAATGGCCGAGGCCGCCCTCAACAGCAGGATGAAGCAGACCGTGCTCCCCGCCGAGCGGGGCAGCATCCTGGACTCCACGGGTACCGTCCTGGCCAACAGCGTGATCCGCTACAACGTGGTGGTGGACCAGCGCGTCAACACCAAAACCGAGACTTTCAAGCGCCTGGAAACGGTGGACGGCAAGGAAAAGCTGGTGGACGTCAGCCGCGACCAGGGCCTGACCGAGCTCGGCGCTGCTTTGGGCATGGAGAAGGATGCCATCCGCGACGCCGTCACCGGCAACCAGCCCTATTACATTGTGGCCAAGGATGTAAAGCCTGACATTGAGGACCGCATCTCCAAGCTCCAGATTCCCGGCATCGTCACCGAAGGCGTCAGCAAGCGCGTCTACCCCAATGGCTCCGTGGCCGGCGGCATCATCGGGTTCCTGCAGGACGGGAGCACCGGCCAGGCCGGCATCGAACAGACCCAGGACGGGCTGCTGAAGGGTACGGACGGCAAGCGCCTGTTCGAGATCGGTGCCGACGGCCTGCGCATCCCGGTGGGCATGGATGAGCTGACCCCGCCGCAGGACGGCAAGGACATCAAGCTCACCATCAACTCGGACCTGCAGTATTTTGCCCAGCAGGCTATCCAAAGCCAGACAGACAAGCTCAGTGCCGAGTGGGGCGTCATCATCGTGATGGACGTCAAGACGGGCAACCTGGTGGCTATGGCCGATACCAACGCCCCCGACCCCAATGACCCCGGCCGGGTGGCTGCCAAGGACCGCGGCGTCCGTGCCGTCACTGCAGCGTACGAGCCAGGGTCCGTCGAAAAGATGCTCACGGCGGCGGCGCTGATCGAAGAAGGCAAAGCCAATCCGCTCAGCGAGTACACCTTGCCCCCGTCCTACACGGTCAACGGCCAGACCTTCAGCGACTCCTTTTCCCACGGCACCGAAAAGCGTACTCTCGCCGGCATCCTGGGCTACTCGATGAACACCGGCACAGTGATGGCGGGCCAGGAGTTGAGCAAGGAACAGCGCTACAACTGGTTGAAAAAATTCGGCATCGGCGAGGCTCCGGACATCGGACTCCCCGCCACGGCGTCCGGAATCCTCACGCCCTGGGAGCAGTGGGACGGGCGCCAGGAATACACCGTGTTGTTCGGGCAGGGCGTTTCGCAGTCCACCCTGCAGACCGTCAGGGCGTTCCAGTCGGTCGCTAACAACGGCGTGATGCTCCAGCCCCGCCTGATCGATTCCTATGTGTCCCCGGACCGCACCGAGGAAAAGGTGCCGGCCGCACCATCCACCCGGGTGGTTTCGGAGAACACGGCACAGCAGGTCCAGGACATCCTGGAAAGTGCCGTTACGGAAGGCCAGATCAAGGACGCAGGGATCGACGGATACCGGGTCGGCGCCAAGACCGGAACCTCGGAATCACCGTGCGACGACGGGAAGTCCGGCTTCTGCGGTTACACCGCCTCCATGGTGGGAATGGCACCGATGGATGATCCGCGGTTTATTGTGGAGGTGGTACTCCAGCGGCCCAAGGGCAGCATCTACGGGATTACCAACGGGCCGGTCTTCCGGTCGGTCATGAGCCAGGCACTGCGGATGTACAACGTCCAGCCGTCCACGGGCGAACCGGCCAGGCTGCCCCAGTTCGCCAAGTAGCAGTCCCGCGCAGAGCACCACCACCGGCCCACCCATGCCGGCACGACTAGCACCATCGGAGATTCCTTGTCAGAGATCAACCCGCCCAACAACCGCGCCGTCCCGGAGGGACCCGCCGGCCAGGGCCGCTTCCGCCCCTCTGCTGTGGAACCGGTACGGCTGGCAAGCATCGGCGAAGCTATCGATGTTGCGGTCCCCGGCCCGGCCGCCGAGGTGGAAGTCACCGGAATTTCGTTGAATTCGCGTGCTGTGGAACCGGGCGACCTCTACGTCGCCCTCCCCGGCGCCGCCAGGCACGGCGCAGACTTCGTGCCGCAGGCTGTCGAGGCAGGGGCGGTGGCAGTTCTCACCGATGATGCCGGTGCCCGGCTGCTGGCACCCGCCGAGACCCCGGTACCCGTGGTGATCGTGGAGTCGCCGCGCAACGTGGTGGGACCGCTGTCCGCACTGATCTACCGCAGCCAGCCGGGTGCCGGCCAGCCGCAGCTGTTCGGCGTGACGGGCACGAACGGGAAGACCACCACCACCTACTTCATCAATTCATTGCTGCGCGCCCTCGGCCGCAGTACCGGGCTGATCGGCACCATCGAGATCCACGCCGGCGGCGACCCGATTCCCAGCCTCCTCACCACCCCGGAATCCACCGACGTCCACGCGCTGCTCGCCCTGATGCGCGAACGCGGGCTCGCGGCCGCTGCGATGGAAGTCTCCTCCCATGCCATCTCCTTCCAGCGCGTGGATGGTGTGCTGTTCGATGTTGCAGGCTTCACGAACCTCACCCAGGACCATTTGGACCTGCACCTGACCATGGATGGCTACTTCGCCACCAAAGCGGAGCTGTTTACGCCGCGCCGTGCCCGCGCCGCAGTGGTAACGGTCGACGACGAGTGGGGCCGGCGGCTCGCCGGCACCACCACCGTGCCGGTCACCACCCTCAGCACCGCCGGAGCGGCTGCGGACTGGACTGTTTCAGCAACTGCCTCGCGCGGACTCGGGACGGAGTTCACGCTGAGCGGCCCGGACGGCGTACGGCTCACCGTGCACACCGGATTGCCCGGCAGCTTCAACGTGGCCAACGCAGCGCTGGCGGCAGTCATGGTGCTGACGGCAGGAGTGGACGCCGCAGCGTTGCAGACCGCGCTTGACGAGTCGGATCCGTTTACCGTGGCGGTCCCCGGACGCATGCAGCTGGTGTCCACCGAACCCGCTGCCATTGTTGACTTTGCCCACAACACCGACGCACTTGCCAGGGCCCTGGAAGCCGTGCGGTCCCCGGATGCAGACTCCAACCTCATCGTGGTGTTCGGCGCCACAGGCCAGCGCGACCAGGGCAAACGGCCGGCCATGGGTGCCATCGCCGCACGGCTTGCCGATACCGTCATCATCACCGACGACGATCCGCACGACGAGGATCCGGCCGCCATCCGCGCCGATGTCCTCGCCGGAGCCCGGGAAGCGCAGGAGAAAGACTCCCTGGCCTGCGAGGTCCTGGAGGTTTTCCCGCGCGCCGAAGCCATCCGCCGTGCCGTTGAACTCGCCCGGCCGCAGGACACCATCCTGGTGGCCGGCCGCGGCCATGAAGTGTGGCAGGAAGTGAAAGGCGTCAACCATGCCCTGGACGACAGGGTGGAGCTTCGCAGCGCCTTGACAGCCAGGGGATTCAACGCTCTCCAAGACGACCGGATAGAGTCCTAGACCGAGATGATTGCTTTTACTGCGGCGGAGATCGCCGAAATCACTAATGGGCGCCTGGACGCCGATCCCGGAATCACGCCCCTTTCGGTGGTCACGGACTCACGCGTTGCCATGCCCGGTTCGCTCTACGTCGCAAAGCCCGGCGAGCACGCCGACGGCCACGACTTCGTGGCCGCCGCGTTTTCGGCCGGCGCCAGCCTTGCCCTCGTGGAACGCCCTGTCGAGGCTGCGGACGGGACAAGCTACCCCTGCGTGGTGGTTCCGGACGCCGTGCTGGCGATGGGTGCCCTGGCTGCGGAAGCCGTCCGCCGGATCCGCAAGGCCCGCGCCGAACAGGGCAGCGAACTGACAGTGGTGGGAATCACCGGCTCGGCCGGAAAAACCACCACCAAGGACCTCCTCGCCGGAATACTGTCCACGCAGGGAAACACCGTTGCGCCGCAGGGTTCCTATAACGGTGAGATCGGCGTGCCGCTCACCGTCTTCCGGGCGGGCCCGGATACGCGCTACCTCGTGATCGAGATGGGTGCCACCGGAATCGGACACATCCGCTACCTGGCAGACATGGTCAAACCCGACATCGGCGTGGTGCTGGCCGTGGGAACGGCGCACGCCGGCGAGTTCGGGGGAGTGGAGAACATCGCCCTGGCCAAGGGTGAGCTTGTGGAGGCACTGGCTCCTGCCGGCACCGCGATTATCAATCTCGACGACGACCGCGTGGCCGCCATGCGCACACGCACCACCGCAAAAGTGCTCGGATTCTCCGCGGAGGGCCGCGCCGATGCGGCCGTGCAGGCCATCAACGCCGACACCAACGCTGACGGCAACCCGGAATTCGACCTCCAGCTTCCGGACGGTGAAACCGGCCTGCACGTCAGCAGCCTCCTCATCGGCGCGCACCATGTGGGCAATTTGCTGGCCGCCGCAGCAGCCGCCTGGGCAGCCGGCGTTCCAGGGCAGGACATTGCGTCCTCCCTCAGCAGCCAGGCCGCCGCAAGCCGCTGGCGGATGGAACGCACCGAACGGGCAGACGGCGTCACCATCATCAATGACGCCTATAACGCCAACCCCGAATCCATGCGCGCCGCCCTGCGCACGCTGGCAGATCTCGGCCGCGGACGCCGCACGTGGGCGGTGCTCGGCGCCATGCTTGAACTGGGCGATGACTCCATCCGGGAACACACCGCCGTGGGCACCCAGGTGGTCCGGCTCAATATCTCCCGCCTGCTGGTGGTGGGCAGGGAAGCCCGCGCTCTCTACGTCTCCGCCGTCCAGGAAGGGTCCTGGGGTGACGAATGCCTCTTCGCCGAAACAGTGGACGAGGCCTACGACCTGCTGGACACCGAACTCGAACCAGGGGACCTGGTGCTGTTCAAGTCCTCGAACAGCGTGGGACTGCGGCATCTGGGCGATCGGATAGCATTACCCCCACAAAGCCCCCAACCGGCCGACGAAAGGAGCACTCTGCTGTGATTGCACTTTTGATCGGCGCCGGCCTGGCCCTGTTGTTTGCCCTGGTGGGGACACCGCTCTTCATCCGGCTGCTGGTCCGCCGCGGCTACGGACAGTTCATCAGGGATGACGGACCCACCTCGCACCACACCAAGCGCGGCACCCCCACCATGGGCGGAACCGTGGTGGTGGCAGCCGTACTGCTGAGCTACGGACTCACGCACCTGATCATGCTGATGGTGAACCCGGGTGCTCCCGGGCCCTCCGCGTCCGCCCTCATCCTGCTGTTCCTGATGGTGGGGATGGGGCTGGTGGGCTTCCTGGACGACTTCATCAAGATCTCCCGGCAGCGCAGCCTTGGCCTGGACGCCAAGGCCAAGCTGATCCTGCAGGGTGCCGTGGGAATCATCTTCGCGGTCCTCGCGCTGAACTTTCCCAACGGCGCCGGTGTCACCCCGGCCTCCACCAAGATTTCCCTGGTCCGCGACCTTCCGTGGCTGGACCTCGCCTTCGGCGGCACCGTCCTCGGGGCAGTCCTCTTTGTGGTGTGGTCCAACCTGATCGTTACCGCCGCAACGAACGGGGTCAACCTCACCGACGGTCTCGACGGGCTCGCCGCAGGCGCGTCAGTCATGGTCTTTGGCGCATATACGCTGATGGGAATCTGGCAAAGCAACCAGGCCTGCGGATCGCCGCGGCAGGCGGGCAGCGGCTGCTACTCGGTCCGCGACCCCCTGGACCTTGCCCTGCTGGCAGCCATCATGAGCGCGGCCCTGGTCGGCTTCCTGTGGTGGAACACGTCACCGGCAAAGATTTTTATGGGCGACACCGGCTCGCTGGCGATTGGCGGGGCCATCGCAGGCTTCGCCATCCTCTCCCGGACTGAGCTCCTGCTGGGCATCATCGGCGGCCTGTTCGTCCTGATCACCCTGTCCGTCATCATCCAGGTGGGCTACTTCAAGGCCACCGGCGGGAAACGCGTCTTCAAGATGGCACCGCTGCAGCACCACTTCGAACTGAAGGGCTGGGCCGAAGTAACCGTGGTGGTCCGGTTCTGGATCCTCGGCGGACTTTTCGTGGCCGTGGGCCTGGGCATCTTCTACGCTGAATGGGTTGTGCTGCTGTGACTGTTTCTCCCCGCCTCAAGGACCTCGTCAGCTGGGACTCCGACTGGTCCGGCCTCCGCGTTGTGGTGACCGGCATCGGCGTTTCCGGCTTTGCGGCCGCCGATACCCTCATCGAACTGGGCGCGCGGGTGGTGGTGGTTGACGCTGCCACGTCCGACACCGCCAAAGCCCACGCCGAAACCCTGAAGATCGTCGGCGCCGCCGATGTCCTGCTGGGGGAGGACGCCGTCACCCGAATCCCCAGGATCGACGGCGAACAGCCCGAACTGATTGTGACCTCACCGGGCTGGCGTCCCGATCAGGCGCTGCTCGCCGCCGCCGCACGTGCCCACATCCCGGTATGGGGCGACGTCGAGCTCGCCTGGCGGGTGCGGGTCCGCGAGGGCCGCAAGACTGCCGACTGGCTCGCCATCACCGGAACGAACGGCAAGACAACCACCGTTGGCCTCACCGAGTCCATGCTCCGGGCGGCCGGCCTGAAGGCCATCGCCGTGGGCAACGTGGGCACCCCCATCCTTGACGCCCTCCGCGACCCCGTCGAGTACGACGTCCTCGCCGTCGAACTCTCCAGCTTCCAGCTGCACTGGGCGCACTCGCTGTCACCGGTGGCCAGTGTGTGCCTGAACGTCGCCGAGGACCACGTTGACTGGCACGGCTCCTACGATTCCTACCTGGCAGACAAGGCCAAGGTCTACGGGCAGACCCAGAAAGCCTGCATCTACAACGCCGAGCAGATCGAAACAGAGCGGATGGTCGAAGACGCCGACGTTGTGGAAGGCTGCCGCGCCGTCGGTTTCACCACCGTCACTCCTGCCATCAGCATGCTCGGCGTGGTGGAAGGCCTCCTGGTGGACCGGGCGTTCATCGCCGAGCGCAAGGACAGCGCCGCGGAACTCGCCTCCATGACCGACCTCGGCGCTTTCGCACCCCGCCACATGGTGGCCAACGCCCTGGCAGCGGCAGGCCTGGTGCGGGCTTACGGCGTGGACCCGCAGGCGGTACGGAAGGGCATCCAGGACTACATCCCCGGCGACCACCGCATCCAGCCGGTAGCCCGCCACAACGGCGTCCTGTGGATCAACGACTCCAAGGCCACCAACCCGCACGCAGCATCGGCCTCGCTGGCCACCTTCAGCAACGTCGTCTGGATTGCCGGCGGCCTCTCCAAGGGAGTCAGCTACGACGACCTGATCCGTGAGCACGTCCAGCGCCTCAAGGCCGTGGTGCTCATTGGCAGTGATACTTCTGCCCTCAGCCAGGCCCTCCAGCGACACGCGCCGGATGTCCCGGTGATCATCCCGGGCGCGGGCGAAACTGAAGAGGTGCAGACTGCAGCAGCGGCTGGTGCCGTCCACGCCGGTTCTTCCGGTGAGACGGTGATGGCCGGTGCCGTTGCGTCAGCAGCACAGCTCGCTGAATCCGGCGATACTGTGTTGATGGCTCCGGCAGCTGCTTCCATGGATCAGTTCTCTTCCTATGCTCACCGTGGTGACACTTTCATCGAAGCTGTCCGCGAGCTGGTGGAAGGGCAGGCCCAGACCGGCGAGGAGTAACAATGGTCAGCACGCCCACCCGGCCCCAGCCAGACAAACGGCAGGCCGGCAAGCCAGGCCCCGGCTCCTCGGCGGTACCGGCGCAACGCCCGGTCTCCGCCCCCCTGCGCGTAAAAGCTGCCTACCGGAAATTCTGGTCCGCACTGGAAGGCACAGGGACCTCCAAGAACGGCTCCACCTACTACCTCATCCTCGGCTCAACCCTGGCGCTGACGGCAATCGGGATCATGATGGTCCTTTCCGCGTCCAGCGTGGAATCCATCGCCGCGGGAAAGTCGCCCTACGGCGACGCGTTGAAGCAGGGGGTGTTCGCCGCGATCGGCATT
This sequence comes from Arthrobacter sp. Soil_C_49, assembly GCF_057656635.1. Classification (NCBI taxonomy): domain Bacteria; kingdom Bacillati; phylum Actinomycetota; class Actinomycetes; order Micrococcales; family Micrococcaceae; genus Arthrobacter; species Arthrobacter sp. Soil_C_49. The sequence goes on from NZ_JBDGJZ010000001.1 coordinate 64,818, forward strand.
TTCACCATGTTTGTGCTCTCCCGCATCAATGTGGTGTGGCTCAAACGGCTCGCGTGGGTGGCAATCATCGCCGCAGTGGTCCTCCTGGGCCTGGTGCAGATTGTGGGCGCGGAGGTCAACGGCAACAAGAACTGGATCGACATCGGCGGTATCACCTTCCAGCCCTCCGAAGCGTCCAAGCTGGCACTCGCGCTGTGGATGGCCACCGTCCTGGCCAGGAAGGGCAGGCTGCTCAGCCGCTGGCAGCACGTCGCGATTCCTGCCGTCCCCATGGCCATCATCATCGTTGGCCTGGTCCTGGTGGGCAACGACCTCGGAACGGCCATGATCATCATGATGATCACGGCTGCCGCTTTGTTCTTTGCCGGGGCGCCCCTTTATCTCTTCGGCATCGCAGGTCTGGCAGCAGCGGCCGGAACCGCCGTGATGGCGGTCACCAGTTCAAACCGCATGTGCCGCATCACCTCCTGGTGGACGGGGGAGTCCTGCGCCGACGGCATCGACGCCAACTACCAGGCCACCAACGGCCTGTACGGGCTTGCGTCCGGAGGCTGGTTCGGAGTCGGATTGGGGCAGAGCCGGCAAAAGTACAGCTGGATCCCCGAAGCCCACAACGACTTCATCTTCGCCATCATCGGCGAGGAGCTCGGCCTCGTGGGCACCGTCGTCGTCCTGATCCTTTTCGCCATCCTGGGGGCGGCGATCTACCGCGTGGTGGTGGCACAGGAGGACATGTTCCACCGCGTCCTGGCCGGCACCATCATGGTGTGGCTGCTGGGCCAGGCCACCGTCAACATGTCGGTGGTGACCGGCCTGATGCCCGTCATCGGCGTGCCGCTGCCGTTCATTTCCTACGGCGGCTCAGCGCTGCTGATGTCGCTCTGCGCCATCGGGGTGGTGCTCTCCCTGGCCCGTGAGCAAATGGCTCCGGCCATCCGCCCCAAGCGGATGCTGAAGTTCAAGGCCAAACCGGCGCGGACCGCCGCTGCCGCCACAAAGACTGCAAGAAAGCGTGCCTGACCCCAAGATGACCTCGAACAATCCCTCAATCGTCCTGGCGGGCGGCGGAACCGCCGGCCACATCAGTCCCCTCCTGGCCATCGCAGCAGCCATCCGCGACGCCGCTCCCGCCGCCGCGATCCTCGCCGTCGGCACCCCCGCGGGTATGGAAACCCGGCTGGTTCCCGCCGCCGGGGTTGAGCTTGCCACGATCGACCGCGTGCCCTTCCCCCGCAAACCTTCCGCCGACCTCCTGCGCCTTCCGCAACGCCTCGCCGGAGCCGTGCGGCAGGCCGGCGCCATCCTGGACAACGCGGCAGCGGACGTCCTGGTGGGGGTGGGCGGATACGTGTGCACCCCCATGTACCTCGCGGCGCGGAAGCGCGGCATTCCGATCGTGATCCATGAGGCCAACATCCGGCCCGGCCTGGCCAACAGGGTGGGAGCGCTGTTCACCAAACGTGTGGCCGTGGCCTTCGAGACCACCCCGCTGCGGGGCGCCGTGCACGTGGGCATGCCCATGCGCACCGAAATCTCGCACCTCGACCGGGCAGCGGCCCGTGCGTCAGCCCGCGCAACCCTGGGATTGGACCCCGCCAAACCCACACTGATCGTCACCGGCGGATCATCAGGAGCACAAAGTATTAACCGGACCATCGCCGGCGCCCTGGGGCAGCTGGCCGGCGCCGGTATCCAGACCCTGCATGTCACCGGCCGCGGCAAGTCCGTCCTGGACGACGACGGAAGGCCGCTGGCTGCCGACGGTTACCGCCAGGTGGAATACATCGACGGCATGGAGCTCGCCTACGCAGCCGCCGACGTCCTGCTGGCCCGCTCCGGAGCGGCCACCGTCTGCGAGGTTGCCGCCGCCGGCGTGCCAGCCGTCCTGGTGCCGCTGCCCATCGGCAACGGCGAACAGGCACTCAACGCTGCCGGACTGGTAGCCGCCGGGGGCGCCGTGCTGGTGTCTGACAAAGATTTCACGCCCGAGTGGGTGGGCCGGGAACTCATCCCGCTTGTCACCAATGAATCCCGGCTCGCCACCATGGCAGCCAATTCCTACCGGCTTGGTATTCGAAACGCCGACCAGCGCATGGCTGGTCTTGTCCTGGAAGCGGTATCCAAATGAGTCACGGCATCCCCACCCTGGCGTCGCTGGGCAGGGTCCACTTCGTGGGGATCGGCGGCGTCGGCATGTCCGCCGTCGCCCGGATCATGGTGGCCCGCGGTGTGCCCGTCAGCGGCTCTGACGCCAAGGACCTGCCCGTGATGGCGGACCTCGCCGCCGCCGGCGCGCGTATCGCCGTCGGATATGACGCTGCCAACCTGGCGGACGCCCAGACCGTGGTGGCCGGCTCCGCCATCCGCGCCGACAATCCGGAGCTGGCGGCAGCAAGGGAGGCCGGCTTGCCGGTCCTGCACCGTTCGCAGGCCCTCGCCGCCACGATGGGGGAGGACATTGTGGTGACCGTAGCCGGAACCCACGGCAAGTCCACCACCACCTCCATGGTGGCGGTCCTGCTGCAGGGCGCCGGCCTCGATCCCTCCTTTGCCATCGGAGCCAACGTCCCGGCCCTCGGAGTGAACGCCGCCCACGGCACGTCCGGCATCTTTGTGGCCGAGGCAGACGAATCCGACGGGTCGTTCCTGAACTACCGGCCGAAGATCGCCGTGGTCACCAACGTTGAGCCGGACCACCTGGACTACTACGGCACCGCTGAAGCCGTCTACGAATCCTTCGACCGGTTCACAGAATTGCTGCCCGCAGACGGCGTACTGGTGGCCTGCGCGGACGACGCCGGCGCCCTGGCCCTGGCGCGGCGCACCAGGGAGCGCGGCAACACCCGCGTGATCCTTTACGGCACGGGCAACGAAGCGGACCTGGTGCTGCACGACGGCGGCCCGGGAGACGTTTCGGTGTCCACCCAAGCCGGCCGGTTCCCGCTTGAGCTGCAGGTGCCGGGCCGGCACAACGCCCTGAACGCGGCCGCCGCTTTTGCCGTGGCACTTGAGCTGGGCGTGGAGCCTGCCGTGGCGGCTGGGGCCCTTGCGCACTTCTCCGGCGCAGCACGGCGCTTCGAGCTCAAAGGCCAGGCGCGCGGTGTGCGGGTCTTCGACGACTATGCCCACCATCCCACCGAAGTCCGCGCGGCCCTTGCCGCGGCCCGGTCGGTGGCCGGCGGCAACAAGGTGCATGTGCTCTTCCAGCCGCACCTGTTCTCCCGGACCCGGGAATTCGCCAAGGAGTTCGCCGAGGCCCTCAACCTTGCCGATACTGCCTGGGTGCTGGACATCTACCCTGCACGCGAAGATCCGATTCCCGGCGTCACCAGCCAGCTCATCGCGGATCACCTGGACGACGGCGGGCGGCTGGTTCCGGCCGCTGAAGCCGTGGCGTCACTCGCCGGTGCGGCGGGGGAGGGTGACATCATCCTCACCGCCGGCGCCGGCGACGTAACGGCGTACGGGCCGCAGATTGTGGAGGCCCTGCGTGCCTAGCCCGCGCCGCCCCACCTACACGTCCACAAGCCGGCGGCCAGGCAATCCCGGTACCCGGCCAGGCCAGTCGGGCCCGGATGCGGACAGCAGCCAGGACGTCATCTCGGCTTCGCGGGCTGCGCCGGAGCCTGTTCCACAGCCGGCCCCCAAGGCCAGGAAAGCGCCCTTCGCCGGACTGGGTAAGGGCGGACCCGAAAAGGACGCGGCCACAAGAGGAGCGCTCCGCAAAGGCGCGACCGCCCAGGAAAATGCAGGCGGCACCACGCAGGCCTCAAGCAGTGCCGGGAACGTTGTCGCTTTCCCCGAACCCAAGGGGAAGCGGCGGAAGAGGAACGTCCTGGTGGCGGCCGCCATTGTGGTTGCCGTGGTGGCCGGGCTCCTTGCCGCTGCGGTCTTTTCCCCAGCCCTTGCGGTGCGGACCATCTCGGTGTCCGGGACGCACCTGCTGACGCCGGCCCAGGTGGAAACCGCGCTGGAACCCCTGCGCGGCAAACCGCTGCCGCAGGTCACCGACGAGGAAGTAGGGCGCCTGCTCGAGCCGCTGGTGCAGGTGAAGTCAGTGTCCGCGGAGGCACGTCCGCCGTCGGGCCTGGCCGTTGCCGTCCGCGAACGAGTGCCGGTGGCACTGGTGAAGCAGGGGGAGCAGTACCAGCTGGTTGACGTGGAAGGCATCCAGCTGGCGTCGACAGCTGATCCGGCGTCGGTGTCGTTGCCCGTCATCGACGGCGGTGCCGGTACCATCGGTAAGGATCTTTTCCGGGCAACGGCAGAGGTGCTGGGCGCCCTGCCGGCGGATGTGCTGGCCAAGCTCTCCAATGCCTCCGCCCAGTCGGTGGACGCGGTGGAACTCAAGCTTGTTGACGGCCAGACCATCATCTGGGGCAACGCCAGCGAGAAGGAACTCAAAGCCAAGGTGCTGGCCGCACTGCTCAAGGCTCCGGTGGATCCGAAAAACCCGGTCAAGGTGTACGACGTCAGTGTGCCCCGGCACCCTGTGACCCGCTGACACGCTTTCTTTCCGGTATTAATCCGACACGCGGAGCCGGTTATTGAATGTGTGAACCAGAGGAAATACCGTCACAGACATGAGTTACTTGACATAACTATAACCTTCAACTCGAAGGTTAAGGTTGCAGGCATTAAGCTCTTCATCAGATTTAGCAATAAGACACGAACAAGGGACACGTAACGTGGCAGCTCCGCAGAATTACTTGGCCGTCATCAAAGTCGTCGGCATCGGCGGCGGTGGCGTGAACGCAGTCAACCGTATGATCGAGGTCGGCCTCCGAGGTGTTGAATTTATCGCCATCAACACCGACGCCCAGGCCCTGCTGATGAGCGACGCCGACGTCAAGCTTGACGTGGGACGCGAGCTGACCCGCGGCCTCGGCGCCGGCGCGAACCCCGAAGTGGGCAAGCAGGCTGCCGAAGACCACGCAGACGAGATCGAGGAAGTCCTGCGCGGGGCCGACATGGTGTTCGTCACAGCCGGTGAAGGTGGCGGCACCGGCACCGGCGGCGCTCCCGTCGTCGCCCGCATTGCCCGGTCCCTGGGTGCCCTGACCATTGGCGTGGTCACCCGCCCGTTCACCTTCGAGGGCCGCCGCCGTGCCGGTTCGGCTGAAGCAGGCATCGATGCCCTGCGGGACGAAGTGGACACCCTGATCGTGATCCCCAACGACCGCCTCCTCTCCATCAGCGACCGCAACGTCTCGGTGCTCGATGCCTTCCGCTCCGCCGACCAGGTGCTGCTCTCCGGCGTCCAGGGCATTACCGACCTCATCACCACCCCCGGCCTGATCAACCTCGACTTCGCCGACGTCAAGTCAGTGATGCAGGGTGCGGGTTCGGCCCTGATGGGCATCGGCTCCGCCCGCGGCGAAGACCGCGCCGTCAAGGCCGCCGAGCTTGCCATCGCCTCGCCGCTGCTGGAAGCCTCCATTGACGGCGCGCACGGCGTACTGCTGTCCATCCAGGGCGGTTCGGACCTTGGCCTGTTCGAGATCAACGAAGCTGCGCGCCTGGTCCAGGAGGTGGCGCACCCGGAGGCGAACATCATCTTCGGTGCCGTCATCGACGACGCCCTGGGCGACGAAGCCCGCGTGACCGTCATCGCGGCCGGCTTCGACGACGTCAAGGCCACCTCGCCCTCAATGGACCAGTCCCAGCCCCAGGCCGCTCCTCAGCGGCCGGCCGCACCTGCGACTGCTCCGGCGCCTGCCCAGGCACCCTCCGCCGGCAGCCACCAGGCCAGCGTCCAGCCCATCCACGCCGGTGTCGGCGCCGCAGGGCTCAGCAACTGGGGCCAGCAGCGGCCCTCCGCTGTCCCGGCTGACTCAGGCTTCGACGTCGACCTCCCCTCCGTAGTGGAGCCGGACCTCACCGGCAGCCACTCGGATGACCTGGATGTCCCCGACTTCCTGAAGTAGGACCCGGCTTGTTCCACTGGCGCGCCGAGATCCGGCCCGGCCTCTCCGTCGCTTTTACTGACGCCGACGCCGGAAACCTGGCACTGCACGTGGGGGACGATCCCGACGAGGTGGGCCGGCGCCGCAGGGACCTGGAACGGGCCATCGGCGTCGCGCCGGAGGGGCTCCGGTTCATGAACCAGGTGCACGGCAATGCCGTGGCGGTCATGGACCAGGGCACCGCCGCGCCGGAAGCCGATGCCATGGTCTCCCGCGGGGTCCCGCTCGCCGTCATGGTCGCGGACTGCATCCCCGTGCTGCTCGCCGGCGATGCTCCGGAGGGACCTGTTGTGGCGGCTGTGCATGCCGGCCGTCCCGGGATTGCCAACGGGGTTCTTCCGGCGGCCGTGGACAGGATGAAGTCCCTGGGTGCCGGCGGGATCCGCGCCTGGCTGGGTCCATCCATCTGCGGCAACTGCTACGAAGTGCCGGCCGCGCTGCAGGCTGAGGTGACCGCCGCCGTTCCGGCTTCACGGAGCACCACCATATGGGGAACTCCGGGGCTGGACCTGCCGGCAGGCGCCCGCAGCCAGCTGGAACAGGCGGGGGTCACTGTTGAATACAGCGGCCCCTGCACCCTGGAAACGCCGTCCCTGTTCTCGTACCGCAGGAACAAGCACACGGGCCGCTTCGCAGGCCTGGTGTGGTGCCATGACTGAGGCCCCCGCAGGCAGCGACGCACGGACACGTGAACTCGGAACACGACTCGCCGCAGTTCACCAGCGCATCGCCACGGCGGCAGGTGCCGCCGGCCGCCAGGACGACCTGCCCACCCTGATAGTCGTGACCAAGTTCCACCCGGCCGAGGACATCAAACGCCTCTCCGCGCTGGGTGTCACTGATGTGGGGGAGAACCGCGACCAGGAGGCGTCGGCGAAGGCGCTTGAACTGGCGGAGTACGGCCTTACCTGGCACTTCGTGGGCCAGCTGCAGAGCAAAAAAGCCAAATCGGTGCTCCGCTACGCCGCCGCTGTGCACTCCGTTGACCGCCCCCAGCTCGTGGATGCCCTGGCGAGGGCCGCGGAGGCCGAGCGCGGCAACACCGGGCGGGCTCCGTTGCGCTGCTTTATCCAGGTCAGCCTGGAGGACGACGCCGGAGCGCACCGGGGCGGCGCCATGCCGGAAGACGTGCTGCCGCTTGCCGAACGGATAGCAACCTCCACCGGCCTGGACCTCGCCGGGGTAATGGCGGTAGCGCCACTGGGCGCTCCGCCCGAGGCCGCCTTCGAAAAACTCGCCGGAGTTTCAGCCCGGCTGGTCGCGGAGCATCCCGCCGCCACCGCCATTTCCGCCGGTATGAGCCAGGACCTGGAAGCCGCCATCGCCTTCGGAGCGACACACCTGAGAATCGGCTCCGATATTCTCGGATCGCGTCCCCCCGTGGGGTAGCGTCGGTGCTATTGGAAGTGATGGGCGGGGGACTCCAGTGCTGTCAAGCCATTGGGCGGCCCGCTTACGGACACGATTAGGAGTCGACCATGGCCGGCGCTCTGCGCAAGACAATGATCTATCTTGGGCTCGCCGACGGCGATGAACACTACGAGTCCGAGCAACAGACCACACGTAAGGATGAGGACGAAACGATGGAAGCTGACCGCGAGGAGCGCCGTGCGCCTGCACCCGTCCGTGAGGTCAGCCGCGAATCGTCCTACACCCCTGAAGAGGAATACCGCGCCCCAGTGACCCCAATCAAACGCGCGGCATCGAGCCGCGAGGAGGCCACCGGCCTCCGCCAGATCACCACGATCCACCCGCGCTCCTACAACGATGCCAAACTCATCGGCGAAAGCTTCCGCGACGGCATCCCCGTCATCATGAACGTAACGGACATGGGCGAGGCTGACGCCAAGCGCCTGGTGGACTTCTCCGCCGGCCTGGTTTTTGGCCTCCGCGGCAGCATTGAGCGCGTGACCAACAAGGTCTTCCTGCTCTCACCGTCGTACGTAGAAGTCATCGGTGACGACAAAAAGGCAAGCGAGACCACTGCCAGCTTCTTCAACCAAAGCTGAGCAGCAAGCTGAAGCAGATGCCAGGCAGGGACACACCTGCCTGGCATCTGTGCTGAAATAGACAAGACACATCCGCAGGACACCGCGGTATCCACAAGGGACATGGAGATATGAAGTAAGTCATGGGAATTGTTTTCGGGCTTGTCTATCTCGCGCTTTTGCTGTTCTTTGTCGCCTTGATCATTCGCCTGGTTTTTGACTGGGTCCAAATGTTTGCCCGGGAATGGCGCCCCCGGGGAGCAGCCCTGGTGGTTGCCCACGCCGTGTACTCGATCACCGATCCGCCGCTGAACGGACTGCGGCGGCTGATTCCGCCGCTGCGCCTGGGCGGCATCTCGCTCGACCTGGGCTTCCTGGTCCTGTTCATCGGCGTCAGCATTGCCATGGGGATCACCAGGGGCCTCGCCTGATTTACCGGAAAGACCAGCAGGGCAGGGACGGAACCCGCAGGGAACCGCGAATGCCATGTGAAGAAAAACTCGCGTTTGACACCGCAGTGTTGAATTAGAGGAACAAGACCAAATTTAGGTACCGTAGTTTTGACGGCCGGAAGGCCTACTGACTAACCAGACCAGTGAGGTGACCAGATGGCTTTGACGCCAGAAGACGTTGTCAACAAGCGCTTTCAGCCGACCAAGTTCCGCGAAGGCTACGACCAGGACGAAGTTGATGACTTCCTGGACGAGATCGTCGTCGAGCTCCGCCGCCTGAACCAGGAAAACGACGAACTTCGCAAGAAGCTCGCCGAAGCCGGTTCCAGCGTGCCGGCCAGTACCGTTGCCGCGCCCGTGGTGGAAAAGGTCCCCGCGCCCGTCAAGTCCGACAAGGACGAAGCCCGCGAGAAGGCCGAAGCAGAAGCCAAGGCCGCCGAAGAGCGGAAGAAGAAGGACGTCCAGCAGGCTGCTCCGGCAGCTGCCGCTCCTGTTGCCGCCGCCCCGGCCGCCACCGCCTCAGCCGAGTCCGCTGCCGGCCTGCTCGCCATGGCCCAGCAGATGCACGACCGCCACGTCGCAGACGGCCAGGCTCAGAAGGACAAGATCATCGCCGAGGCGCAGATCGAGGCCAGCAGTCTGGTGAACGACGCTCAGGAGAAGTCCCGCAAGATCCTCGGTGCCCTGGAGCAGCAGCGTTCTGTGCTCGAGCGCAAGGTGGAGCAGCTGCGCGGCTTCGAGCGCGACTACCGTTCACGCCTTAAGGCCTACATCGAGGGCCAGCTGCGCGACCTCGACGCCCGCGGTTCTGTGGCTACGCCGGAAGTCAGCGAAGCCAACTAGTCTGTCAAAGCACGTATTCTGAAAGCCGGTGGCTGAGGATTCCTCGGCCACCGGCTTTTGGCATTGACACCGGTTTTACGAATGAAAGCATCATGACTGACGAACTTGCCGCCGACGCCGCGCGCCCCGTCCCGCCCTCCCCGCGCCCCCGCCGCGCCGTGCTGCTGTCCCTCTTTGCCGGGTTCGCAGTGTTTGCTTACGTGCTGGACCAGCTGACAAAGCTCTGGGTCACGTCCGCCATGGTGGAAGGGGAGCGGATTCCCGTACTGCCGCCTGTACTGCACTGGTACTTCATCAGGAACTCGGGGGCGGCGTTTTCCATCGGGGAAAACGTCACCTGGGTGTTCTCCATCATCATGGCCGCCGTGGCTGTCGCCATCCTGTTGCAGGTCCGCAAGCTCGGCTCCCTATGGTGGTCCGTGGCGCTGGGCCTGCTGCTGGGCGGTGCGCTGGGCAACCTGACGGACCGGCTCTTCCGGGAACCGTCCTTCGGTATGGGACACGTGGTTGACTTCATCCAGCTGCCGAACTTCGCGATCTTCAACATCGCCGACTCGGCGGTCGTCTCGGCAGTGGCGATCATCTGCATCCTGACGCTGCGGGGCATCTCCCTGGACGGAACCCGGCTGACGGCACGGAAGGAAAAGTCCGGTGATGCTTGAGCGCGTCGTGGTCGCTGAACAGTTCGGCGGGTCCCGCGCGGATGCCGGGGTAGCCGGGCTCCTGGGGATCTCGCGTTCCCTCGCGGCAACCCTGATCGCCGAGGGCCATGTCCTCAGCAAAGGAAAAGCATTGGGCAAGTCGGCCAAACTCGTGGCCGGGGATGTCCTCCAGGTGAGCCTGCCCGAACGGCGTGACCCCCTGGAAGTCGTGGAGGAAGTTGTGGAAGGTCTGAAGATCCTGCTGGACGACGACGATTTCGTTGTGGTCGATAAACCCGTGGGTGTTGCCGCGCATCCCTCGCCGGGCTGGGTGGGGCCCACTGTTGTGGGCGGCCTCGCGGGCGCCGGATACCGGATTTCCACGTCAGGTGCGCCGGAGCGTGCCGGCATTGTCCACCGGCTCGACGTCGGAACGTCGGGCGCGATGGTGGTGGCCAAGTCGGAGCGCGCCTACACAGCCCTGAAGCGGGCTTTCAAGGAGCGCACCGTTGACAAGGTCTACCACGCGGTGGTGCAGGGCCTGCCCGATCCGCTGGTGGGCACCATTGACGCTCCCATCGGCCGGCACCCCGGGCACGACTGGCGGTTCGCCGTCATTGAGGACGGGCGGCCGTCCGTCACGCACTACGAAGTGGTGGAAGCCTTCGGCAAAGCGAGCCTGGTGGAAGTCCACCTGGAGACCGGCCGCACGCACCAGATCCGGGTGCACTTCTCCGCGCTGCGCCACCCCTGCGCCGGCGACCTCACCTATGGTGCCGATCCCCGGCTCGCCGCCACGTTAGGGCTGACCCGCCAGTGGCTGCACGCCCGGGAACTCGGCTTTGAGCACCCGGTCACGGGGGAGTCCGTGCGTGTTGTCAGCGACTACCCGCAGGACCTGGCGTTTGCCCTGGAAGTGCTGGAGTCGGGGCGGGCCTGACGGACCCCGTCCGGCCCAGCGATTAGAATAGTGCGGTGACTTCCAGCAATGATTCGTTCGTCCACCTGCACACCCACACCGAGTACTCCATGCTGGATGGAGCGGCCCGCCTGGGTGAGCTGTTCGATGAAACCGAACGCCTGGGCATGCCGGCACTTGCCACCACGGACCACGGTTACCTTTTCGGCGCGTTCGATTTCTGGCGGAAGGCCACGGACAAGGGCATCAAGCCCATCATCGGCGTCGAAGCGTATGTAACACCGGGTACCGCCCGCACCGACAAGGGGCGCGTGCGCTGGGGCGAGGAGTCCCAGCGCAAGGACGACGTCTCCGGCGGCGGCTCGTATACCCACATGACCCTACTCAGCTACAACAACGTGGGGATGCGGAACCTCTTCCGTGCCTCATCAATCGCATCGCTGGACTCCGTCTTCGGCAAGTGGCCCCGACTGGACCGGGAACTGCTCAACACGTATTCCGAGGGCCTGATAGCCACTACCGGATGCCCGTCCGGTGAGGTGCAGACACGCCTCCGCCTGGGCCAGTACCGCGAAGCGTTGGAGGCTGCCGCCGAGTTCCGCGACATCTTCGGCGCAGACAACTACTTCTGCGAGCTGATGGACCACGGCCTGGACATCGAGCGGCGGGTGACCGGTGACCTGCTGCGGCTGGCGAAGGAACTGAACCTTCCCCTCGTCGCCACCAACGACCTCCACTACACGCACGAGCACGACGCCAAGGCCCACGAGGCCCTCCTGGCCATCCAGTCCGGCTCGACCCTCCTCGAACCCACTTACGACAACGGCGGCTCCCGGTTCGCGTTCTCGGGCAGCGGCTACTACCTGAAGTCGCCGCAGGAGATGCGCGAGCTGTTCCGCGACCACCCGGAAGCCTGCGACAACACGCTGCTCATCGCCGAGCGCTGCGAAGTGTCCTTTAACACGGACGCCAACTACATGCCACGCTTTCCGTGCCCCCCGGGGGAGGACGAGACCTCCTGGCTGGTGAAGGAAGTGGATAAGGGGCTGCAGTACCGGTATCCGGCCGGAATCCCGGACGAGGTCCGCAAGCAGGCTGACTACGAGCTCGGGGTCATCACCTCCATGGGCTTCCCGGGCTACTTCCTGGTGGTTGCCGACTTCATCAACTGGGCCAAGAACAACGGGATCCGGGTGGGCCCGGGCCGTGGCTCGGGTGCGGGTTCCATGGTGGCCTACGCGATGCGCATCACCGACCTCGATCCGCTGCGCCACGGCCTGATCTTCGAGCGCTTCCTCAACCCGGACCGCGTCTCGATGCCTGACTTCGACGTGGACTTCGATGACCGGCGCCGTTCCGAGGTCATCGACTACGTGACCCGCAAGTACGGTGACGAGCGTGTGGCGATGATTGTCACGTACGGCACTATCAAGACCAAACAGGCGCTTAAAGACTCCTCGCGCGTGCTGGGCTACCCCTTCAGCATGGGTGAGCAGCTGACCAAGGCGCTGCCGCCTGCGGTGATGGCCAAGGACATCCCGCTGGCCGACATCCAGAACCCGGAGGCGAAGCGCTACAGCGAGGCCGGGGACTTCCGGCAGCTGATCAGCACCGACCCGGAAGCCGCCAAGGTGTTTGAGACTGCACTTGGCATTGAGGGGCTGAAACGCCAGTGGGGCGTTCACGCGGCCGGCGTGATCATGTCCTCGGATCCGATTATCGACGTCATCCCGATCATGCGCCGTTTCCAGGACGGCCAGGTCATCACGCAGTTCGACTACCCGACGTCCGAGGGCCTTGGCCTGATCAAGATGGACTTCCTGGGCCTGCGGAACCTGACGATCATTTCCGATGCCCTCGAGAACATCAAGATGAACCGCGGGATCGACCTCGACCTTGAAAACCTCGAGCTCGACGACGCGCCATCCTACGAGCTGCTGGCACGCGGCGACACCCTGGGCGTCTTCCAGCTCGACGGCGGACCGATGCGGTCCCTGCTCAAGCTGATGAAGCCTGACAACTTCGAGGACATCTCGGCTGTGCTGGCCCTCTACCGGCCGGGCCCGATGGGCGCTAACGCGCACACGGACTACGCGCTGCGGAAAAACGGGATCCAGGAAGTCATCCCCATCCACCCGGAACTGGAGGAACCCCTCAAGGAGATCCTCGGCGGAACCTACGGCCTGATCGTGTACCAGGAACAGGTCATGGCCGTGGCGCAGAAGCTGGCCGGGTACTCGCTGGGCCAGGCAGACATCCTCCGCCGCGCCATGGGCAAAAAGAAGAAATCCGAGCTGGACAAGCAGTTCGCCGGCTTCTCCCAGGGCATGCAGGACAACGGCTACTCCATGGAGGCCGTGAAGACCCTGTGGGACATCCTGCTGCCCTTCTCCGACTACGCCTTCAACAAGGCCCACTCGGCAGCCTACGGCGTGATCTCCTACTGGACCGCATACCTCAAGGCCCACTATGCGCCCGAGTACATGGCTGCGCTGCTCACGTCCGTGGGCGACGACAAGGACAAGTCCGCGATCTACTTGAACGAATGCCGGCGCATGGGCATCACCGTGCTCCCGCCGGACGTCAATGAGTCCGCCCTGAACTTCACCCCGGTGGGCAACGACATCCGCTTCGGCATGGGCGCCATCCGCAACGTCGGCGTCAACGCGGTGGAAGCGATGGTGGCGGCCCGGGAGAGTGAGGGCGCCTTCACCTCCTTCAAGGACTACTTGATGAAGGTCCCGGCAGTGGTCTGCAACAAGCGCACCATCGAGTCGCTGATCAAGTCCGGCGCCTTCGATTCCCTGGGCCACCACCGCCGTGCCCTGGCGATGATCCACGAAGAAGCCATCGACTCGGTCATTACGCTCAAACGGAACGAAGCGATCGGGCAGTTCGACCTCTTCGCCGGTTTTGAGGAAGCGGAGTCCGAGTCGTCGCTGAGCATCGAAATTCCGGACCTGCCGGAGTGGGAGAAGAAGGACAAACTCTCCTTCGAGCGCGACATGCTGGGCCTGTACGTCTCGGACCACCCGCTGCAGGGCCTCGAAGGGGTGTTGAGCCAGCACGCCGAAATGAGCATCACGTCCGTCCTGGGGGAGGACGGGCCGCAGGACGGCGCCATCATCACCATCGCAGGCATGATCACGTCCCTGAGCCGGCGCATCGCGAAGGCCAGCGGAAACGCCTACGCCCGGGCAGAGGTGGAGGACCTGGGCGGCTCGATGGAAGTGATGTTCTTCGGCCAGGTCTACGGACCCATCGCCTCAGTATTGGCCGAGGACCTGATCGTGGTGGTCAAGGGGCGCCTGCAGAAGCGCGACGACGGCGCCATCACCCTGAACTGCATGGAACTTTCCGTTCCGGACCTGAGCGAAGGCCTGGGCGGACCCTTGGTGATCACCATGCCCACGCACAAGGCCACCGAAGCCGTAGTCACGGAACTGGGTGACGTGCTCCGGACCCACCGCGGCAATTCGGAGGTGCGGCTGCACCTGCAGGGTGATACCCGCACGGAGATCATGGGCCTGCCCGTCCACCTCCGGGTGAACCCGAGCCCGTCGTTGTTCGGTGACCTGAAGGTCCTGCTGGGACCCGCCTGCCTGGACGCCTGACAAAGGAACGGCCGACGGCGGGCAGCACCTGCGCCGTCGGCCGCCGCGTGGGCGGAACTAAATTTCGTAGTCCAGGGGGACCGGCTGGCCGTACGCGCCGCCGTGGTACAGCAGGGGGGATCCCTCGCCGCCCACCTGGCCGTCAACCACCTGGACCACCACCACGGCATTGTTCTCGAACGAGAGGCGCATCTGCACCTCGCCGATCAGCCATCCGGCCACGTCCTTCAGCACCGGAACGCCGTGCGGCCCAATTTCCCAGTGGTCGCCCTCAAAGCGGTTGGTGCCGCGGGCAAATTTGTCGGCCAGCGCCTGGTTTTCGAGGCCGAGCATGTGGACCCCGATGTGGGTGGTGTTGGCCACGGCCGGCCAGGACCCGGAGCTGCGGGCCATGTTGAAGGTGAAGCGCGGCGGCTTTGCGGACAAGGATGCGACGGACGTGGCGGTGAAGCCGAACGGCCGGTCCTGGTAGTTGACCGTGATGATGGCGACGCCGGCCGCATGGCGCCGGAACATTTCCTTGAACGTCCGTTCGAAGGGCGCCTCGTTGTCGGTCACGTCGAACTCCTGATGGTGTGTGGCTGTGTTCTCTCCTTCCACTCTATGGGCCTGCCGGGAAGGCGGGGAATCTCCTTCAAGCCCTGCGTCCGGGAGTTAAGCCGCCGGAACAACTGTTAAGGTTTGTTGCATGACACAACGGACCGGACGCGCTCGTCCGCGGCTGCCCTGGGCCCTGCTCGTGCTGCCGGCAGTGGCTGGCGTGCCGGCAGGGATTCTCTGGTGGCTGCTGGCGCCGGGCGGCCTCAACCTGATCACCCGGAATCCGGTCCTTGGCGACGGCGCCCACCCGCAAGTGTGGTTTCCAAGGGACCTCACGCTGGCCGGGCTCCTGGTCTTCGCAGGATGCCTGCTGGCAGTGTTCCTGGGCGACAAAAAGCGCCAGGATCCGCAGGCGGACCTCCTGATGGGCCTTGCCGGCGGTCTGTGCGGCGCGGTCCTGGCCTGGCAGACCGGGGTGTTGTCAGCCCGGCTGTTCGGCCCGGCCGTCGATGCCACCGCAAACGCCAGCATCGCTTTTTCGCTGCGCGCTTGGCCGGTGCTGCTGCTGTGGCCTGCCGCCACAGCCGTGTCCGTGTTTGTGCTGGAGCTGATGCACCTCCTGGGCAGGAAGGACGTCGGCGGCACGGAGGAGGCACGGCACCCCGCGGTTGGCCCCGTAAAATGATGCGGTGACCATTTCTTCGGAGTTTCCCGCTACCCCTGCCGCCGCCCTGAGCTTCCGCACCGTTGACCTCCGGGGCCGGAACCTGACCCTTGCGGGGCTTCGGGCCGCCGTGCCGCGCGCCCAGGGCCAGACAGTGGCCGACGCCGAGGAGAAGGTCCTTGACATCATTGCAGCGGTGCGCCAGCGGGGCTTCGAGGCCCTGGCCGGGTTTGCCCGCCGTTTCGACGGCGTGGAACAGGACCACCCGCTGGTTCCGCAGGAGGCTCTCTCCACCGCCCTTGAGCAGCTGGACCCGGCCGTGCGGCGGGCGCTGGAAGAATCCATCAGCCGGGCACGCCGGTTTGCCGACGGCCAGCGTCCCCGGAACGTTGACGTCGAACTGGGCGACGGCGCCCTGGTCAGCCAGAACTGGGTGCCGGTGGCCCGGGTGGGCCTCTACGTTCCCGGCGGCCTGGCCGTCTACCCCTCGTCAGTGATCATGAACGTGGTGCCGGCCCTCGCCGCCGGGGTGGAGTCCATCGCCCTGGCCTCGCCGCCGCAGAAGGAGTTCGGCGGACTTCCGCACCCCACCATCCTTGCCGCCGCAGCCCTGCTGGGCATCACCGAGGTGTACGCCATCGGCGGAGCACAGGCGATCGCAGCGTTTGCCTATGGGGTGCCGGCCACCGAGTCCGGCCCTGCGCTGGAGCCGGTGGACGTGGTGACCGGCCCCGGCAACATCTTCGTGGCTACGGCCAAGCGCCTGGTGAAGGGCGTGGTGGGAATCGACTCCGAGGCCGGGACCACGGAGATCGCCATCCTGGCGGACTCCAGTGCCCGGCCCTCACTGGTGGCAGCGGACCTGATCAGCCAGGCGGAGCACGACCCCAAGGCAGCATCGGTGCTCATCACCGATTCGGAGGACCTCGCCGCAGCCGTCCGCGCAGAGCTTGACGTGCAGGCCTCCGCCACCAAACACTCGGCCCGGGTCCGCGAAGCCCTCTCCGGTCCCCAGTCAGGCGTTGTCCTGGTGGACGGCCTGGAACAGGGCATCGCAGCCTGTGACGCGTACGCCGCCGAACACCTGGAGATCATGACCCGGGATGCCGCCGCCGTGGCGGCGAGGATCCGCAATGCCGGCGCCATCTTCGTGGGTGACTACAGCCCGGTATCGCTGGGGGACTATTGTGCAGGTTCCAACCATGTGTTGCCCACCAGCGGTACGGCCGCCTTTTCCTCCGGCCTGAACGTCACCACCTTCCTGCGCGCCATCCAGGTGGTGAACTACAGCCGGGAAGCCCTCGCAGAGGTCAGCGGACACATCGTCAGCCTGTCCGGTGCCGAAGACCTGCCCGCGCACGGGGAAGCTGTGACGGCCCGCTTCCCCGGGACTGCCGGCGCAAACTAACGCCATGTAGTAGTGGCCACCACAAGATGTAGTAGTTACACGCTTGTTATTACCCCATGCCGGGACATAGAATTGAAGGCGCTGCAAGGTCCTCTGTGCCCTTGAGCACCGCTCAAGCTGCCACCAAGCGAAAGAAGGGACGCCATGTACTGTCCGTTCTGCCGCAACCCCGATTCCCGGGTGGTGGACAGCCGCATGGCTGACGATGGCTCGGCCATCCGCCGCCGCCGCCAGTGCCCCGAATGCGGGCGCAGGTTCACCACGGTGGAAACCACCAGCCTGTCCGTGATCAAGCGGTCCGGCGTCGGGGAGCCCTTCAGCCGCAGCAAGGTTATTAACGGCGTCCGCAAGGCATGCCAGGGGCGGCCTGTGAGCGAAGACGACCTCGCGTTGCTCGCACAGGAAGTCGAGGAGCAGATCCGCTCCTCAGGTGCGGCCGAAATCGACGCGCACGAGGTCGGCCTCGTGATCCTCGGGCCGCTGCAGAAGCTGGACAAAGTGGCCTATCTCCGGTTTGCCAGCGTGTACCAGGCTTTTGAATCCCTCGAAGACTTTGAAACGGCCATCGCCCTGCTCCGCCAGGAAGCCGAACACGACGCCAAGGGCACCGCCGCGAAGGGTGCCCAAACCACCGAAAAGAGCCCGCTCTAGGGCTCGCCCTCATCTCCGGTGGTGGCAGTGGAGGGGAAGCCGCAGCCACCACCGGCATCACTTTGCATGCAGCAAGGCCCCTTCCGAACGGAAGGGGCCTTGCTGCATCCAGGGGGTGCCTTCTACTTGGCGAGCTTGTGCTTCAGCGCGATTTCGATGGCGGCGCCCACGATGCCGGCCTCGTTGCGCAGGACCGCCGGAACGATGGGTGTGCTGAGCTTGAGGTTGGGCAGGTATTCGTCCGCGCGCTTGGAGATGCCCCCGCCCACAATGAACAGTTCGGGGGAGAACAGGAACTCGACGTGGGAGAAGTAGCGCTGCAGCAGGATGCTGTATTCGTCCCAGGACAGGCCGTCGCGTTCACGGGCCACGGCGGAGGCCTTGGTCTCGGCGTCGTGGCCGTCGATCTCCAGGTGGCCCAGCTCGGCGTTCGGCACCAGCTTGCCGTCGAAGATGAAGGCAGAGCCGATGCCGGTGCCCAGCGTGATCACCAGGACTGTGCCGGCGACCCCGGCACCGGCGCCGTACCGCGCTTCGGCGAGCCCGGCGGCGTCGGCGTCGTTGATGACCTCAACGGGACGGCCCAGGCGGGCGGTCAGGAGGGCGTCGATGTCCGTGTTGAGCCAGCTCTTGTCCACGTTGGCCGCGGAATGGACTACGCCGTGCTGGATGATGCCGGGGAACGTTACGCCCACCGGAGAGCCGGCGGCGGGGGCCTCGGGGCGGGCGGAGAGCTCGGAAACCACCAGCGCCACTGCCTCTGCAACCGACTCGGGAGTGGCCGGCTGCGGGGTGGGTACGCGGAACCGTTCACCCAGGAGCTTGCCCTTCTTCAGGTCGACGATGCCGCCCTTGATTCCCGTGCCTCCGATGTCGATGCCGATCAGCGGGGCGTTCTTGTGCGACTTCTCGTCCTTCTTGGCCAATGGGTTTCCGTTCGTGGCAGGGGCGGGCAGGGGAGGGGCGGCGGGCAGCCGGCCCGGTTGTTGCTAAGTCTGCGGTGGCTGCTGTTCAGCAGCGGTGGTTCTTGTCACCGGCGGCGGCACTTGATCGTGGGCGATGCCGGTGGCGGGCCGGTCAGGGCAGCGTGAGGATCTCCGCGCCCGTATCTGTGACCAGCAGGGTGTGTTCAAACTGCGCGGTGCGCTTTCGGTCCTTGGTGACCACTGTCCAGTCATCGGCCCACATGTCCCACTCCACGGTTCCCAGCGTGAGCATCGGTTCGATGGTGAACACCATGCCGGTCTCGATGACGGTGTTGTACGCGGGTGCGGCGTCGTAGTGCGGGATGATCAGCCCGGTATGGAACGCTTCGCCCACGCCGTGGCCGGTGAAGTCCCGGACCACGCCGTAGCCGAACCTTTTGGCGTAGGACTGGATGGCACGGCCGATCACGTTGATCTCGCGGCCGGGGGCGACCGCCTTGATGGCCCGGTTCAGGGATTCCTGCGTCCGTTCCACCAGGAGCCGGGATTCCTCGTCGACATCGCCCACGAGGAAGGTGTAGTTGGTGTCGCCGTGGACACCGCCGATGTACGCCGTGATGTCGATATTGATGATGTCGCCGTCGCGGACCACGGTGTTGTCCGGTATCCCGTGGCAAATGACTTCGTTCAGCGACGAGCACAAGGACTTGGGAAATCCGCGGTAGCCGAGCGTGGAGGGGTACGCGTGGTGGTCGAGGAGGAATTCGTGGCCTATCTTGTCCAGCTGGTCCGTGGTGACGCCGGGCTCGATATGCTTGCCGACCTCAACGATGGCCTGCGCGGCGATTTTGGCGGCCACGCGGATCTTCTCGATCGTCTCGGCGGACTTGACCTCCGAACCGGTGAATTTGGCCGGTGCCGGTTTGCCGACGTACTCCGGGCGGGGGATGGACGCCGGTACTGGACGCTGCGGGCTCACGGTTCCCGGGGTGAGGGTGCCGATGGGTGCAGTCGAGGCAAGGGAAGGCATAGATTGATCATATAAGGCACCACAGAAGGCCTAACAACCGGGAGGCGGGTCCGTGCCGCGTAAGAATTTAAGTTACGCGCATCACGCCGCAGCTTCCTGCCGGCAGAACGGGGAACAGCGATGACCGAGTACTGGTACAACATCAAGACCCACGAGGTGGAGGAGGACCGGCTGTCGGACTGGAGCCAGCTGATCGGTCCCTACCAAACGAGGGAAGAAGCCGAGCACGCACTGGAAAAGGTCCGCGCGCGCAATGAGGCGTGGGACAAGCAGGACGACGACGACTGACACCTTTGCCGGGCAGGCCGGCTTAACGCCGGCCCGCCTTTCGCAAGTGCCGGGTTTTTAGAAGGTGTGTTCCGGGCCGGGGAACTGGCCGGACCGGACGTCCTCGCCGTAGGCGGCGGCGGCGTCAAGGAGCGTGGTGCGCAGGTCCGCATATTGTTTGACGAATTTGGCCATCCTGCCGCCCCTGAGGCCGGCCATGTCCTGCCACACAAGCACCTGGCCGGTGGTTTCCTTGCCGGCGCCGATGCCGACGGTGGGAACGCTGACGGCAGCGTCCACTGCGGCGGCAGTCTCCGCGGGGACCATTTCCATCAGCACGCTGAAGGCGCCCGCCTCGGCCAGCGCGACGGCGTCGTCTATCAACCTTTGGGCGTCGCCGCCGCGGCCCTGGACCCGGTACCCGCCCAGCGCGTGCTCGCTCTGCGGCGTGAAGCCGATGTGGGCCATCACGGGAATCCCGGCCTGCACCATGGCCCGGACGGTGGGCGCGTAGTATTTACCGCCCTCAATCTTTACGGCATGCGCGAGGCCCTCCTTCAGGAACCTGACACCTGCAGCGACCGCCTGCTCCGGCGAAACCTCGTAGCTGCCGAACGGCAGGTCGGCCACCACAAGCGCGCGTTTGGCGGAACGTGCCACAGCCCGGCAGAGGGGAAGCAGTTCGTCCACGGTGACGGGAAGGCTGGTTTCGTTGCCGAAGACATTGTTGGACGCGGAGTCTCCCACCAGGAGCACCTCGATGCCGGCGGCGTCGAAAATTTCCGCCGTGTACTGCTCGTAGGCAGTCAGCATGGCGAACTTCGTGCCGTCATCCTTGGCCTGCTGCAGGTGGTGGATCCGGACCTTCGCCGGCTTCCGGGCAATAGCCGCCGTGCCGCCCTGGGCAGGTCCGCTGCCATAGGGGGCGGGAACGTCGGCGGGCACGCTGGAGTCGGAGCTGTTGCTTGTGGCCATGGCATGAGCGTAGTGCCGCACCTGCAGTCCTTACCAGCGCCGGCGGCTCCCGTTCGGGTGATTCGCGTCATACAGTTACGGGTGCGGCGGGCTCTGTGCGGGCCCTGCGGCCGGTGCCCTTGGCTCTGCCCACGTGTTAACGCTGTGTTACGGGGCCCGCAGGCTCAAGCACTGGCGCCAATTGCTTAGTACAGTGTTGGTGAACTGCTTTCCGGCTTCCTCCTCTGCGGACCGGGGCATGGACGTTGACCGACAGAAGAGGCCATCATGGACCGCCAGCAAGAGTTTGTCCTGCGCACAATCGAAGAGCGCGACGTACGTTTCGTGCGCCTGTGGTTCACCGACGTCGTGGGTTCACTCAAGTCCGTGGCCCTGGCGCCCGCCGAGGTTGAGGGCGCCTTCGAGGAAGGCCTCGGCTTCGACGGCTCAGCCATTGAAGGGCTTGCCCGCGTCTTCGAGTCCGACATGCTGGCGCAGCCGGACCCGTCCACCTTTCAGATCCTGCCGTGGCGCGGCGAAACTGAGCAGACCTCACGCATGTTCTGCGACATCCTTACACCGGACGGCGAGCCCTCCGCTGCGGATCCGCGCAACGTCCTGAAGCGCACTCTCGCCAAGGCCGCGGACATGGGCTTCACCTGCTACACGCACCCTGAGATCGAGTTCTACCTGCTCAAGTCCCAGGAGCCGGGACCCGACGGCGCACCGGTGCCCGTTGATGAGGGCGGCTACTTTGACCATGTCCCCGGCGGCGTTGCGCAGGATTTCCGCCGGACCGCCGTGACCATGCTGGAATCGGTGGGAATCTCGGTGGAGTTCAGCCACCACGAGGGCGGACCCGGCCAGAACGAGATCGATCTCCGTTACGCCGACGCCTTGCAGACGGCGGACAACATCATGACGTTCCGCACCATCATCAAGGAAGTGGCGCTGCAGCAGGGCACGTACGCCACCTTTATGCCCAAGCCCTTCACGTCACACCCTGGCTCGGGCATGCACACCCACTTCTCCCTGTTCGAGGGCGACACCAACGCCTTCTATGAGGCCGGCGCGGAATTCCAGCTGTCCAAGACCGCCCGCCAGTTCATTGCCGGCATCCTCAAGCACGCGCCCGAGTTCACGGCCGTCACCAACCAGTTCGTGAACTCCTACAAGCGCCTCTGGGGCGGCGGCGAGGCTCCCAGCTACCTGAGCTGGGGACACAACAACCGTTCCGCGCTGGTCCGCGTCCCGCTGTACAAGCCGGGCAAGGGCCAGTCGGCGCGGATCGAGTACCGCGGCATCGACTCGGCAGCCAACCCGTACCTGGCCTATGCCGTGCTGCTGGGCGCCGGGCTCAAGGGCATCGAGGAAGGCTACGACCTTCCGGCCGCTGCAGAGGACGACGTCTGGTCGCTGAGCTCGGCCGAGCGCCGCGCCATGGGCCACGACCCGCTGCCGGCAAGCCTGCATGATGCCATCCGCTCCATGGAGGACTCCGAACTTATGCCCCAGATCCTGGGCGAGCAGGTCTTCGAGTACTTCCTGCGCAACAAGCGGGCCGAATGGCAGGACTACCGGCTCCAGGTCACGCCCTACGAGCTGCAGCGCAACCTGGGCATTCTCTAGGGAGCGGTGGTGAGCCTCGCACGGCGCCTGATTTCCGCCGGCTTCAGCGACCTCGAAAAGGGCGAGCGGTTCCTCGCTGCCCGCGAGCTCGAAGGACTGGACGAAGACAGGCTCTTTGCGGGGCTCCAGATGGCGGCAAGCCCGGACACTGCCCTGCAGTCCCTGGTCCGCCTGATCGAGAAGCACCCGGCCCTGCGGGAGCTGGCCGCGGCTGACCCCGAAACCAGCGAACCGCTGTACCGGGTCCTGGGAGCATCCGAGGCGCTGGGGGAGTTCCTCATCCGCCACCCGGAACACCTCGCTGCCTTCGAGGTGCGCCCCAGTCCTGAGCCGCTGCCGGCTGATCCGCAGGAGCTGCGTGCTTCGCTGCTGCAATCCGTGGGGGCCGATCCCCGTGCCGCCCGGCCGGTCGCAGCCGTCACCGGAACCGACGCCTACGCGGCCCTTCGGACGGCCTACCGCAGGGGCATCGTGGACCTGGCGGTCAAGGACCTGTGCGCCGCCGACCCCCTGGACTTCATGCCGTCCGTGGGCGGGGAGCTCGCCGACCTTGCCGGCGCCGCCATCGAGGCCGCCCTCGCCGTCTCGCGTGCTGAAGCTGCCAACCAGTTCAGTGCCTCCGATGTGGCCGGCGTGGGCCTGGCAGTCATTGGCATGGGCAAATGCGGAGCCCGCGAGCTGAACTACATTTCCGACGTCGACGTCATCTACGTGGTGGAGTCCGGTGGCCTGGACGACGCTGCTGCTGCCACCATCGGCACTGCCCTGGCCAGCGGAATCTCCCGGGCCATCTCATCCGTTGCCCGGGAACCCGGGCTCTGGGAGGTGGATGCGAACCTTCGGCCGGAGGGTAAATCCGGGCCGCTGGTCCGGACCCTGGCCTCCCACCAGACGTACTACGCGCGCTGGGCGGAGAGCTGGGAGTTCCAGGCATTGCTGAAGGCCCGCACCATCGCCGGCGACGCAGTCCTTGGCCAACTGTACGAAGAGGCCGTCACCCCGCTGATCTGGAGCTCGGCCAGCCGTGACGGGTTTGTTGAATCCGTCCAGGCCATGCGCCGCCGGGTCACCGAACATATCCCGCCCGCGGAGGAGCAGCGGCAGATCAAGCTGGGACGCGGCGGACTGCGCGACGTCGAATTCACCGTCCAGCTGCTCCAGCTGGTGCACGGCAAATCCGATGAATCGCTGCGCCGCCGCGACACCACATCCGCCATCGCTGCATTGTCCGCCGGCGGCTACATCGGCCGGGCCGATGCTGCGGCCTTCGACAACGCCTACCGGTATTTGCGGCTCCTGGAGCACCGCATCCAGCTCTTCCAGCTGCGCAGGACCCACCTCATGCCCGTGGGCGAACCGGCGCTCCGGGCGCTGGCCAAGGCGGTGTTGGGGCCGTTTTCGAACGAGCGCCCGCACCCGGACGCCCTGCTCGCGGCGTGGCAGAAGACCAAGCGCTCGGTCCGTGAACTGCATGAGCGGATCTTCTACCGGCCGCTGCTCAATACGGCAGCCAAGCTCAGCAGCGAGGACGCCAGGCTGACGCCCGAAGCCGCCCAGGGCCGGCTCGCCGCCCTCGGCTACCGGGACCCTCAGGGCGCCATGCGCCACATCGAGGCCCTGACCGCCGGCGTGAGCCGCCGGGCGGCGCTGCAACGGCAGCTGCTGCCCATCCTGCTCGACTGGCTGGCCGAAGGCGTGGATCCGGACGCCGGCCTCCTGGCCTTCCGCCGGGTCAGCGAAACCCTGGGCACCACCCACTGGTACCTGGGCATGCTCCGGGACTCGAAGGCGGCCGCCGAACGGCTGTGCCATGTCCTTTCCAATTCGCGGCTGATCGCGGACCTGCTGGAAGTCTCGCCCGAATCAGTGGCGTGGCTCGGCCACGATAAGGACCTGGTGCCGGTCAGCTTCGAGGCACAGTGGCAGGAAATCACCTCGAAGATGTCCCGCCACGCCGATCCGGAAAGTGCCATGCGGCTGATCCGCCTGATCCGGCGTCGCGAGACACTGCGGATCGCCATCGCCGACTCCGCCGGATTGCTGGACCAGGACGCGGTGGGGGCGGCCCTGGCGGACACCGACAGGGCAGCAGTCCTGGGTGCCCTGCGTGTGGCCGAAGGCGTTGTGTCCGCCAAGGGGCCCTTGAAAACAGCGGTCCTGGTGGTTGCCATGGGCCGGCAGGGCGGGCGTGAAATCGGCTACGGGTCCGACGCGGACGTGATGTACGTCCACCGGGCACTGCCGGGTTTCTCCGAGGAAGAAGCCCAGGAGCAGGCGTCGCGGATTGTTGCCAAGGTCTCCAGCCTCCTCACCCAGCCGCTGAAGCCCGCCATCATGGCCGAACGGGTGCTGCAGGTGGACGCGGACCTGCGCCCCGAGGGCAAGAGCGGGGCGATGGTCCGCTCCCTGGATTCGTACGCAGAGTATTACCGGCGCTGGTCGCTGATCTGGGAGGCGCAGGCACTGCTCCGCGCCCGGCCCATGGCAGGCGACGATACCCTGGCTACGGACTTCCTCGCGCTCATCGATCCCATCCGCTATCCCGAGACCGTGTCCGAACAGGATGTCCGTGAAATCCGGCGGGTCAAGGCCCGTGTTGAGGCCGAACGCCTGCCCCGCGGCGCGGATCCCGCCCGGCACCTCAAGCTGGGCCGCGGCGGGCTTAGCGACGTCGAATGGCTGGTCCAGCTGCTGCAGCTTCAGCATGCGGGCAAACATCCGCAGCTGCGGACCACCTCCACCGTGGCCGCCCTCGAGGCCGCCACGCAGCTTGGGCTGCTCGGGCGGGACGATGCCCGGCTCCTCACAGCGGCCTGGCGGCTGGCCAGCCGCATCAGGTCCGCCAACGTCATCTGGAGCGGCAAAGCCTCGGACCTGCTGCCGTCCTCGCGGCGCGACCTCGAAGCCGTGGCGCGCTGGTGCGGCTACGAACCAGGCCATGCCGCCGCCCTTGAGGAGGACTACTTGCGGGTCAGCCGCAGGGCGCGTGCGGTCTTCGAGCGGGTCTTTTACGGCCAGTAGCCACGCGCGCGGCCCGGGCTGCCCATTGCGGGAGGAATCGGGGGACCGGCTGACACCTGTCAGGGGCGGGTGCTAGTTTGAGCGCATGCCAAAACAACCCTTCCTCAACCTGCCTGTCAAGGACCTGAACCGCACTGTGGACTTTTTCACGGCGCTGGACTTCACGTTCAACCCTGACTTCACGGACGAGAATGCCACGTGCATGATCGTGAATGAGAACGCATACGTGATGCTCCTGCTGGAGTCCTACTTCAAGACGTTCACCGCCAAGGAAGTAGCCAGCGCTAAGGGCTCGGCGGAAGCAATCATCGCCTACTCGGTGGACAGCCGGGAAGAAGTGGATGAGGCCGTGCGTACTGCCCTGGCCAATGGCGGGTCCGTCTCCCAGGACCCGCAGGACTACGGCTTTATGTACAACCACAGCTTCCAGGACCCGGACGGGCACCTCTGGGAGGTCTTCTGGATGGACCCTGCCGGGGCCCCGGCGGAGTCAGCCGCGGGCAGCGCAGACGCCGGCCAGCAGTCCTGAACGCAGCGGGATCCAGCGTCTGGCTTATTTCGCTGCAGGATCTCGACGACGACGCCCGCGCCATCCAGCTGGAGGCGGTGGCGGGACTGGAACTGGGACCCGGGCAGGAGAAGTTTGTTGGCGACCCGCTGCGGATGGCCCTGGCGGGGCTGGCGGAGGAGTCCCGCCGTCCCTACGTGATTGAGTCCAACGGCCAGGCCGTGGGGGTGCTCACGCTGCAGGCAGGGGCAGCCAGGCTTGCCGGCTGGCCGGACGACCATTCGGCCTGGCTGCTGCGCGGGTTCCTCATTGACCGGCGCCAGCAGGGCAGAGGCTACGGCCGGCTGGGCGCTGCCGCGGCGGTGGCGGCCGCTGAAAAACTGAGCCGCCGCCACGGGACCGGAGAGGCCGGCGTCGTCCTCTCCGTCAACGAAGCCAATCCGGCGGGCCTGTCCGCCTACCGCCGGGCCGGGTTCGAAGACCGCGGCCGGTACCTGGGGGGCTCCTCAGGCCCCCAACGGACCATGTTCAGGCCGTTTGGAGCAGCCGGCCAGGCGTAACCGTACGGTGCGGCGTTGCACTCGGTCCCGGATTGGCAGATCATGTGGATTGGCGGTGTTCTTCAAACCTTGTTGGGGGGAAGGCTTCCTTAGTCTTCGTCTCGGGGGACACTCGTCAGGGGATCCGGCTCCCGGTCTCAGCACGTCTGGAGCCGGATTCCCACCTTCAGGCGAGGATTAGAGCAGGGCACCAAAAAGGCGGCCACCGGAAGTGTTCCGGTGGCCGCCTTTGGTGTCTCGTGAATTGTGGAGACTAGACGCCGTAGTAGAGCTCGAACTCGTAGGGGTTCGGGCGCAGCGACAGCGGGCGGATCTCGTTCTCGTACTTGTACTCGATCCAGGTGTCGATCAGGTCCTGGGTGAAGACACCGCCGGCCTGCAGGAACTCGTTGTCCTCGGCCAGGGCCTCCAGGGCTTCCTCAAGCGTGCCCGGAGCCTTGGGGATGTCCTTGGCTTCTTCTGCGGGGAGCTCGTAGAGGTCCTTGTCGATCGGTGCCGGCGGCTCGATGCGGTTGCGGATGCCGTCGATGCCGGCCATCAGCTGGGCAGCGAAGGCCAGGTACGGGTTGGACGAGGGGTCCGGTGCGCGGAACTCGATGCGCTTGGCCTTGGGGTTGGTGCCCGTGATGGGGATGCGGATACCGGCGGAGCGGTTGCCCTGCGAGTAGACCATGTTGACCGGGGCCTCGAAGCCCTTGACCAGGCGGCGGTAGGAGTTCACCGTCGGGTTGGTGAAGGCCAGGACGGCGGAGGCGTGCTTGAGCAGGCCGCCAATGTACCAGCGGGCGGTGTCGGACAGGCCGGCGTAGCCCTTCTCGTCGTAGAACAGCGGCTCGCCGCCGTTCCACAGCGACTGGTGGCAGTGCATGCCGGAGCCGTTGTCACCGAAGACCGGCTTGGGCATGAAGGTCACGGACTTGCCCCAGGCGTCTGCGGTGTTCTTGATGACGTACTTGAACTTCTGCAGGTCATCGGCAGCGTGCGTCAGG
The DNA here is from genome assembly GCF_057656635.1 of Arthrobacter sp. Soil_C_49. Lineage (NCBI taxonomy): Bacteria > Bacillati > Actinomycetota > Actinomycetes > Micrococcales > Micrococcaceae > Arthrobacter > Arthrobacter sp. Soil_C_49. The sequence goes on from NZ_JBDGJZ010000001.1 coordinate 92,388, forward strand.
GTGGTGAACTTGTAGTTGATTTCGGCCTGGCCGGCGGATCCAACTTCGTGGTGGCTGCGCTCGACCTCAAGGCCGGCTTCGTCCAGGGCAACGCACATGGCGTCGCGCAGGTCAGCCTGCTTGTCGGTGGGGGAGACCGGGAAGTAACCGCCCTTGACGGGGGTCTTGTAGCCGAGGTTTCCACCCTCTTCCTCGCGGCCGGTGTTCCAGTGTGCTTCCTCGGAATCGATCTTGTAGAAGCTGCCCTGCGGGGAGGACTGGTACTGGACGTTGTCGAACACGAAGAACTCTGCTTCGGGAGCGAAGAATGCGGTGTCTGCGATGCCGGTGGAGGCCAGGTACGCTTCGGCCTTCTCGGCCACGCCGCGGGGGTCGCGGTGGTACGGGTCGCCCGTGCGGGGGTTGACGATGGAGAAGTTCAGCGCGAGGGTCTTTTCCATGCGGAAGGTGTCCAGGAACGCGGTGGTGACGTCCGGGATCAGCTGCATGTCGGACTCGGCGATGCCCTGGAAGCCGCGGATGGAGGATCCGTCGAAGAGCTGGCCGTTGATGAAGAAGTCGGCGTCAACGCTCTTGGCCGGGACGTTAAAGTGCTGCTGGACACCCGGGAGATCGGTGAAGCGGATATCGACGAACTTAATATCTTCGTCCTTGATGAACTTGAGGACTTCGTCCGCAGTCTTGAACATCTATGCTCCTAACGCATATGTAAATATCTGGCGTGACAGCCATCGGATCCAACGCAATCCAAAGGCAGGGAGACCACGAGGTTTCCCTGCTGATGTGCACCCTGCCGGGGGATTCGCTTGAAACTGCTAACAGCCTATGGATGGGGCATTTCCCGTCCGTGTCCGTATTGTTTCGGGCAGGTTACAGAATGCCCTGATATGGCAACGCTATCTGCCGTCCACACTGTGGTCTAACCGCTTCCACACTGTGGGCGGAGTGAACGCGGGTAAACTTGGACGGTGGTAGATCGCAAAGACCTTGGCTCCTGGCTCACCGGCCCTGACACCTCCGGCATATCCAAATATCCGGGCGAACGGCTCGGGCTGCCGGAGTCCGGGCCCGGTTCCATCGCCCGGGCAGGCCGCCGGATCGTTGCGATCCTGATCGACTGGGGCATCGCACTGCTGATCAGCAACTTCGCTTTCGGGGGCGACGCCTGGGCGAACCTGGCGATTTTCGCCGTCGAACAGATCCTCCTGGTGGGCACACTCGGCTACAGCATCGGGCACCGTGCCATGGGCATCCACGTGGTGCGCGCCGGGGGCGGAGCGCCGGGACCGCTCGCTGCTTTGGTGAGGTCCGTCCTGCTGTGCCTGGTCATCCCTGCCGTTATTTTCGACCCCGATCACCGCGGCCTCCATGACAAGGCGATGAACACGCTGCTGCTGCGCCGGTAGGATCCGCGGGCTTCAGACCCGGCTGGTCTCCCTTGCGGCCGCGGCCTCGCCTGCAGCGGCGGAAAGGTGCCCCCGCTTGCCGGCCCAGCGCTCGAACCAGAGCGTGGCAAAGGGGAACACTGCCGATATCCCGGCGAACAGCGCCACCACAAACGGCCAGCGCTGGAGCCGCCAAAGCGCCAGTGCGGTGATCCCGTAGCCAACAAACAATGCTCCGTGGATGGGGCCCGCCACCTGCACGCCGATTTCCGTCGTGCCGGCAATCCATTTGAAGTACATGCCGATCAGGAGCGCTGCCCAGCTGAACGCTTCAGCGATGGCGAAGATCCGGAAGGTGCGCAGCGCCAGGGTCTTGGCGGGCGTGACGGCGTTGCCCTCGGTTGCCCGGCCCTCGTTGACCTGCCCTTCCTTGAACTGGTCCTCCTCCACCCGGACGTCCGTCTGGTCCTGTGTCAGCTTGTTGTGGTTCACGCTTCTGTGTCCTCCTGGCGGTGTTGGTGCACGAAAAAGCCCCGGTACCGGCGGGTAGCCGGATACCGGGGCGGTTGGCCTAGCGCCCGCGGTTGGGGCGGGCTTTGTAGGGGTCGATGCCCTTGGGGATGGGGAGCTTGTTGCCCAGCGACGCGATGCGCTTGGAGACGGCATTGACCTCAAGCTTGGTCAGTTCGTTCTTCAGCTTGCCCATCTTCTTTGCCACCTGGCTGATGGGCACCTGGCCCTCTCCCCGTCCGCTCTCGATGACGTGGACGGTGACGTTGGGCAGGATGCGGGCAAGACGCTTGCGTTCCGCGTCCAGCAGCGGCTTCACGCGGTGGCTGGGTCCTTCGCTGACAAGCACGACGCCGGGACGGCCGATGGCGCGGAACACTGCGTCCTGGGTACGCGGGTTAACCGCCACAGGCTGTTCCTCGGTGATCCAGCCGCGGCGCAGCGTCCCCAGGGCAGCGCCGGAGGCGCCGGGCTGGTTTTCGATCTGCGCGAACGCGGCGCGCTCCGCGCGGCGCGAGAGGATGAGGGTGGCGCCCAGCAGACCCAGCGGGATGCCGATGATCAGGCCCGTGATCCAGTTGTCCAGCAAGAAGCCCACCAGGAAGCTGAGAGCCACAACACCCACGAAGACCAGCAGCATCAGCCACGGGACCATCGGGTCATGGCGGCGGGTCATGTTGAAGACCTCGCCGATCTGCTTCAGCCGGCTGGGCTTCTTGACCTTCGCTTCTTTCGGCTTGCGGGAGAAGAGGCCGCGCTTCACTGCGCTCGAGCCCGCAGGAGTGGGGTTGCTGGAATCAGGGGATTTCGCCATAGTGCCTCAATTCTACGTGACCAAAGCCGAAGGGCCGGCACCGGAGTTCTCCGGTGCCGGCCCTTCGGGGTGTTGTCTTTGGTGTCTCGGATGGTTGCCCTCAGGAATGCGCGGCGAGCAGTGAGCTTGCTTCCTGGCGGGTGGTCCCGGAGTCCTGGATGCCTTCTGCGATGTGGGCGAGTTCGGCGGGGATGTCCCGGCCTTTTTTCCGCATGGCGGTGGCCCAGAGCCGGCCGGCCCGGTAGGAGGAACGCACCAGCGGGCCGGACATGACGCCGAGGAAGCCGAGCTCGGTGGCCTCGTCCTGCAGGTCCACGAACTCCTGGGGCTTGACCCACCGGTCTACCGGCAGGTGCCGCTCACTCGGGCGCAGGTACTGGGTGATGGTGATCAGGTCGCACCCGGCCTCGTGCAGGTCCCTCAGCGCTTCGGAGATCTCCTCGCGGGTTTCACCCATGCCCAGGATCAGGTTGGACTTGGTCACCATACCCAGGTTCCGGCCCTGCGTGATCACATCCAGGGACCGCTCGTACCGGAACGCCGGCCGGATCCGCTTGAAAATCCTCGGCACGGTCTCCACGTTGTGCGCGAACACCTCGGGCTTCGAGTCACAGATCGCGGCGATGTGCTCGGTTTTGCCGGAGAAGTCCGGGATCAGCAGCTCCACCCCGGTCCCGGGGTTCAGCTCGTGGATCTTCCGGACCGTCTCGGCGTACAGCCACACACCCTCATCGGCCAGGTCGTCACGGGCCACACCGGTCACCGTGGCGTAGCGCAGCTGCATCGCCTGCACCGACCGGGCCACCTTGGTGGGCTCGAACATGTCCACAGGGGAGGGCTTGCCGGTATCGATCTGGCAGAAATCACACCGCCGCGTGCACTCGGACCCGCCGATCAGGAACGTGGCTTCCTTGTCCTCCCAGCACTCAAAAATGTTGGGACAGCCGGCCTCCTCACACACCGTGTGCAGGCCCTCTTTTTTCACCAGGTTCTTCAGCCCGACGAATTCCGGGCCCATCTGGACCTTGGCCTTGATCCACTCCGGCTTGCGCTCCACCGGAACAGCAGAGTTGCGCTGCTCAACGCGCAAAAGCTTCCGGCCTTCAGGTGCCAATGTCACAGTAGAGCTCCTTCGGGGGTAGCGACCAGGGCGTCTTCATTCTTGCGCAGTTCTTCGGTGATCCGGGAAACGAGGTCTGCCGGGGCAACGTCATAACCGGTTTCCTGGGCGATGGTTGTCACGCCGGCATCGGTGATGCCGCAGGCGATGATCTGTGAATAGGGGGTGAGATCGTTGTTGCAGTTGATGGCGAATCCGTGCATGGTGACGCCCTCGTGGACCCGGATGCCAATGGCGGCGATCTTCCTGTCCGGGCCTTTTTCGTCCGCCGTGATCCAGACGCCGGCGCGGCCTTTAATCCGGACGGCCTGGATGCCGTAGTCGGCGAGCACTGTGATGATCACGGACTCGAGGCGCTCCACGTAATCGCGGATGCCGGCGCGGTTCTTCAGCTTGATGATGGGGTAACCCACCAGCTGGCCCGGGCCGTGCCAGGTGAGTTTGCCGCCGCGGTCCACCGGGACCACAGGGGTACCGTCGAAGGGCCGCTCATGGTCCTCGGTCCGTTTACCGGCGGTGTAGACCGGGGCGTGTTCCAGGAGGAGGACTGTGCTCGGGGCCGTTCCGGCAACGACGTTGTCATGGAGTTCGCTCTGAATGGCCCAACCGCGGGTGTAGTCCACAAAGTCCGGAGCAAGACCCAGCTGTGAAAACTCAAGAGTCATGGGAACCAGCTTAGACCTTGGGCGGCTCCGCGCCCGGTTTAGTGCTGAAGCTCACCCTGTCCAGTGAGCCAGCCCCCAGCAGCCCCAAAAACCGTTGCCGCAGGCCGGGGCCAGCCTGTGGATAACTTCTGCACGCCGTTCCGGATTCGGCTAGACATAGGTTATGGAAGAATCGCAGCGCCCAAGGGTCCCCGGCTATTCCGTGGGGCGGTTGCTCGGCCAGGGCGGAAGCTCAGGAGTATGGCTGGCCAGGGAGGAACGGAGCGGCCGCGAGTTTGCACTGAAGTGCTTCCGCCGTGCCGGCCGCAGGGCAGCACGCGGGGAAGCGATGACGGAAGAGGGCATCCGCCGGGAGATCCGCATCCTGTCAGTCCTGGACCATCCCCACCTCATCAAAGCCCACAACGCCGTGACTGTGGAAGACGGCGCTGACGGCACCACCGCCCTGATCATGGATTACGCGCCGGCCGGTTCACTCGCGGACCTGGTGGCGGCAAGGGGCAGGCTCAGCGTCGGTGAGACGGTGACAGTTTTGACGCCCATCGCCCAGGCGCTGGGATACCTGCACGGCAAAGGGTTTACGCACGCCGACGTTTCACCGGGCAACGTCCTGTTCACCGGCCAGGGGAAGCCCATGCTGTCCGACGTCGGTATCGCCCGGATGCTCGGCGATCCTGCTTCCGCTCCTGGCCGGGGCACGCCCGGTTTTATGGACCCGGCACCCGTAGACGCCGTGAGGGCGGGCCTGCAACCCGAACGCGACGTCTATTCGGCTGCCGCCCTGGGCTGGTTCTGCCTCACGGGGGCGCCTCCGCAACGCACGGCGGACCGTCCGCCGCTGACGCTCCTGGTTCCGGAGGTCCCCCGGGAACTCGCCGCGGCCCTGGAGTCCGGGCTTACCGAAGACCGGCGGCTCCGGCCCACGGCAGCAGCCCTCGGGACCGCGGTGTACCGCAGCGCATCGCCGCTGCCCCTTGACCTCGCGCCCGCAGTCCATCCCACGGTCCTTCCCGAACTGGTGACCCGCCTGCACGCGCGGGAGGAGCCCGGCGGGCTGCGCCAAAGGTTCGACGGCCTGCGCAGGCGCGTGGCGACGTCGGCATGGGCAGGACAGTTTGGCGCGCCGCGGAAGCTGCCGTTCCCGGCGCCGGGCCATGCCGCCGAAGACCAGCGGACGGACGGGGCCGCGCGGGGCCAGCGGAAGGACAGGCCCGCGCGGGACCAGGGGACGGACCATATCGCGCGGGACCATCGGAAGGACAGGCCCGCGCGGAAGGGCCGGCACACTGGAGGCGAACGCGGCCCGCGGGTGCGGCGGGGCGCCGTTGCCGCCGCGGCCCTCGCAGCGGTGGCGGGCGGCTGGTGGCTCACGGGCGCCGGGGTCACAGCAGCAGGACCCGGTTCCCCTCCCGCCAGCGAAAGTGCGGGAACCGCAGCAGCCGGCCCGGAAACGCATCATGTCCCGGCGCCGCAGGCGGACCCCGTCGACGCCGCGCGGCAGGAGGCAATATCACCTGATCCCGGGGTGGCCGTCCGGGGCCTGTCATCGCTGAGGTCCCTCGCGTTCAGTACAGGAAGGCTGGAACTGCTGGACGAAGTGAACCATTCGGGTTCCGGCGCCGCCGCAGCAGACCTTCAAATCGGCGGGCGGCTGCGGGCTTCCGGACACACCCTTGCCGGATTCTCCAGCACGTTGTCCCAGGTGCAGGCAGTGGAGGCGGGAACAGCAGCCCGCGCAGTAGTGGCCGTGACATCCGCCTCGTCCGCCTACGAGGAGAAGGACGCCTACGGTGCCGTTGTGGCAGCCGGGGCCGCGGGCCCGGAGCAGCGGCTCCGCGTGGTGCTTGTGTCGGTGGACGGCAAGTGGCGGGTCAGCGAAATCCTTCCCGGCCCTTAACGTGTCCGCAGACGGGGCCGGGAGCCGCTAGTCCTTGCCGGCCACCCACTGCGCCGCCTCGGCGAGTGTCGGATGCTGCCAGGTGAATCCGGCAGCCACAAGCCGGGCGGGCTCCGTCCGCTGGCTGGCGAGCAGCAGTTCCTCGGCCAGGTTCCGCATCGCCAGCCGGAGTACCGGGGCAGGAACCCGCAGGGCGGCGGGACGGTGGAGGGCATGGGCCAGGGCGGCCACGAGCGCGTTGACGTCGGCCTCCTCGGGGGCGCAGAGGTTGACCGGCCCGCTCACCTCCGATTCCAGCAGGAAGAGGAAAGCGGCGGAGATATCCGGCAGGGTGACCCAGGGCCAGTATTGGCGGCCGTTTCCCAACGGGCCGCCTACGCCGAGACGGATCAGGGGGAGCAGTCTGCCCAGGGCACCCCCCTTACGGCTGAGCACCACCGCGGTGCGCGGTGTCACCACACGCACACCGGTTGGGGCGGCGGCAGCCGCGGCCTCCCACTCACCGCAGATCCGGGCCAGTGTTCCGGTCCCTTGCGGCGCATCTTCCCGAAGGACCGTGTTTCCCGCATCACCGTAGTAACCGGCACCGGACTGGCTGATAAACACAGGCGGTGGGGAATCCAACCGCCGCATGGCATCGGTAAGGGTCCGGGTGGGACCAAGCCGGGAGCTGAAGAGCTCCGCCACCCTTTTGTGTGTCCACGGCCTGTCCCCGATACCGGCGCCGGAGAGATTTACGACGGCGTCGGCTCCGGCCAGTGCGTTCGGGTCCAGTTCCCCTGCGGCCGGGTTCCAGCGGACTTCCGCCGCGGACGAGGCGTCGCGCCGCACCAGGGAAATCACCTCGTGCCCGGCAGCGCGGAAGGTTGCGGACATGTGGGTTCCGATCAGCCCGGAGGCCCCGGCGATGACTATGCGCATGGGGTCCATCACACCACGGCTGCTGCGGTCCCGGCACCTACAACAGCGCCGGGTGGGGGTTGACTATGATCGAACGATGACCTCTTCCAGCTACTTCCGTTACCCGCACCTGCACGGCGACCTGGTCACCTTTGTGGCCGAGGACGACGTGTGGATTGCGCCCCTGGACGGCGGCCGCGCATGGCGTGTCTCCTCCCTCCAGCTACCTGCCCGCAACCCCCGCTTCACGCCTGACGGCCAGCGGCTGGTGTGGACGGTGGTGCAGGGAACGGCGCCGGAGGTGGTGTCGGCGGCAGTGGACGGCGGGGATTACCGGCAGCTGACCTACTTCGGCCACAGCACCACCAAGGTCAAAGGCTTCACGGCCGGCGGCTCGGTGGTGGTCACCAGCGCGTTCCGCCAGGCCGAAAGCAGGCACACACACGCCTACAGCGTCCCGCTCGACGGCGGCTGGGCCGAAGAGCTGCCGTTCGGACCGGTGGAGTCGGTGGCCTTCGGCCCGGAGGTGGGAGATGAGCGGCCCGTGGTGGTGGGCAGCGTGCTGTCCCGCGAGCCCGCCTGGTGGAAGCGGTACCGCGGAGGCACCGCAGGAAAGCTCTGGATAGACAACGACGGCAATGGCGAGTTTGAGCGCCTGCTGCCGGACCTGGACGGCAACCTCGCCGATCCCATGTGGGTGGACGGGCGCATTGCGTTCCTGTCCGACCACGAGGGGTACGGCAACCTCTATTCCATACTGCCCAACGGAAAAGACCTGCAGCGCCACACGGACCACGAGGACTTCTATGTCCGCCACGCCAGCACGGACGGAAAGCGGGTGGTCTTCGAGTCCGCGGGTGAGCTGTGGATGCTATCCGGGCTCGGGGCCGACGCCGTGCGGCTGGACATCACCCTGGGGTCGGCTTCGCAGTCGAGGCGGCCGACCCTGCTTAACATCGCCAAACACCTCGGCGAGGCAGTCCCGGACGCTGCCGGTTCGGCCAGCGCGGTGGAAGCCCACGGCACCATCTCCTGGCTCCGGCACAAAGACGGCCCATCGCGCATCATCGAAGCAACACCCGGGGTGCGGGCGCGCCTGCCAAGGCCGCTGAACGACGGGCGGCTGGCCTACATCGCCGATCACGACGGCGTCGAAGCGCTGTACATCAAGGACGTCGCCGCGCCCGTCCCCGCCACCGCCGCCGCACCCTCCGCAGCCACGCCCGCCGGACCTCCGGACGGGCCAACCGGCCCGGCGGCCGGTCGTGAGGAGGAGAGCGTGCCCTTGCCGCAGCCGGTCCCGGCTGCCGGCGCTGCAGTCCTGGCCGCCGGGGCAACGACGCCCGCTGTCAGGGATGACCAGCAGGCCGACGTCGCCCCGGAGGAAGCACCTTCTCCTGACGATGCGAAGGCCGGGGTACCCGCGCAAGCAGAACCACTGCGCATTGGTTTTCCGCACCCCACCCGGACCAGTTCGCTGGAGGCCAGCCCGGACGGCAACTGGCTTGCACTGGGCACGTCCTTCGGCGAGGTGTATGCGGCCGATACACGGACCGGGGAACTGACACTGGTGGCCAGCATTGGCGAAGGCACCGTTTCGGACCTCGCGTGGTCCGCGGACTCCCGGTGGCTGGTCTGGTCCGAACCGGTCACCTCCTTCGGTTCGCGCAGCCGGCTCCGCCTGGCAAAGGTGACCGATCCCGGCGCGGAGCCGGTGGACGTCACGGACGGGCGGTTCCGGGACACGTCTCCTGCGTTTACGCCGGACGGGAAGTTCCTGGCCTTCCTGTCCAACCGCAGCTTCGACCCCGTCTACGACGGGCACTCCTTCGACCTCTCCTTCCCCAGCCCCATCAAGCCCTACCTTGTGGCACTGGCTGCAGACACGCCGTCGCCCTTTGGCCCTTCAGTGGATCCCGACGCCGGCGAGGTTGCGGGGGCAGGGACGGAACCGAAGCAGGACGATGCGGCCGCTCCCGAGGTCATCGTGGATGCCGAGGGCCTGGCCCACCGCGTCATCGGCGTCCCGGTGCCGCAGGGCAACTACACGTCCCTGAAGGCTGCCGACGGCGCTTTGCTGTGGCTTGACTGGGCCCTCGCCGGGGTCACCGGCGACGGCAAAGCCAGCCAGGAGGACAAAGACGCGCGCCCCAGCCTGTCGCGTTTCGACCTTGTCCGGCGCAAGCAGACCACCCTCGTGGAATCGCTGGACAGTTTCCGGCTCTCCGGCGACCGCAGCAAAGTAGTGCTGATCTCCGAGAAGAAGGTCACTGTTGTCCCGGCGGACAAGAAAGTGGACGAGGATTCGGGCGACCTGGTCAAGGTGGACCTGGGCCGGATCAGGATAATGATGGAACCCCTCAGCGTCTGGGGCCAGGCTTTCGACGAGGCCTGGCGGCTGCAGCGCGACTTCTTCTGGGCAGAAGACATGGCCGGGCAGGACTGGGAGTCCATCCACAAGCGCTACCGTCCCCTGGTGGACCGCCTCGGCTCGCACGACGACCTGGTGGACCTCCTGTGGGAGCTGCACGGCGAACTGGGAACCTCCCACGCCTACGTCCGGCCGGCGGCCGTCACCGAAAACGGCAGCCACGGCCAGGGACGCCTGGGGGCGGACCTTTCGCTCACCCCGGCGGGCTGGGAAATTACCCGCATCCTCGCCGGTGAATCCTCGGACCCGCTCGCAACATCTCCGCTGACCAGGCCGGGCGTGGGCGCCAAAGCAGGCGACATCCTGCTGGCCATCGACGGTGTCCCGCTGTCCCGCTCCGTCACCCCGGCCATGCAGCTGGTGGGCGCCGCAGGCCGTGCCGTCGAGCTGACACTGCTCAACGGCACCGCCCACGGCGAGGGGACGGGCAGGCAGCGACGGGTCGCCGTCGTTCCGGTGAAGGATGAGGAGCGCCTGCGGTACCAGGAGTGGGTGGCCTCGAACCGGCGGACCGTGCGTGAGGCGTCCGGCGGAACCTTCGGGTACCTGCACATTCCGGACATGATGGCCAATGGCTGGGCCCAGCTCCACCGGGACCTCGACACCGAAACAGCCCTGGACGGACTCATTGTGGACGTGCGGCGCAACCGGGGCGGCCACACCTCCCAGCTGGTCGCCGAACTCATCGGCCGTAAAGTCACCGGCTGGAGCATGCCGCGCGGCGAAAAGCCCCGGACCTACCCGCACCACGCCCCGCGCGGGCCGGTCATCATCCTCGCCGATGAATTTGCCGGCTCCGACGGCGACATCATCACCCAGGTGTCCAAGCTCCGCGGCATCGGACCCGTGATCGGAACCCGCACCTGGGGCGGAGTGGTGGGCATCGACAACAGGTTCTCCCTCGCCGACGGCACCGGAGTCACGCAGCCGCGGTACGCCAACTGGTTCAGCGGCGGCGTGGGCTGGGACGTTGAAAACTACGGCGTGGACCCGGACATCGAAGTGGCTTATCCGCCGCACGCCTACGCCGCCGGCCGGGATCCGCAGCTCGAATACGGCATCGGTGCCCTGAAGGAGATGGTGCAGGAACTTCCCACGGACCGCCCGCCGGCCCGGGAAGGCTACCGGCGGCTCCGCCCCGCGCCGCTGCCGGCACGCCGGCAGGGAAGCCGGCAGCCCTAGCCGCAAAGGCCAACGAAAAGGCCCTGTCCGGCCGGAAAACCTTCCGGCCGGACAGGGCCTTTGTTGTGCCTGGGCAGAGTCCTAGGACTGCAGCGTGGCGTCCAGGGTGATGTCGATGCTGGCGAGGGCGCCGGAGACGGGGCAGCCAACCTTTGCCTCTGCAGCGATCTTCTGGAACTCGTCCTCGGAGATGCCGGGGATCCGTGCGGACATGGTCAGGTGGCTTCCGGTGATGCCAGTGCCCGGCACGAAGGTGACGTCAGCCTTGGTGTTGACTTCCTCCGGGGAATGTCCGGCCTGGGCAAGTGCGTGGCTGAAGGCCATGGAGAAACAGGCCGAGTGGGCTGCCGCAATGAGTTCTTCCGGGCTGGTCTTGCCGCCGGCAGCCTCGGTGCGGGCCTTCCACGTGACCTCGTAGGTACCAAGGCCGGAGCTGTCCAGCGTGGTGTTCCCGGAACCCGTCATCAGGTCGCCGTTCCATACGGTGTGCGCGGTGCGTGTTGCTGCCATAACCACTCCTCAAATCGATTCGAACCGGGGCAGGCTGCTGCCAGGACCCCGCCGCTACCCATCCTAGGGATTCGGCACCCCGGGTGCACGGGTTGTCCGCTGTCAGAGGATTGTGACCACGGCTTAAATAACGACGGCGACGCCCCCGCAGAAAGGGGATGTCGCCGTCGTTATTGCCTTAGCAGTGGGAAATTACTGCCAGATGGTGGCGATCGCCACGTTGAGCAGCGCCAGGCCGCCCACTGCGTGTGCCAGGCCCTTGCTGACGGGCTCGTTGTTCTTGTACTTCCGGCGGCCGATGAAGGCCAGCACGCCGACGGCGAGGGCGATGACGAACTTGATGCCCAGCTTGGCGTAGTTGGCGTCGATGTCCAGGGCCGGGATCAGGCCCATCAGGGCAACACCGGTGAGGAGCTGGAGCATGGCGCCGTCGAACTGGCGGGGGTGGACGGTGGGGTTTTTCATCTGGCCGATCCAGATGCCCACGATCATGGCGGCGCCGACGATGTGCAGGAAAACCACAATGTTATAGACGATGTTCATGGGACCAGTGTAGCCAGAGGTTCTACAGCTTGTAGTAGTTAAACGCCGACGGCGGTGCAGGCGTTGCGCTGGTTTCCCACCGCTGCCTGCACCGCCGTCGTGCGGTTTTTGCCTGTTACAGCCCCAGGTCCGCTTCGAAGGCGCCTTCTTCGAGGCGGGCCTTCAGGGTCTGGAGGAACCGGCCGGCGTCCGCGCCGTCCACCAGGCGGTGGTCGTACGTCAGTGACAGGTACATCATGGAACGGATGGCGATCGAGTCGTCACCGTTCTCGTCGGCAACAACCACGGCGCGCTTGACGATGGCGCCGGTGCCCAGGATGCCCACCTGCGGCTGGTTGATGATCGGGGTGTCGAACAGGGCCCCGACCGAACCGATGTTGGTGATGCTGAAAGTACCGCCGGACAGCTCGTCCGGGCCGATCTTGCCGTCGCGGGTGCGGCTGGCGACATCGGCGATCTTGCCGGCCAGGCCGGCAAGGTTCAGGTTGCCGGCGTCGGAAATGACGGGAACCAGCAGGCCCTTGTCCGTGTCCACGGCGATGGCCAGGTGCTCGGCGTTGTGGTAGGTGATTTCCTGCTTGTCCTCGTCGTAAGCAGCGTTGAGCTTGGGGTGCTGCTTGAGGGCCTCGGCAACAGCCTTGGCGATGAACGGCAGGAAGGTCAGCTTGACGCCGTTCTGTGCCTGGAACGAGTTCTTGGCACGGGCACGGAGCTTGGCCACCTTGGTCATGTCCACCTCGTGGACCTGCGTCAGCTGGGTGGAGATCTCCAGGGATTCGCGCATGCGGCGGGCGATGACCTGGCGGATTCGCGGTGCCTTCTGCGTGGTGCCGCGCAGCGAGGAAACAGCGGCGTTGGACGCTGCCGGGGCAGATGCGGCCGGTGCAGCTGCCGGGGCTGCAGCCGGTGCGGCCTTGGCCTCGGCGGCGGCGATGACGTCCTGCTTGCGGATGCGTCCGCCCACGCCGGTGCCGGAGAGCGAGGCGATGTCCACGCCGTGCTGGTTGGCCAGCTTGCGGACCAGGGGAGTGACGTAGCCGGACTCGGATCCGCCGTTGGAGGGTGCCGCCTCGGCTGCCGCGGGTGCGGCTGCCGGAGCAGGTGCTGCCGCAGGCGCGGGCGCAGCCTGCGGGGCGGGTGCGGGTGCTTCGGCCTTCGGCGCTTCAGCCTTGGGGGCTTCCTGAGCCGGTGCTTCCTGTGCCGGTGCGGGGGCGGCGGGCGCTTCCGCGGGGGCAGCAGCTGCACCGGAGCCGATGACGGCCAGGACGGAACCGACCTCGGCGGTTTCGTCTTCGTTGACGCGGATTTCCTGCAGGGTGCCGGCAACGGGGGACGGGATTTCGGTGTCCACCTTGTCGGTGGAAACTTCCAGCAGGGGCTCGTCAACCTCAACGGAATCGCCCACGGCCTTCAGCCAGCGGGTGACGGTGCCTTCGGTGACGCTTTCACCCAGGGCCGGGAGGGTAACCTCGTGTCCTTCGCCGCCGCCGGCTGCCGGGGCTGCAGGTGCTTCCTGGGCAGGGGCAGGCTGTGCGGGTGCTTCCTGCGCCGGGGCTTCTTCGGCAGGTGCGGCAGCCGGTGCTTCCTGTGCGGGAGCTTCCTCGGCCGGTGCAGCAGCGTCGCCGCCGCCGGAGCCGTCGCCGATGCGGACCAGGGGAGCGCCAACCTCGGCGGTCTCGTCCTCCGCAACCAGGATTTCCTCAATCACGCCAGCTACAGGAGAGGGGATTTCAGTGTCTACTTTGTCGGTGGAGACTTCGAGCAGCGGCTCGTCCACCTCTACCCGGTCACCTACCTGCTTGAGCCAGCGGGTGACGGTTCCTTCGGTGACGCTCTCACCGAGGGCGGGCAAGTTAACGGATTCAGACATGTCGTCCCCGTTCTCCTTATTGATCTTTTGTGCGGATGATTGCTGCCTTGTTGGCCAGCCTAGTGCACCCGGCATCGTGTGCCGGGTGCACCAGGCCCTTTGGTGCTTGGGGGGAGACTAGCCGTGAAGGGGCTTGCCCGCGAGTGCCAGGTGGGCTTCGCCCAGGGACTCGTTCTGGGTGGGGTGGGCGTGCACCAGCTGCGCCACATCCTCGGGGTATGCTTCCCAGTTCACGATCAGCTGGGCTTCGCCCACCTGCTCGCCCATGCGGGCGCCGATCATGTGGACGCCCACCACGGGGCCGTCCTTCTGGCGGACCAGCTTGACCAGTCCGGAGGTGCCCAGGATGGAGCTCTTGCCGTTGCCGGCGAGGTTGTATTCCTGGGTCTGGACCTGGTCCTCGCCGAACTTCTCCTTGGCTGCCTTTTCGGTGTAGCCCACGGTGGCGATTTCGGGTTCGGAGTAGGTGACCTTGGGGATGTTGATGTCCTCGACGATCACCGGCTTGAGGCCGGCGATCTCCTCGGCCACGAAGATGCCCTGCTGGTAGCCGCGGTGCGCCAGCTGGACGCCGGGGACGATGTCGCCCACGGCGTAGATGTTGCCGACGCCGGTGTGCAGGCGCTCGTTGGTGATGACGAAGCCGCGGTCGATGGTGATGCCTGCTTCTTCATAGCCCAGGTTGGCGGTGACGGGGCCGCGGCCGACGGCGACGAGGAGCAGGTCCGCCTCGAAGGTCTTGCCGTCCACCAGGGTGACCTTGACGCCGTCGTTGTTCTGCTCGACGCCCTGGAAGAACACACCGGTGGAGAACTTGATGCCGCGCTTCTTGAAGGCGCGCTCGAAGTTCTTGACGATGGTGGCGTCCTCGTTGGGGACCAGGGAGGGCAGGCCCTCCACGATGGTGACGTCCACGCCGAAGGACTTCCACACCGAAGCGAACTCGACGCCGATCACGCCGCCGCCCAGGATGATGGCGCTCTTGGGGATGTAGTCCATGGTCAGGGCCTGGTCCGAGGTGATGACCTTGCCGCCGATTTCCAGTCCCGGAAGGGTACGGGAGTACGAGCCGGTAGCCAGGACGATGTTCTTGCCCTTGTAGGCGGTGCCGTTCACCACGACGGTGTCGGTGCCCTGGAGCTTGCCCTCACCCTCGATGACGGTGATGCCCTTGGACTTGATGAGGCCCTGGAGGCCCTTGTACTTGCCGGCGATAATGCCGTCCTTGTACGCGTTGACAGCGGTGATGTCGATGCTGTCGAGGGTGACGTTCACGCCGTACTTGGCGGAGTCACGGGCGTGGTCGGCGAGCTCTGCAGAGTGCAGCAGCGCCTTGGTGGGGATGCAGCCGTTGTGGAGGCAGGTGCCGCCCAGCTTTGCCTTCTCCACGAGGCCGACGGTCAGGCCAAGCTGTACGGCCCGCAGGGCGGCGGCGTATCCACCGCTGCCTCCACCGAGTACCAGGATGTCGAATTCTTGCGCAGTTGCCTGATCGGCCACTTAAACGCTCCCTCGCGTGAACGATGACGCGTTCTTCCGCGCATCATCTGGTCTTGGAACTTGCACTGCCGTGATTATGTCAGCGTGCCTGTTCTCTTGCATTTGTGACTACCGTGGTTCACCTTAGCGAACCACTTATCCATGCTCCACCTTGGGGCCGCGTTTGTGGAGCGCTTGTGTCGAGTGTCACGCGGCCCTGCGGCGAAGGGAACATTCCCTGCCGCAGGGCGCGTGACTGCCGGGCAGCGGTGGCCCTTGGGGTCAGGCCGCTGCTGCCAGGATGTCCTCTACGTAGGCCACCAGGGTGCGGACCGTGCAGCCCGTCCCCTGCTTGTGGGTGTAGCCGTAGGGGCTTCCGTTGTTAAAGGAAGGCCCGGCGATGTCGATGTGGGCCCAGGGGATCTGTTCCCCGTCCTTGCCCTTACCCACGAATTCGCGCAGGAAAACGGCCGCCGTCATCATGCCGCCGTGGCGTTCGCCGATGTTGGCCAGGTCCGCCACCTGTGAATCGAGGCTGGGTCGCAGTTCCTCGGGCAGCGGCATCGGCCAGACCAGCTCGCCCGCCCGGTCCGCGGCGGCCTTGAGCGGGCCCGTGACGCTGTCCGAACCCATCACTCCGGCGGTGCGGTTGCCCAGGGCGATCAGCTGTGCGCCGGTGAGGGTGGCGACGTCGATGATGGCGTCCGGGTATTCGCGGCTGGCGGCCACGATGCCGTCGGCCATGACCAGGCGGCCCTCGGCGTCGGTGTTCAGGACCTCCACCGTCTTGCCGCCGAACATCGTCAGGACGTCCGCCGGACGGGATGCCGCGCCTGAGGGCATGTTCTCGGCTATGCAGAGCCAGGCGGTCGCCTTGACGGGCAGGCCAAGTCCCGCGAGGGCCAGGACAGTGTTAAGGACGACGGCGGCACCGGCCATGTCGCTCTTCATGTCACCCATGCCGAGGGCCGGCTTGATGGAGATGCCGCCGGTGTCGAACGTGATGCCCTTGCCAACGAGGGCGATCTTCGAAGTTGCCTTGGCAGGGGAGTATTCCACCTTGACCAGGCGGGGCTGGCGGGCAGAGCCCTTGCCGACACCCATGATGCCGCCGAAGCCTTCCTTTTCCAGCCGCTTCTCGTCCCAGACGGTGACTTTGACGGGCAGGCCCTTGGCGAGCTCCTTGGCAGCCTCGGCGAATGTTTCGGGGTAGAGGTGGCTGGGCGGCTGGTTGACCAGCGAGCGGGTGGCGTTGACTGCCTTGCCGATCAGCCCGGCACGCTTCAGCGCGGCGTCCACGCCGTCCCCGCCGGCCAGGTCCGTGAAGATGACGGCGTTCTTGACGGGATCCTTCAACCCGTCCTTTGAGGACCGGAACTCCGTGAAGGAATAGGCGCCCAGCGCAGCACCTTCGGCGACTGCCGCGACGTCGGCGACGGACGCCGTCGGAAGCGCCAGGACAACGGTGGGGAGGCCGGCAAGCTGGCGGACAGCGGAACCTGCCGCCCGGCGCAGCGTTTCTCCCGTGAGCGGCTTCCCGGCCGACACGCTGCCCGTGCCGGCGAGGACAAGGATTCCGGCGCCCGTTTCCGGAAGGCCGGGCAGGCGGACGATCTGGTCCGCGGCCCCCGTCACGCCCAGGGCCTTGAGGGATTCCGCCAGCGCCTCTGCGCTCTTGGCCGTCAGCGGGTTGTCCAGGAGGACCGGGCCGTCGGTGCCCTTCCCCACACCGATGACCACTGCGTCACTGGGGCTCTTCTTCAGGTCCCTGGCGAGGGTACTAAGGTTGATTTCAGTATTCTTGACCACAGGGATCAGTCCTCAATTCTCGAGAGATGTTCGGGCAGGGATGCATGTTCGGCCGCTCTGCCATGGATGCCCGGATTGCCGTCGTTTGGGACGCAGCCCGGGTGTCTGCAAGCCCGTCTGGCAGGCCAGTTCCGATCGTAGCCCGTCCCCGCCTGAGCCGGTGAATTTCCTGAGATGTGCGCCACACCAGCCGCAGGAATGCCCGGCTGTCCTGCGGCGTTGTAGAGGATGTCCACCCGCACCTATGAAAGGAACATGCCGTGCTTGAACGGATCTCCGGCTCCCTGCTGGACCCCGACGCGCTCTATGCAAGCAACATCGAGCTGTTCCACAGCCCGGAGCTCAAGGGGCTGAACCTGGTGATGGGTTTCACCGGTTTCGCCGATGCCGGGCAAGTGGTGAAGCAGATCAATGCTGAACTGCTGGACACGCTCGACGTCCAGCCCGTTGCAGTCTTCGATGCCGACCAGCTGATCGATTACCGCTCCCGCAGGCCGCACCTGACGTTCGTCGAAGACCATCTGCAGGACTACCAGGAGCCCCGCCTCGCCCTCTACCGGCTGGTGGACGGCCTGGGCAATCCCTTCCTGCTGCTCGCGGGCTTTGAACCGGACCTGCAATGGGAACGCTTCGCCCGGGCAGTGGTTGGCATCGTGGAAAAACTCGACGTCAACCTGGTCACCTGGATCCACTCGATCCCCATGCCCGTTCCGCACACCCGCCCGGTAGGCGTCACGGTCCACGGCAACCGGCCGGACCTGATCGAGGGAATCTCTGTGTGGAAGCCCACCGTGGAAGTGCCCGCGGCAGTGGGACACATCCTCGAACTGCGCCTCGTGGAGGCAGGCCGCAACGTGGCCGGTTACGTCATCCACGTGCCGCACTACCTGGCCGAGGCGGAATACCCCACCGCCGCCGTTGCAGGCCTGGAGTACCTGGGCGCCGCCACCTCGCTGATGCTGCCCTCGGACAGGCTCCGTGAAGCCGGCCGAGAGGTCAGCCGGCAGATCGCCGAGCAGATCGACGCCTCAGACGAAGTCCAGCAGGTGGTGTCCCGGCTCGAGTCGCGGTACGACGAGAAGGCCGAAGGCACGGTCCGCCGCTCGCTCCTGGCGGACGAAAATGACGAGCTGCCCAACGCCGATGTCCTCGGTGCCGCTGTAGAGGCCTATCTCGCCCGCGAAAATCCGCGCCAATAGACGGCCGATGTTAGCCCGGGCCGGCAGCGGAGCACGCTGCTCCCCGGGCCCGTCCGGCTGTCCGGGCATAATGAAGACGTGACTGCACCCCGAGCCTGGCTGATCTGGACCATTGGAATCTTCGGGTACCTGGTGGCCGTCTCCCAGCGCACTTCCTTCGGGGTGGTGGGGCTCGAGGCCACGGAACGCTTCCACGCCAGCGCCTCTGCAATCTCATTCTTCACAGTCCTCCAGCTGCTCGTGTACGCCGGACTCCAGATCCCGGTGGGGCTGTTGGTTGACCGCTTTGGATCCCGGGCCATGATCGCGGGCGGTGCCGTGCTGATGGGCCTGGGCCAGCTCCAGCTGGCGTTCGCCGACAGCATCCCGGGCGGCGTGGCGGGCCGCGTCCTGGTGGGCGCCGGGGACGCCATGACCTTCATTTCGGTGATCCGGCTGATCCCGCTGTGGTTTGCCCCGGCGCGGGTGCCGCTGGTGACGCAGCTGACCGGCATGTCCGGGCAGCTGGGGCAGCTGTTCAGCGTCCTCCCGTTCGCGTTCGTACTGCACGCGGCCGGCTGGACCCCGGCGTTCCTGATGCTGGCCGGGATGTCCGGACTCGCCGTGGTCCTGGTGGTGCTGCTCCTGCAGGACGTGCCGCCCGGCACCCCGCGACCGCAGGCGCAGCAGGGCCTGAAAGCCACCGGCGCCTCGCTGGCCCGCGCCTGGCGCCAGCCCGGAACACGGCTGGGCCTCTGGAGCCACTTCACCATCCAGTTCAGCGGAACCGTCTTCGCCATGACCTGGGGCTACCCGTTCCTGATTTCCGGCCAGGGCCTGGACGCCGGAACCGTTGCCGCCCTGATGGCCTTGTACGTGGCGGCCGCCATGGCCGTAGGCCCCTTCATTGGCCGCTTTGTCTCCCGCCATCCGCTGCGGCGCTCCACCATGGTCCTCCTGATTGCCGCCGCCACTGCCGGGGCCTGGGCCGCTGTGCTGCTGACGCCCGGGCGTTCCCCGCTGTGGCTCCTGGCCGGCCTGGTGGTGGTGCTCGCCATCGGCGGTCCAGGCTCCATGATCGGTTTCGACTTTGCACGGACCTTCAACCCGGCGCACCGCATCGGCACGGCAACGGGGATTGTGAACGTGGGCGGGTTCATTGCCGCGCTGGTCGCAATCTTCCTCATCGGCCTGGTGCTGGACCTGCTCTACGCCAGCGGGTTCTCGAACGGCGCGCTCTACGGGCTGGAACCGTTCCGGATCGCCCTGAGTGTCCAGTTCCTGCTGCTCGGGTTCGGGGCCGTGGCCATGCTGGTGTGCCGGCGGAAGGTGCGCCGGCAGATGGCGGCCCAAGGTGTTGTGGTGCCGCCGCTTCGCAGCGCCCTGGCCCGCCAGCGCAGGGAAAACCTGGCGCGGCGCAGCAGGGCGGCGTCTTCGGACGACTAGTCCTGCACAGGCCTCTTTCGGGCAGTTGGCCGCCCGGCAGTGGCGGCCGACTTATCCTGCACAGCCCCGGCTTTTGCACTTAGGCCAGGTTCCCTGCTGACGCGGTCCAACCGCAGGCGAATGCTGGAGCCATGACATCTCCAGAGCGACTCACAGTCCGCGGCCCGGAAGACATCCTGGGCTTCATCCCGCATTCGCTGGGATACTGGCCCGCCAACAGCATTGTGGCCATGACGTTGCAGGGCAGGAGGCTGGGGGCAACACTTCGCCTCGACCTCCCGGGACCTGACGTCCTGGCTGATCCGGCAGCATTCGCCGCAACGGTCTGCGGATACCTGGCGGCCGACGGGCAGGCCAACGGTACGCTGCTTGCCCTGTTCACCAACAACGGCTGGTTGTCCGGCCCAGGGTGCTATGACGGCCTGATCTTCGGCCTTGAGGCAGCTTTGGCCCAGGCCGGCATGCCGGTTAAGGATGCCTGGTACGTAGGGGACCGCTACTGGCGGGACGTGCGGTGTTCGGACCCGTCCTGCTGCCCGTTGCCCGGACGCCCGCTGGAGCAGATCCGCGACAGCCTCCTCAGCACCGAGATGGTGTTCCGCGGAAGCAGCGTAGGGCCGCCGCCCGAAGAGCGGCCCGCTGCCGGTCCGGTACCAGGACCCTACGTGGCTGGGATTTTGGAAGCGGAGGCGGTGTGGTGGGCCCAGCTGGACCCCCGCCGGAAGAGCCGGTCCCAGTTCGAGGCGGTCCTGCGGCAGTGGGAAGCGACGCTGCGCCGGCCTGATGACGGGCGGCCGCCATCGGTGCAGCGCGATGCGTTCCTGCGGACCACGCTGCTTGTCCCTGCCTGGCGCGATGCGGTCCTGGTGATGGCGGCGGCCGGCAGGCCGGCGGCGCTGGCGGGCGCCGAAGAGTTCGGGATCTTCAGTGAGGGGGAGGAACCGGGGCCGCTGGAGCCTGCGGCGGAAGAAGCAGGCGGGGCAACAACCACCTGCGGGCCGCATGCTCCGGGACCGCCATCCTTCGCCATGCGGTCCGAATATATGCATGACGCCCATGGTCCCGGCATTCCGGTGCCCGGGGACCTCGCGGGCACCGCGTGCTATAGGGATGTCCTGATGGGGCAAGCCCCGCCGGTCCCGCAGTGGCGGACCATGGACTCCCTCGACCTCGTGCTGGAGCAGCTCGCCATCCCGGGCGGGGCGTCCGCGGCGGCCGCGCTGACATTGCGGGGATGGATCGCGTGGTGCCGGGGGCGCGGCTCCTACGCCGCCGCCCACTTCGGCGAAGCCCTTGAGATTGAGCCCGGATACCGGCTGGCCGGGCTGTTGCTCGAACTGGTCCGCAGGGGTTCGCTGTGCGGGTGGGCGGCGCGGAAGGACGCCGCCTGGCAGAAATTCGGTCCGGATGCCGCCTGACGGGCAAGGATCCTGGCCCTGGAGGCAAGGGCAGCAGGACCACGGGGAGGTCCTATTCGGGGAAACGTGAGACAATGGTTGCCGAGACCCGGTTGGGTCCGTGTATCAAATGCCTGTAATTGCTCCTTTCGGGGAACATTACAGCCGCTCCGGCAGTTGTATTTATAGACTCTGCCGGCCGTGGTGGCGCTTGGTTTTCACCACGGACTTGACAGGGTCATAGTGGTGTTGCCCGTATGGTGATTCCACAGACCACCGCTAGAAAGGTTTTCTGTGACCCCGTCTTCCACGAAGAAGGACCCCGCCGCCCAGGACGAACTGTCCGCTGAGCAGAAGCAGGCTGCGACCACCGCCAAGCGGGCCGCCACTCGGGCAGCCAACAAGGCTTCTGCCGGTGAAGCTGGTGCGGACGGCAAGCGTGAGCCCAAAAAGCGCGGCCCCAAGCCCGGCGCGAAGGCCGCCGCCGAGGCTGCCGGCAAGTCTGACGCCGATGATGAGGTAGAAGAAGTCGAGGAAGACCTCGACGACATCATCCTCGAAGGCCCTGACGTTGTTGAAGAGGACGCCGAAGCTGATCCCGTGAAGGGTGCTGCCGGATCAGGCAAGGGCTTCGTCTACTCCGATGCCGATGACGACGACGCACCTGTCCAGCAGGTCATGTCAGCCGGCGCCACCGCCGACCCCGTCAAGGACTACCTGAAGCAGATCGGTAAGGTCGCACTGCTCAACGCCGAGCAGGAAGTGGACCTTGCGCTCCGGATCGAAGCCGGGCTGTTTGCCGAAGAGAAGATCAACGCGGACGACGGCTCCATGGACCCGAAGTACAAGCGTGAACTTGAGTTCATCATCCACGACGGCAAGCGCGCCAAGAACCACCTCCTCGAGGCCAACCTGCGCCTGGTGGTTTCGCTGGCCAAGCGATACACCGGCCGCGGCATGCTGTTCCTGGACCTGATCCAGGAAGGCAACCTGGGCCTCATCCGCGCTGTGGAGAAGTTCGACTACACCAAGGGCTTCAAGTTCTCCACGTACGCCACCTGGTGGATCCGCCAGGCGATCACCCGCGCCATGGCAGACCAGGCGCGCACCATCCGTATTCCGGTGCACATGGTGGAAGTCATCAACAAGCTGGCCCGTGTCCAGCGCCAGATGCTGCAGGACCTCGGCCGCGAACCCACGCCCGAAGAGCTGGCCCTCGAACTGGACATGACGCCCGAAAAGGTGGTCGAAGTCCAGAAGTACGGCCGCGAGCCCATTTCGCTGCACACGCCCCTGGGCGAGGACGGCGATTCCGAGTTCGGCGACCTCATCGAGGATTCCGAGGCCGTGGTCCCGGCTGATGCCGTGAGCTTCACCCTCCTGCAGGAACAGCTCCACTCCGTCCTGGACACTTTGTCCGAGCGTGAGGCCGGCGTTGTTGCCATGCGGTTCGGCCTGACCGACGGACAGCCGAAGACTTTAGACGAAATCGGCAAGGTCTACGGAGTCACGCGTGAGCGGATCCGCCAGATCGAATCCAAGACCATGTCCAAGCTGCGCCACCCCTCGCGGTCGCAGGTCCTGCGGGACTACCTGGACTAGGACCAGCAAGCCAGGAAAAGCGGCCCGCCGGCTGCCGTGCCCCTCACGGGGCCCAGCAGCCGGCGGGCCGCTTTCGTTCAGTACCTGCGCCGTCGCGCCGCTTCTGTCCAGCAGGCGGGCGCCGCTTAAACGAAGAGGGACCCCGCCTTCCGGCAGGGTCCCAGCAGCTTCGGTTGCGCTAGTCGATTTCCACGGCAGCTTTCTCGTGAAGCTTCCCCGTCTCATCGTGCCAGTCCGAGCTCAACGGCTTGAGCGTCGCCTCGACTGCACGTGCGTGGTGGCCGCAGAACAGCAGCTCACCGCCGGAGGACTCGAGTACAACCCGCACATATGCCTGGGCTCCGCAACGGTCGCACCGGTCGAGTGCGTTGAGTGTGCGATCTGCCACTGCTGTTGTCATGTCGGCCTCCTTAGTAGATCAGTACGTCTATATAACCAGTATTCGTAACAAAACCATCGCAAGGATGGGGCAAGTTCGCTGTCCGCGTATCCGCAAGAGTCCGTCAAGATCTGCACAGTCCCTCTGGAAAAGCGCCAAGTGGCGGGGGGCACAGGCCCCGCCAGGTGTGGCAGTCGGCGGTCCAAGGTCCGGCCGACTACCCTAGAAAGAGCGACCCCCAGCCCGCTGTTCCATCCCCTGAAGGAGTTCACCACCGGTGGCACCAAGTTCTGATTACACCGCCCGGCACCTGTCTGTCCTGGAGGGCCTCGAAGCCGTCCGCAAGCGCCCCGGCATGTACATCGGTTCCACCGACTCCCGCGGCCTCATGCACTGCCTCTGGGAAATCATCGACAACTCCGTTGACGAGGCATTGGCCGGGTTCGGCCACGACATCAAAATCATCCTCCACGCCGACAACTCCGTGGAGATCCACGACGACGGCCGCGGCATCCCCATCGACAAGGAACCAAAAACCGGGCTGACCGGCGTCGAAGTGGTCTTCACCAAGCTCCACGCCGGCGGTAAGTTCGGCGGCGGCTCCTACACGGCCTCAGGCGGCCTGCACGGCGTCGGCGCCTCCGTGGTCAACGCCCTGTCTTCCCGCCTCGACGTTGAGGTGGACCGCGGCGGCAAAACCTACAAGATGTCCTTCCGCCGCGGGGAGCCCGGCCGTTTCCAGGACACCGGTTCCAAAGTCGACCCGGCCGCGACCTTCACCCCCTTTGTGGACGACTCCGTCCTGGACGTGGTGGGCAAGGCCAAGCGCGGTGTCACGGGCACCAGGATCCGGTACTGGGCGGACCGGCAGATCTTCACCCCGGACGCAAAGTTCTCCTATGACGAACTCGCCGCCCGCGCCCGGCAGACGTCCTTCCTGGTACCCGGCCTCAAGCTGACGGTGCGCGATGAGAGGAAGGTCGCGGGAACGCCCGGCGAAGCCGGCCCGCACGAGGAGATCTTCCACCACGACGGCGGCATCTCCGAATTCGTCGAATTCCTTGCCGCCGATCCCGCCGTCACCGACGTCTGGCGCCTGCACGGATCGGGCAAGTTCAAGGAAACCGTTCCCGTCCTGGACGAACGCGGCCACAGCCAGCTCGCCGAGGTGGAGCGCGACTGTGAGGTGGATGTGGCCCTGCGCTGGGGGATCGGCTACGACAGCACCGTCCGGAGCTTCGTGAACATCATCTCCACACCCAAGGGGGGAACGCACCAGTCCGGCTTCGAGCAGGCGCTGGTCAAGACCTTCCGCAAAGCCGTGGAAAACAACGCCCGCAAACTCAAGGCCGGCAACGACAAAATCGAAAAGGACGACATCTTCGCCGGCCTCACCGCCGTCCTGACAGTGCGCCTGGCCGAGCCGCAGTTCGAAGGCCAGACCAAGGAAATCCTGGGTACTTCCGCCGTCCGCGCCATCGTGTCCAAGGTGGTGGAGCGCGAAATCACCGCCAAGCTCACCTCCGGCAACAAAAACGACAAGTCGCAGTCCGCCCTGCTCCTGGAAAAAATCGTCAGCGAGATGAAGTCCCGCATCTCGGCGCGTGTGCACAAGGAGACCCAGCGGCGCAAGAACGCCCTGGAAACTTCCTCGATGCCTACCAAGCTGGCTGACTGCCGCACTGACGACGTCGAACGTTCCGAGCTGTTCATCGTGGAAGGCGACTCGGCCCTGGGAACCGCCAAGCTGGCCCGGTCCTCGGACTTCCAGGCCCTGCTGCCCATCCGCGGCAAGATCCTCAACGTCCAGAAGGCATCGGTGGGGGACATGCTCTCCAACGCCGAATGCGCAGCCCTCATCCAGGTGGTGGGCGCAGGCTCCGGCCGCAGCTTCGACATCAGCGCCGCCCGCTACGGCAAAGTCATCCTGATGACCGACGCGGACGTTGACGGCGCGCACATCCGCACGCTGCTCCTGACGCTCTTCTTCCGCTACATGCGCCCCATGATCGATGAGGGCCGTGTTTTCGCCGCTGTGCCGCCGCTGCACCGGGTGGAGGTCATCAACGCCGGCCAGAAGGCCAACGAGATGATCTACACCTACTCCGAGGCGGAGCTGCACGTGCTGCTGGCCCGGCTGGCCCAGGAGGGCAAGCGGTACAAGGAACCCATCCAGCGCTACAAGGGCCTGGGCGAGATGGACGCCGAGCAGCTGGCCGAGACCACCATGGACCCGCGCCACCGCACGCTGCGGAAGGTGGGGATCGAGAACGCTAAGCAGGCGGAGGAGATCTTTGACCTCCTGATGGGCTCGGACGTCTCGCCGCGCAAGGACTTCATCATCGCCGGCGCCTCCAGCCTGGACCGGGAACGCATCGACGCCTGACCCTTTCCAGCGGTGGTTGAGCTTGTCGGAACCCGCGTTTGGAGAAGCTCAACCACCGGCAGGTGGGGCAGGGCGTACGACGGCGGGACTCAGCCGAACAGGCCCGGCACCACCAGCAGGGCTGTGGGCAGCGCCAGCAGGAGTACGCAGCCGGCCAGGACCAGGCTGCGGACCGGGGCCGGCAGTTGCGGCTGCGGGGAGAGCAGGCGGCTGACCCGGGAGGCCGTGGTGCGTGCGGAGTCCGCGCCGGCGGCCGCCGCCGAGTCGAGCCCGGCCAGTGACAACCCCGAAGCGGACAGCCCGGAAGGGCCGGGCTGGAGCTCCGCGTCACCCGGCGTCCTGGCGGATCCGCTGGCAACAATGGCGATGGCCTTGATGAGCGTGGCTTTGCTTTCGGTTTTGAGCGCTACGTCGTCGGCCAGCATCTCGATCAGGGAGTTGACGGACTCCTGGGCGAGGCGGGTGGTGGGAAGCCAGGGGAGCGCCTGCCGCCACGCGGCGAACGCCCACAGCAGCAGGTGGTGGCGCTGGCTCAGGTGCGCATTTTCGTGGATCAGTACGGCGCGGAGTTCGGCCGGCTCAAGGGCCGCCATCAGGCCGTCGGACAACACGGTTACGGAGCGCGCCCCGCCGGGAAGGCAATAAGCCACCGGCGAATCATGGCTGATGACCAGCGTCCCGGCGCCCTCGGCGGACGGGGAGGCCAGCAGCGCCAGAAGCTCCCGGTGCCGACGCCGCTGCCGCTCGATCTTGTAATAGGTCAGCAGCAGGGTGAACACCAGGTGCGCCGTCAGCAGCGCGGCGGCGGACAACGCGAAAATGTGCCAGAAGCCCAGGTCCGTGGTGGGGGCGTTGAAGAACACCATGCCGGCAAGCGCCCGCAGGCCGGCAATGAGGTTGTCGCCAATGGGCTCCAGGCCGTACACCAGCATGGCGCCGATCATCGAAAGGCCACCGGCAAGGGCGATGGCCTGCCAGAGCACCATGGCCGTGAAGGGGGACCGCGCGGGCCACTGCGCACGCGAGAGGAGGATAGGGACCGGCCACGCCAGGACTATCGCAAGGACCGCCAGCAGGTACGAGGCCCAGAACATGGTCCGCTAGATGTGGCCAAGCAGTTTGCGCAGCGTCTCGGCTTCACCCTCGGAAACGGAGCCAATGAAGCGTGCCAGTACGGCCTCACGGTCCGGGGCTGACCCCAGTACTTCGTGCATCAGCTCAGCGGTGTGGTCTTCACGGCTGGATACTGCCTGGTAGCGGTGCGGCCGAGTGCCGCGTTCGCGTTCCACCAGGCCCTTTTTCTCCAGCCGGGACAACACGGTGAGCACGGTGGTGACCGCCAGTTCCTTGCCTTCATGGCCGGCGGTGCCATCCTGGCCTGCTGACGTTTGTGCGAGCCGGTCCCGCAGCGTGTTGGCGGTGGCTGCTTCATGGCCCGCCCAGAGCAGGTCCATCACTGCCCGTTCCAGTTCACCAAGACTAGCCATTGCACTTTTCCTTTGTTTCCCCGCACCGCCGCCATGGACAGCGGTGACATCATGCGTTTTGCTACTACTACAGGATCCAATTTACCCCGATTCCCTTTCACTTTCTACATCGGGTAGAACACAAGCCGGTCACGGCCTTCCGGCAGGCGCCGAAGGCGCCGCGGCCCGTTTTTACAGCGCCGCCGGCGTTGTTCTACACTTTGTAGAAGTCAGAGTTTCTACAGAACGTAGAAAACCTTCGCCCGGACAGTAGGGACCGCCATGGACGCTTTGGACGCTCTGGAAATCGCACGCTGGCAATTCGGCATCACCACCGTCTATCACTTCATGATGGTTCCGCTGACCATCGGCCTGGGCCTGGTGGTGGCCGTCATCCAGACCATCTGGCACCGCACCGGAAAGCCCGAATACCTCCGGATGACCAAATTCTGGGGAAAGCTGTTCCTGATCAACTTCATCATGGGCGTGGCTACCGGCATCGTCCAGGAGTTCCAGTTCGGAATGGCCTGGAGCGAGTACAGCCGCTTTGTTGGTGATGTTTTCGGTGCCCCGCTGGCCCTCGAGGCGCTGCTGGCCTTCTTTGTGGAGTCCACCTTCCTGGGCCTGTGGATCTTCGGCTGGAAGCAGCTCAAGCCGGCCATCCACCTCGCCTGCCTCTGGATAGCCGTCGTCGGCTCCGTGTTCTCCGCGTACTTCATCATCGTGGCCAACAGCTGGATGCAGCACCCCGTGGGCGTCGAGATGGTCGACGGCCGCCCGGTCATGACCGACGCCTGGGCCGTCTTCACCAACAACACCGCCCTCGTTGCCGTACCCCACACGCTCTTCGGCGCCCTGGCCGTCGCCGGCGGCTTCCTGCTCGGCATCGCCTGGTACCACCTCTGGAGGAGGCGGCGCGACGGCGTCGACACCGTGGGTGCCGACGGGAAGGTCATTGCCGGCGAAGCCGCGGACATCCCCGGCCGCGACCGGGACGACCACAAGGTCTGGCTCCGGTCCCTGCGGATCGGTGCCGTGGTGGCCATGATCTCCTTCGCCGGAACCGCACTCACCGGCGACCTCCAGGGCAAGCTCATGTTTGAACAGCAGCCCATGAAAATGGCCGCCGCCGAAGCAGCATGCCACGACGGCACCGGCTTCTCAGTCCTGAGCATCGGCAACATCGGCTCGCAGAACTGCGATGACATCGTGGCCCTGATCGAGGTGCCGGGCATCCTCTCCTACCTGGCCAAGGGCGATTTCACCACCGAAGTCCAGGGCGTCAACAGCCTGCTGCCTGAGTACAAGGAAAAGTACGGCACCCACCTTCCGGACAACCCGATCTACGGCGACCGGGCCGGCCAGGAAATCGACTACCTTCCCGTCATGGAGGTCACCTACTGGGGCTTCCGCATGATGATCGGCTTCGGCGGCCTCGCGGCCCTGGCGGCCCTGGTGGCCCTCTGGCTCACCCGGAAGGGCACCGTGCCCGGGTCCCGCTGGCTGATGCGGCTTGCCGTCTTCGGGATCCTCGCCCCGTTCGGCGCCAACGCTGCCGGCTGGATCTTCACGGAGATGGGCCGCCAGCCTTTTGTGGTGGCACCGAACCCGGACCCCAGCGGCATCGACCAGGTGTTTATGTTCACCGCCGCCGCAGTGTCACCCGGTGTCTCCGCCGGTGAGCTGCTGGCATCGCTGGTCACCCTGACCGCCATCTACGCCGTCCTGCTGGTGGTGGAGGTCAAGCTGCTGGTCAGGTACATCCGGGGCGGCGTGGTGTCCGCGATGCCGGAACTCGTCCACGCCCCCGTGGACGAAAACGAAGACGCCACCCCCGGCCCCGGCGGCCCCGGCGGCCCCGGCGGCAAACCGGCCGACGACGTCCTGGCCTTCGCCTACTAGTCCCGCCACGAGCAGAGGAAACAAGAATGGAACTGCTGCCAACCATCTGGTTCATCGCCATCGCAGTGCTCTGGACCGGGTACCTCTTCCTGGAGGGCTTTGACCTGGGCGTGGGCATGCTGATAAAGCTGTTCGCCCGGAACAACACCGAACGCCGGGTCCTGCTCAACACCGTGGGCCCCGTATGGGACGGCAACGAGGTGTGGCTCCTGACCGCGGGCGGTGCTACGTTCGCCGCCTTCCCGCTCTGGTACGCCTCGCTGTTCTCCGCCCTGTACCTGCCGCTGCTGGTGGTCCTGGTGGCACTGATCTTCCGTGCCGTGGCCTTCGAATACCGCGGCAAGGTGGACACCGAGCAGTGGCGGGCCCGGTGGGACTGGGCCATTGCCCTGGGATCCTTCTTCGCGGCCTTCGGCGTCGGCGCAGCGCTCGCCCTGACCACCACCGGCCTTCCCCTGAACGCCAACGGCGACCGCGAGGGCGGCCCCTTCGCCTGGTTCAACGGCTACGCGGTCCTCGGCGGACTCGCCGTCGTCGGATTCGCGCTGGTCCACGCCCTGGCCTTCCTTGCCCTGAAGACCGACGGCGAGGTGCGCCACCGTGCCCGCACCTGGTTTGTCCGGCTGCTTCCCGTCCTGCTCCTGCCCATCGCGGCATGGGCGGTGACCGTGCAGATCCTCGAAGGAAAGCCCTGGACCTGGGCGCTGGTCCTGGTGGCAGTAGCCGCGGCAGCCACAGCCTGGTCAATGGCCCGGAAAGGTGCGGAGGGAAAGGCGTTTGTGGCCCTGGGAGCGTTCCTGGCCCTGGGCTCGGCGTCCATCTTCGGGGCGGCGTTCCCGGTGGTGCTGCCCTCCACCCTCAATGAGGCCTTTGACCTCACCATTTCCAACGCTTCATCCTCGGACTACACTCTGGGCCTGATGACTGTGGTGGCCGCCTTCGGACTCCCTCTGGTCATCGCCTACCAGGCCTGGACCTACTGGGTCTTCCGGAAACGCGTCAGTGCTGCGCACATCCCGGAGGCCCACAGCTTCCTGCCGGCCATCGCCGCCAAGGCTTTCACCAACAAAGGCTGACATGCGCCCCATCCTTCCGCCCGGCCCGGCCACCCGTTCCGCCATCTACTGGCTGGGACTCCTCGCCGCCCTCAAGGCGCTCTCCCTGGTCCTGATCGGCCAGGCGGTGGCGTCGGTGCTCGCCGGGTTGGTGGCGGGGAACCCTGCGTGGGCGGAGCAGACCGCCGTCGGGATGGCCGGCGTGGTCCTCCGGTCGGCGACCGTGTGGGGTCAGGCCGTTGCGGCGCGCCGGGCGGCACTGGGCATCAAGGAGGAGCTGCGCGCCGGACTGCTCGAACGGGCGCTGCGCAACGGGGTGCGGGGCACGGGACCGGCCGACGGCGGACTGGCCGTGCTGGCCACCCGCGGACTGGACGCCATGGACAGCTACTACACGCAGTTCCTGCCCGCCCTGGTGAACTGCGCGGCCATCCCGCTGCTGGTGGGTGCCCGGATCCTGTTTGCGGACTGGGTCTCAGCGGTGGTCATCGTCCTGACGGTTCCGCTTGTCCCGCTGTTTATGGTGCTGATTGGCCGGTACACCGAGGACAACGTCCGCGAAGCACAGGCCGCCCTGGCCCGGCTCTCCACCCACATGCTGGAGCTCGCCAAGGGGCTTCCCGTGCTCGTGGGCCTGGGACGTGCCTCGGCCCAGCGCAAAGCCCTGGAGGAGATTTCGGAGGAGTACCGGTCCCGCACCATGGGGACCCTGCGGACGGCGTTCCTGTCGGCCCTGGCGCTGGAACTGATTGCCACCATCTCCGTTGCCGTCGTGGCCGTCTTCATCGGCGTACGGCTGGTGCATGGCGACATGCCGCTCGAAGCCGGCCTGCTGGCCCTGATCCTGGCACCCGACTGCTACCTGCCGCTGCGCGAGCTTGGCACCGCCCACCATGCCAGCGACGACGGCAGGGTGGCGCTCGCCGAAACCACCGCCGTCACCGAAGCGCCCGAGCCGCAGCCGCTTCCCGCCGCCCGCGCCGGCAGGCCGGGCGCCCCCATCACCGTCACGGCACTCACGGTGAGCTATGACGGGAGGTCCCGGCCCGCCGTCGGCCCGCTCACCTTCACGGCGCCGCAAAGCCGGATCACCGCCCTGGACGGTCCCAGCGGAGCCGGGAAGAGCACCGTCCTGGGTGTCCTGGCGGGCACCATCGGCGATGGGGCAGGCACAAAAGTCAGCGGCACCATCTCCGGCCTGGACCGCAAGGACATCGCCTGGGTCCCGCAGCACCCGGTGATGGTCGCGGACACAGTCCTCGACGAGATTGTGCTGTACCTGTCCGGAGGCACGGGCCCTGCCGGCAACGGGCCCCGGCGGCTGGCCACTGAAAAGGCGGCCATGTCCTGCCTGGCGCGGGCGGCGGCCGCCCACCTTGCCGGCAAGCACCCGGCGGAGCTCAGCCCCGGCGAACTGCGCCGCGTGGCGCTTGCCCGCGGGCTGGCCCGGATCGAGGCCGGCGCCACTATCCTGCTGCTGGACGAGCCCACTGCACACCTCGACGACGAATCGGCGATGCTGGTGGAGGACACCATCAGGAACCTCCGCGGGCAGGTGACCGTCATCCTGGTCGCCCACGAGGAACGCACCCGGGCGCTCGCCGAACATCTCGTGCCGGTCGCCGGAAACGCGCCGGCTCCTGCGGCAGCCGCGCACGCCGGGCCGGCACGTGCCTCAAGCAGCAGCGTGGCGGCGGACTCCACCGAAGCCCGGCCCCATACAGCAGAACCCCCGGCACGCGACGCCCGGCAGGGCAACATCCGGCCCGGCATGGAAACCGGCGCCGTTCGCCTGCTGTCCGCGCTCCTGGCACCGGTGCGGGGCAAGTTCGCGGCCGCAGCAGTGGTGGGAACACTGGCGGCGATCTTCGCCGTTGCGCTGTCCGGCCTGTCCGGCTGGCTCATTATCCGCGCCGCCGGGCAGCCGCCCATCCTGTACCTGCTGACCGCGATCGTGGGCGTGCGGTTCTTCGGAATCGGCCGGGCTGTGCTCCGGTACTGTGAACGGCTTCTCCTGCACGACGCGGTGTTCGCCGCCCTGACCCGGCTCCGGGGCCGGCTCTGGGAGTCGTTGAGCAGGCGGGCGCTGCCGCTGCGGCGCCTGCTGCAGGGCGGCAACGTCCTGGGAACGGTGGTTGACGACGTCGACACCGTCCGCGATCTCCTGCCACGGGTGGTCCTGCCGCCGGTCACGGCCATGGCGGTGGCTGTTCTGGCCGTGGTCACTACAACACTGCTGGTGCCTGCCGCCCTTCCCGCCGTGCTCGCTGCCACCGTGGTGAGCCTGCTGCTTGCGCCGGCAGTTGCCCTCTGGGGCGACCGCAAGTCTGCTGTTGCCGAGCAGCTCCTCCGCTCCGGGGTCCTACGGCGCATTTCAGCGGCCCTCGACGCCCGGGCCGAACTGCACGCGAACGGCGCAGCCTCCCCCGTCCTGGACGGCCTGCGCGCGCAGGACCGCCACGCCACCAAGGCGTCCCAGCGCTCTGCCTGGGCCGACGGCCTGGGCCAGGCCATCACCACTGCCGCCTGCGCCGCCGCAGCGTTGGGCGCAGCCTGGCTCGCGGGCCCGGCCGTGCTCGCGGGACAGCTTGCCCCGGAAACCGCAGCAGTGGTGGTCCTGCTGCTTCTCGCGCTGGTGGAGCCTTACGCGGCGATGACGACGGCGGTACGCCAGTTCCCGGCGCTGCGGACCGTTATGGAGCGGGTCGCTGAGTCGGGCGCCCTCGACGACGCGTCCGGCAGGGGCGACGGCGACGGACTCCAGGCGGTGCCTGAGCGCCCGGACGGCCTTCCCGGCGTCGAACTGGCCGGCCTGTCAGCGGCCTGGCCGGGCGGCGCACCGGTGTTCACCGGCCTGGACGCCGTGGCCGGGCCGGGCCGGTGGCTGGCGGTGACCGGCCCGTCGGGCTCGGGGAAGTCCACCCTGCTGTCAGTCCTGCTGGGCTTCCTTCCCGTGGCCGCAGGGCGGATCGGCGTGACCGGCAGGGCCGCCTGGTGCCCGCAGGAAGCGCACCTGTTCGACTCCACGATTCGCGGAAACCTCCTGCTCGGGAAGTCCGGCAACGAAACCACAGAGGACAACCAGCAGGGCGATGCGCGGCTGCTGGAGGTGCTCGCCTCGGTAGGCCTCACCGGCCTGCTGGAGCGGTTGCCGGCGGGCCTGGACACCCGGATCGGGCCGGGCGGGGCGTTCCTGAGCGGCGGGGAGCGCCAGCGCCTGGCGGTGGCCCGCACCCTGATGACCGGTGCCGAGGTGATCCTGCTGGATGAGCCCACCGCCCACCTGGATGCGGAGTCGGCCCGGGCGATGCTGGCGGACCTGCGGCACGGGCTGCGCCACCGCACCGTGGTGCTGGTGACTCACAACCCGGCGGATATCCGGCCCGGGGATGCCCGCCTGGTGCTGGCGGCCGGTCCGGAGCACTCTGGTTCGGGGCGCCCCGCTTCGGGAAATACCGGCGGATACCTGGTGCCGTCCTATGCGGGGGATCAGCCGTCCACGTCGTGAAGGTGGTGGACAACGTCGTGCAGGAAGTACTGGGACAGCGTCATCACCGTGAATTCGGAGCCGTTGCTGCGCAGCCCTTTGCGGCCCCACTCCGACTCCCTGACGGCAGCAAACGACCCGGCGGCCTGCTTGCCTTCAGCCGTGAGCTCGGCGCTGACAACTGCGGGGTCCGCGTTGGCGTAGTCCTTGTCGATGGCGGTCTGGTCCTGGTCCCAGTTGTCGAACCGGGCGTCGTCTGAATCCAGCATGAGGTTCAGCCGCTGGTCGAACAGGCTGAACACGTCCCGGACGTGGCAGGCGTACTCCAGCGCCGACCACGTATTGTCATCCGGACGCTCGGCCACGTCAGGCCTGCGAAGAACGGCACGCCAGCGCGGCAGCAGGCTTTCGATGGTCCCGGGCGCGGTGGATGGCGTGGTGGTGGAGGCGTCGAACGAGCATTCCGGGCACGGACGGGTCAGGACCCAGGTCCAGTCCTTTTCATCAGGAACGATAGGCATGGAAGCAGTCTAAGCGGGATCAGGCCAGGCCATGGCAGGACCCACCACTTCCACCGGCTGGGACAGCGGGACGCCCGAACCGTCGCGCCGGCCGTGCTCCTGCGGCAGGGACCGCGCTACCCCGGCGGCGGACGACGCCTTGGCCGGGCCGTGGCCGGCCCAGGCCAGCAGGAGGGTGTCCTCACCCTTCAGGAACCGGTGCGCCCGGACTCCTGCGGTGGCGCGTCCTTTCACGGGGTATTCGGAAAACGCCGTCACCTTGGCCGTTCCCGGGGCAGTTCCCGGCAGCGCGCCCGTGGTGCCGGCGATGGTCACCACCACTGCCGCTTCGTCCTTGGGGTGGATGGCGCCAAAGAAGAGGACCTTGTCACCCGCGGCGAGCTTGATCCCGGCCATCCCGCCGGCCGTCCGGCCCTGGGGCCGCACGGCAGCCGCCCCGAACTTGAGCAGCTGTGCCTGGCTGGTGAGGAACACCAGTTCCGCGTCGTCCTCGCCGGCAGGCGCCACGCCCACCACGAAGTCCTTGTCCTTCAGCGAAATGACTTCCCAGTCCTCGCGGTTCAGGGGGTAGTCCGGCTGGACCCGCTTCACCACGCCCTGCGCCGTGCCGACGGCCAGGACTTCGTCCAGCCGGGCGAAGGCCACCAGGGATTCCCCCTTCTGCAGGGTGATGAAGTCCTTTGCCGGGACACCGCCGGCAAGGTTGGGCAGGCCCGAAACCGGGGGCAGCACCGGCATGTCCATCACCTGCAGGCGGAGCATGCGGCCCAATGACGTGATGGCGGCAATTTCACCGCGGGCCGAGGTCTTTACCACCGAGGTGAACACATCGTGCTTGTTGCGGGGCCCGGCTTCCGCCAGGGGCTCCTGGTTGCTGGTGCGGGCGATCTGGCCGGAGGCGGTGAGGATGGCCCAGCAGGGGTCGTCGGCGATCTCCAGTGCCAGTGGGACGGCCTTGCCCTTCTTGCCCGGGGCTGCGAGTTCGGCGGCCACGGTGGGGGAGACGGCTTCGGATTCGAGCAGCAGGGTGCGGCGCGGGGTCCCGTGCTCTTCGGCGATGGCGCCGAGTTCGTCCGAGACCAGGGTGCGCAGCCGCTCGTCCGAGGCGAGGATGGCTTCCAGTTCGGCGATCTCGCGGCGCAGCTCGTCCTGTTCCTTCTCCAGTTCGATCCGGGAGTACTTGGTCAACTGGCGGAGGCGCAGTTCCAGGATGTAGTTCGCCTGGATTTCGGTGAGGTCGTAGATTGACATCAGGCGTTCCCGCGCGGCGGCGGCTTCATCCGAGGACCGGATGATCTGGATGACCTCGTCGATGTCCACGATGGCAATGAGGAGGCCCTCCACCAGGTGCAGGCGGTCCTTCTTCTTGCCCAACCGGAACACGGTGCGGCGGCGCACCACGTCGATCCGGTGGTTCACGTACACGGTCAGCAGGTCCAACAGGCCCAGGGTCTGCGGCTGGCCGTCCACCAGGGTCACGTTGTTGATGCCGAAGGAATCCTCCATCGGCGAGTAGCGGTACAGCTGCTGGAGAACGGCGTTGGGGTTGAAGCCGTTCT
The DNA here is from genome assembly GCF_057656635.1 of Arthrobacter sp. Soil_C_49. Lineage (NCBI taxonomy): Bacteria > Bacillati > Actinomycetota > Actinomycetes > Micrococcales > Micrococcaceae > Arthrobacter > Arthrobacter sp. Soil_C_49. The sequence continues at coordinate 127,881 of NZ_JBDGJZ010000001.1, forward strand.
TGAGTTCGATGACCAGGCGCAGCCCGTGCTTGCGGTCCGTCAGGTCAACGATGTCGCTGATGCCGGTCAGCTTCTTGGCGTTGACGGCGTCCTTGATCTTTTCGATGACCTTTTCGGGGCCCACCATGTAGGGCAGCTCGGTGACCACCAGGCCGGTCCGGCGTGCCGACAGCTGTTCGACCTCCACCTTGGCGCGGGTCTTGAAGGAACCGCGTCCGGTGGCGTACGCGTCGCGGATGCCGTCCAGCCCCACGATCCGGCCGCCGCTGGGCAGGTCCGGGCCGGGGACGAACCGCATGAGGTCATCAAGGGTGGCGTCCGGGTTGGCGATCAGGTGCCGGGCGGCGGAGATGACCTCCACCAGGTTGTGCGGGGCCATATTGGTGGCCATGCCGACGGCGATGCCTGTGGCGCCGTTGACCAGCAGGTTGGGGAACGCGGCCGGCAGGACCTCGGGCTGGGTCAGCTGGTTGTCGTAGTTGGGGACAAAGTCCACCACGTCCTCATCGAGGTGGTTGGTGAGCGTGAGGGCTGCAGCAGCCATCCGGGCCTCGGTGTACCGCGGGGCCGCCGGGCCGTCGTCGAGCGAGCCGAAGTTGCCGTGCCCGTCGATCAGCGGCAGCCGCAGCGAAAAGTCCTGGGCCATGCGCACCATGGCGTCGTAGATGGCCGTATCGCCGTGCGGGTGCAGCTTCCCCATGACCTCGCCCACCACGCGGGCGCTCTTGACGTGGCCCCGGTCCGGGCGTAGCCCCATGTCGCTCATCATGTAGAGGATGCGCCGCTGCACGGGTTTCAGGCCGTCCCGGGCGTCCGGAAGCGCACGGGAGTAGATCACCGAATACGCGTACTCCAGGAAGGAGCCCTCCATCTCGGAGGTGACATCGATATCAACGATGTTCTCCGTGTAGGGGGTGTTGTCCACGGGAGGGGCTGAACTTTGGCGGCGGGCCATGGGGGTTGGTAAATCCTTCTGGGTACTGAGCAGCGAACGGGGGTGTGCTGCCATAGTTTTTGGCTAGGCTAAGCCTATGGTGGATCAGCCCGGGGACGGCGAATATCCGGAACATTGGGAAGCTGATGTCGTACTGCGGGACGGCGGAACGGCCCACCTGAGGCCAATCCATCCTTCCGACGCTGACGCTGTGCAGGCCTTCCACATGGGGCAGTCCCAGGATTCAATCTACATGCGCTTCTTCGCGTTCAAAGCCAGGTTATCCAGCAAAGAGCTTAAGCGCTTCACGGAGGTTGACTACAAAAACCGGGTGGCTTTTGTAATCACCATCCGCGGCGAAATCGTCGGCATCGGCCGCTATGACCGGCTGGACGATCCCACCGAAGCCGAGGTGGCGTTCAACATTTCCGACGCCCACCAGGGGCGGGGAATCGGCTCCATCCTGCTGGAGCACCTTGCCGCCGCGGCCCATGAAAACGGGATCCGCCGGTTTAGCGCCGAGGTGCTGCCGGAGAACCGGAAAATGCTGATGGTGTTCTCCGACGCCGGGTACGACGTCCGGCGGCATTTTGACGACGGCGTCGTCAGCCTCGAGTTCAACATCAATCCCACCGAGAAATCCCGGGCGGTGATGGAATCACGGGAGCACCGCGCGGAGGCGAGGAGCGTGCGGGACCTGCTGACGCCGTCGTCCGTTGCTGTCATCGGTGCCAGCCGCAAGTGGGGCACTGTGGGGTACCAGCTGCTGGAGCACATTATTGAAGGGGGGTTCCGCGGCCCGGTGTACGCGATCAACCCCGAAGCGCTGGAACTTGCCGGCATGCTGTCCTTCGGCAAACTGTCCGAGGTCCCGGAACCGGTCCAGCTTGCCGTCGTCGCCGTCCCTTACGAGGAAGTCCCCGCCGTGGTGGCGGACTGTGCAGCCGCCGGCGTCAGGGGGCTGGTGGTAGCCTCCGCAGGCTTCGCGGACGACGGCGAACGGGGCCTCCTGCGCCAGCGTGACCTGGTGCGGCAGGCGAGGGCCAGCGGCATGCGCGTGATCGGCCCGGCCTCGCTGGGCATCGTCAACACCAACCCGGACGTGTCCCTGAACGCTTCCATGGCGCCGACAATGCCGTTGCGCGGGGGACTGGGACTGTTCAGCCAGTCGGCGGCGATCGGTGTTTCCCTTTACGCAGCCTCCAGCCGCCGCCGGCTGGGGCTGTCCACGTTCCTGTCCGCCGGGAACCGGGCGGACGTCTCGGGCAACGACATGATGCAGTACTGGGAAGACGATCCCGATACTGCCGCCGTCGGCCTGTACCTGGAATCGATCGGCAACCCGCGCAAGTTTTCCCGGCTGGCCCGGCGGCTGGCGCGCACCCGGCCGGTGATCGTTGCGAAGTCCGACGCCATGGGCCTGAGGCTGCCGCCGGGGCATGCCGTCCGGACCACCCAGGCACCGACCGGTGCACTGGACGCCATGCTGCGGCAGTCCGGCGTGATCCGGGTGGAAACCATCGAGCAGCTGATGGACGTGGCGCAGGTGGTGTCCGGCCAGCCCCTTCCCCTGGGGCCGGGGCTGGCAATCTTCAGCAACTCGCACGCGCTGGGCAATGTGGTGGCAGACAACGCGTCGTCCCAGGGGCTCACCGTCGAGGAGCTGGTGACGGGCGTGGACCTCGACGCCGGGCAGTCAGTCGCGCTGCCCGCGCTCAGGGCCAGCCTGCTCAGGGCGCTTGAGGAGGACGCTGTCCACGCAGCGGTCGCAGCCCTGCTTCCCGCCCGCGGGCTCACAGTGGACAGCATCGCTGAAGTGCTGGCCGAATGCTCGGCAACGGCAGGCAAGCCGGTGGTCGCGGCGTTCACCGGCATCCTGGACGCTTCAATCTACGTCGAGGGAATGGTGGGTCCTGCCGAACGCGCCGTCCCCTGCTTCTCCAACCCCGGTGCTGCCGTGGCTGCGCTCGCGGCTGTTGCCCGGTACTCGGAGTGGGTTTCCCGCGACCAGGGGCACTTTGTGGAACCGGAAGGATGCAACCCGGACTTGGCGGATGCCGAGCTCGAAGCCCTGCTCCGGGACGTCAAGGGGGAGCAGCTCAAACGGCTGGAACCGGTGGCGGCGGCCTCCCTGCTGGGCCACTACGGCATCAGGGTGCTGCCGTCCGTGGGCTTTGACACTCCGGATGAGGCAGTTGAGGCGGCCGAAGCGCTGGGCTGGCCGGTGGTGCTGAAGACCACCGATCCCGCCCTGCGGCACCGGCTGGACCTCGGCGGCGTGCGTTTGGACATCCAGGATGCGGAGTCGCTGCGCCAGAACGTTGTGCAGATGCGGCGGGTGCTCTCCAACTATGGCGATCCCGCGCTGGAAGTGCAGAGCATGGCGCCAGTTGGCCAGGCCTGCACGTTCCGCGCCATCGAGGACCCGCTGCTGGGGCCGGTCATCTCGTTCGGGCTCGCCGGGGACGCCGTGAACCTGCTGGACGACTGGTCGCACCGGGTGCCGCCGTTGTCCGCCGTCGACGTGAACGACTTCATCCGCGGCCCGCGTGCGTCCCGGAAGCTGTTCGGTTACCAGGGCCTGCCGGCGGTGGATGTCGCTGCGCTTGAGGACCTTGCCGGCCGGCTTGCCTGGCTGAAGGACAATCATCCCGAAATCGCGCTGGTGGAGTTCAACCCGGTCCTGTGCGGCACCTCGGGTTTGACCATCCTTGCCGCGGACATCCGGATCGGCAACCCCGCCCAGCGGACGGACAGCGCCCGCCGGGCCATGCTGGGCTGACGCGGTTAGCAAGAGTCCGGCCGATCTGTGAAAATGGGGTAATGAGCTCACAGCCTCCCGCTTCGGCGCCCGAAACGCCCGGCAACGAAACCCAGGCAGTCCGCCACCACAGCTCACACAGCCACACCGCGCAAGGCCAGAGCCTCGAAGGCGCCCTGCAGAAGGCCGGCTTCTATCCCCGCCTCGTGGCAGATGTTGTGGACGACGCCCTGGACGGCCGCGACTGCGTGGCGCACCTGGTGCACCTGGAGACCCACTTTGACCGCGCCGAAGTCCGCCGCCACATTACGGTGCTGGTGCTGACCGCGGACATGCTGGTCATCACGCATGTGGATGACCAGCAGCTTGATGATGCCGGCGAACAGATTGTTGCCCAGATTTCCACCGAGTCCGTCCCCGTGGCCCAGATCCGGTCCGTGGTGCTCAGCTACATGTACTCCCAGCCGCAGAACTACAAGCCCTCGGACCCCGTCCGCGAAGTCACGCTGTCCATCGCGTGGTCGGGAGGCCAGCGGCTGGACATGGGGCCGGCCAGCTGCGGCGACCCCCAGTGCGAAGCGGACCATGGCTACAGCGGCACCATCGCGCAGGAAGACATTGTGCTGCGCATCAGTGCCGAGGCCGACGGGCTGCAGGCTGTCCAGGACGCCAAGCTCTTTGCCCGGGCGCTCCGGGCCGTAAACACCGGTTCGCCTGCCCCGCAGCCGCACGTCCAGTCCATGCCGCCGCGGCCGCGTGCCGGGGTGTTCGGCAACCGCCTCAGCCGCGGGCACCAGCAGCGCTGATGCCCGAAGACCGCCAGCCGACTGACATCGTTCCTCCCGCCGGGCCAGGCCTTGAGTTCCTGATGCCGCCGGCTCCTGCGTACGGCCAGCGCTCCATTGCCGAGGTGCTCACCAGCGCCGCGGCCAGCCTGGGCCTGGACGGGTTCGCCAATACGCTCGGCCTTCCGGCCGCCTCACGGGTGTGCGTGGTCCTCGCGGATGGGCTGGGCCGGAACCTGCTGAAGCAGAAATCGGCCCACACGCCGTTCCTGCGCTCCGTTATCCAGGCCGGGCAGGGCGACGTGCCCGTGTGGCTTGATTCGGCGTTCCCGTCCACCACCGCAGCGGCCCTGTCCAGCTTCGGCACGGGACAGCCCCCCGGCCAGCACGGCATGGTGGGCTATGACGTCCTCGATCCGCGGCAGGACAAGGTGGTCAACCTGCTGGGCAACTGGGATCCGGGCGTTGACCCTGCCGCCTGGCAGCCGTTTCCCACCGTGCTGGAGCGTGCAGCGGAACATGTGGATGTCACCACTGTCAGCCTGCCGCAGTTCGCGGATTCGCCCATGACCCGCGCCGCCCTGCGGGGCGGCCGGCATATTTCCGGAGTCACTTCGCATGCCCGGACGGCTTCCGCAGCCGAGGCCATGGCCTCCGCGGGTCCGTCGCTGATGTACTTCTACGTGAACGAGCTGGACAAGGCCGGGCACCGCTACGGCTGCCAGTCGGAGCAATGGGAACACCAGCTCGAGGAACTTGACGCAACGGTCAAGCGGCTGAGCAACACCCTGCCGGCAGGCACCACCATCCTGCTCACGGCGGACCACGGCATGCTGGACGTCCCCGAGCAGCAGCGGATCGACTACTCCGCCGAACCTGCACTGGTGGAAGGGGTCCGGCACACTGCCGGGGAACCGCGGATGGTCCACCTCTACCTGGAAAACGGGACCGGACCGGACGTGCGGGACCGGCTGCTCGCGGCTTGGCGGGCACGTTTCGGTGACCGGATCTGGGCCTTCACCAGGGAGGACGCGCTGGCGGCGGGCCTCTTCGGCACTGTCCGTCCCGCCGTCGAAGGCAGGATCGGTGACGTGATGATCGCAGCCCGCGACGCCCTGGCCCTGTACGACACCCGCCGTGTCCGCCCCGCCGCCATGGAAGTGGTGGGGCAGCACGGGTCGTTGACCAAGGCTGAGCGGGAGGTCCCCCTGCTCTGCTTCACCGCCGGCGGCAGGAGCTCCCGCCGTGGCTGAGCTCGTCTTTTTCTCGGGCACCATGGACTGCGGAAAGTCCACGCTTGCCCTGCAGATGGATCATAACCACCGGGCCAGGGGACGCGGCGGCGTACGCTTCAGCCGGAACGACCGCGCCGGTGAATCACGGATCTCCAGCCGGCTCGGCCTGGAGACCGATGCAGTGGAGGTAGTGGACAGCACGGACTTCTGGGAGGAAGTCATGATGCGCCGCACCAAAGGCCAGCGCATCGACTACCTGATCTGTGATGAAGCCCAGTTCTACACGCCCGGGCAGGTGGAACAGCTGGCCAAAGTGGTGGATGAGATCGACGTGGACGTGTTCGCGTTTGGCATCACCGCCGATTTCCGCACCCGGCTGTTTCCAGGCTCGCAACGGCTCGTGGAACTGGCTGACCGGGTGCAGGTGCTGCAGGTGGAGGCACTGTGCTGGTGCGGCCGCCGCGCCACGCACAATGCCAGGACGGTCGACGGCGTGATGGTCACCGAGGGCGCCCAGGTGGTGGTGGGCGATGTGGATATGGCCATGGACTCCGGCGCAGGAACGACCGCCGTGGACCATGTTCCCGTGGTGGGGTACGAGACGCTCTGCCGCCGGCACTACATGCGGCGGGTCACCGCCCACGGAGCCAGTTTGATGGGCCAGCAGGACCCGTTGCTGCCGTTCGAAGTTGACGCCTGCCTGTGGCGGGGATCCGGCGGAACCGGAGCTGGCGGGGCCTAGGCTCAACCTCCCTCTCCGCGCTGACGCCGCGTGGGGCTGCTGCCCCCCGGCGCCGGTGCGTTCGCCGCTTGCGACGCCCCGACGCCTGAAGTTCCTCAGAGGACGAACGGCCTACTCGCTGCGCGTACCGAACACAATCTCGTCCCAGGACGGAACGCTTGAACGCTTGGGCCTGCCCGGCTGGCGCTCGGGTGCGCCGGTTTCCGGCAGCTGGCCGGTAGCGGGGGAGCTGTCGTCGGTCCGCGGAGCAGGACGCCGCGGGTTGTTGCCCAGCAACTCGTTCAGGCCGGCGCCGCTGGAGGAATTGACGCTCTCGGAAGGAGCCGCGGCGCTGCCGCCAGCCTCACTGCTGGACTCCCGGATGCCCGCGTCCCCGGAACCCGTTCCGTCGATACCGCCGGAGGGCCTTTGGGGCGACGCAACAATAGTGATTTCGCGCGTTTCTGTGCTGACGCCGTCGTGCAGCTTCAAAGCGTCTTCCATCGCCTCCCGGTGCGGAGGAATGAGGCTGAGGCGCGACAACATGGACGGCCTGGCGTCCCGTCGCCGGGTGAACGAGCTGGCGTGGGCGGCGGGAGCTTCGGTGGTGTCGTCCTGCGACTCGCCGGTGTGCTCGTCAGCCTCAGGAACCACTTCGGAGGGCCTGGGGTGGGCGGCGGGGACGCCGTGGGTCAGCAACAGCGCCAGGGCGTCGTCGGAGTCCTCGTCCACACCCAGCCGCTGTCCCCGGCGGGAGCGCAGCATGTCCAGGAGCCCGTCCGATTCCTTGCCCTCGGGCTGGGCCTCGGAGCCCGGCAAAGGACGGACGGAGTCCGCGTCGGCTTCAAAGTCGAAAGGGCGGTCGGAGACAGCGGAAAGCCTTCGTGCCGGGACCGGACCATCCAGGGGCTCGAGCTCACTGAGCTGCTGGGCCCACCGGTTGGCATTGTGCAGCGACTTCCGGCTTGGGCTGAAGGTCCACAACGCCGGCGGCTCTTCGCCGATGCCGGCTTTTCCGCCGGTGTTTGCCTCAAAGCTGGCCGATACCGTCCAGGTGCCATCCTGGCGCCGCCAGGAGTCCCACTCCACTGAGGAGGGGTCGATGCCGTGGGCAGAAAGCCTGTGTGACACCATGTCGCCCAACGTGGCGGGGTTGTCGCCGAACGCGGACCGGTAGATGTCGTGCCCCGGCGACGGCGTTGCCACTTCCACCTTGCGCGCCTGCTGGGCGACATACTCGCGTTCCGCGAGTACCGGTCCCTCATAGCGTTCTACTTTGGCCAGCGGCAGGCCGGACAGTTCGGCCACGTCGGCGGCCGTCGCTCCCGCCCGGATCCGGGCCTGGATGTCCCTCGGGGACAGCGGAATGGCGGGCCGCTCGGAAGCAGGCCTGGGCGCAGGCCTGCTCGCGGTCCTCAGCGCTTCATCGATCGGCAGCTGGAACATCTCGCCGCCGGCCCCGCTCAACAGGAGATGCGTCCCGTCGTCGTGTACGCCTACAAGCCGTAGATCCTGCATACAAGTCCTCCACCCTGGCATTACTATCAATCGAAACTCTGCCACCAGGTGAACCCGATTTGTGTCAAGGGGCAGGGCGCGCCGCGATATTCCGGCTGCGGGCAGTGCTGCGGGAGTTCTGCCCAGCGCGGAAAAGGGACCGGCGGCGGGCACAAACGCAGTGCCTGCAGCGTTATCAAGGGTGGCATTTGCAGGCTGGCAAAAAAGGAAGAAGGATACGGCGACTATGGCCACCGATTACGATGCGCCGCGCAAGTCTGAAGAAGACCTCGGCGAGGATTCCATCGAGGAGCTGAAGACCCGCCGCACGGACAAGCCGGTTGCGGTGGTGGATGAAGACGAAAGTGAGCTGGCCGCCGGATACGAACTGCCCGGCGCCGACCTGTCCGGTGAAGAACTGATGGTGCAGGTTGTGCCTGCCCAGGCAGACGAATTCACCTGTTCTTCATGCTTCCTGGTCCGGCACCGTTCCCAAATCGCCCGCGAAAAGGACGGCCGCTTCTACTGCAGGGACTGCGAAGGGTAGGCCCGCTAACCCCGTGCCAGGGCCGCCGTCAGCTCGTCCGGGTGCCGGGTGGAGGTCAGCCAATACGGAGTCCGGTCCGACGGGTCCGTGATCTGGATCCTGACGACCGGGTCTATCCAGCCCCGGATGCACAGGTACGCCAGGCCGTTGAGCCGGGTTCCGCGCTCTGCTGTGGCCTCCTCGCCCCGGAACGCCTCCACCGATCCCACAAACTGGCGTTCAATGGTGGCACGGCCCACGGTCAGCGAATCCTCTGTCACCACAATGGCCGGCGTGGACAGGACCAGGAGAACGGCGATGATTGCGAAGAGTACTGCCGCGGCGGTGTAACCCGCAGTCATGCTGATAGGTGCGAACATCAGGATGCCGGCCCCCGCCACACCTGCCGAGATAATCCAGATCCATACGTTGGGCCAGAGCTTCTCCCGATAGATCACCGGCGCCCCGGTGGAAGGTATCTCGGGCAAGGGCGCAGGGGAGCTTGATTCGGGCATGAGCCAAGCTTTCCATTTTTGCCCGGCTATTTCACCTTGGGCAAAACGGTTCCAGCGCCGGGTACCGGGCGTCCACGGGCAACCCGGTACCCGGCCGCAGGTAGTACACCTAGGACTGATTTGGGGGCGCGGGCTAGAGTGAGTGACTGTGACTGATCATCCCGCCACAGTAGATACCTTCCCTGACGAAGCCGCCGCAGCCGTTCCGGCCGCCCTGGGCGCTCCCACCCTGCAGGTCCAGCTGAAGATGCTTGACCCGGACCTGGAGGCACCCTCCTACGCCCATCCGGGCGATGCGGGCGCGGACCTTCGCGCGCGGGAAGATGTTGTCCTGCGGCCGGGGGAGCGCAAGCTGGTCCCCACCGGAGTGGCCATCGCCCTCCCCGACGGCTTCGTTGCCCTGATCCACCCGCGCTCCGGCCTGGCCACCAAACACGGCCTCACTATTGTGAATGCCCCCGGAACAGTCGATGCCGGCTACCGCGGTGAAATCTCCGTCACGCTGCTGAACACTGATGCGAACCACAGCATCGAGCTGCGCCGCGGCGATAGAATTGCACAGATGGTCATTCAGCGTGTCGAGTATGCGCAGTTCATCCCCGTCAACGAATTGAGCGGATCCGTGCGCGGCGCAGGAGGATTCGGTTCCACCGGCGGCTTTACCGTGCCCGGCGCCTGAACCTTTTTCTTCCCCTACCCGTTCCTCAGGTCCGGCATGAGCCTGCCGGACGGCACTAAAAGCACGACGGCGGGACCCCCACGGGCCAGCCCGGCAACCAACTAAGGAGACACCCAAATGGTCTTTGGGCTCGGCAGGAAAGCCAAGAAGGAACAAGCAGCCGAACCGGACGAACTGTTGCCTGCCGCGGAGACCGCGGAGGAGGCGAAGGACAGTTCCGGCCGCGGCTCCAACGGCCCTTTCGATGAGTCCGAAATCAGCAGCCGTGACGGCTATGTTGACCTGGGCGCCCTCCTGATCACTCCCAGCGAAGGGCTCCAGCTCCGGCTCGAGGTGGAAGAAGCCACCCAGCGCGTCGTCGCGGTCACCATGGACCTCAACGGCTCCAGCCTCCAGCTGCAGGCTTTCGCAGCCCCCAAGAGCGAGGGCCTCTGGGACGAGATCCGGGAACAGATCGGCCAGTCCGTGGGCGTCCAGGGCGGCCAGGTCGAGGAGATCGAAGGTCCCTTCGGCACCGAGCTTGTGGCAAAACTGCCTGCCGGCCTGCCGGACGGCAGCCAGGGCTACCGCGTGGCCCGCTTCATCGGCGTGGACGGCCCCCGCTGGTTCCTGCGCGGCGTCCTGGGCGGTGCCGCGGCACTGGAACGGCCCGCCGCGGAACCCCTCGAAGCACTCTTCCGGCAGGTGGTGGTGATCCGGGGAGACAACCCCATGCCGCCGCGGGACCTGCTGCAGCTGCGCCTGCCCAAGGACGCCACCGCTACGCCCCCGCCGGCCGCACCATCACTGCAGGAACCTGAACGTGGTCCTGAAATCACCCAGATTGGCTGATATCGCATCAGGGGGAGCCCCGTTAGGCCAAAGCGGCGACATCCCCCTCAGCCAGTTGCCGGTCAAGGGCCGGGTCGTTTGCCGCGGGTGGATCGAATCCGTGACGTATGTGCCCACTGGCCAGACCGCGGAGTTCAGCGCCATAGTGTCCGACGCCGATGCCCGCCACCGCGGACCAGGTGCCGCGGCGGGACGCCCTGCCAGGCTCCGGGTGGTATGGCTGGGACGGCGGCGCGTACCGGGAATCGACGCAGGCACCGAGGTGCGGCTCGAAGGAATGCTCTCGGCGGTGCAGGGCCTGCCCACCATGTTCAACCCCCGCTACGAAATACTGTCCCGCCAGGAGGACGAATGACTGTGCCCGACCCCAGCCCTTCCACCGGCCCCGGGCAGAACGGCCAGCCGGGCGGCCCTGCGGGGAAGGCGCCCGTGGGACAGGAATCGGCTGACGGACAAACATCGTCGCCGATGGCAGGCCTTGCGGCCGACTACGCCGCCAAGGCAGGGTTGCACCGGACGCATGACGGGCGTGTGGACGTACTGCGCAGCGCAGGCGGAGTCCAGGGTATTGCCGAAAGCATCCTGCCGGGCCTGGTGTTCCTGGTGGCATACACCGTCAGCCAGGACCTCACTGTTTCCCTGGTGGCCGCTTTAGCCGCCGCCGCGGCATTCACCGTTGTGAGGCTGGTGCAACGGCGCCCCCTGACGCAGGCATTGGCCGGTGTGGTGGGCGTAGGCATCTCCGCCTGGCTCGCCAACACCACCGGCAAGGCTGAGGACTTCTACCTGCCGGGGTTTTTCACCAACGCGGCCTACATCGTGGCGATGGTGATCTCGATCCTGGTCAAATGGCCGGTGGCCGGCCTTCTCTTCGGCTTCATCCGGAACGAGGGCCTCGACTGGCGCAAGGACCCCGCACGGCTCAAGGCGTACCGGCTTGGCACCTGGATCATCGTCGGCGTCCTGGTGCTCCGGCTTGTGGTGCAGGTCCCGCTCTACCTCATGGGGCCCGAAGGACTGGCCGCCCTCGCCACCACCAGGCTCATTATGGGCGCTCCGCTGTACATCCTGGGCGTCTGGGTCGCGTGGCTCGTCACCAGGCCGAGACCGGCGAGCATTGACGCAGGGGACGGCTCAGCCCCCACGGACGCCACAGCCCGCGACTAGCCCGGGGACCAGAACTGGCAGCAGACCAGAACTAGCCGTCGAAGCCGTCGTCCTCCGGGGCCTGCTGGTCCGTATGTCCCGTGCCGGCGTCAACCCGCGGCCGCGGCGGCTCCGAGGAATCGGGGGAGAGCAGGGCACGCAGTTCGTCCTCGGCGGCAATGGTTGTGACGAAGAACAGTTCGTCGCCGCCGTCAATGACGTCGTCGCGGCTGGGCGTAATAGGTGCATGGTCGCGCAGGATGGCCACCAGGGTGGAGTCCTCGGGCCATTCGATGTCGCCTACGGTACTTCCGATGACGTGCGAATCGTGCGGGACGGTGAACTCCACCAGTGAGGAAACACCGGTCTGGAGAGTCAGCAGCCGGACGAGGTCGCCAATCTCCACAGCTTCCTCCACCAGCGCCGTCATCAGCTGGGGAGTGTTCACCGCAACGTCCACGCCCCACGAATCGTTGAACATCCAGTCGTTCTTTGGATTGTTCACCCGGCCCACGGTACGGCCAACGCCGAATTCGGTTTTTGCCAGCAGGGACACCACCAGGTTGACTTTGTCGTCACCGGTGGCTGATACCACCACGTCAGCGTCCTCCACCTTCGCGCCCTGCAGGGTGCTCAGCTCGCAGGCGTCACCCACCAGCCAGTGCGCGCCGCGAAGCCCGCTGCGCCCAATGACCTCCGGCTTGAGGTCGATCAGCAGGATTTCGTGCTTGTGTGCCAGGAGTTCCCGGGCGATGGACGAACCGACACTGCCGGCACCCACAATCACAACTTTCACTGGTACTCCTTGGCGGGTGCTTTGGCGAGGATCTGGGCGACCTGGGCGCTGCGGTCAACCTGCAGCATGGCGTGGACGGTATCGCCGTCCTGGTAGGCAGTGCCGGTGTCGGGAAGCAATCCTTCGCCGAAGCGGGTGAGGTACGCGATGCGGATACCGGCCGCCTTTTCGATGCTGCTGATCCGGTGGCCGATCCAGCCGGCGTCGAGATCCAGTTCGGCCAGCACCAGGCGCCCTGAAGGCTCCCGGAAGTCACCGGCCAGGTGCTGTTCGGGAAGGATGCGCCGCAGCACCTGGTCCGCACTCCAGCGGACCGCCGCCACGGTGGGGATTCCCAGGCGCTGGTAGATTTCCGCCCGGCCGGGATCGTAGATCCTGGCCACAACATGGGGGACGTGGAAGGTCTCCCGGGCTACGCGGGTGGCCAGGATGTTGGAATTGTCACCGCTGGAGACTGCGGCGAAGGCGTACGCTTCGGCGACACCGGCCTGCTTGAGGGTGTCCCGGTCGAAGCCCACTCCGGTGACCTTTCGGCCCGTGAAGCCTTGGCGGAGCCTGCGGAAAGCGCGGTCGTCCTGGTCGATGATGGCCACGGAATGCCCGGCGTCTTCAAGGGTGTGCGCCAGCGTGGCCCCCACCCGGCCACATCCCATGATCACGAAATGCGCCACCAGTATCTCCTCTGTTTCTTTCCCGTTCGTCCTGCCGCTAGAACTCTACCGTCAGGGCGCGGAATGCCGCTGTTCACCGGCCGTCATGACACAGCCCGGGAATCAGACTAGCTTTGTGGGGTGCTGACAATATTCAACGCGGTCAAGCGCGTGCTGGTGGGACGGCCGTTCCGGAACGACCGGATGGCCCACACCCTGCTTCCGAAAAAGATCGCACTTCCGATTTTCGCGTCGGACGCGCTGTCCTCGGTTGCATATGCGCCGGACGAAATCCTGCTGACCCTGGCCCTTGCCGGGGTCAGTGCCGTGGCGTTCTCGCCGTGGGTGGGCCTGGCGGTGATGGTGGTGCTGCTGACAGTTGTGGCCTCCTACCGGCAGAATGTCCACGCGTACCCTTCCGGCGGCGGCGACTACGAAATTGCCAACGAGAACCTGGGCAAGTTCGCCGGCCTCACCGTGGCATCGGCCCTGCTGGTGGACTACGTCCTGACCGTCGCGGTATCCATGTCCTCGGCGGCCGCCTACCTGACGACGGCGATCCCGTCCCTCCACGGCCGGCAGGCCACGATTGCCACGATCGGCGTCGTCATCCTGGCCCTGATCAACCTGCGGGGCATCAAGGAAGCCGGCAGCGTTTTCGCGGTCCCCACCTACATCTTTATGGCATCCATCTTCGGCATGACCGCTGTGGGCATCTTCCAGGCGGCGACCGGACAGCTGGGACAGGCGCCGTCCGCTGCCTTCACCATCGTCCCCGCCGCCGGCTTCGATGAAGGGCTGGTGGGACTGGCCGGGGCCTTCCTCCTGCTGCGTGCCTTCTCCTCGGGAGCCGCGGCGCTCACCGGTGTGGAAGCCATCAGCAACGGCGTCCCGAACTTCAAGGTCCCCAAGAGCAAAAACGCTGCCACCACGCTGCTGCTCCTGGGCGTGATCGGCGCAGCCATGCTGGCGGGCATCATCTACCTGGCCAACGCCACCAAGGTCCATATTGTGCTGGACCCGGCCACCGAGTTCCTGCTGAACGGCAGCCCCCTGCCCGAGGGGTACATCCAGAACCCGGCCATCAGCCAGATCGCCCAGACCATCTTCGGTCCGGGCTCCATCCCGTTCTACATAGTGGTGGCCGCCACCGGCGTCATCCTGGTCTTCGCCTCCAACACCGCCTTCAACGGCTTCCCGGTCCTGGGCTCCATCCTCGCCCAGGACGGCTACCTGCCGCGCCAGCTCCGCACCAGGGGCGACCGGCTCGCCTTCAGCAACGGCGTCCTGGCCCTCGCCGCCGGCGCCCTGGTCCTGATCATCGCGTTCAATGCCGATGTAACCAAACTCATCCAGCTCTACATCGTGGGCGTTTTTATCTCCTTCACCGCCAGCCAATTAGGCATGATCCGGCATTGGGGCAGGGAACTGAAACTGGCCAAAGACAAGGCGGTGCGGCGCCGGATGGCGAAATCCCGGGCCATCAACACTGTGGGCTTCGGCATGACTGCCCTGGTGCTGGTGATTGTCCTGATCACCAAGTTCGAGCAGGGCGCCTGGATTGCGCTGCTGGCCATGTTCGTGCTCTTCCTGATCATGTGGAGCATCCGGGCGCACTACGACAACGTGGCCAGGGAACTGGCAGTGGATGCGGATTCCTCGCCGCGCGCCCTGCCCACCCGCGTCCATGCCGTCCTCCTGGTGTCCCACGTCCGCAAGCCCGTCCTGCGGGCCCTGGCCTACGCCCGGGCGTCCCGGCCGTCGCGGCTGGACGCCATCACCGTGGACATCGATCCCGAGGAGACGGCACACACGGTGGCAGACTGGGAAAGGCTGGACATTCCGGTGCCGCTGACGGTGCTGGCCAGCCCCTACCGGGAGACGGTCACGCCCATCATGGAGTACGTCAAGCAGATGCGGCGGGATTCCCCGCGCGACCTGGTGGTGGTGTACATCCCCGAGTACGTGGTGGGTAAGTGGTGGGAGCAGCTGGTTCACAACCAGACCGCCCTGCGCATCAAGACCCGGCTGCACTTTGAGCCCGGCGTGATGGTGGCCAGCGTTCCCTGGCAACTCAAATCATCCGAAGAAGCGAAAAACCTGCAGGACGTTCAATGACAGCAAAAACACAAACCCAGCCGGCCCCCACCGGACAGACCGGCACGGAAGTAGTGCTCGACGTCGGCCCGGTGGCCCATGGCGGCCACTGCGTGGCCAGGCACGAAGGCCGCGTCATCTTTGTCCGCCACGCCATCCCCGGCGAAAAGGTCCGGGCCCGGCTGACCGACGCGGAGGACACTGCCAAGTTCTGGCGTGCCGACGTGGTGGACGTCCTCGAAGCCTCGCCGGACCGCGTGGACCATATCTGGCGTCCGGCAGATTCCGGACGCGCCTGGGCCCACGGCCATCCGCCCGTGGGCGGAGCGGAATTCGGCCACATCTCGCTGGCCCGCCAGCGCAGCCTCAAAGCGGACGTGCTCGCCGAACAGCTCAGGCGCCTCGCCGGCGTCGGGCAGTCACCGGACAGCCGGGCCGGCACGTCCGTGGAGGCTGTGGGGGAGACGTCCGACGGCGGCAGCGGCCGCGGGTGGCGGACGCGCGCGAGCTTCTCGGTCACCCCCGGCGGCAGGCTCGGGATGCATGCCCACCGTTCCGGGCACATCATCCCGGTCAGCGAAATGCCGTTGGCCACCGATGCCATCAACACCCTGCGCCTGTGGGACATCGACCTGCAGGGCGTGGACAGGGTGGAAGTGGCAGCACCGGCTAACGGCTCCCGCCCGCTGGTGCTGCTGGCGCCGGCCCAGGGCACCAAACCTAAAAGGCTCAGGGCCATCGCGGCCCAGCTGCCCGACGACGTATCCGTTGCGGCTTTTGATCCCGTCACAGAGGCCGTTGAACAAATACGTGGACGGCTGTGGGTGCAGGAATCAGCGGCCGGGCACGACTACCGGGTGACCGGCGCCGGATTCTGGCAGATCCACCGCGACGCGCCCGAAACACTTGTGGGGGCTGTCACAGAATTCCTGCAGGGTGGCGGCTTCCTTAACCCCGGCGCCGTGGTGGCGGACCTGTATGCCGGAGCAGGCCTTTTCACGGCGGTCCTGGCCGACGCGGTGGGCGAAACGGGCTCCGTCCTTTCGGTGGAAGGCGCACCGGGAACCAGCCGGGACGCGCGAAAGAACCTGCACGCGGCACCGCAGGTGGAGGTCGTCCAGGGCCGCGTCGAACGCGTCCTGCGCCAGAAACCGCGGGATTTCGACGCCCTTCTCCTGGACCCGCCGAGGGCAGGGGCCGGGAAAGCGGTGGTGGGCCAGCTTGTAGCCTCGCACCCGCGTGCCGTTGCCTACGTATCCTGCGACCCGGCGTCGTTCGCCCGGGACGTGGGGTACTTCCGGAAGGCCGGCTGGGAGCTCAAGGCCCTTCGGGCCTTCGACCTCTACCCCCACACGCATCACCTGGAGACGGTTGCCCTGCTGACTCCCGGACCCTGAGGCCGCTTCGTATTTCGACTACTATGGCGGTAGTAGTCCCACGTCGCGCTCCGTATCCACGGCCGGCCGTGTGCAATTTTCAGGCCCTGAATATAGTTAGGGCCTCCTAACTAGCAGGCGGTCAACCGCGCGACAAAGATGAAACTGTTGCGAGAGGAGTCCTGCGATGAGCACTGTGGACAGCTTCGGTTCAAAAGGCAAACTTAATGTAGCCGGAACCGAGTACGAAATTTTCCGGTTGAACTCCGTTGAAGGTGCAGAAAACCTTCCGTTCAGCCTCAAGGTATTGCTTGAAAACCTGTTGAGGACCGAGGACGGCGCGAACATCACTGCCGATCACGTCCGCGCCTTGGCAGGCTGGGATCCCAACGCCCAGCCCGATACAGAAATCCAGTTCACGCCGGCACGCGTGATCATGCAGGACTTCACCGGCGTTCCCTGCGTGGTTGACCTGGCGACGATGCGCGAAGCGGTCAAGGAACTGGGCGGCGACCCCAAGCGGGTCAACCCGCTGGCACCTGCCGAAATGGTCATTGACCACTCGGTCCAGATCGATGCCTTCGGTAACTCCGGCGCACTGGAGCGCAACATGGAGATCGAATACCAGCGCAACGGGGAGCGTTACCAGTTCCTGCGCTGGGGCCAGACGGCATTCGATGACTTCAAGGTGGTCCCGCCGGGAACCGGCATTGTGCACCAGGTCAACATCGAGTACCTGGCCCGCACCGTGATGACCCGCGAAGTTAACGGCGTGGTTCGCGCCTACCCCGATACCTGCGTCGGTACCGACTCGCACACCACCATGGTCAACGGCCTGGGCGTGCTCGGCTGGGGCGTCGGCGGCATCGAAGCCGAGGCCGCCATGCTCGGCCAGCCCGTTTCCATGCTGATCCCGCGCGTTGTGGGCTTCAAGCTCAGCGGCAGCATCCCGGCCGGCGCCACGGCAACCGACGTGGTGCTGACCATCACCGAAATGCTCCGCAAGCACGGCGTTGTGGGCAAGTTCGTGGAATTCTACGGCGAAGGCGTCGCGGCTGTGCCGCTGGCCAACCGCGCCACCATCGGCAACATGAGCCCGGAATTCGGTTCCACGGCCGCAATGTTCCCGATCGACGACGTCACCCTGGACTACCTGCGCCTCACCGGCCGCTCCGAGCAGAACGTTGCGCTCGTTGAGTCCTACGCGAAGGAACAGGGCCTCTGGCACGATGCCTCCCGCGACATCAAGTTCTCTGAGTACCTGGAACTGGACCTGTCCACGGTTGTTCCGTCCATCGCCGGCCCCAAGCGCCCGCAGGACCGCATAGAACTTACCGAGGCCAAGGACGAGTTCCGCCACGACCTGAAGAACTACGTCTCGCACGATGCCGACGCCGGTACCTTGGACGAATCGCTCGAGGAGACCTTCCCGGCCTCTGACTCGCCCTCCTTCACCAGCGGCGCAACCCACGTCTCCGACACTGACCGCGAGCCCCCGAAGTACTCGGCAGGGCACGGGGGAGCGGGCCGCATCACCAACCCGGTGCCCGTGAAGATGGCTGACGGACGCGAATTCGAACTGGACCACGGTGCAGTCACCATCGCCTCCATCACCTCCTGCACCAACACGTCCAACCCCTCGGTCATGCTGGCTGCCGCGGTCCTGGCACGCAACGCCGTGGACAAGGGCCTCACGTCCAAGCCGTGGGTCAAGACCTCCGTTGCACCCGGCTCCAAGGTGGTCACCGACTACTACGAGAAGTCCGGCCTGACCCCCTACCTGGAGAAGCTCGGCTTCTACATCGTGGGCTACGGCTGCGCCACCTGCATCGGCAACTCCGGTCCGCTGGAAACCGAAGTCTCGGAGGCCATTCAGGCCAACGACCTCGCCGTTGCCGCTGTCCTCTCGGGCAACCGCAACTTCGAAGGCCGCATCAACCCGGACGTCAAGATGAACTACCTGGCCTCCCCGCCGCTGGTCATCGCCTACGCCCTGGCCGGGTCCATGGACTTCGACTTCGAAACCGACGCCCTGGGCCAGGACCAGGCAGGCAACGATGTCTTCCTGAAAGACATCTGGCCCAACCCGGTTGAGGTCCAGCAGGTCATCGATTCCTCGATCGACAAGGAAATGTTCGCCAAGGGCTACGAGGGCGTCTTCGACGGCGACGACCGCTGGAAGGCACTCGACACCCCCGCCGGCGACACCTTCGCCTGGGATCCGAACTCCACCTACGTCCGGAAGCCCCCGTACTTTGAGGGCATGAAGGCGCAGCCGGAACCCGTCAAGGACATCACGGGCGCACGCGTGCTCCTGAAGCTGGGCGATTCGGTCACCACCGACCACATCTCCCCGGCCGGTTCCTTCAAGTCCGACACCCCCGCCGGACAGTACCTGCTGGCCAACGGCGTGGAGCGCAAGGACTTCAACTCCTACGGTTCCCGCCGCGGCAACCACGAGGTGATGATCCGCGGAACGTTCGCCAACATCCGCATCAAGAACCAGATCCTGGACGGCGTCGAAGGTGGCTTCACCCGCGACTTCACCCAGGAAGGCGGCCCGCAGGCCTACGTCTACGACGCTGCCCAGAACTACCAGGCAGCCGGCACCCCGCTGGTGGTCCTGGCCGGCAAGGAATACGGTTCCGGCTCCTCCCGTGACTGGGCTGCCAAGGGTACCGCCCTGCTGGGCGTCAAGGCTGTCATCGCCGAAAGCTACGAGCGTATCCACCGCTCCAACCTGATCGGCATGGGCGTCCTGCCGCTGCAGTTCCCGGCCGGCGAATCGGCTGCGACCCTGGGCCTGACCGGCACGGAGTCGTTCTCCGTTGAGGGCGTCACCGCCCTGAACGAGGGCACCACGCCGAAGACCCTCAAGGTCACCGCCACCGCCGAAGACGGATCCGCAAAGTCCTTCGACGCCGTGCTCCGCATCGATACCCCGGGTGAAGCGGACTACTACCGCAACGGCGGCATCCTGCAGTACGTGCTGCGCCAGATCTCCGCAAACTAGCGGTTTTCTGCCCAGCAGGCAGCACCACCCGAAGCCCCGGCCGGTCACCGACCAGCCGGGGCTTCGGCTTTGCATTTGCGCTTTGCAGGTGGGTCTGGTCATGCGGACCGAGGCGTTAGAGTTAAACGGCATGTCTACCACCCGAAGGAGGGGTCATTGGGAATCTTGGACACCATCCGGAATCCGCAGGACCTGAACGAGTTGTCCGAAGAACAGCTGAACCAGCTGGCTTCGGAGATCAGGGATTTCCTGATCACAAACGTCTCCCAGACGGGCGGCCACCTCGGACCAAACCTCGGCGTCGTGGAACTCACGCTGGCCGTGCACCGCATCTTCGACTCGCCCCGTGACAGCATCGTCTTTGACACCGGGCACCAGTCCTACGTCCACAAACTCCTGACCGGGCGCCAGGACTTCAGTACCCTCCGGCAGGAAGGCGGCCTCTCCGGCTACCCCGACCGGACCGAGTCCGAGCACGACATCGTGGAAAGCTCCCACGCCTCATCCTCACTGTCGTGGGCTGACGGGATCTCCCGTGCCCGCCAGCTGACCGGCGAGGCCGACCGGCACGTCGTCGCCGTGGTGGGCGACGGCGCACTGACCGGCGGCATGGCCTGGGAAGCCATCAACAACATTGCGGCGGACAAGAGGCGCCGCGTGGTCATCGTCGTTAATGACAACGGCAGGTCCTACGCCCCGACGGTCGGCGGCTTTGCCGACTACCTCGCCTCCCTGCGTCCCACCATCGATTCCTTCCGCGCCGCCCCGGCCTACGAACGCGCCCTGGACTGGTGGAAGAAGAAGCTGCAAAACGGCGGACCCGCGGGCCAGTTCACCTACAAGAGCCTGCATGCCATGAAGAAGGGCATCAAGGACTGGTGGGCCCCGCAGGGCATGTTCGAGGACCTCGGCATGAAGTACATCGGTCCGGTGGACGGCCACAACCTCCAGGCCATGGAGCACGCCCTGTCCACGGCCAGGAATTATGCCGGCCCGGTCATTGTCCACGCCATGACTGAAAAGGGGCACGGGTACGCTCCGGCGCGTGCGCACGAGGCTGACCAGTTCCACGCCGTCGGCATCATCGACCCCGAAACCGGCGAGCCCACCGGTACGGCCGGCGCCAAATCCTGGACCTCCGTCTTTGCTGACGAAATCGCCGCCATCGCCGATGAACGCAAGGACGTCGTGGGCATCACCGGCGCCATGCTCATCCCCGTGGGCCTGCACAAGTTCGCCGCCCGGCACCCGGACCGCGTGATCGACGTCGGCATCGCCGAACAGCATGCGCTGACCTCGGCGGCCGGCATGGCCTTCGGCGGGCTTCACCCCGTGGTGGCCGTCTACGCCACCTTCCTCAACCGTGCCTTTGACCAGCTCCTGATGGACGTCGCCCTGCACAAGGCCGGCGTCACCATTGTCCTGGACCGCGCAGGCGTCACCGGTCCGGACGGCGCCAGCCACCACGGCATGTGGGACATGTCCATGGTCCAGATCGTCCCCGGCCTGCACCTGGCGGCGCCCCGCGATGCCAGCAGGCTGCGCGAGGAACTCCGCGAGGCAGTGGCCATCAGTGACGCTCCCTCGGTGGTCCGCTACTCCAAGGGATCAGTGGGCGCCGAAGTGGAGGCGCTCGAACGCCTGAGCGACGGCGTGGACGTCCTCTCCCGGCGGCCCTCGGGCTCCACGGAGAACGACGTACTGATTATCTCCGTCGGCGCCATGTCCGAGCTGGCACTGGATGTCTCCAACCGGCTCGGCGCGCAGGGCATCAGCACCACGGTAGTGGACCCTCGCTGGGTGCTTCCGGTTCCGCGGTCCATCATCGCGCTGGCATCCCATCACCGCCTGGTGATCTGCATCGAGGACGGTGTCCGCGCCGGTGGCGTGGGCTCCCGCATCCGCCAGGAAATGCGCGCCGCCGGTGTGGACACTGCCCTGAACGAGGTGGGCCTGCCGGTCGAATTCCTCGACCACGGAACCCGCAACCAGGTACTGGAACGCGTGGGGCTGACGGCCCAGCAGATTGCGCACGACGTCGTAGCCCAGGTCCTGGGGACAAAGGTCCCCTTTGCGCGTCCCCTGCCGGGCCAGCAGCATCCCACCACCGGCAGCCTTCCGATCCTGTGAGGGGAGAGGACCTACTGAAGTACCCGGGCGTTGTGGGGGAGCCTGCAGTAGAAAAGCATCCCGGGCCCGCACGTGAACCAGAAGCGCTTGAACCGGGCCACCTGGTGGTGGCCCGCAACCGTAAATGGAACGGTAAAGCGCACTGGGTTGTCCCCGGGCGCTACCTGGGCGAGGACCGGCACGGCTGGTGGATCTTCCAGGGAACCAACGAATTCTGCTCCCGGCCCGGTGCCGCGTTCTACACAAAGTCTGACGCGGTCCTCCTGATACCGCGTGAAGGCGACTGGGTGGCCACGTTCTACGACGACGCCCACCCCGGCGGCGTGCGGATCTACATCGACCTGGCCGTGGCGCACGAATGGAACCCCATCCGGCCCACCGTCACGGAATTCCACGTCATCGACATGGACCTGGACGTGGTGCGGACAGCAGAGCGGGGCGTGTTCATCGACGACGAGGACGAGTTCGCCGAACACCGCGTGGCCATGGACTATCCGGCCGCCCTGGTGGAATCCCTCGAGGCCTCCGCCGGACAGCTTTACCAGGCCGTGAAGGCGGAGCAGGCACCCTTCGACGGCACCGACGTTGAATGGTTTACAAAGGGACGGTTATGAGCGGAATTGTCAGGGTCTACAAGCGCGACGACGAGGGGACGCTCCACTTCCGGGAAGCCTGGTTCGATGAGGACTACGAGCAGTTCGTGATGAATTACGGAGTGGTGGGCCACCAGAGCAAGACCGAGGAAACTGACGTGCCGGATGCTGCGGCCGCCGAAGGACTCCTGGACGCTTTTGCGGTCCAGTGCGCCGAGGACGGCTACGCCGAGATCCCGGAGGAGGAGCAGTTCTGGGTGGTGGCCCAGTTCGCCCTCAAGACCAGGGAGGGCACCGAGCGGGACCGCTACCTGGAGGAAAAGGCCAAGGATGCGCTGATCAGCCACCTGGCCTGGCGGGGGCTTGGCACGGTGGAACGTACCGAGTTCACCGACTTCAAACTCAACATCTTCTGCCTCTGCCCTGAGGTCAACAAAGCCGTCAGCGCCATCAAGGTATGCGCGCGGAACGAGGACCTGGATTTCACCAAGCTCAGCATCGGCGCAGCCCCGCACAGCGATCCGCAGAACTTCAAGCTCAAGCACTCAGCAAAGCCCGCCAACACCTTCAGCCTTTAGGAGTTTCCGTGACCACCTACCGCCGCGTCGGAAAGTCCGGCCTGACCGTTTCCACGGTTGGCCTGGGCTGCAACAACCTCGGCCGGGCCAACACGCCGACCGAGTCGCAGGAGGCTACCGACGCCGTGGTCAACGCGGCGGTGGACGCCGGAATCACGCTGTTCGACGTTGCCGATACCTACGGCAGGGAACCCGGGCTCAGCGAAACGATGCTCGGCAAGGCGCTCGGTGCCCGGCGCGCCGACGTCGTGGTTGCTACAAAGTTCGGCATGGACATGAAAGGCGCCAGTGGCCCGGATTTCGGCGCCCGCGGTTCCCGCCGCTACATCCTCCAGGCGGTGGAAGCCTCGCTGCGCCGGCTGGGCACCGAATGGATCGACCTGTACCAGTTCCACACGCCGGACCCGCTGACCCCCATCGACGAAACCCTGTCCGTCCTGGACGCCCTGGTCACCAGCGGGAAAGTCCGCTACATCGGCCACTCCAACCGGGCCGGCTGGCAGATAGCGCAGGCGGAGTACGTTGCCCGTGAACTCGGCGGTGCACGCTTCATCTCCACCCAGAACCACTACAACCTCCTGGACCGGCGGGCTGAGCTTGAAGTCACCCCGGCGGCGGAGGAGTTCGGCCTGGGCGTCCTCCCCTATTTCCCCCTGGCCAACGGCCTGCTGACCGGCAAGTACGCCCCGGGCCACGCCCCGGAAGGATCGCGGCTCAGCCACACCCGCAAGAACATGGTCCACGACGCCGACTGGGACCAGCTGGGCAGGTTCAGCAGCTTCGCCCGGGAACGCGGCCTGAGCGAAATCCAGGTGGCCTTCTCCTGGCTCGCAGCCCAGCCCTCTGTTGCCAGCGTCATCGCCGGGGCCACCAGGCCGGAACAAGTGCGGCAGAACGCCGAAGCTGCGGACTGGATCCCCTCCGAAAAGGACCTCGCGGAGCTGGACAGCATTTTCCCCGCAGCGCCCAAGGTCGCGCTCTTCTAGGGCCGGCATGACCGCCTTCCTGCTGGACGTGGACACGGGCATCGACGACGCCCTGGCCCTCGCCTACCTTGCCGCCCTGCCGGACACGGAGTTCGTCTCCGTCACCGCCACGCCCGGAAACGTGGACGCGGACCAGGTGGCGCGCAACACCCTGGCATTGCTGGAGCTGTGCGGCCGCCCTGGAGTGGAAGTGGCCGTCGGCGCCCGTGAACCCCTCTCCATCCCTCTGCTGACCACCCCTGAAACCCACGGCCCGCAAGGCATCGGATACGCAGTCCTGCCTGACCCCGCGGGCGCTGTCTCGGCGCGGAACGCCGTGGACCTGTGGGTTGAGCACGCCCGGGCACGGCCGGGGGAGCTTACCGCCCTGATCACCGCACCGCTGACCAACTTTGCGCTGGCCCTGCGGAAGGAACCGAGGCTGCCCGAGTTGCTCGCGAAAGTCGTCATTATGGGCGGCAGCTTCTACCACCAGGGCAACACCACGCCCACCGCGGAGTGGAACACCCATGTTGACCCGCACGCGGCCAAGGAGGTCTACGCCGCCTTCCAAGGCATGCCCCAGGAAAGGCTCCCCATCGTCTGCTCCCTGGACACCACGGAGCGGATGGAACTGCACCCTGACCATGTCCGGCAGCTGGCGGAGGCTGCCGGTGCAACAGTTCCCGAACTGGTCCTGCCAGACCAGCCGGAAGGCCTGCGCAGCACCTCGGACAACACCCTGGTGCGCCACTTGTCCGACGCCCTGCGGTTCTACTTCGAGTTCCACCGCCACTATGACCAGGGCTACCTGGCCCACGTGCACGACTACTTCGCCGCAGGCGTGGCCGCGGGCACCCTGGACTTCGAGACCCGGCCCGCCACCGTCGACGTGGAGACCGGTTCAAAGATGCTGATGGGCACTACTGTGGCCGACTTCCGCGGCCTCTGGGGAGTACCGCCGAATGCCCGCGTGGTGTCCGCGAACCATCCGGAAGCCGCCTTCCGGGAGCTGGTGTCCGCCGTCGGAAGCCTGGCACGGCGGCTGGGTTGAGACGGCGCGGTTGGGAGAGCACCGCGGTAGAATTGTCCGCGGACCGGACAGGCGCTGACTGCCTGCCGGCTGCTGCCGAGGTGACATAAGCAGTGCTTCCTCCGGCCCGGGCTTCCCGGGCCGTCCGTGCGCACCCTGAAGGAACCCCATGTCATCGCACTCCCTGACGTTGCCCGCCACGTCACCTGCCGCCGCCCGCAAACGCAGGTTGCTGGAAATCCTCGGTGCCCTGGCCATCGCCGGCACCTACCTCTACCTGGTCCTCAACCAGCCCACTGACATCACCGGCGGACCGGGAAGCGCCTCGGCCCTCATCGCACTGTCCGGTTTCCTGGCCGGCGCCATCCTGCTCATCGCGGCTGTCCTGCCCACCCTGCCGACGTCCACCCTGGTGCTGATTCCCGTCGCACTGGTGCTCAACATCGTCCTGGGCCAGTTCGTGGGCAGCACCCTGGTGCCGTTCTACCTTGACGCGATCGGCACCGTACTGGTGGCAGTCCTGGCAGGCCCGGCCGCAGGGGCGGCAACCGGCGCACTGAGCAGCATCGTCTGGTCCTTCTTCAACCCCACCGTGCTGCCCTTCGCCGCCGGGGCCGCGCTGATCGGCTGCCTCGCCGGCCTTGCCGCCCGCTACGGACTCTTCCGCCGCTTCTACCTGGCACCCGTGGCCGGATTCGTCACCGGCATCATCGGCGGAGTGGTCTCCGCCCCGGTGGCCGCCTTCGTCTTCGGCGGCACCTCCGGCGTTGCCACCGGTGCCATCGTGAGCGCCTTCCGCTCCATGGGGGACAGCCTCCTGGCAGCCATCACCAAGCA
Source organism: Arthrobacter sp. Soil_C_49 (assembly GCF_057656635.1). Classification (NCBI taxonomy): domain Bacteria; kingdom Bacillati; phylum Actinomycetota; class Actinomycetes; order Micrococcales; family Micrococcaceae; genus Arthrobacter; species Arthrobacter sp. Soil_C_49. Next base: position 153,579 of record NZ_JBDGJZ010000001.1, read on the forward strand.
GGCCCTGATCTCCGACCCCATGGACAAAGCCATCGTGTTCGCCGCCGTGGCCTTGCTCATCTATGCCCTTCCCCGCCGCGCGAGCCTGCAGTTCCCGTTTGTCCGGCGGCACCGCGTGCTGGCCGGCAAGGCTCCGGAACAGGACGCCTGACCGCCTCCTGATGCGTTTACATCCGCTGACCTCCCTGGCGGCAGCCGGCAGTACGGCAATCATTACGACGGCGGCAGCCTACCTGCCGCTGTCGCTCGCCGTGATCGCGGCGGCAGCGGGCCTCGCGGCCTGGGCCGGTACGTTCCGCAGGCTCCTGCCCGCGGCAGCTGCCATCCTGGTTCCGCTGTGCTTGTCGCTGCTGGTACTGCATGGCCTGTTTTTCCCGGAGGGCCGTACCGTGCTGGCCGAGTGGGGACCGGCGCGCGTAACCTCCGAGGGGCTCTCCTTCGCAGTCCAGCTGGCGGCCCAGCTTTCCGCCGCGGTCCTGGCCCTGCTGGCGTTCTCCTTCAGCGTGAGTGTTCCTGACCTGGTCGCGGCGCTATCGGCCAAAGGGGTACACGGGCGGTTTGCCTTCGTGCTGGCATCCACCCTCACCCTGCTGCCGGCCATCACCTCCCGGCTGGAGCGCATCCGCCAGGCCCAGGAAGCACGCGGGCTGGTGATCCGGCGCGGCATCCTGGCACGGACCGCGGTGTTCCGGCTGCAGGCAGTACCGCTCGTGTCTGCTTTGGTGGAGGACGCCGCAACCCGCGCTGCAGCCCTTGACGCCCGTGGTTTCGGCAGCACTGGCCCGCGGACCAGCTACCGCGATGTGCCGGACCGGCAGTGGGAGCGGTTCCTGCGGCTCGTCCTGGTGCTGGCCGCCGCCGCAGCGGTCGCTGCCCGATTGTTGCAGACGGGCACATAGGTGCAATCCGACACCGTCCTGGGTGCCGGCATCCGGAGCTTCGCTTTCCATGACGACGACGCGCCGGTCCTTCGCGACGTCCACATCTCTTTCGAACCCGGGACTCTGACGGCAATCCTGGGACCTTCCGGCAGCGGCAAATCCACCCTGGGCCGGCTCCTGGCAGGCTGGCTTCCGCCAGGACCGGGGGGACGGCTGCAAGGATGCCTGGCGCTTGCTGGGACCACACTGCAGTTCCAGGCCGCGCCAGATGATCCCCGCATCAACCCAGGACAGTGGGGCCGTCGGGTGGGTTTCGTCCCGCAGGACGCCTCGGCCATACTGTCTACTGTCCGGACCACCGTCGCCGAAGAACTGGCGTTCGGCCTGGAGAATGCCGGTATGGAACGGGTGCCCATGAGGGCTGCGGTGGAACGGACGGCCGTTCTGCTTGGCCTGAGCGGGCTGCTGGACCACCACCCGGACACACTCTCGGGCGGCCAGCTGCGGCGGCTTGCCATCGGGTGCGCAGTGATTTCAGAACCCGACGTGCTCATCATGGATGAGCCCTTCGCGTCCCTGGATGCAGCGGGGGCGGATGAACTGACAAACCTGCTGGGCCCGCTCCTCAGGCGGGGGACCGCCGTCGTGATCCTCAGCCAGACGGTTGAGGAGGCGCTCCTCGCTGCGGAACGGTGGCTGGTGCTGGACGGCGGAACGGTGACGGCCAGCGGTGCGCCGGCTGAACTTACCGAAGCGCCTGGACGGCTGCCCAGCGGCATCCGATGGACCGGCACTGGTGGGATTGGCACCCGGCCGGAGACGCGGCAGCAGCCCCGGGCGAAGGTCCAGGACAAGATCGCCGCCCTGGAGCTCCGGAGCGTGGCCTTCGGGTACGCGGACAAGGCGGCGGGCGGCAGGAAAGCCCGGGCGGGCACTGGCGGGGCAGCGGTGGAAAAGCCGGAACAGGTGCTCCGGGGCATCGACCTCAAACTTATGCCCGGCGAGATCGTTGCCGTCACCGGACCGAACGGGGCGGGGAAATCCACCTTCCTGCGGCACCTCAACGGGTTGCTGCGGCCCACCTCCGGCTCCGTCCTGGTGCACGGCGGGGACATTGCGGGCCGGCCGGTGGGTGAGGTGGCGGCGGCCGTGGGCCTGCTGTTCCAGCACCCGCGCCACCAGTTGTTCGAACGGACGGCTGCGCGGGAGGTGCGGTTCGGCCTGGACCGGCGGTATGGCGCCAGTGAAGCGGCGGCCAGGACCGGGGCCGCTCTGGCTGCAGTCGGGTTGTCCGAGTCTGCGGACGCCCATCCCGTGGAGCTGCCGGCGTCCCGGCAGCGGCTACTGGCTCTGGCAACGGTCCTCGCCCGCAGGCCGGCGGTCCTGGCACTGGACGAGCCCACCGTCGCCTTGGACGGGGACGGGCTCCGGCTGCTGGACGCAGCGGTGAGGAACGCAGCCGCGGCGGGCGCCGCCGTCGTCCTGGTCACCCATGACGTGCCCTACGCGCGCTCGGTGGCGGACCGCCTGTTAATGCTCGGCGGCGGGCGGCTGGCACCGCACTGACCCGGACCGGGCGCGGCGGCCAGTATGCGCAAGGGCTCCGTCCGGAGGAACCGGACGGAGCCCTTGTGATGCTTCAGCTGTGGCGCCGGCCCTTTGGCGCTTTTTACACCTTCGCCGGGCTGTCCGCTGACCTGCGGGACGCCACGCCTGCGGGGAGGAAGCGCTTGCCGTTGACGCGTTCTGCGGCGCCCACCCGGTCAAGGTAGGGGGTGATGCCGCCCAGGAACAGCGGCCAGCCGGCGCCGAGGATCATGCAGAGATCGATGTCTTCGGGCCCCGCCACCACGCCTTCCGCCAGCATCAGGCCGATCTCCTCGGCGAGGGCATCCTGGGTGCGGCGCAACACCTCGTCAGCGGTGGAAGGGCTGGTGCCAAAGGACATCAGGGAAAGTGTGGATTCCGGGATCACCTGGCTGCCATCAGGCCCCGGAGCCCACAGGCCCTTGATGCCGTTATCGATGAGCTTTTGCAGATTGGCGGACACGGTGAAGCGGTCGCCGAAGGCTGCGTGCAGTGACTCTTGGACGTGCTGCGCCACGGGAAGGCCCACCATCGCGCCGAGGGTGAAGGGGGTCATGGGCAGGCCCATGGGGCGGAGGGCGTTGTCGGCCACGTCGGCGGGAGTGCCTTCATCGAAGGCCGCCGTCACCTCGCCCATCAGCCGCAAGAGGATCCGGTTGACCACAAAAGCGGCCGCGTCCTTGACCAGCACCCCGGTCTTCTTCAGGGCTTTGGCCAGTTCAAAGGCGGTGGCCAGCACGGCGTCATCGGTCCGCGGGGCGCGGACGATCTCCAGCAGCGGCATCACGGCCACGGGGTTGAAGAAGTGGAAGCCCACCAGCCGTTCGGGATGCTGGAGGTCCTCGGCCATGGCCGTGACAGACAACGACGAGGTGTTGGTGGCCAGGATGCATTCCGGGGTGACGATCCGCTCCAGTTCGGCGAACACCTGCTTCTTGACGTTCAGCTCTTCAAAGACCGCTTCGATCACAAAGTCCGCGTCGGCGAAAACGTCCTTCGACACCGAACCGGTCACCAGGGCCTTGGTGCGGTTGGCGGCGTCCGGGCTGATGCGCTGCTTGGCCAGGAGCTTGTCCACCTCGGCGTGGACGTAGCCCACGCCTTTGTCCACCCTGGCCTGGTCGATGTCCGTCATCACCACGGGAACTTTCAGCTGGCGGGCGAACAGCAGCGCAAGCTGGCTGGCCATCAAGCCTGCACCGACCACACCCACTTTGGTCACCGGGCGGGCCAGCTTGCGGTCCGGTGCGCCGGCAGGACGCTTGGACCGCTTCTGGACCAGGTCCAGGAAGGCGTACACGGTGGCACGGAATTCGTCGGTCTGCATCAGTTCGGCGAGCGTTTCGCATTCAAGTGCGGCGGACTCGGCCTGGGTCATGGTCCGGTTTGCTTCCATGATGTCCAGGACCTTGCCGGGAGCAGGGGCTGCGTTGGAGGTCTTAGCTTCCACCAGTGCCCGGCCGGCCGCCACCGCTGCCGACCAGCGCGCGGCCGTTTCCGGATCAGCCGGGTCGACGGCGTTGGGACGTTCCGCCGTCACCTCACCGGAGATGACTTTCCCGGCCCAGGCAAGGGACTGCTCGAGGAAGTCCGCCGGTTCGAACATGGCGTCAGCAATGCCGAGCGCGAAGGCCTGCGGGCCGGTGAGCGTCCGGTTGTTGCTGAGCGCCTTCTCGATCATGACCTTGACCGCGTTCTCCGGGCCGATGAGGCGAGGCAGGAGGTACACGCCGCCCCAGCCCGGAACCAGTCCAAGATAGGCCTCCGGCAGGGCCAGCGCACCTGCGCCGGTGGAAACAGTGCGGTAGGTGGACTGCAGGGCGACCTCCAGGCCGCCGCCCAGCGCAGCGCCGTTAATGAACGCGAAGCTGGGCACGCCGAGGTTGGCAAGTGTGTTGTACACGTCGTGGCCCAGCTGTGCCATCCACAGTCCGTGCTCGCGCTCTTCCAGGTTCTTGACGGCGGAGAGGTCGGCTCCGGCCACCAGGAAGTAGGGCTTGCCGGTCACGCCCACACCGACGATCTCGCCGCGACCGGCCCGCTCCCGGAGTGCCTCAAGTACCGTGCCCAGCTCCACCAGGGTGTTCGGACCCAGAGTGGTGGGCTTGGTGTGGTCCAGGCCGTTGTCCAGCGTGATGAGGGCGAAGGTACCGGGGCTGGGCTTGCCGGCCGGTGCCGGGAGCTCGATGTCCTGGACGTAGGAGTGCGTCGCGGTCTCGTGGGGGAACAGATCGGCAAGCTTGGTGAAATCTGCGGCGCTCATGCGGCTCCTTCGGAAACGGTTTCGGCGGCGGTGACGGTCCCGGCTTCGGACGACCCTGGCAGGGTTCCGCTGTAATCGGGGTGCTGCGGGTTCTCCCAAATCACTGTGGCTCCCATTCCCAACCCTACGCACATGGTGGTGATGCCGTACCGTACGGAGTGATCCTCCTCGAACTGGCGGGCCAGCTGGTTCATCAGCCGCACACCGGAGGATGCGAGGGGATGGCCCACCGCGATGGCACCGCCGTAGCGGTTGACGCGGGGATCGTCGTCGGCAATGCCGAAGTGATCGAGGAAGCTCAGCACCTGGACGGCAAAGGCTTCGTTGATTTCGAACAGGCCGATCTCGTCGATGGACAGGCCGGCGTTTCTTAGCGCCTTTTCGGTGGCAGGGACGGGGCCGATGCCCATCACTTCAGGCTCGACTCCCGCATAGGCGTAGCTGACCAGCCGCATCCGGACCGGCAGTCCCAGTTCGGCCGCGGCATCGGCGGACGCCAGGATGGCGGCGGTGGCGCCGTCGTTCAGGCCCGCGGCATTTCCCGCGGTGACGCGCCCGTGCGGACGGAACGGCGTACGGAGCGCTGCCAGGTCTTCCACCGTGGTGCCCGGCCGGGGCGGTTCATCAACGGTGTTGAGGCTCCAGCCCTGGCCCGGCTTCAGGGTGGCCACCGGAACCAGGTCCGGCTGGATTCGGCCATTTCGCCGGGCTGCATCAAATTTGGTTTGTGACGCCACGGCGTAGGCGTCGGTCCGGCCCTTGGTGATGGCAGGGAACCGGTCATGGAGGTTCTCCGCGGTGTTGCCCATGTTCAGCGCTGCCGGGTCCACCAGCCGTTCTGACATGAACCGCGGATTGGGATCTGCGCCCGAGCCCATCGGATGGTTGCCCATGTGTTCCACACCGCCGGCGATCACCACGTCATAGGCGCCGAAGCCGATGCCGCCGGCGGTGGCGGTGACGGCGGTCATGGCGCCCGCGCACATCCGGTCGATGGCAAAGCCGGGCACGGTCCTGGGAAGTCCCGCCAGCAGGGCGGCAGTCCGGCCCAGGGTCAGGCCCTGGTCACCGGTCTGGGTGGTGGCAGCGATGGCCACTTCGTCAACGCGTTCCGGCGGGAGCGACGGGTTCCGGCGCAGCAGTTCGCGGATGCATTTCACTATCAGGTCGTCGGCCCGGGTTCCGGCGTAGATGCCTTTTTCTCCCGCCCGGCCAAAGGGGGTGCGGAGGCCGTCGACAAAAACGACGTCCCGGACAGTGCGCGCGGGTGCGCCGCTGCGCTCTCCGCTGTTGCGGGCTGTGCTCACGTGTAACTCCTCATCGAGACGTAGGCGCCGGTGCATGCCGGTATGCGGCAGGCAGCCAAGCGGCAATGCTCTCGATGTTACTCGCCAGTAACTTACCCGGCAAGGCCCCTCACCATGGGACGCTCTCTCACCTGATGTGCCTTTTTGGCCGGCGCTCTCTCACTTTCCTGAAGAAAGTGAGAGAGCGCTGGCAATATTCGCGCATTAAGTGAGAGAGCGTTGCAAAAAAGCACGCATTAAGTGAGAGAGCGTCAGACTTGCTATCCGGCGGCGGCGACGTCCGGCTTGGGCTCTTTGGCCGGAAGGGGCTGCGGATGGAGGAACGCGTCAGCAATCAGGGGCGCTGCCAGTTCCACCTGCCACTCGCGGGCACCCAACGCCCGGAGCTCGGCAGCGATGGAGGCCTCACTGGTCTCCGCCGGGGGCCGCCACGCTACGCGCCGCAGGTAATCCGGCGTCAGGAGGTTTTCCAGGGGGAGCTTCAGCTGGTCGGCCTTCTCCTGCAGCATGGGCCGTGCTGTGGCGAGGCGTGCGGCGGCTTCGGGATCCCGGTCGGCCCAGACCCGGGGCGGCGGTGGGGCGTTGGTAGCCAGGTGCAGCGGCGGAAGTTCCTCCAGGTCCCGGGCTGTGGCGATGCAGCGCAGCCAGCGGGGAGCCTCGCGTTGGGCTGCCCGGCCATGGAAGCCTTTGGTTCCCAGCAGCTGCGGCACCGTGGACGGCATCGCCTTGGCGGCGGCAACCAGCGCTGAATCGGGGATCAGCCGGCCCGGCGCCACATCCCTCTTCTGGGCCAGGGAATCGCGTTCCAGCCACAGCTCACGGACGGCGGCCAGCTGGCGCCGGTCGCGGATCTGGTGAAGGCCGGAGGTTTTCCGCCAAGGGTCAACACGGGCGGGAGGAAGTCCGGCAGCCAGGATGGCGGCGAACTCCTGTTCGGCATACTTCAGCTTGCCGTCCGCTTCGAGGAGCTCGATGAGTTCTTCGCGCAGTTCGGTGAGGACCTCGACATCCAGGGCGGCGTACCGCAGCCACGGCTCGGGAAGGGGCCGGGTGGACCAGTCCGCCGCGGAGTGCTCCTTGGCGAGTCCGAAACCCAGCAGCTGTTCGATGACGGCGGCAAGTCCCACCCGGGGCAGGCCGGCCAGGCGGGCGGCGAGTTCGGTGTCGAAGAGCTTGTCCGGCCACATGCCGAGTTCGTGCAGGCAGGGCAGGTCCTGGCTGGCGGCGTGCAGGATCCACTCAACGCCGCGCAGGGCCTCGTTGATGATGTCCAGGTTGTCGAAGGGTTCGGGGTCGATCAGCCAGGTCCCGGCACCTTCGCGGCGGATCTGGACCAGGAACGCGCGTTGTCCGTAGCGGAAGCCTGAGGCACGTTCGGCGTCCACGCCGGCCGGTCCGGTACCGGCGGCGATGGCGGCTGCGCACCGCTCCAGCCCCGCCTGCGTTTCGATGACCAGAGGAACGCCGTCGCGGGGCGAATCGAGTTCAATGATCTGGGGGATGGGGGCGTCGAAGCCCTCCACCGTGATGTGGGGTGCTGTATCAGCAGCCGGGACGCCGGCCGTGGTGTTTTCCGGAATGTTAGGGGTCATGATGCCTTCAGTTTACCGGCCGGCCGCTTCCGGGCTGCCGCCGGAACGCTGCCGCGCTTTCGCCCCGCGCCTGGCCGCATGCCACGGCGCTAGTTCCGGCGCCGCTGCGGCAGCGGGGTGACGCCGTCGGGAAGTGGCGGAAGGCCGGCAAAGGTGCACACCATGTCTGACCAGGCCTCGAGGTGGGCGGTGACATCGGAGGTGGCCGGAGTCCAGGAAGCCCGGAGTTCGATGTCGATGGATCCTGGCCTGTCCGCCAGCGTTCCAAAGCTCTCGGAGAGGACACGGGTGGCAGTGCCACCGGCGGCGCGGTAGGGCGCTTTGTGGTTTTCGAGCGCCTCCACCAGCCAGGTCCACGCCACCGTTCCCAGCATCTCGTCATTGCCCATCTCCGGCTCGAGCTGCGCCCGGATATAGGTAACGATGCGGAACTCACCGTCCCACACCGCCGAGCCCTCGGGGTCGTGGAGCAGGATAAAGCGCCCCGTGGCCAACTCTGTCTCGTCGTCGTCCGCTGTTCCTGAGGCAGCAGCCAGCGCCATGGCGGCAGGGCCGTGCAGGGGAGTAGCGGCCGCGTTAGGCCCTGGCGCGAGGACCTCTGCGCCCAGCGCTACGGCAAAAGGCGCCAGGCGTGCCGGCGCGGGGATCTCCGCAAGGCGGAGTTCCCCGCGGCACCGGGCTTTCCTGAGGGTTCCCAAGGCGTGGAGAAATTCCGGGGGAACCTGGTCAAGTGCGTTCACCTTCGCAGGTTACGCAACCGGGCCGGGGACGGCGGGAAGGCTCGCCGTCGCCGCGCTACTAGCTCGCCGTCCCGCTTCGGTAAGCGCGAAGCTCGCGCCTGATGGCATCGGCAAAGGCATCGATATCCTCCTCGGTGGTATCGAACGAACACATCCAGCGCACCTCCCGGGCGGCCTCGTCCCAGTCGTAGAAACGGAAGGACTGCCGCAGCCGGTCCGCCACACCCTCGGGAAGGATGGCAAAGACGCCGTTCGACTCGGTTTTTTGCGTGGGCTGCACGCCGTCAATGGTGTCGACGGCGGCGCGCAGCCTGGCTGCCATCGCGTTGGCATGCGAGGCGGAGCGCAGCCAGAGGTCCCCCTCCAGGAGGGCAATGAACTGGGCCGACATAAACCGCATCTTGGACGCCAGCTGCATGTTCATCTTGCGCAGGTACACCAGCCCGTGCGCCGCCTCCGGGTTCAGGGCCACCACTACTTCACCGAACAGCAGCCCGTTCTTGGTGCCGCCGAAGGAAAGGATGTCCACGCCGGCGTCGCGCGTGAACGCCCGCAGGGGGACCTGAAGGTGGGCCGCCGCGTTCGCCAGCCGGGCACCGTCCATGTGCAGCTTCATGCCCTTGGCATGCGCGTGATCGGCGATGGCCCGGACTTCTTCGGGCGTATAGCAGGTGCCCAGTTCAGTGGTCTGGGTGATGGAGACGGCGAGCGGCTGGGCGCGGTGTTCGTCGCCCCAGCCCCAGGCCTCCCGGTCGATCAGTTCAGGCGTGAGCTTGCCGTCCGGGGTGGGGACGTGCAGCAGCTTGATGCCGCCGATGCGTTCCGGTGCGCCGTTTTCGTCCATGTTGATGTGGGCGGTGGAGGCGCAAATCACCGCGCCCCAGCGGGGAAGCAGCGACTGCAGGGACAGGACATTGGCGCCCGTGCCGTTGAAGACCGGGAAGCTCTCGATGCCGGCGCCAAAGTGGCCTTCCAGCACTTCCTGCAGCCTGGCGGTGTACTCGTCTTCGCCGTACGAAACCTGGTGGCCGTCATTCGCCGCGGCCAGCGCTGCGAGGACCTCAGGATGGACGCCCGAATAGTTGTCCGAGGCGAACCCGCGGACGTTGGGATCGTGCAGCCGGATCCCGGCGGCAGTTTCTGCTGTTGTGGTCATGGCTTTGGTCACGCTTTCAGTCTAAGTTCAGTCGCGGGCGCGCTGGTCGGCCAACCGGAGGCGGGTGCCGTTCAGCTGGTCAGCGGGGGCTTCGAAGAGCCCGACGACGGCCCGGGCGAGGTCTTCCACGTCCGTGGCGCCGGGGAAGCTGCGTTCGGGCTGGCTGCGGCGCATCGCGTCGTCCACCAGGGCTTTGACCACGAGGACGACGGCGGCCGGTCCGGTGCCGGAGTCCGCTCCGGGGTTGTTGCCGGCCGCCCGGCGGAAGCCGTCGGCCACGGCCATGGTCCAGGCCTCGGCAGCGGCTTTGGCGGCGACATAGCTGGCGGAAGCCGCTGCCGGTTTTTCCACCGCGGTGGAGGAGACCATGGCGAAGCGGCCACGGGGCGAGGCGGCAATATCGTCGTAGAACACCCGCGTCACATTCCGGAGCGTGGTGATGGCGCCCCGTTCCAGGAAGTCCCAGTCCTCATCGGTCTGGTCCGGGATGCCTTTGGCTCCGCGCCAGCCGCCCACCAGGTGGATCACGGCATCAATGGTGTTGGTCTTGCCGTCTCCGCCGGTTGCGCCCACATCAGTCCGCAACTGCCGAACGTCCGCCAAAGCCCCGAGGTCGCACACAAGCCCGGTGACGCCGTCGCCCGCCTCCTGCGCTGCCGCCTCGATCCTTTTCTGGTCCGAACCGACCGTAAACACGCGGTGGCCTGCCTGGTGCAGCGCGCGTGCAACGGCGATGCCCGATGCCCCGCTGCCGCCGGTCACCAGGATGTTCAGCTGTGCGGCCTCCGTGGAAGGCGCTTCCGGCAGGGATTCAGCTGTTGCCGGTCCCTCCGTCACAGCGCGGAGGCTCCGGTGATTCCGGCGGTGGATTCGATCACGGGGCGCATCTTCTTCTCCAATGCTTCGTAGAACATGGACAGCGGGAACTCGTCGTCCAGCACCTGGTCGGTCAGCCCGCGGGGCGGCCCGGCGAGTGCCAGCGCTTCAGGACCCTTGGCCCAGGCTGATGCCGGGTTAGGGGTAACGGTAGCGGAAATAAGCTCGTATGCGGCGAGCCAGTGGGCGGTCTTGGGCCGGTCGATGGAACGCCAGTACAGCTCATCGATGCTGGCTCCCAGGGCGATGACGGCATCGGCCACCTCGTCCCAGTCGATGGTGAGCCGGGTGTCGGTCCAGTGCAGGACGTGCTGCTGGTGCAGCCAGGCGAAGAGCAGTTGGCCGCCGAGGCCGTCGTAGTTACGGACGCGGCTGCCAGTGATCGCAAAGCGGAAAATCCGGTCGAAGATGATGGCGTACTGCACGAGCTTGGCGTGGCGGCGCGCGTCCGGATCGGCGTCGTCGTCTTTTTCGATCCGCACTGATTCGCGGAAGGCGGTCAGGTCGCAGCGCAGTTCCTCGAGTGAGTACAGGAAGTACGGCATCCGCTGCTTGATCATAAAGGGATCGAAGGGAAGGTCGCCGCGCATGTGGGTCCGGTCGTGGATGAGGTCCCACATCACAAAGGTGGCCTCCGTCAGGTCCTGGTCGGCGAGGAGTTCCGCCGCTCCTTCGGGCAGTTCCAGGCGGGTGGTTTCGGCGGCGGCCTTGAGCACGCGGCGGAACCGGGCGGCTTCCCGGTCGGCGAAGATGGCGCCCCAGGTGAACGTGGGGGTTTCGCTGACGGCGACGGTTTCCGGGAACAGTACTGCGGAGTTGGTGTTGTAACCGGCGGTGAAGTCCAGGAAGCGGATGGGGACGAACAGTTTGTTCGAGTACTCCGCGGCTTCGAGTCCGGCGATGAACTCCGGCCAGATCACTTCGATCAGGACGGCCTCAATCAGCCTGTTGCTGCTCCCGTTCTGCGTGTACATGGGGAAGACCACGAGGTGCTGGAGACCGTCCTGGCGCTGTTCCTGCGGCTGGAAGGCCAGCAGCGAGGACAGGAAGTCGGGGACCGTGAAGCCTTTGGCTTCCCAGGTGCCAAAATCGGCGCAGACCGCATCCAGATAGGCAGCGTCGTGCGGGAAGGCGGGGGCCAGGGCGCGCACCGCGTCAACGATGTTCCCCACGTGCAGGGATGCTTCGGCATGGTTGGCCGGGTCGGGAATGGAGCCGTCCTTCACCTGGAGCGCCTGGAGGGCCGTGGCGGCGGCCTTGAGCCTGGCCCAGTCCTGGTTTTCTGCGGAAATCCCGGTGGGAGCGGTGATCAGTGTTTCGGTCATCGTCGGCGCCTTTCTGGTTGCTTGCTATCTATGGCGAGCGTAGCAAGCAACCAGCAGGACTAATCAGAAAAGCGGCCTACCGTAAGAAAAGCTTTTCCTTCTGGCCCCAGGACTGCAAAAAGGTCCAGCCTTTCCTGATCTCAGGCTTCCGTCACGGGCGCGCCGGCCTGCGGTTCTTCGCGCGGGACGAGCTTCAGGGAAACGGAATTGATGCAGTACCGCTGATCAGTGGGGGTGGGGTAGCCCTCGCCGTCGAACACGTGCCCGAGGTGGGAATCACAGGTGGCGCAGCGCACCTCCACGCGCTCCATGCCAAGGGTGCGGTCATGGATGTAGCGGACGGTGCCTTCTGCCAGCGGTGCGAAGAAGGAGGGCCACCCGCAATGGGAATCAAATTTCTCATTGCTGGTGAACAGATCCGCCCCGCACGCCCGGCACTGGTAGACGCCGGCAGTATGGGTGTCCCAGTACTCACCGGTGAAGGGACGCTCCGTGCCCGCCTGGCGGAGTACATGGTATTCCTCCGGCGTGAGCTCCTGCCTCCACTCGGCGTCGGTCTTCTGGACGCCGGGCTCGGCGGCAGGGGACTCGGGAGCCGGACCTGTGTCCTTGTTTCCGAAGATGTTTTTTCCCAGGATGTTGTTTCCGAAGATGCTCATAGCCTTGTCAACGCTCAGGAGTCGCCGATAAATCCCGAACCTGCGTACAGGTGCAGGACGGGCAGGCCCAGTTGGTCCTGGGCCTTGTTCGCCCAGTCGGTGTGGAACGTATCTGCAACGGCGTGCGGCCGGGTGATCACCACGGCCTGGGAAGCACCGCTTTCCTTGACTTTGGCTACCAGGCCCTGCACCGCGCCGCCGTCGACTATTTCTCCCGTGACGCCGGCGCCGAGCCCCGCCAGCGCTGCCAGCGACACCGCGAGGGTCTCCGCCGCCTGGGCCCGTTCGGTGGCTGGATCCGGCGTGTGGGATGTCAGTTCGCGGAAGGCCTTGGCGATGTCCAGCATCGAGAGGTTCTCGAGGAAGTCCACCAGCAGATGGCGTTCGGTGTTCGCCGGAACCAGGACCAGCAGCCGGGTGTCTCCTCCGTCCACAAGACGCTCGATGTTCAGGCGGTCGTCCGCGCCCAGGGGTTCTTCAGTCAGGATGACGATGGGATCACTCATGACCTTAGCCTAGTCCCGCGCAAGGTGCGGCCGCACTGGTTCAGGGGCGTGACGCGTTCAGGGATGTGCCGGGCTTAACGACGTGCCGGGCCCGTGCGCCCCTGGCGGCAAATACGGCCTGCCGGCGCAGGGGCGGTAAGAATAGTTCCATGGCACTTTTCCAGCGCAGCAGCCCCGCACCCCTCCTGAGTCCGAAGGATTCCGGCACCGGCCTGTCGCTGCGGACCAAATGGGCCATCGGCGGGGCTATCGGCGGAGGCGCGCTCGCGGGGCTGCTGGCCACGGGATCCTCGGCGCTCGCCGTCTACTTTGCCCGCCGGGTGATCACCCCCGCACGCCAGCGGGCCGCGAACCAGGAAGTGCTGGCCGTGATCCGGGATGGCAACGGGCAGCAGGTGATCATGGCAGCCAACGAGGACACCACCGTTGACGGGACCTACGGGCTTTTTTTCGACGGCGGCAAGGGGCACGCCCGCATTGGCCGCATCGTCTCCTACTCTCCTGCTGAGCGCACGGTGTCCCGCGAGGTCGAAGCGGTGTACGCAGGGGACCTGGGCAAGGCCCGCTGGGGCTGGTGGAGCGGGGCTCTGTATCCGGACCCGGCCGCCGTCGGAATCCCTGCCGAAGACGTCATGATCGAGGTGGACCGGGGCCAGGCGCCCGCCTGGCTGGTCCGCGCCGGCGGAACGGCACGGACCTGGGCTGTCATGGTCCACGGCCGGGGCGCCACGCGGCAGGAAGCCCTGCGCGCCGTCGGGCCTGCCCTCGAGCTGGGGCTGTCGACCCTGGTGGTCTCCTACCGCAACGACGGGCTGGCGCCGTCGGCGGATGACGGACGCTACGGCCTCGGGTCAACCGAGTGGCGCGATATCGAAGCCGCCATCGAGTATGCCCTGGCGAACGGGGCCGAGGAGATTGTGCTGTTCGGCTGGTCCATGGGCGGCGCCATCTGCCTGCAGACTGCGGATCTGTCCCGCTACCGGAACCTGATCCGGGCCATGGTGCTGGATGCACCGGTCATTGACTGGGTGACCGTACTGGCCCACCACGCCCAGCTGAACAAGATTCCGTCACTGGTGGGGCGTTACGGGCAACTCATGCTGGGGCACCCGCTGGGACGGCGGCTCACAGGGCTGTCCGCACCGGTGGACCTCAAGGCGATGGACTGGGTGTCGCGGGCGGTTGAACTGCGCACTCCCACGTTGATCATCCACAGCGTGGACGACGAGTACGTGCCTTACGGCCCGTCCGCGCTTTTGGCTGAACGTAATCCGGAAATGGTCACCTTCGAGGCTTTCAACCATGCCCGGCACACCAAGGAATGGAACGTTGACCCGGAGCGCTGGGAGCGCGTGGTCAAGGCGTGGCTGCGGAAACAGCTGGCCCCGCGTCTGAATCCGGGTGCAGCCCGGCAGGAACGGGACGCTGCAGTGGACGAAGACCGGGCCTAGAAGTCGCTGGCGGTGCTTAGTCCGACGAGCGTCAGCCGATCGGGTGGCCCTGGCTGCAGGTGTTTTCTCCCGGCAGGACTTCATGCCCTTGAAGGCACGTCACCGACGGCGGTGGCGGCTCTTCGTGGGCGATGAAGAAAAGGCTGCTCCTGCCATGGCTGATGCCGGCATCCTCGCGCTGCAGCCAGGATTTGTGAGCGTGGCTTTTTGTACCCTCGTGGGTATCATGCGCAGCATGCCTGAATGGATTTGTGACCACGGCGACCGTGACCTTTCCCACCGTCACTGCTCCTGCAGCAATTCAGCGGTGCAACGATTATAGGCCCGCAGCATGAAGATGGCCCCGTGATTTGGTTCTCAAACTCCTACGACAGCGAGCTGATGGGTGCCGTCACGGCTTTGGTGAGGCGGATCAGGTCAGCAGGAGCGAGTTCGATGTCCAGGCCGCGTTTTCCGCCCGAAACCAGCAGCGTCTCCAGCGCCAGGGCGCTGCGGTCCAGGACTGTGGGGGAGGGAAGCCGCTGGCCGAGCGGGGAGATGCCGCCGAGTACGTACCCGGTGCGCCGCTGGGCGGCGGCGGGGTCAGCCATCGCCGCCTTCTTGGCACCCATGGCCGCTGCGAATGCTTTGAGGTCGAGTGTGCCGCTGACCGGCACGATGCCCACCGCCAGCCTGCCTTCCACCTCCACCATCAGGGTTTTGAAGACCTTTGCAGGTTCGATCCCCAGCGCCTGGGCAGCTTCGGCGCCGTAGCTGGCGGCGGCGGGATCGTGATCGTAGGGATGCAGCACAAAGGGAACCCCGGCGGCCGCCAGTACGGCGGTGGCCGGAGTTCCCTGTGATGCGTTTTTGCGTCCCATCGGGTACGGGCGGACGGCTAGGAGCGCACAGCCGTGGAAGCGGCAACCTTGCGCTTGATCCGTCCCAGCATCGCCGTCATCCCGCGCATGCGCAGCGGCGTGATGGCGCGCGTCAGGCCCAGCAGTTCCGGCATGTCATCCGGCACGGCGAGGATCTCTTCGGCAGACAGCCCGTCCAGGCCTTCGTGCAGGACGCCGGCAAACCCGCGGGTGGTGGGAGCCTCTGCCGGGGCCTTGAAAAAGAGCCGTACCGTACCGGCAGGGCCCTCGCCCTTTTCCGTCTCGATGGTCAGGAACAGCGGAGACTGGCATTCCACGACCTGTTCGAGCAGCTCGGGATGGTCCTTGAGCCGGTCGGGCAGTTCCGGCAGGCCCTGCGAGAACTCGAGCAGCAGTTGCAGCCGCTCGGGCTCCGTCAGGGCCTGGAAGTCGTCCACAATGGCCGCAAGGGCGGTGGGCAGTGCTTGAGTAGTCATCATTCCAAGTTTACGCGGGATCCAAAGGGGCCGGGTCAGGCTCCGACCGCGACCGGAAAGGACCCGCGCTCGGCGCCCTTGACGATGGGAACGCGTACGGCGTTGCCCCACTCGGTCCAGGAACCGTCGTAGTTGCGGACGGTTTCGAAGCCCAGGAGGTACTTGAGGGCGAACCAGGTGTGGCTGGAACGCTCGCCGATGCGGCAGTAAGCCACAACGTCGTCTCCTTCGGTCAGGCCGGCCTCGCCCAGGTAGAGGGCGTCGAGTTCCTCGCGGCTGCGGAATGTTCCGTCCGCTGCGGCAGCGCGGGCCCACGGAATGGAGGCAGCCGTGGGAATGTGGCCGCCGCGCAGCGCGCCTTCTTCGGGGTAGGCCGGCATGTGGGTGCGCTGGCCGGTGTATTCCTCGGGGGAGCGGACGTCGATCAGGGGCTTGCCCAGGTGGGCCAGGACGTCTTCCTTGAAGGCGCGGATCGGAGCGTCATCTCGTTCCACCACAGGGTAGTTGCCCCTGGCCGGTGCGGGCTTGTCCGTGGTCAGTTCCCTGCCCTCGGCAATCCACTTGTCCCGGCCGCCGTCGAGCAGCCGCACATCGCGGTGGCCGAAGAGGGTGAAGACCCACAGGGCGTAGGCAGCCCACCAGTTGGACTTGTCACCGTAGATCACCACGGTGCTGTCGCGGGAGATGCCCTTCGACGCCGCCAGTTCCGCGAAGGCGGCCCCGTCCACGTAGTCGCGGGTCACTTCGTCGTTCAGGTCGGTGTGCCAGTCAATCTTCACGGCACCGGGGATGTGCCCCGTTTCGTAGAGGAGTACGTCCTCGTCGGACTCCACTACCACCAGCTGGCCGCTTTCCACTGCACCGTTTTCCACGGCGGCGGCGAGCCACTCAGTGGAGACGAGGCGCTCCGGGTGGGCGTAGGCAGCGAACTTCTCGTTCTGTTCAACGGGGTATGGCATAACGTTGGCCTTTCATTGAGGACACGGGAGACCCGCGGGACCGGTGTTGGGACCTGCTCCCACACTAGCCAGCGCCCCAAGTGATGTCCGTATTCCGTTAACAGGACGAAATGTTGGCTTCATCACGCATCCGCCAAGTGTGGCCGGCGCCACCGGGAGCCGCGGTGCATTGCCGGTATCCTTTCTGGGGACCAACCACCAGCAGAACGGACCACCTTGGTACAGATCGAACAGCTTGCCGCCCGAACCCCGTCGGTATCGGTGGATGAGCTCCTCAAGGGTTTCTATCCTTCGCCGCGGTTCGGCCAGGTGTCCTTTGCAAGCTACAGGCCCGATCCCAAGCAGCCCAGCCAGGCACATGCCGTGCGCGCCCTGCAGAGCTTTGCCGAGGGCGTAGGGTCCGGTGACGGGGGCGGCCTGTTTAAGAAACTGTTCGGGAAGAAGGACACTTCCCGCGCCGGCATCTATCTGGACGGTGGTTTCGGCGTGGGCAAGACCCACCTGCTCGCCTCTCTCTGGCACGCCTCGCCCGGGCCCAAGGCCTTCGGCACGTTCGTGGAATACACCAACCTGGTGGGGGCCCTCTCCTTCCGCAAAACCGTGGACGCGCTGAGCGGCTACAAGCTCGTCTGCATCGACGAATTCGAACTCGACGATCCGGGCGATACCGTGCTGATGTCGCGGCTGATGCGTGAACTTGCGGACGCCGGCGTGAAGCTCGCGGCCACGTCCAACACGTTGCCTGGCTCCCTGGGCGACGGCAGGTTCGCCGCGGTGGACTTCCAGCGCGAAATCCAGGTCCTCGCCGACCAGTTCGACGTAGTCCGGATTGACGGCGAAGATTTCCGCCACCGCGGGCTTCCGGCAGCCCCGGCGCCCCTGAAGAACAGCGAACTGTCCGCGCACATGAAAGCCGAGTTCGACGGCAAGACGGTGGCCCAGGACGAGTTCAGCACCCTGATCGCCCACCTGGCCGGTGTGCACCCCAGCCGGTACCGGCAGCTGATCGATGGCATCGACGGCGTGGTGTGGCGCAACGTGGGAACCATTACCGAGCAGGCGGTGGCGCTGCGCTTTGTGGTGCTGGCCGACCGGCTTTATGACAAGGATGTGCCCATCCTGGCCAGCGGTGTTCCCTTCGACCAGCTGTTCACCGAGGAAATGATGACCGGTGGCTACATGAAGAAGTACTTCCGCGCCGTCTCACGCCTCACCGCCCTGGCCCGTGAAGGCCAGAACCACGAACCGTCCTAGCCTGAAGCCGGCGGCCGGCGCGGGTTCAGCGCCGCCCGGACCGCCAGGCCGGCAGCCAGCGCCCAGAAGGCGGAGCCGACGCCGGCAAAAGCCAGCCCGGAGGCAGCCATCAGGAAAGTGACGGCCGGGGCTATCCTGTCCTCCGGGTCCGCCAGGGCCGCCGAGACGGAACTTGCCAGGGTTCCCAGGAGGGCCAAGCCCGCCACTGCTTCGAGCACTCCCGCCGGTGCGGCGGCCACAAGGGAAACCAGTGCAGTGGAGAACGCGGCCAGTACAAGGTAGGCAAGACCGGACGTAAAACCGGCGATCCACCGCCTGCTCCGGTCCGGCCCCGCTTCCTCACCGGCGGCCAGCGCGGCGCTCAGTGCGGCAAGGTTGATGGCGTGGGCGCCGAACGGGGCCGCCAGGGCAGTTCCCGCCCCCGTTACCAGCATGGATGCACGCCACGGTGTTTGGTAGCCGAACGACCGGAGCACAGCCACCCCCGGAACGTTCTGGGATGCCATGGTCACCACAAAGAGCGGCAGGGCGATGCCGGCCATGGCCTGAAGAGTGAACTCAGGGGTGGTCCAGTCAAAGGTGGGAAAGATCGTGGTGCCTGCCAGCGATGTTCCACCCGTGGCCAGGGAAACCCCAATCACTGCCAAGGCCACCAGCAGCGCTGCCGGCACCGACCAGCGGGGCGCGAACTTCATCATCAGCAGCCAGCAGGCGATGACAGGGGCTATGAACAGCGGGACGCTGCCCAAGGCTTTGAACGGGGCGAGGCAGAGCTGCAGCAGGACGCCGGCCAGCATCGCCTGCGCCAGTGTTGCCGGGATCTTGGCCATCAGCCGCCCCAGGGCGGGGACCAGGCCGGTCATGGCGATCAGTATCCCTGCGGCAAGGAAGGCGCCGACGGCGGCCGGCCACCCGCCGTCGACCGTTCCTGACGTTGCCAGCAACGCAGCCCCGGGAGTGGACCACGCGAGGGTCACCGGCACTTTGGACCGCCAGGAAAGCCACAACACGCCCACCCCCACCACCACGGTGAGCGCCAACAGGCCGGAGGCAGCCTGCGCGGGGTCGGCCCCGACTGCCTTCAGCCCGGCCAGGACCACGGCGAAAGACGAGGTGAAGCCCACTAATGCGGTGACAATTCCTGCCACAACCGGCCTGGAATCCAGGGTGGATTGCCTGCCGCGCCGGTGGGCTTTGAGGGATGCGGGGGACTTCGCCATACGGGCAGGTTATCGGGACTGTTCCACCAGCCTTCAATCGGGCCGGGGCGGACCAGCCCGCGATGGGGTTGTCCTTAAACGCCAAAGGTGCGGGTGTCGCCTCCCGGCGGGACCCGCACCCCGTTGACGTACTAGGGCAAAGCCCTGGCCAAATCCTGTTTACGGAGCCTTGTCAACCGGCGGAACCGGGTTGACCGGCGGAACCTGCTCGGCGGCAGGTGCCGCGCCTGGGGTTCCGTTCTTGTCAATGAGCTTGGAAGCGCCATTCTGGATTTTGTCGACGTGACCCGAGTACTTGCCCCCGGTCTTGGTGTCGACGAAATCGCCGGCCTTGGTGAGGCCGTCCTTGATGGCCTGCTCGTTGCCATGGATGAGACCTTGAGCCTTGCCCTTTAGATCGTCAATCAGTCCCACGAGCACCTCCCTTCAATCGCGGAGCCAGGTCGCTCCTTGCGCCTTCGATCCTAGCCCTGCCGGGGAGGCGTGCCAAGGAAATCAGGGGCTTTGGGCGTTCGCCCGGAGCGGATGCAGGAACATCGGCCACCAGGCAGGCATGAAAAAAGCAGCTCCGGAGAGCTGCTGAATGTGGGCGATACTGGGATCGAACCAGTGACCTCTTCCGTGTCAGGGAAGCGCGCTACCGCTGCGCCAATCGCCCGGAACCGGAAGACCGGCGGATGGGTTTAGGGGAAGTAAGAGAGCGGACGACGAGATTCGAACTCGCGACATCCACCTTGGCAAGGTGGTGCTCTACCAGCTGAGCTACGTCCGCGTGTGCAGGATGAACCGGTAAACCGGAGTTACTGCGGGCAAGTTGCCTTGCCAGTGGGCGATACTGGGATCGAACCAGTGACCTCTTCCGTGTCAGGGAAGCGCGCTACCGCTGCGCCAATCGCCCATGTCCATTCGGAGATAATCCGAAAAACCATGGTTTTCACCGAGGTGGGTACGGGATTCGAACCCGTGTATACGGCTTTGCAGGCCGCTGCCTCGCCTCTCGGCCAACCCACCGTGTTAGCTCAGATTCATAAGAACCTTTGCCGTGACAGTGTCCTGCGAGCGGACGACGAGATTCGAACTCGCGACATCCACCTTGGCAAGGTGGTGCTCTACCAGCTGAGCTACGTCCGCATTTTGGAGGGCTGATTCGCTGCCGTTCCCGGCATTTCCTCGCTTTCCAACGAGTAAAAACAATATAGGAGGTTCGGGGATTCTCCAAATCGGCGCCCGGCGGGGAAGACGCAGTGGCGCTGCTTCCCAGTGATAGCGCGGTTTTTGGCAAGTTACAGGCATGTAATTCCCGACGGCGGTACCTGGGCTGTGCGCGCGGGTTCCTGTTGCGGAGGGCCCGGGGCGGGGGAGCGGCGCCTGGGTCGGTCTCTCCCGTAGGCCGGCTTGGCTGCGCGGTGAAGTGGCTGATCTGGTGCCGGATCCGGCCGATTTCCGAAATGGCCGCAAGGTCCGCTAACATTCAAATGCATCAGGGCGATTGGCGCAGTGGTAGCGCGCTTCGTTCACACCGAAGAGGTCACTGGTTCGAACCCAGTATCGCCCACCGCACATGGTCCGTTTCCGCTCATCAGTAGCGGAAACGGACCTTTTTTGTGCGTGCGGACATTCTGTCAGCCCCTTGTGAAAGAGTTTTTCTTATGACAGCTCCACTTCTTGCCCACGTCACGGAATACGGGCGGATGTACGCCCGGTCCACCTCCGAGCAGTTCTCGGTGCCGTCCATCACCACAGTGATCGGCCAGCAGCCGCACGGGCTTGACGGCTGGTTCGGATATATGGGCGCCAGCAGCCTGGCCAAGGATCCGCTGCTGGCCGACTGCCTGGGGAGTCCGGCCAAAATCAAGCAGGCGGTCAACCGTGCGGCCAAGGCAGCGGAGACCTACCGGGACGAGGCCGCCAAGCGCGGGGACCGCGTGCATTTCTACTGCGAGCAGGTGGCCCTGCGGGCCCTGGGCCGCCCGCACGGCATGAAGGAGGCGCGCGCGGCCTTGGCAGACAACGGCGAAGAAGCCTTCGCCGTCCGGTTCGACGAATGGTGGGAGCTTTTCCAGGTTGAGCCCATCGCCCCCGAGATCACCGTCTGGAACAACTCCGTGGGGTATGCCGGAACCCTGGACCTCGTGGCCAGGATCAACGGCCGCATCTGCCTCATCGACTACAAAACCAAGGGCACCACCCGCGACGGCCTGGTCAAGCCGCTGGATGACAAAGTAGTGATGCAGCTGGTGGCCGGCATGAAAGCCGAGGAAAGCCTTGTGGACCCGGAAGCCGGGACCTGGGAGCCCTGGAAATACGGCGAAAACCCGGTTCTGCTGGCCGTGGCCATTGGCGAGACCGAGGTCCGTCCCGTCCGAGCCAACCCCGACGTCCTCAAGCACCACTGGTGGAAGTTCTGCGCCCTGCGGCGTGTCTGGGAGCTGTCCGCGGACACCATTTCAGCTGGCACGGCGCTCCTGCCCATCGCCCCTCCTCCGCTGGCCCAGGTACAGCCCGCCTAGGAATGCCCGGCGCACGGACAGCCCCGGAGTTCTCTGCGCCTAAACTGGATTGGTCCCCTTTGCCGCCTACCGTAAGGACAAACAGCGCATGGCTATTCTGAATATCCGCATCATCGGTGATCCTGTGCTCCGCACAGTTGCCGATCCTGTGACGGATTTCGGGCCTGAGCTGGCCAAGCTGGTGGCGGATATGACCGAAACCATGGAGGACGTGGACGGCGCCGGCCTCGCCGCCCCTCAGATCGGCGTCAGCAAGCGCGTCTTCACCTACCGCATCGACGGCGTGGAAGGGCACATCATCAACCCCGTGCTCGAAAACAGCGAGGACTTCCAGCCGGACCACGTGGAAGGCTGCCTCTCCATCCCGGGCCTGGGCTTCCCGGTCAAGCGATACCGCGCCACCCGCGTCACTGGCGTAGATATGCACGGCAACCCCGTCACCCTCGAGGGCGAAGGAATGCTGGCACGCTGCTTCCAGCACGAGAACGACCACCTGGACGGCATCCTCTACACGGACAGGCTGGAAGGGGAGGACCGCAAAGCTGCCCTGCGTTCCATCCGCAACGCCAACTACGACTCCATCACGGAAAAGACGACGGCGAAACGCGCCAAGACAGTCGGCTCCAGCTTCGGGGGCGCGAGCTTTGGCAGCGGAGTTTCCGGGTCCAGCTTCGGTGCAGGCGCGGCCGGTACCAACGGGTGAGGGTCCTTTTCGCGGGAACCCCCGCCGTCGCCGTCCCGTCCCTTGATGCGCTCGTCGAAGCAGGCTTCGACGTCGTTGCCGTCCTTACCCGGCCGGACGCGCCGATTGGCCGGAAGCGTGTGCTGACCCCTTCGCCGGTGGCCGCCCGGGCAGCCGAGCTGGGGATCGAGGTGATCCACGCGTCCCGGATCAACGATGAAACCACTGCCCGGATTTCCGCGGCCAATCCCGATGTCGCCGCCATTGTGGCCTACGGCGGGCTGGTTCCGCCGCCGGCACTGGGCATCCCGGGGCACGGATGGATCAACCTGCACTTCTCCCTCCTTCCCGCTTGGCGCGGTGCTGCCCCCGTGCAGCGGGCCGTGATGGCGGGCGACGACATCACCGGCGCTGTGACCTTCCAGCTGGAGGAGGGCCTGGACACCGGGCCGGTGTTCGGAACCCTGACGGAAACGGTGGGGCCCGAGGACACCGCGGGGGAGCTCCTGGAACGGCTGTCGCACAGCGGCGCCGTGCTGCTCGCCCAAACCCTCTCGGCCATCGACGCCGGCAAGGCCGCCGCTGTGCCGCAGACCGGTGAGGTCTCCCTGGCGCCCAAGCTGACCCTCGACGACGGCCGCCTGGACTGGAAACACCCGGCCCTGGCGATCGGACGGCAGGCGCGGGGAGTCACTCCGGAGCCGGGAGCCTGGACGGTCCTGGCGGGCCAGCGCGTCAAGCTGGAGCCGGTGCGGCTGCGGCCTGACGTTTCACAGCTGGCGCCCGGCGCCGTGTCCGTCGACGGTAAGAGCGTGTTGGTGGGAACCGGTTCGCACGCCGTGGAGCTGACCCGGATCCAGCCCGCCGGCAAAAAAATGATGGCCGCTGCCGACTGGGCACGCGGCATGGCTTCCCTTGAAAGCGTGGTGTTCGAATGAGCGGTTCCGGCGACAATCAGGGCGGCCGCGGAAGAACCGGCGGCGGCCAGCGCGGAGGAAGCGGCCGCGGCAACGGCGGGCCGCGCGATTCCAGCAACCGCAACGCCAAGGGCCGGGAACGGAACCGGGCTTCCCAGCGCAGTTTCACTGAAAACGCGCCGTCCCAGCGGACACGCCGGGCAGATCCCGCCCGGCTGGTGGCGTTCGAAGTCCTGCGGGCTGTGGCCGCCGAGGACGCTTATGCCAACCTGGTGCTGCCGGCACGGATCCGGCACCACGGACTGGACAAGCGGGACGCCGGGTTCGCCACCGAACTCAGCTACGGGGCCCTTCGCGGCCAGGGAACCTACGACGCCATCCTGGCCCGCTGCGTGGACCGTCCGCTGGACCAGCTGGACCCGGCCATCCTCGACGCCCTCCGGCTCGGAGTCCACCAGCTGCTGGCCATGCGGGTTCCCGCACACGCAGCGCTGGACCAGACCGTGGGACTGGCCCGCGCCGTCATCGGCGCGGGACCCTCAGCCCTCATCAACGCCGTCCTCCGCAAAGTCGCTGCGCACACCCTCGAGGAATGGCTGGAGCTCCTGACCGCCGGCGAAACGGATGAGACCAAGGTAGCGTCCCTCCGCCACGCGCACCCCGAGTGGATTGTCCGCGCCATGCGCCAGTCGCTGGCGGCGCACGGGCGCCCGGCCTCGGAAATCAACGACCTCCTCGAAGCGGATAACGCCGCACCGGTGGTCAACCTCGTGGCACTGCCGGGCATCGGAAGCCTTGACGAGGCCCTTGAAAACGGCGCCGCTCCGGGTGAACTGGTGGAAGGTTCCGCACTGTCCAGCGGCGGTGACCTGGGCCGGCTTGCCTCAGTGAGGGAGGGCAGCACCAGGGTCCAGGACGTCGGCTCGCAGCTGGTGGCACGGGCCATGGCGGCCGTTGACCTGCGCCCGGATCGCGGCGCCGGCGATGCTGATGGGGCTGACGCAAAGCACGACGGCGAGGCCTGGCTGGATTTGTGCGCAGGCCCGGGCGGCAAGGCTGCTTTGCTCGGTGCGCTGGCAAGCCAGAGGGGCGCCACGCTGCTGGCCAATGAACCTGCACCCCACCGTGCCAAGCTGGTCAGCCAGGCGCTGTCGGCCGTGCCCCGGGAAACCTGGCAGGTCAGGACCGGCGACGGCCGCGACGTGGGTACCGAAAAGCCCGAGTCGTTTGACCGCGTCCTGGTCGACGTCCCCTGCAGTGGCCTGGGCGCGCTTCGGCGGCGGCCGGAGTCCCGCTGGCGCCGCACGCCCAAGGACCTGGCCGACCTCGGCCCGCTCCAGCGTGAACTGCTCGCCTCCGCACTGGCTGCTGTCCGCCCCGGCGGCGTGGTGGCCTACGTGACCTGCTCGCCCCACCCGGCCGAAACCACCGCCGTGGTCAGCGACGCCCTCCGCAAGCGCGATGACCTGGAGCTGCTGGAGGCCGGACAGGTCCTGGACAGTGTGAGCCTGACCGGGAACCTTGGCGCAGGGCACGAGTCCACCGCCCAGCTGTGGCCGCACGTCCACGGCACCGACGCCATGTTCCTTGCCCTGATCCGCAAAAAGCCCTGATCTGTGAAGCACTGACCAGTAAAGCCCTGATCTTTAGCACTGATCCGCAACAAGCACCGGCTCCCCGGAGTCCTGCCCGTGAAAGGTACCCCCGTGACGCAATGCTGCATCAACCCGAGCATCCTCTCTGCCGACTTCGTCAACCTTGAGGCTGAGCTCAAGCGCATCAGCAATGCGGACGCGGTGCACGTGGACGTGATGGACAACCACTTCGTGCCCAACCTCACCATCGGCCTGCCGGTGGTGCAACGGATCCAGGCAGTCAGCCCTGTGCCCCTCGATGCCCACCTGATGATTGCCGACGCCGACCGCTGGGCGCCCGGCTTCGCGGATGCCGGGCTGGCGTCCGTCACGTTCCACGCTGAGGCCGCCATTGCCCCCATCAAACTTGCACGCGAACTGCGGGCCAGGGGCGCCAAGGCAGGCATGGCCCTGCGGCCGGGCACCCCGGTGGAGCCGTATCTGGACATGCTGTCAGAGCTGGACGTGCTGTTGATCATGACGGTGGAGCCCGGCTTCGGCGGGCAGGCCTTCCTGGATGTGACCCTGCCGAAAATCCGGCGCGCCAGGAAAGCGATCGACGGTTCCGGAATCGGAGTGGCCATCCAGGTGGACGGCGGCATTACCGAGGACACCATCACCCGCGCGGCCGAGGCCGGTGCCAACGTCTTTGTGGCCGGCTCTGCCGTCTACGGTGCCGATGATCCGGCGGCCGCAATTGACCGGCTGCGGCAGTCAGGCAGCGAAACGTTACGTTCCGCGGCGGAATAACAGGGAGTCCTCTGTCGTTGTGGCACAATAGCAACACACATACGTGCTCCGGGGTCGGTGTAAGTCCGAACCGGCGGTGACAGTCCGCGACCCGCGAGCCGGTGCTTCCTTCGGGAGGACACCGGCAGACGGTTGAACCGGTGGAATTCCGGTACCGACAGTTAAAGTCTGGATGAGAGAAGCACGTACAGCTGTTTCTGCGGCGTCCTGTGACGCCGCGGCGTTCTGCTGTCGTATACCCCCGGAGCCATCGCGGTTCGAGAGGGAAGGAACGACACAAGCATCATGAACCGTTTGCGATGGCTCTTTGAGGCCACTATTCCTGCTGCCGGCATGCCTGCCGGCCCAACCAGCGGGGCCGCCGCGTGACGGCGGGGGTGGTCACGGCTTTTACCGCTGCTGAAACCACCGCCATGGCAACCGCCCTGAAGGCGGCCCTCAACGGTCCCCGCGGCGCGAATCCCCTGGTGGGTGCCGTCGTCGTCGATCCTGAAGGGCGCGAACTGGTGAGCGGGTTCCACCGCGGTGCCGGCACCGCCCACGCCGAAGTGGACGCGATAGCGCAGGCAGCGGCTGCCGGAATCGATCTCTCGGGCTGCACCATGCTGGTCACCCTGGAGCCCTGCAACCACATCGGGCGCACGGGCCCCTGCGCGCAGGCGATCATTGACGCCGGCATCACCGACGTCGTGTACGCCGTGGACGATCCGCATGATCCGGCAGCGGGCGGCGCTGCCACCCTTCGGCAGGCGGGTGTCCGTGTCCGCGCCGGCCTTGGTGCCGGTGAAGCGCTGGACCTGAACCGCCAATGGTTCGAGGCGGTGGCGGCAAAACGCCCGTTCGTCACCCTGCACATCGCCCAGACCCTGGACAGCCGCATCGCTGCCGAAGACGGCACCAGCCAGTGGATTTCCTGCCCGGAATCCCTCGCCGACAACCACGCCGTCCGGGGGCGCATCGATGCCATCCTCGTCGGCACGCAGACCGTGCTGGTGGACAACCCGCGCCTCACCGCCAGGGACGCTGCCGGCACCCCGGCCACCAAACAACCCGTGCGCGCTGTTATGGGGCTGCGCGACATTCCCGCGGACGCCGCCGTCCACGGGACCGATGGCCGTGTAGTGCATCTCGCCACCCGCGATCCCCGCGAGGCCTTGAGCCGCCTGTATGAGACGGGAACCCGCCATTTGATGGTCGAAGGAGGATCCCGCATCCTCAGCGCCTTCCTCGCGGCCGGGCTGGTGGACGAACTCATTGTCTACCTGGCGCCCACACTGCTCGGCTCCGGAACCCCTGCCCTCACCGGCCTGGGCATCAGCACCCTCGCTGACGCACAGCACTGGGAGTGGGACGCATCCGACGGCGGTGCCGTCCGGACACTGGGCCGTGACCTAAGACTCCATCTCCGACCGCAACGCACTGTTGCCCTCGACCCACAACCGTCCCGCGCCACCGCGGAGCAAGCCCAGGGAGGCTACTGATGTTTACCGGAATTATTGCCGAGCAGGGGCAGGTCCTGTCCGTGGAAAAGGACGGCGACGCCAGCGCCACCCTCCGGCTGCACGCACCCGGCACCACCGAGGGGCTCGCCCTGGGCGGATCCATCGCCGTCAACGGCGTTTGCCTTACTGCCACTGAAATCGACGGCAAGGAGTTCAGCGTTGACGTGATGGGCGAGACCCTGGTCCGCAGCACCATCGGCCAACTTGCACCGGGCGATCCCGTCAACCTTGAACGCTGCGTTCCCGCCGGCGGACGGCTCGACGGACACGTGGTGCAGGGCCATGTGGACGGCGTCGGCGTGCTGCTGGAGCGCGAGCCGCTGGGCAACTGGGACCGGCTCCGCTTCGGCGTCCCCGCGAACCTGGCCCGCTACATTGCGGAAAAGGGCTCGATTGCCATCGACGGCGTATCCCTCACCGTAACGGCCGTCAGCCCTGCCGCGGAGCAGGAACCCTGGTTCGAAGTGGGGCTGATCCCCACCACTTTGGCTGAAACCGGCCTCGGTACCAAGACCACCGGCAGCAGGGTGAACCTGGAAGTTGACGTGCTGGCCAAGTACACCGAACGCCTGCTGGCGTTCAACACGGCGGCGCCCGCCGCTGTTGAAGGAGGAACACGATGAACGCCGCCGTACGAGTCGAACCCGAGGTGGCCACTGCTGACCACTCCCGCCCTCAGCAGAACCCCACACTACGGCTGAGCACCATCGAGGAAGCCGTCCGGGCCTTCGCCGCGGGCAAACCCGTGCTGGCCGTGGACAACGAGGACCGGGAAAACGAGGGCGACATCATTTTCGCGGCCCAGTTCGCCACACCGGCACTGATGGGCTGGACCATCCGGTACAGCTCCGGCGTCATCTGCGTCCCGCTGTCCGG
Source organism: Arthrobacter sp. Soil_C_49 (assembly GCF_057656635.1). Lineage (NCBI taxonomy): Bacteria > Bacillati > Actinomycetota > Actinomycetes > Micrococcales > Micrococcaceae > Arthrobacter > Arthrobacter sp. Soil_C_49. The sequence goes on from NZ_JBDGJZ010000001.1 coordinate 181,562, forward strand.
TGACCGTGCCGATGCCCTGGCACTGCCTCCCATGGTGGAAGTGAATGAAGACGCCAAGGGCACCGCCTACACCGTGTCCTGCGATGCCGCTACCGGTGTCAGCACAGGGATTTCCGCTACGGACCGGGCGCTCACTGCGAGGGTGCTCGCGGATCCGCAGTCCGGGCCGTCGTCCGTGACCCGGCCCGGGCATATTTTCCCGCTGCGAGCGGTTGACGGTGGTGTGCGGGAACGTCCCGGCCACACCGAGGCCGCAGTGGACCTGTGCCGCCTGGCCGGCCTGGAACCTGTGGCTGTGATCGCCGAAGTTGTCTACGACGACGGCGAAATGATGCGGCTGGACGGGCTCCGTGCCTTCGCTGCTGAACACGGATGCCCCCTGATTTCGATCCAGGACCTGGTGACCTACCTCGGCACGGCGGGCACCACGGCTGACGGCAACACCCGGGCAGGACGCACGGGCGGAGAAGAGGAGATACGATGACGGCTTCCGGAGCTTCGGGCAACGGTCACCTGCCTGACTCAGGCAACGGCCACCACAAGGCCGAACCGGCACACAGCCATCCCCAGGCGGAATCGGCCAGCAGCCGGGTACCCCATCCGGTCAGCGGCGGGCCCATCGTGCAGCTGCCCACAGCCTTCGGCGACTTCGTGGCCCAGGCGTGGACCGATCTGGTCACTGGCCATGAGCACCTGGCGGTCAGCTCTCCGAACCCGCCCAAGGATGGAAAAGCGCCCCTGGTCCGGCTGCACTCCGAATGCCTCACCGGAGATGTTTTTGGTTCGTACCGCTGCGACTGCGGCGAGCAGCTTGCCTACGCCCTGGAAATGATCCGCGAACACGGCGGCACGCTGCTGTACCTGCGCGGGCAGGAAGGCAGGGGCATCGGCCTCGCCAACAAGATCAAGGCCTACGCCCTGCAGGAGGCCGGCTTCGACACAGTGGAGGCCAATGAACAGCTTGGCCTGCCTGTGGACGCCCGGTGCTACAAGGCCGCCGCCCAGGTGCTGGCCGAAATGGGGCTGCACGAGGTGCGACTGCTGAGCAACAACCCGGACAAGCAGAACAGGCTGGCGAAGGCCGGCGTCAAGGTGGTGGAAATGGTCCCCACCGAGGTGCCCTCGCGCGACCAGAACATCCGGTACCTGCAGACCAAGAAGGACCGCATGGAGCACCGCCTGGTGCTTGGCTCCCACGTGGGCCCGGTGCCGGTAGCCAGTCCCGGCGCCGGCTTCGAGCACGAACAAGACTGAACAGCACATTTCGCTGCTGACCCAACACAACGAACGGAACAGTACTGACCTATGAGCGGACACGGCGCCCCCGACATCGACCTCTCCACCCTCAACCCGGCCGAAACGTCCCAGCTGAAGCTGGCCATCGTCGCGGCCAGCTGGCACACCCAGATCATGGACGGCCTCCTGGACGGTGCCCTGCGCGCGGCCAAGGACGCCGGCATCGCCGAGCCCACCGTCCTGCGGGTGCCCGGCAGCTTTGAGTTGCCGGTGGCAGCCGCGCGCCTCGCGCCGCACTTCGACGCCGTGGTGGCCCTCGGCGTCGTGATCCGCGGCGGCACGCCCCACTTCGAGTATGTCTGCCAGGCCGCGACGTCGGGACTCACCGACGTGAGCGTTCGCACCGGCGTCCCCGTGGGCTTCGGCGTCCTGACCTGCGACACCGAGCAGCAGGGCCTGGACCGTGCCGGCCTCCCCGGCTCGAAGGAAGACAAGGGCCACGAGGCTGTGACCGCGGCCCTCGCCACCGCCGTGGTGCTGAAGCAGTACCGCAGCTAGCACCGGGGCAGATGGCGGGCGCGTGTGTGTTCACTCACATAGCGCCCGTCATGCAACGGCCCGACAAGCGCCCTTTGGGCCGCAGCAAGTAGGCTGGAGGGCGTGAAGAATTTCGAGACGCTGTTCGCTGAGCTCAGCGAGAAGGCAGCCGCCCGCCCGGAAGGCTCCCGCACCGTCGCTGAATTGGACTCCGGTGTCCATGGCATCGGCAAAAAAGTCGTTGAAGAAGCAGCCGAAGTGTGGATGGCTGCCGAATATGAATCCGATGAAGCGGCGGCCGAGGAAATCTCCCAGCTGCTGTACCACCTGCAGGTTCTGATGCTCGCCAAAGGCCTGACCCTGGAAGACGTCTACAAGCATCTGTAGCCACCAGTCCGGCGCGCCTTGTGCCGCCGGTGCCTGCCGTGGCCTGCACTGCTTGAACACCTGGACATTTCCACATTTAGAAAGATTTCCCCATGCTGCGAGTAGCCGTCCCCAATAAGGGTTCCCTGTCCGAAGCCGCCTCCGCGATGTTGTCCGAAGCCGGATACCGCCAGCGGCGTGATACCCGTGAGCTGGTGATGGTGGACCCGGACAACGACATCGAGTTCTTCTTCCTCCGTCCCCGCGACATCGCCGTGTACGTGGGCCAGGGAACGCTTGACGTCGGCATCACCGGACGCGACCTGCTGCTGGACGCGGAGGTGGAGGCAGAGGAGCTGCTTCCGCTGGGATTCGCCGCCTCCACGTTCCGGTTCGCCGGTCCCGTCGGGGATTTCGGCAAGGTTGAGGAGCTGGAAGGCAAGCGCCTGGCCACCAGCTACGACGGCCTGCTGCGCGGCTACCTCGCCGAACGCGGCATCAACGCCAAGGTGGTCCGGCTGGACGGCGCCGTGGAGTCCTCGGTCCGGCTCGGTGTTGCTGATGCCATCGCCGACGTCGTGGAAACCGGCAACACCCTCAAGGCTGCCGGGATGGAAATCTTCGGCGAGCCCATCCTCAAATCCGAGGCCGTCCTGATCCGGCGCACCGGCGCCGGCGGTGCCGCGAACGGCACAGCCAAGGAGATCGAGGTACTGATCCGGCGCCTGCAGGGTGTGCTCGTGGCGCGCCAGTACGTCCTCATGGACTACGACATCCGCAAGGAACTCGTGGAACAGGCCGCATCGCTGACACCCGGACTGGAATCGCCCACGGTCTCGCCGCTGCGCGACTCGGACTGGGTGGCCGTCCGCTCCATGGTGCCCAAGCGCGAAACCAACCGGATCATGGATGAGCTGTACGACCTCGGGGCCCGCGCCATCCTGGTCAGCAGCATCCACGCCTGCCGCATCTGATTCCACCCAGCGGATCCAGCGCGACATCCACCACAGAATTTCCAGGAGTTTCCCATGGCAGTAGCCGTACGCGTCATTCCCTGCCTCGACGTGGACGCCGGGCGCGTCGTCAAAGGCGTTAACTTCGAGGGCCTCCGCGACGCCGGCGACCCTGTGGAGCTCGCCCACCGGTACGACAACGCCGGTGCCGACGAACTGACCTTCCTTGACGTCACCGCCTCCTCCGGCAACCGCGAAACCACCTTCGACGTGGTCCGCAGGACCGCCGAGGAAGTGTTCATCCCGCTGTGCGTCGGCGGCGGTGTGCGCGGTGTGGCCGAGGTGGACAAGCTGCTGCGCTTCGGCGCGGACAAAGCCTCCATTAACACCGCAGCCGTTGCCCGGCCCGACGTCATAGACGAGATCACCCGGCACTTCGGTTCCCAGGTCCTCGTCCTGTCCGTGGACGCACGCCGGACCCGCCCCGGATCCCACCCCACGCCGTCGGGCTTTGAAGTCACCACCCACGGCGGGCGGACCGGCACAGGGATCGACGCCATCGCCTGGGCCAAGGAAGCCGCGGACCGCGGCGTCGGGGAGATCCTGCTGAACTCCATCGACGCCGACGGCACTAAAGACGGGTTCGACCTCGAACTCATCAAACTGGTCCGCGCCGCCGTCAAAGTGCCCATCATTGCCTCCGGCGGTGCGGGGGAGCCGGCGCACTTCCCGCTGGCCGTCGCCGCCGGTGCTGACGCGGTCCTGGCCGCATCGATCTTCCACTGGGGCCCGGACGACATGATGTCCCAGGTCAAGAAGGCGATCCGCGAAGCAGGCTTCGAAGTCCGCTGAGGTTAAAGCCCTACTTCGGCTGACTGGAGGAGGGCGACGGCGTCGGGCTGGCCTTCGAAGGTGACCAGGGCATGGCGCGTGCGGCCGTGGGCGTGCATCAGCAGCTCGCCCGGCTCGCCCACGATGGCCACCGAAACAGGGGCCCGCTTGGCCACGTGCCGGGGACCGGAGGGCCGCACCAGCACAATGCCCAGATCGACGCCCCGGTACAGGATGGCGGCACGCTTCACCAGCTCATCCCACAGCGCCTCCGAGTACGCCTCGTCCAGAGCCCTGGGCGCCCAGCGGTCCACGGCGCGGCGGACGTCCTCGGTGTGCACGAAGTACTCGATCAGGTTGGAGCTTTCGTCCAAGGCCTTGATCTTCATGGGGGACAGCGTTGGCGGTCCCGCCCGGAACGTATTCACCAGCCGCGAGTACGCCTCCGGTGTGGTCAGCTTTGCTGCCAGCTTGGCCGTGGCCTGGTCCGAGGCCTTGGCCAGGCGTTTGATGATCAGCCCCAGGCCCACAGCGGCCTTGCGCTCACGCAGGTACAGGTGTGCGGCAAGGTCCCTGGTGCGCCAGCCCTTGCAGAGCGTGGGCGCGTCAGGACCGGCCGCAAGCAGGGTTTCGGCCAGGACTTCTCGGGACGGATCGACGAAATGCATCACTTGTGAAACTAGCACGACAGCCCAGCAGTTGGGCAGCGCGGCCACCGGTGCTGGCGTGCCGTTGTTCACACACGGATCCGGGCATGGCAAAGGCACTAGACTTGATTTGATGTCTGAGCAGCCCGCCCCCGTCCCCGCCCCTGCTTCCGCCCTGCCCGCAGCACCCTTGCCGGGCCCGGCCGGAACTTCCGAAGGCGCCCCTGCGGCCAGCCCCCTGCCGTCCGATCTGGCCGCCGCGCTGAAGCGGGACAGCGCAGGGCTGGTGGCCGCCGTCGTACAGCAGTTCGATACCAATGAGGTGCTGATGCTTGGCTGGATGGATGACGAAGCACTGCACCGCACCATGACCACCGGGCGAGTCACGTTCTACTCACGTTCCCGCCAGGAGTACTGGCGCAAGGGAGACACATCCGGGCACGTGCAGTGGGTCAAGTCCGTAGCCATGGACTGCGACGGCGACGCCCTCCTGGTGCGCGTGGACCAGGTTGGTGCCGCCTGCCACACCGGCACCCGCACCTGCTTCGACGGCAGGGACCTGGCTGTCACCACAGGCCAGGCACTCTGAATTACTTCCACTGACCGCAGGCCACCTGCGGCAGGCAGGGGAGGGTTGGCCACCCCTGCAACCATCGAGCAACAGGTACCGGCGCAGGCCCAATGAGGCGCCGGCCACCAGAACCAGACCGGCCCCGACGAGAACAGGCGGAACAGCATAGCCATGCAGGACCTTGGAACCATCAGCCCAAGCCTCGAGGAGTTCCGGGAACTGGCCGGCCACAGCCGCGTCATCCCCGTCCGGCTCAAAGTACTCGCCGACGCTGAAACGCCCATTGGCTTGTACCGCAAGCTCGCCCAGGGGCAGCCCGGAACATTCCTGATGGAGTCGGCAGCCGTGGGCGGGGCCTGGTCCCGCTACTCCTTCATCGGCGCCCGGTCCCGGGCAACCCTGACCACCAAGGACGGCAACGCCCACTGGCTGGGAGAGCCGCCCGTGGGAGTCCCGGTGGGCGGCAGCCCGGTGGACGCCATCCGCGACACCATCGAAGCCCTGCGCACCGACCGGTTCGAGGGCCTGCCGCCCTTCACCTCCGGCCTCGTGGGTTTCCTCGGCTGGGAAACCGTGCGGCACTGGGAACGCCTGGTCAGCCCGCCCGAGGACGACCTGCAGCTGCCGGAGATGGCGCTGAACCTCGTCACGGACATGGCGGTCCACGACAACGTGGACGGCACCGTGCTGCTGATCGCCAACGCGATCAACTTTGATGACAGTTCCGAACGCGTGGACGAGGCCTGGCACGACGCCGTCGCCCGGGTCAAGGCCCTTCTCACCAAGGTCAGCACTCCGGTGGCCCAGCCCGTCTCGGTGCTGGCCCCGGCCGCGCTGGACTTTGCCTCCAGCGTCCAGGAACGCTGGGACGAAGCCGAGTACCTGGCCGCACTGGACCGCGGCAAGGAAGCCATCGTGGACGGCGAAGTGTTCCAGGTGGTTATTTCCCGCCGCTTCGAAATGGAGTGCAAGGCCTCGGCCCTGGACGTCTACCGGGTGCTGCGCAACACCAACCCCAGCCCCTACATGTACATCTTCAGCCTGGAGGACGCCGAAGGCCGGGAGTACTCGATCGTGGGCTCCTCGCCCGAGGCCCTGGTCACCGTGACCGGCGAAGAGGTCATCACCCACCCCATCGCCGGGTCCCGCCCGCGCGGCAAAACGGTGGAAGCGGACAAGGCCCTGGCCGAGGAGCTGCTCGCGGACCAGAAGGAACGCGCCGAGCACCTGATGCTGGTGGACCTGTCCCGCAACGACCTGTCCAAGGTCTGCGTGGCGGGAACGGTGGATGTTACGCAGTTCATGGAGGTGGAGCGCTTCAGCCACATCATGCACCTTGTGTCCACCGTGGTGGGCCAGCTCTCGCCCCGGGCCAAGGCCTACGACGTGCTGAAGGCCACCTTCCCGGCAGGCACCCTGTCCGGCGCCCCGAAACCCCGCGCCCTGCGGCTCCTCGACGAGCTGGAACCGCACCGCCGCGGCATCTATGGCGGAGTGGTGGGATACCTCGACTTCGCCGGCGACATGGACATGGCCATCGCCATCCGCTCCGCGCTGCTGCGCGAAGGCCGGGCATACGTCCAGGCCGGCGGCGGCATTGTGGCCGATTCCGTCAACCCCGCCGAAGCGCTCGAAACCGTGAACAAGGCAGCCGCCCCGCTCCGCGCCGTGCACACGGCAGGTTCGCTGCAAAACATTTCTGCGGACTCACTGCCCGGCCGGACGGACTCCTGATGTCCGGTCCTGTTGTCCCCGGCAGGGCTGGACCCGCGGCCGGACAGCCCGGGACACCAACAAAGCGTGCAACGCCGGCCTGGGCCCGCAAGTCCACGCTGATACTGCTGGTGGCCGTCCTGGCACTGGCCGTCTTCGGCACCACCACCCAGACCTGGATGACTGTCACGCTGGACCCGAACCAGGTGGGCCAGGCCGGTGCCGCGCAGTCGGCGCTGGACGTCCAGGGCAGTAAAGCCGCCACAGCCGTCACGGCTTTGGCGCTCGTGGCCCTTGCCGGGGGCCTCGCGGCCGCGATCGCCGGCCGCATCGCCCGGTGGATCATCACCGCCATCATCGTCCTGGCCTCAGCGGGAATCGTCGCCGCCGCGGCCACCGTCCTGGCCGACCCGCTGGCGGCAGCCCAGGGCGCCATCGCGGCCGCCACGGGCATCACCGGCAGTCAGGCGCAGGTGGCCGTCACCGCGTTCCCAGCCCTCGCCGTCGTCGCCGGTTGCCTGCTGGCCATCGCCGGCCTGCTCATCATTCCGGCCAGCCGGCACTGGAAAACCCGGACCAAATATGACGCGCCCGCCCTCGGCGGCAGCGCCGCAACATCAGGACCGGTCGACGAGATCGACAGCTGGGACAGGCTCTCACGGGGCGACGATCCCACCTGATTGACCGCCGGCGCCGGACAAGCCCTGGCTGCCATGCCGCCGATACGCGGGCCGCGGCCAAAAAATGGCAGAATGTAAGCAGTATCCACCCTGAGGAGATTTTCCATGAGCAAAGCACCTGCATCCGTTTCCAAGTCAGGCACCCGCACGGTTGCCCCCGGCGCCATTGACCACAGCCAGGAACTCGGCCACGGCAACAGCCCCGCGGCCTGGACCTGCGTCATTGTGATGCTCGTGGGCGCCCTCATCGCGTCAATCGCCTTCGTGATCGCCAGCACCCCCATCTTCATTGCGGGCGCCGGCGTGATGGTCCTCGGCCTCATCCTCGGCTACATCATGCGCAAGGCAGGCTACGGCGTCGAAGGCAGCAAGCTGAAGAACTCCGGCCACTGATGGCAACTGTTCTCGATGACATCAACGCCGGTGTCAGGGAGGATATGGACGCCCGGAAACGCCTCGTTTCCCTGGCTGAACTGAAGGACCTGGCCCAGGGCGCGGCACCCGCCCGCGACGCCTGGGCCGCGCTCGGCGGCACCTCCCCGTCGCGTGACCAGCTGAAAGTCATCGCGGAAATCAAGCGGCGCAGCCCTTCCAAAGGGGACCTCGCGGCCATCGGCGATCCCGCTTCCCTCGCCCGGCAGTATGCCGACGGCGGTGCCTCCGTCATCAGCGTCCTCACCGAACAGCGCCGCTTCAACGGGTCCCTGGCGGACCTCGACGCCGTGCGCGCCGCGGTGGACGTGCCCTTGCTGCGCAAGGACTTCACCCTCGACGAGTACCAGATCTGGGAGGCCCGGGCCCACGGCGCGGACCTGATCCTGCTGATCGTGGCCGCGTTGTCCGATGCCCAGCTGAACGAGTTCTCGGCGCTGAGCCGGGAACTGGGCATGAACGTCCTCGTCGAAACGCACACCGAAGAGGAGATCGAGCGGGCGGTCGCCGCCCAGGCGCGCATCATCGGAGTGAACGTGCGCAACCTGAAGACGCTCGACGTCGACCGTTCCGTTTTCGCGTCCCTGGCGGGCCTGATTCCGGCTGAGGCCCTCGTGGTCGCCGAATCCGGCGTCCGCGGCGTGGATGACGTGACGCACTATGCCGCCAGCGGCGCCAACGCGATCCTGGTGGGGGAGGCCCTGGTGAGCCACTCCACCCCACGCGAACGCATTGCCGAGTTCACGGCGGCAGGCGCCGCCGCCATCGCCGCCCGCAGCTGACGCAGCGCCCCTGGCCGCGGCAGCGCGGACAGGGGCTGCCTGCCGCCTGAGGCGGTTTTGTTCCGGCCCACCGGCGGGAACACCACAACTTACCGAACGATCAACTGGAACAGGACGGGACTGATGGCCGACGCACCCTCAGGAAACGCTGACAACAAGGCCGCGGAAGCATTCCTGCAGGGCGGCTCCCTGAAACACGCCCCGGGGCCGTACTTCGGCAGCTACGGGGGGCGCTGGATGCCCGAGTCCCTCATCGCCGCCCTGGACGAGCTCGAAGAGACGTTCGACAAGGCCAAGGACGATCCCGACTTCCGGGCCCAGGTCGCTGACCTGAACAAAAACTACTCCGGCCGTCCATCGTTGCTGACCGAGGCCAAGCGCTTCTCCCAGCACGCAGGGGGAGTCCGGATCTTCCTCAAGCGCGAGGACCTGAACCACACCGGTTCGCACAAGATCAACAACGTCCTGGGCCAGGCGCTGCTCGCCAAGCGCATGGGCAAGACCCGCGTGATTGCCGAGACCGGCGCGGGCCAGCACGGCGTGGCCAGCGCCACCGCCGCCGCCCTGATGGGCCTGGAGTGCGTGGTGTACATGGGCGCCGAAGACTGCCGCCGCCAGGCGCTGAACGTTGCCCGGATGGAGCTCCTGGGCGCCACCGTCATCCCCGTGACCAGCGGCTCGCAGACCCTCAAGGACGCCATCAACGAGGCCTTGCGGGACTGGGTGGCCAACGTGGACAACACCCACTACCTCCTGGGCACCGCCGCCGGCGCCCACCCGTTCCCGGCGATGGTCCGCTACTTCCACGAGGTGATCGGCGAGGAAGCACGCGCCCAGATCCTGGACCAGGAAGGCCGGCTCCCGGACGCCGTCTGCGCCTGCATCGGCGGCGGCTCCAACGCCATCGGCATCTTCCACGGCTTCCTGGACGACCCGTCCGTGAAGATCTACGGGTTCGAAGCAGGCGGCGACGGCGTGGAAACAGGCCGCCACGCGGCCACCATCACGCTGGGCAAGCCGGGCGTCCTGCACGGCGCCCGCTCGTACCTCATGCAGGACGACGACGGCCAGACCATCGAGTCCCACTCCATCTCCGCCGGCCTCGACTACCCCGGCGTCGGTCCGGAGCACTCCTACCTGTCGGACATCGGCCGGGTCAGCTACGAACCCATCACCGACAGCGAAGCCATGGAAGCGTTCCGCCTTCTCTGCCGCACCGAAGGAATCATCCCCGCCATCGAATCCGCGCACGCCCTGGCCGGCGCCATCAAGGTGGGGCAGCGGCTTGCTGCTGAAGCCGCCGAGGCCGGTGGGACCGCGCAGGACAAGATCGTGATCGTGAACCTCTCGGGCCGCGGGGACAAGGATGTGGCCACCGCCGCTGAATGGTTCGATCTGTTGGATAAGAATTCCGCCGAGTCTGAAATCGGCAAAGAGGGGGAGCAGCTGTGAGCACCGCACAGACCACCAGCAAGTCGGCCGCGGCCATCGACAAGGCACGCGCCGAAGGCCGCTCCGCCCTGATCGGCTACCTTCCCGCCGGATACCCGAGCGTGGAGGAGACCATCGCCGCAGGTATCGCCCTGGCCGAGAACGGCGCCGACCTGATCGAAATCGGCATCCCGTACTCGGACCCCGTGATGGACGGCCAGGTCATACAGGCTGCCACCACCGAGGCCCTGGCCAACGGCTTCCACGTCCGTCAGGTCTTTGACGTGGTGGCCGGCATCACCAGCAAAACCGATGCCGCCGTCCTGGTGATGACCTACTGGAACCCCGTAGTCCGGATGGGCGTGGACGAGTTCTCCCGGCGCCTGTCCGAAGCGGGCGGCGCCGGCCTCATCACCCCGGACCTCATCCCTGACGAGGCTGCCGAGTGGATGGAAGCCTCAGACAAGTACGGCCTGGACCGGGTGTTCCTCGTGGCGCCGTCCTCCACCACCGAGCGGATGCAGCGCACCGTGGATGCCAGCCGCGGCTTTGTCTACGCCGTATCCATCATGGGTGTCACCGGCGCCCGGACCTCCGTCAGCACTGCTGCCAAGGACGTGGTGGCCGCAGCGCATGCCGCCGGCGCCGAGCGAGTGTGCGTGGGACTGGGCGTCTCCAATGCCGAACAGGTCCGCGAGATCGCCGCCTACGCGGAAGGCGTGATCGTGGGCACCGCGCTGGTGGCCGCCATCCGCGACGGCGGCGTGGACGCCGTTGCCGCTCTCACCAAGGACCTCAGCACTGGCCTGACCCGGGAAACCGGCCTGACCAGGGAAGAAGCCTAATCCATGCAGACGCTCCTTCAGGCGGCGGCCCTGGTGCCGGCGAGCATTCCCAGCCCGGACTGGTCCGGGTTCGATATTCCCCTGCCCTGGGGAGCGCTGCGCATCCACGCCTACGCCCTGTGCATCCTGGCGGGCATCGTGGTGGGCCTGTGGCTCACGTCGGTCCGCTGGGCCAAGCGCGGCGCGCCTGAAGGCAGTGTCTGGGACATCGTGGTGTGGGCCATCCCGTTCGGTATCATCGGCGGCCGGCTCTACCACGTGGTGTCCTCGCCGGACGCCTACTTCGGCCCCGGCTTCGACGGCACCGGCGACCTCTCCCTGATCCCGCAGATCCAGCGCGGCGGCCTGGGCATCTGGGGCGCCGTGGTCCTGGGCGTGGTGGGTGCGTGGATCGGCTGCCGCCGTTCCGGCGTCAAGCTCAGTGCGTTCCTGGACGCCGCCGCCCCCGGGCTGCTGCTCGCCCAGGCCGTGGGCCGGTGGGGCAATTACTTTAACCAGGAACTCTTCGGCGGGCCCACCACGCTGCCCTGGGGGCTGCAGATCGACGCGGACAACCCCAACTTCCCCGCCGGAGTGGCCGCGGACACCCTGTTCCACCCCACGTTCCTGTACGAATCGCTGTGGAACCTGGCCGGCGTCGCCATCCTGCTCGCCCTGGACCGGAAGTTCAACTTCCGCCGCAGCAGGCTGTTCTGGCTCTACGCCATGTACTACACACTGGGCCGCGTTTGGATCGAAGCCATGCGCATCGACGATGCGGAGCAGATCTCGTTGTTCGGCATCACCACCCGGCTGAATGTCTGGACCAGCATCTTCGTTTTCCTCGCTGCACTGGCGGCGTTCATCCTGCTGGGATTGAAGAAGAGGACCGAGCCGGACACGGTGTATCTGCCGGGCCGGGAACCTGCGGAAAAACAGGGCGGGGAAGCCGTAACAGGCAGCGAGTATTCGGTCCGTGATACGGACCCTGTTGTCTCAGATAGTGAATCGCGTGATAATCTCCCTGATAACCAGAGCGGTTCCAGGTCCGATTCCGTCCCCGCGGAAAAGGCCTCGGCAGCACCGGCCGGCGTCAAGCCGGAACAGGATGCAACGTCTGCCGGACATTCCGGCAGTACAGCCACAGGAGCCGCACCGGAGGCCGGCACCAGCAAGTAAACCGCCGGCCCAAAAGGGCAGCAGAGCCACCGCTCGAAGCTCCCGAAAACCACAGTGTCGTGGCATGGGGCCAAATCTGTACAGCATAGAGCTGCTGTCAGGTGAAGCCCTGGGCAGGGGCCTGCGTAACCGTTAGTTCAGCAGGCCGGGCTGACCTACAATTTCCAGTAAGTAACACTTTGTTGTGCCCATGTGAGCGGCGCCCGACGAGTGGGGCCAACGGTGTCCCTTCCATACGCACGATCAGGAGGAAGGACGTCTCCCATGACCCAAACTCTTCACACTCCCAGCTGGTCTGAACCGGATCAGCCTGAGACTGCCATGTCGCCGTTCAAGCGCTTCGCGGCCTTGCCGGAGGCCAGCGGGTTGTACAACCCCGAGCAGGAGAAGGACGCCTGCGGTCTTGCGATTATCGCCACCCTCCGCGGCGAACCCGGCTACGACATCGTCGACGCCGCCCTCACCGCCCTGCGCAACCTCGAGCACCGCGGTGCCGTGGGTGCGGACGAAGGCACCGGTGACGGCGCAGGCCTCCTCATGCAGATCCCGGATGAGTTCTTCCGTGCTGTCACCGAGTTCGAACTTCCCGCCCCCGGGCAGTACGTTGCGGGTACCGCGTTCCTGCCCGCGGAGCAGCGCGAAGCCGACGCCGCGAAGGCCGGCATCGAAGGCCTGGCGGCTGACGAGGGCCTGAAGGTCCTCGGCTGGCGCGAAGTGCCCATCGTGGCCGACCTCGTCGGTGCCATGGCGCGCGCCTGCATGCCCTACTTCTCCCAGCCCTTCCTGGCATCAGCCACCGGCGAGGAACTGGACCGCAACGAGCTGGACTCGCGCGCCTGGCGGATCCGCAAGCGTGCCCAGAACAAGTTCGGCGTGTACTTCCCGTCGCTGTCCTCACGGACCATCGTCTACAAGGGCATGCTCACCACCGCGCAGCTGGAGCCGTTCTACCCGGACCTCTCCGACAAGCGGTTCAAGACCAAGCTGGCGATCGTCCACTCGCGCTTCTCCACCAACACCTTCCCGTCCTGGCCGCTGGCCCAGCCATTCCGCACCATCGCCCACAACGGTGAAATCAACACCGTCAAGGGCAACCGGAACTGGATGCGCGCCCGCCAGTCCCAGCTTGCCAACCCGCTGCTGGGGGACTCGCCGGAAGAGCTGTACCCGATCTGCACCCCGGGTGCCTCCGATTCCGCTTCCTTCGATGAGGTAGCCGAGCTGCTCTGGCTCTCCGGCCGCCCCATCACGCACTCGATCATGATGATGATCCCCGAGGCCTGGGAAAACCACGCCACCATGGATCCGGCACGGCGTGCGTTCTACGAGTACCACTCCCTGCTGATGGAGCCGTGGGACGGCCCCGCAGCTGTTTCCTTCACGGACGGCAACCTCGTGGGCGCCACCCTGGACCGCAACGGCCTGCGCCCCGGGCGTTTCTGGATCACCGAGGACGGCCTGATCGTCTTCGCCTCCGAGGTGGGCGTGATCGACGTCGAGCCCTCCAAGGTGGTCAAGAAGGGCCGTGTGTCCCCGGGCAAGATGTTCCTGGTGGACACCGAAGCCGGCCGCATCATCGACGATGAAGAGGTCAAGGCTGAAGTTGCCGCCGCCAACCCGTGGGCGGAGTGGGTCAAGGACAACCTGATCGACCTCAACGAGCTTCCCGAGCGCGAGCACGTAGTCCACACCGCCGCGTCCGTGAACATCCGCCAGCGGACCTTCGGCTACACCACCGAGGAACTGAAGATCCTGCTGGGCCCGATGGCCCGCACCGGTGCCGAGCCCCTCGGCGCCATGGGCTCGGACACCCCGGTGGCCGTGCTGTCTAAGCGCCCCCGGCTGCTCTTCGACTACTTCGTGCAGTCCTTCGCGCAGGTGACCAACCCGCCGCTGGACGCCATCCGTGAAGAACTCGTCACGTCGCTGACCTGTGCCATCGGACCCAACGGCAACCTCCTGGACACCAAGCAGGTCCGCCAGCCCCAGGTCCAGCTGCCGTTCCCGGTGATCAACAACGACCAGCTCGCCAAGATCGCCAACATCGAGGACGCCGACGGCAACCGCGTGGCCATGAAGGTCCGCGGCCTGTACCGCCCCGAAGGCGGCGAGAACGCGCTCCGTGCCCGGCTGACCGAAATCTGCGAACAGGTTTCCGGCGCCATCAACCGCGGCGTGCAGTACATCGTGCTGTCCGACCGCGACTCCAACGCACAGTGGGCCCCCATCCCGTCACTGCTGCTCGTCAGTGCCGTCCACCACCACCTGCTCCGCAGCGCCAACCGCACCAAAACCGCCCTGGTGGTCGAGGCCGGCGACGTCCGCGAGACGCACCACGTGGCCGTGCTCATCGGCTACGGCGCATCCGCCGTCAACCCGTACCTGGCCATGGAATCCGTGGAACAGCTGATCGCTGCCGGCGACGTCACCGGGGTCACCCCGCAGGACGGCGTCTACAACCTGATCAAGGGCCTGGGCAAGGGCGTCCTGAAGATCATGTCCAAGATGGGCATCTCCACTGTTGCGTCCTACACCGGCGCGCAGACGTTCGAGGCGCTGGGCCTGGGACAGGAGCTGGTGGACGAATTCTTCGCGGGCACGCACTCCCAGCTGGGCGGCGTGGGCCTGGACGTCATCGCGGCCGAAGTTTCCGCGCGGCACCAGATGGCCTACCCCGAGGGCGGCATCGAGCAGCCCCACCGCCCCCTGCTGGGCGGCGGTGAGTACCAGTGGCGCCGCGACGGCGAGCCGCACCTGTTCAACCCGGAGACCGTGTTTCGGCTGCAGCACGCCACGCGTGAGCGCCGCTACGACATCTTCAAGGCGTACACCAAGGGCGTGGACGACCAGTCCCAGAACCTGATGACCCTGCGCGGTCTGCTCAAGTTCAAGAACGAGCGCCCCGCGGTTCCGCTCGAGGAAGTGGAGCCCGTCTCCAGCATCGTCAAGCGGTTCTCCACGGGTGCCATGAGCTACGGCTCCATCTCCCAGGAGGCCCACGAGACGCTGGCCATCGCCATGAACCAGCTGGGCGGCAAGTCCAACACGGGTGAAGGCGGCGAGGACGTGGACCGCCTCCTCGACCCCAAGCGCCGTTCCGCGGTCAAGCAGATCGCCTCGGGCCGCTTCGGCGTCACCAGCCTCTACCTGACCAACGCCGACGACATCCAGATCAAGATGGCGCAGGGCGCAAAGCCCGGCGAAGGCGGCCAGCTCATGGCGCAGAAGGTCTACCCCTGGGTGGCCCGGACGCGGCACTCGACGCCCGGCGTCGGACTCATCTCCCCGCCCCCGCACCACGACATCTACTCCATCGAGGACCTGGCGCAGCTGATCTACGATGCCAAGCGCGCCAACCCCTCGGCACGCGTGCACGTCAAGCTCGTCTCCGAGGTGGGGATCGGCACGGTGGCGTCGGGCGTGACCAAGGCGAAGGCCGACGTTGTGCTCGTTTCCGGCCACGACGGCGGAACCGGCGCCTCGCCGCTGAACTCGCTCAAGCACGCCGGTGTCCCGTGGGAGCTCGGCCTGGCCGAGACCCAGCAGACGCTGATGCTCAACGGCCTGCGCGACCGCGTGGTGGTGCAGGTGGACGGCCAGCTCAAGACCGGCCGCGACGTTGTCATCGCCGCGCTGCTGGGCGGTGAAGAGTTCGGTTTCGCCACCGCGCCGCTGGTGGTGGAAGGCTGCATCATGATGCGCGTCTGCCACCTGGACACCTGCCCCGTGGGTGTGGCCACCCAGAACCCGGAACTGCGGGCACGCTTCAGCGGCAAGCCCGAGTTCGTGGTCAACTTCTTCGAGTTCCTTGCCGAGGAAGTCCGCGAGATTCTGGCCGAGCTGGGCTTCCGCAGCCTTGAAGAGGCCATCGGCCACGCCGAGGTCCTCGACGCCCGCGAGGCGGTCAACCACTGGAAGGCCGACGGCCTGGACCTGGATCCCATCCTGCACGGGCTGGAGTTCGACGACGACGCCCCGTTGCGCAACATGACCGGCCAGAACCACGAGCTGGACAAGCACTTCGACCAGCGGCTCATCACCATGGCCACCGAGGCCCTGACGGACCGCAGCCCGGTGAAGATCTCCGTTGACGTGATCAACACGGACCGTTCCGTGGGCACCATGCTGGGGCACGTGGTCACCAAGACGTTCGGCACGGACGTCCTGGCCACGGACACCATTGATGTGACCCTGAGCGGTACCGCCGGCCAGTCCCTGGGCGCCTTCCTGCCTGCGGGCATCACCCTGCGGCTGTTCGGCGACTCGAACGACTACGTGGGCAAGGGCCTCTCCGGCGGCCGCATCATCGTCCGGCCGGACCGCACCAACGTGTTCAAGGCCGAGACGAACGTCATTGCCGGCAACGTGATCGGCTACGGCGCCACCAGCGGCGAGATGTTCCTGCGCGGCCAGGTGGGCGAACGCTTCCTGGTCCGCAACTCCGGCGCCACCGCCGTCGTCGAAGGCATCGGCGACCACGGCTGCGAGTACATGACCGGCGGCCAGACGCTGATCATCGGCCGCACCGGGCGCAACTTCGGTGCCGGCATGTCCGGCGGCACCGCCTACGTCCTGGACCTGGACACTGCCAAGGTCAACAAGGACGCCCTGCAGTCCGGTGAACTCCAGCTCCGCGAGCTGGACGCCGAGGACCGCGACATCGTGCACGGCCTCCTGGTCAAGCATGTTGAAGAAACTGACTCCCAGCTGGCGGCGCGCCTCCTCGAGAACTTCGATGACACCGCTGCCCGCATTACCAAGGTGCTGCCGCGGGACTACGCGGCTGTGCTGCAAACCCGCCTCGACGCCATTGAAGAGGGCCTGGACCCCGACGGCGAAGAAGTGTGGTCTCGAATCCTGGAGGTAACCGGTGGCTGATCCACGCGGATTTTTGAAAGTACGTCAGCGTGAAACCCAGCCGCGCCGTCCCGTTCCCGTCCGCATCATGGACTGGAAGGAAGTGTACGAGGCACAGGAAAAGGGCACGCTGAAGGCCCAGGCCGGCCGCTGCATGGACTGTGGCGTCCCGTTCTGCCACCAGGGCTGCCCGCTGGGCAACCTCATTCCCGAGTGGAACGACCTCATGTGGCGGGACAAGGGCGAGGAAGCGATTGAGCGGCTCCACGCCACCAACAACTTCCCGGAGTTCACCGGCCGGCTGTGCCCCGCTCCGTGCGAGGCGTCCTGCGTGCTGGGCATCAACCAGCCCGCCGTCACCATCAAGCAGGTGGAAGTCTCCATCATCGACGAAGCGTGGGACAACGGCTGGGTCAACCCCCTGCCGCCGGCACGCCTGACCGGTAAGACCGTTGCCGTCGTCGGCTCCGGCCCTGCCGGCCTGGCCGTGGCGCAGCAGCTGACCCGCGTGGGCCACACCGTTGCCGTGTACGAGCGTGACGACAAGATCGGCGGCCTGCTGCGGTACGGCATCCCCGATTTCAAGATGGAAAAAGAGCAGGTTGACCGCCGCATCGAGCAGATGAAGTCGGAAGGTACCCGCTTCCGCACCGGTGTTAACGTGGGCACGGACGTGACCTGGGAGCAGCTGCGCAGGCGCTACGACGCCGTCGTGGTCTGCACCGGTGCCACCGTGCCGCGCGACTTGCCCATCCCGGGCCGTGACCTGAACGGCGTCCACTTCGCCATGGATTACCTGGTGCCGGCCAACCGCGTGGTTGCGGGGGAGCAGATTGAGGACCAGATCCACGCGCAGGGCAAGCACGTGGTGATCCTGGGCGGCGGGGACACCGGAGCGGACTGCCTCGGCACCGCCCACCGCCACGGCGCTGCCTCGGTGACCACCCTCGCCATCGGCAAGCAGCCGCCGGCGGAGCGCGCCACCCACCAGCCCTGGCCGACATTCCCCACGCTGTTCGAAGTTGCCAGCGCTCATGAGGAAGGCGGCGAGCGGACCTACCTCGCCTCCACCGTGGAGTTCGTGGGCGAAAACGGCAAGCTGACCGGCGTCAAGGTTGCCGAGACGGAATTCGTGGACGGCAAGCGCCTGCCCAAGGCCGGGACGGAGCGGATCATCCCTGCCGACCTGGTGTTCCTGTCCCTGGGCTTCACCGGTGCGGAGCCTGCGGGCATCACCGAACAGGTGCACGCCGAGTTCGACGGCCGCGGCAATGTGTCCCGCGACGGCTACTACATGACCAACACCGAGGGTGTCTTCGTGGCCGGCGACGCGGGCCGCGGACAGTCCCTGATTGTGTGGGCCATCGCCGAAGGACGCGCCGCTGCCGCAGCCGTGGACAAGTACCTGATGGGCAGCACCATCCTGCCCGCACCCGTGGCGCCGACTGACCGGGCCATCGCCGTCCTGTAGAGCTGCACCAAGGGTTCACCTCTTCGACAACTTAACCAATGCAAGAGACCAATAGGGTAGGTATATGAGACGCGCAAAAATTGTGGCTACGTTCGGCCCGGCAATTGCCAGCTATGAAAACACCCTCGCGGTGCTGGAAGCCGGTGTTGACGTTGCCCGTATGAACATGAGCCACGGCGACTACACCGTGCATGACAACACCTACGAAAACGTCCGGAAGGCAGCCGCCGATCTTGGCAAAGCTGTCGCCATCATGGCCGACCTGCAGGGACCGAAGATCCGCCTGGGCCGGTTCGTTGACGGCCCGCACGCCCTCGCCGTCGGTGACACCTTCACCATCACCACCGAGGACGTTCCCGGCACCAAGGACATCTGCTCCACCACGCTGAAGAGCCTCACCGAGGACGTCAATGTGGGAGACGCGCTGCTGATCGACGACGGCAAGGTGGCCCTGCGTGCCACGGCCGTCGACGACGTCAAGGTTGTCGCCGAGGTGACCGTCGGTGGCATGGTGTCCAACAACAAGGGCATCAACCTTCCGGGTGTGGCTGTCAACGTCCCCGCACTGAGCGAAAAGGATGAGGACGACCTCCGCTGGGCCATGCGCCGCGGCGTTGACCTGGTGGCACTGTCCTTCGTGCGTGACGCCTCCGACATCCGGCGCGTCCACGAGATCATGGACGAAGAAGGCCGCCGCGTGCCGGTGATCGCCAAGATCGAAAAGCCCCAGGCCGTGGAGCAGCTGCCCGAGATCATCGACGCGTTCGACGCCATCATGGTGGCCCGTGGCGACCTTGGTGTGGAGCTCCCGCTCGAGGAAGTGCCGATCGTGCAGAAGCGCGCCATCGAACTGGCCCGCCGCTGGGCTAAGCCAGTCATCGTGGCAACCCAGGTGCTGGAATCCATGATCGACAACCCGCGCCCCACCCGTGCCGAGGCATCCGACTGCGCCAACGCGGTGCTTGATGGTGCCGACGCCGTAATGCTGTCGGGTGAGACCAGCGTGGGCAAGTACCCGATCGAAACCGTTAAGGTGATGGCCCGGATCATCGAATCCACCGAGGTTCACGGCCTGGAGCGCGTCCCCCCGCTGGGCACCAAGCCCAAGACCCGCGGCGGCGCCATCACCCGTGCCGCCGTCGAAATCGCCGACCAGCTGGACGCCAAGTACATCTGTGCTTTCACCCAGTCCGGCGACTCGGCACGCCGCCTGTCCCGCCTGCGCCCGATCAAGCCCGTCTTCGCGTTCACCCCGGTGGAGCAGGTCTGGAACCAGCTCGCGCTGACCTGGGGCATCCAGCCGGTGCTGGTGCAGATGGTGGACCACACTGACGCCATGACCGCGCAGGTTGACCGCAGCCTCATGGAGATGGAACTGGTCCAGGACGGTGACCTGGTGGTCATCGCCGCCGGTTCCCCTCCCGGAAAAGCCGGCTCCACCAACTCGCTGAAGGTGCACAAGGTGGGCGACCTCGCCGACTCCACCCGCGCCGGTGAAGTCACGAGCAACAAGGAAAAGCTCGGCCCCTGGCCGGAAAAGAAGAAGAAGGCCTAGGCTTTCTGAGATACGCAAAAGGACCCCCGCCGGTTGGCGGGGGTCCTTTTGCTTGTTCTTCGGGTGTTTGGCCCTGCTGGTGGTGGCGGGTGACGGGAGCCCGGCAGGTCGCCGTCGTACGTTACCTGCCGGGCAGCCGAAGTTAGTTGACCTGGTTGATGATGGTCTCGGCCACTTCGCGCATGCTCAGGCGGCGGTCCATGGAGGTCTTCTGGATCCAGCGGAAGGCCTCGGGCTCGGTGAGGCCCATCTTGGTGGTAAGCAGGCTCTTGGCGCGCTCGACGAGCTTGCGGGTGGCGAACTGCTCCTGGAGGTCGGAGACTTCGCTTTCGAGTGCCTTGATCTCCTCGTGGCGGGAGAGCGCGATTTCCAGAGCCGGGATGAGGTCCGCGGGGGTGAAGGGCTTCACTACGTAGGCCATGGCGCCGGCGTCGCGGGCGCGCTCCACGAGTTCCTTCTGGCTGAAAGCGGTCAGCAGGACCACAGGGGCGATACGGGCCTTGACGATCTTTTCGGCTGCGGAGATGCCGTCCATGACGGGCATCTTGACGTCCATCAGGACCAGGTCCGGCTTCAGTTCCTCGGCCAGCTGGACGGCCTTCTCGCCGTTGTCTGCTTCGCCGATGACGTCATAGCCTTCGCCGCGCAGGATTTCGATGATGTCGAGGCGGATGAGGGTTTCATCCTCGGCCACAATGACGCGGCGCGCCGGCTGGGACGATGGTTTTGACTCCGTCTGTTCAGTCACGGGATCTCCTTGGAAAGGTACGGCGGGGACATCACTATCTTAGGTGTGCGCCCGCTCCAGTACTTGATCTGCATGGTCGGTTGCGGCGTCGGCGGCGCGATTCTGGAATTCAGCCTATCTGCATGTAGAGTAATTCCGCGTACGTGAAGCGATCGCGTTGCTCACAATCAGCTGTGGGCGTACTCTTTGCTTCGTGTAATCCGCGCCCGAGTGGCGGAATTGGCAGACGCGCCGCACTCAAAATGCGGTATCGAAAGGTGTGTGGGTTCGAGTCCCACCTCGGGCACAGTAGATCCCCTCGTCAGAGGGGTTTTTGCTTTGACGTGTTGACATGGCTTGTGGTGGCGTCCCTCTGACGCTAGGTGCGCAGCCTGTGGCTTGGCTTGCGCTGAGCCTGTTCAGGTGTGTGGGGTGGCGGGGTCAGGACCTTGGCTGGGGGTCTTCCGCCTGCTATGGCGCGGCTATATGGTTCCTCGTTCCGGTTCTGTCGGGTTGGTCGGGGGTGGCCAACACCTATTCATGGTCCTGGGTGGCGGACACAACATGACATCACCGACTTTGGTACGAAATTCTTCTTGAAGGGCTCCTCGAAGACGTTACGGGAGCTGCGGCTGGACGCTTTGTCCTGCCAAAGGGGGTGTGGACACTGTCCACACTTACGTCTGCTTTATAGGAGTCCCATGGTGGCGCTGGAGCGCGGAAGGCGTTGAGAATCACGAGCGGTATGTAGCGCTCTGACTGCGCTGGGCAAGTCCCAGGAACAGAAGACCTTGGTCGTCCCAAAATTGTGGGGAGCGGGGCGCCTTCACTTGGAGTGAACTCGACCTGCCACCGTGAACCGCTGGGACAGGTGGCGGATCGTGGCAATGCTCCCGCCCCGTAACCGACTCAGTTAAACGTGTAGCTTCGCTCCCGTTTCGGGCCGAAACAGAAGTGTTAGATTTCGATCCTATGGCCGCATGCAGATGTCAGCTTTGGGTGTTCCCTAAGTGGACTTGGACCAGTGCTGCTCAGAGCGAATGCTACCCAATGCTCTACATCGTCTTTTAGGATTCGCCCGTGTGCCCTCGGCACCGCTCCCTGTGGCACAAGCGTTCCGTACTATACGTCGAGTTGCCGGATCAGTCGGATGCTTCAAGCTTTGTGCGGTAGGCGAGGGTTAGAGCTAGAGCCGGTTGAGGCTTCCTATACATGCAACAGGGAATCTCTTCCCGGCCGTGAGCATCCATCGTCAATGCGCTCATGAGCATCCGCATTGGCTTCGGCCGAAATGTGTCGGATGTGCTTGCGGTCATGGCGTCCTGCCAGAACTCAATTTCTATAGGTGAAACGGCATACAGCTGCCAACTGGGGTTGTCTTGGCCATCGTCCCCGGCCTGCCACACCAATCCGCAGCAGAAGCTTTACAACATTCCCGAGGAGCCAGACCTGTCGGCCCCAGTTGCGCCCCCGCTCGAAGTGTTTTCAAAGGACCCCAGCCACATGGAGGTAGCCATGTTTATCCTCGAGTTTCGCAAGAACACCGACATCGCCATCCTCGACATCGACATGTAAAACAATCGCAGGGACTACCGAACCGGCGGTTCTGTAGCCCCTGCGCAACTCTTCGTTTTCTTGCTGTGATAGTCAGTTTGGAGAATACTCGTCGCTTTTGTTCCTGCATGCACTACGTCTTACCAAGATGTCTCAGTATCGTTTGGAAGACGCCCTGAGGCTCACCCTGGGACTTGCGCTGGTCTCGGAGTTTGCCACTCGCGAAGAAAACTTCCACTCTCCCTCGACTCGGCGGAACGTATCGACATAGGTGCCAATCGCCGCGAGGATAGGAGCGCCGTCGACAATCTTGAAAAACTGGAAGTAGGCGGTTCCGAAAGCTTTGTCTCCGTCAATCGCCACGTCGATGTTTGAGACGTAGTGCTTGGCTTCGACGCCGTTGGGAAGCTGCAGCTCTTCGCTCAGAATGCGAAGGTCGTGGTGCCCGCTGCGCGGCCCGAGACGGGGGATCTCGAAAGATCCGTCCGGGGTGAACAGCGACACCCACTCGTCATGCTGATTCAGATCCCGGGTCGAGGCGAAACGGGAACAGAGACGGTGAATCGCCCACATGTCGTCAGCGTATGTCATATCAAGTCCTTCGTCAGGCTATGGATAGGGGAGGCGCGTCCCGTAGTATCTGGGAGTTAGCGGTAAACGTTGCGATTGTCATCGAGCAATCGAAGCGAGAGTCATCGACTGATGCCCCGCTGATTTAGTGAGAAAGTGGCCTCACTGAGATATAAATCCGCCGTCGATTACCAGCTCAGTTCCGGTGATGAACTTCGCCTCATCCGATGCAAGGTAGAGCATGCCGTACGCGATGTCGGAGGCCTCCCCGGCGTGGGGCGGCAAAGGAACAGTTCCGGGGTTGGCCAGCGTTTCCCTGGTGAACCCGTAACCACGGGTCAGGCCGGTGTCGATCGGACCGGGATGCACCGAGTTTACCCGGATGCTGTCCTTTGCGAACCACTGGGCAGCGTGCTTTGTCAGGGACCGGACCGCACCCTTCGAGGCGGAATATGCCGCGCCGCCGCCGTCCCCGGCGCCACCACCGATAATCCCGGCGATCGACGAGACGTTCACGACGGAACCGTGGCCGGCGGCCTGCATGGTGGGGATTACACTCTTCATCCCGAGCCAGGGTCCGGTGGCGTTGATGGCCATGACCTTGTTCCAGTCCTCCAGCCCGGCGTCGAGAATACCCTTTGGCAGGGCAATGCCAGCATTGTTGATCAGGATGTCGATCGTGCCCCACTCCGCCAGGACGTCATCAACCACACGATTCCAGTCCTCAACGGAAGAGACGTCGTGAGTGCGGGCGATTGCCTCGCCACCGTCAGCCGTAACTTCATCGACCGCCTGCTGCAGTGCCTCCGCGGAGATGTCCGTAGCCGCTACCCGGGCCCCTTCGGCCACGAAGAGCTTGAGGGCGGAGAGCCCCAGTCCGCTGGCTGCACCCGTAATGATGGCGACCTTGCCGGCCAATCGTGACATATTCTTATTCCTTCTCTGATAGGGGATTCTTCAGCAAAGCCATCATTGTCGCGGCAGGTCAGGCTTCTCCTGAGCGTTTCCGTGACCGGGTGTAGGCGTCGAGGGATACGGCGGCGAGTACGATCACGCCGAGGGCGACCTCTTGTGTTGCTTGCGGGAATGCGAGGATGTCGAAGACGTTGTTGATGGTTCCGAAGATCAGGATGCCGACGAGGGTTCGCCACATGGCGCCTTCTCCTCCGAGCAGTGAAGTTCCGCCGATGATAACGATCGCGATGGAGTTGAGTGTGACTCCGACGGCTACGCCTGGCTGTCCGACGCCGATGACCGACCCCAGGACGATTCCCGCGAGTGCGGCGAGCATAGCGGTCAGCACGTAGGTACTTGCGCGCAGTGAGGTTACGGGCAGTCCGGCCAGCCGGGCGGCTTCGTTGTTGCCGCCGATTGCGTAGATTCCCCGGCCGTAGACGGTTTTGGAAAGTGCGAACCATCCTGCTGCGACGAGGACCGCTAGAAGCCAGACGGAGAGCGGGGCTCCGAGGAAGTCCTGATCCGCCAGAAAATCGTAGCCGCCCGTTGCCATGGAAACCGGTTTGGAGTTTGTGTACAGCAAGGTCAGGCCGCTGAATAATGAAGCGGTCGCGAGAGTTGCGATAAACGCGTTCACTTTCGCTTTTGTGATGAGGAGGGCATTGATCAGGCCGAGGAGGAATCCGATCGCCAGCGTGATGAGTATCGCCGGCCCCGCAGGCATCATGTGGGACAGCGTTGCGTAGGACACTCCACCGATAGCCAGGACGGCGGCGACCGAAAGGTCGAAGCCTCCTGCGATGATGATGAACGTCATCCCTACCGCGATAATGCCGACGGGGGCGTTCTGGGTCAGGATGTTGACCAGGTTTCCCGGGTTGAGGAACCGGGGATTGAGGATGATTGCCGTGATGACGAGGATGATGAGCACCCAGACCATCCCGAGGCTTGCTGCTCTCTCCCGCAGGTTGACCTTTTTGCCTGCTGTCACAGCAGGAATAACGGTTCGTTCCGGGGTGGTATCCCGGTCGATGGTGGCGCTCATGCGTGCTCCTTCAATCCAAATGCTGCTTGCAGTACGTCTTCCATGGCGATCTGCTGATCGCCGGTCCGCTCAAGGAGCCCCATGCTGCGGCCCTTGGCAATGACGAGCACCCGATCGGACACCGCCAGCACTTCTTCAAGCTCGGACGAGACCATGATCACGGCAACGCCTTCGGCCGCCATCAGGCGTAACGTTTCCAGGAGCTCGCCCTTGGCGCCGACGTCGATGCCGCGTGTGGGCTCGTCGGCGAGGAGCACGCGGGGTCGGTCGTACAACCACCGTGCCATCAGCAACTTCTGCTGATTGCCGCCGGAGAACCTGTCGCTGCGTTCACCTAATCGGGCTACCGGGAAGTTCAGCCTGGAGGCTGCCTCGGCGACCATGGCACGGAGTTTCCTTCGCCCGATCACGCCGCCGGTTGATGCGGAACCAAGGTTGGAGAGGGCGATGTTGTCCGCGGCGCTGCGGAGCAGGACGAGCCCTTCTCCTTTGCGGTCCTCGGGGATCAAACCGATTCCGAGTTTGCGCGCGGCCCGCACAGTCCGCGGCCAAGCGGACCCGGCACCAGCCAAGCGCATGGTTCCCCGCGCGGTGGGTTCCGCGCCAGCGATCGCCCGCAGCAATGTAGAGCGGCCAGAACCCACCAGACCGGCGATGCCCAGTATTTCCCCGGGCTTCACTTCCAGATCGATATCTTCAATGGCTCCCGGAACGGTGAGCCCAACCACCTCAAGAATCGGGGCAACGGCCGGTTCGACGGGTCTCGAGTGCATTTCCACGGGCTTGTCCAGGAGAACCCGGCTCAGCGTCTGGTCACCCCGCTGGTCACCGAGCATTGCGCGCACGAGTTCGGCCCGGGATTTCTCCGCACGCCTGCTCGTGGTGATGGCACGGCCGTTCCGGAAGACCGTTATCCAGTCGGCGAGCCGTTCAATCTCGTCGAAGTTGTGGCTCACGATCACGATGGTGACACCGCGCTTGCGTAACCCTTCGATCGCCTTGTAGAGCGCCTCCCGTTCCTCGACGGCAAGCGAGGCGCTGGGCTCATCAAAGAGGATGACGCGCGGATCGATGACCAGGGACCGCATGATCTCAAGCAGCTGCTGCTCGGCCACCGAGAGGGAGCCAACGGGAACGCCGGCAGGTATGACCCGGACGTCCAGCTCAGTACATAGCTGTTCGTAGCGGCGGCGCATTTCGCGGCTCGAGAGAACGCCGAACCGGGCCAGGTCGGATCCAAGAAATACATTCGCTGTTGCATCCAGATGCGGGATGATCGTCAGTTCCTGATAGATGGCCGAGACGCCGCTCCGGCGTGCAGCGCGAAGGTTTCCCGGTTCAAGCGGTTCACCGAAGACTTCGACGACACCTCCGTCAAAGTCAACGCGGCCGGCGATCGCACCCAATGCCGTGGACTTTCCCGCTCCGTTCTCGCCAATCAGTGCATGTACTGTTCCTTCGTGGATCTCGACGTCCACGTCGATCAATGCACGGGTGGCGCCATAGGTCTTCGATACCGCTTTAAGCGCGACGGCGATAGCCGGGTCCGACTGCGAAGGCTCCATTGTCAGTTCTACTTTCTGTACTGGGCCGGGGCGGCGTTCGGGGGAACGCCGCCCCAGCCCAAGGCGGGCTGAACTGCGGTGTTAGCGCAGCTCAGCGGGCAGTTCTGTGATGGTTTCCTTCGTGACCACAAAGGGATTCTTCGCGGTGCCAATGACGGAGTCATCCACAAAGCGGGAGCCGGCATCCCCGCGTTGCGCGGCGGCGATGGAGTTGAGGTTTGCCTTCATCTGGTTGTAGGGGAAGAGCATTGTGGAGAGCTGGACGTTGCCGGCTTCCAATTGTTGGAGCTGGAATTTGCCGAAACCGACGTCCGCGACGTGGATCTTTTCGGAAAGACCGGCGTCTTTTCCAGCCTGGATGACGCCTTGGGTGAGGTCGGGAGAGGACGCCGACAGGATGAGGGTGGTGTCCGGATGCCCCTGCAGGTATGTCTGGGTCTTGTTGTACGCGTCAGTCGTCGCCCAGTCGGTGTAAATCGTGTCCACGGAATAGTCGGTGTTGTCCGTCGTGAGCTTTGCCAGTGCGGCTTCTGTGACGCGCGTCTGGGTGTTGACCGCCGGGCCAAGAACCGCCACCACTTTCTGCTTGCCCGGGTTAGCCTTTGCCGCGGCTGCCAACCATCCGTCGACGTAATCGCGGGTGGTGTTGCTGCCCACGAAATTCAACGTGCCCGGAACCCAGACTTCGTCAACCGACTTACCGCTCTGATCTGTGCCGTCATCGCACAGGGGTGAGCCCGAAATCGACGTTAGGATATTGGCCTTCGCGAAATCCTCGGTGAGGAGCTTGCAGGACATCACCCCGTCGAGGGCCATTACTACCGCGGCGTCGAAGTTTCCGGATGTCATCGCTGTCTGCATTTGGTTGAGCTGTTTGTTCGGGTCATAGCCTGCGTCGAACAGGGTCAGGTCCATACCGAGATCCTTCGCAGTCTCCTTCGCCGCCCGCTCCTGCTCCAGCCCGAACTCATTGGCGACACCCGGGATGAAAACAGCGACCTTGAGGCCCTGGTCTGTCTTCAGGTTCACCTTCGTGTCATTGCCGACGTCGATGGCGACTGTGCCGGCTGGACCCTGATTGCCCGGGTTGCCGCTGCTGTTTCCCGCGCAGCCGGCCAAGGCGAGCAGTACTGCTGTGGATCCCGCAGCCAGCATTGCCCGCGACTTCGTTGTACGCATAATTCTCCTGAGTGCTCGTTCCGGTGCCGTCGGCGGTCCGGATGTAGGTGATGTGTCGCGGGCTTCTTTGCTTCGCGATCGTGAAGTGGATAGCCGACGCTACTTGGGGAGTGGCAGCGCGCCGACGGGGGTAACGTGCCGTGAACGTCGTTCAAGCGCCCCTCCGATGGGCCCTGTGGGGCTAGCGCAGTCCGGGGGGAAGTTCGGAGATCGTGTCCTTCGTGAGGGTGAAGGGATTCTTCGCAGTGCCAATGACCGAGTCATCCACAAAACGAGGGCCGGCATCCCCGCGTTGGGCTGCCGCGATGGCCTCGAGGGATACCTTTATCCCGTTGTAAGGGAAAAAGAGCGTTGAGAACTGGATGTTTCCCGCCTCGATCTGTTCAATCGAAAACTCGCCGAAACCCTGGTCCACGATGTGGATTTTGCCGAGAAGGCCGGCGTCGTCTACGGCTTCAATGATGCCCCGAGAGATATCCGGCGTGTACATGGACAGGAGGAGGGTGGTGTCCGGGTGACCTTGTAGATAGGTCTGGGTCTCGTTGAACGTGCCGGTCGTTGTGTAGTCGGTGTAGACCTTGTCCACCGTGTAGTCAGGGTTGTCCTTCGCGAACTTGGCCAGGGCAACCTCAATGACGCGCGTTTGCGCGGCGACTGCGGGACCAAGAACAGCAACTACCTTCTGCTTGCCGGGGTTCGCCTCGGCCGCAGCGGCAAACCAGCCATCGATGTAGGCGCGGGTGTTGTTGCTGCCGACGAAGTTCATGGTGCCCGGCGCCCAGACCTCCTCAACCGATGTACCGGTCTGATTGATGCCCTGTTCGCACAACGGCGTGACGTTGTTGACCACCAGAATGTTGGCCTTGGGGTAATCCTCGGTGATGGTCTTGCACACCACCGTGCCGTCGAGCGCCTGCACCACGGCGGCGTCGTAGTCCCCGGATGCCAGCGCCGTCTGCATCTGGTTGAGCTGTTGGCTCGGGTCGTAGCTCCCGTCGAACAAGGTCATCTCCATGCCGAGTTCCTTGGCTGTCTCCTTCGCCGCAAGCTCCTGGGCCTGCCCGTATGCATTGGCCACGCCCGGGATGAATACGGCGACCTTGAGGTTCGGGCTGGTCTTCAGATTGACCTTCATGTTATTGCCGACATCGATAGCAACCGTGTCCGCGGTTATTTGACTGTTCGCGCTTTCAGCGCAACCAGCCAGAGCCAGCAGCACCGCCGTCGATCCAGCAGCCAACATCATTCGCGACTTCGTTGTTCGCATTTTTGCTCCTCGAGTTTCTTTCGCATGCTGTGAAGCGTGCGCCCCTGGCCTCCCATGTATCCGGCCGGCGCCGTTGACGACCGGAATGCGGGGTGCTCGCCGCCAGCTTCTTTGCTTGGCGATCTTGGTGGGTGCTATGCCGACGGTACGTGTGCACAAGGCAGCACGTCAATAGAAAAGTTACACTATTTGTGAAGAGCTCTCGTGATGCGATACTTTAGATCGATTCAATCGGGGAAAAGCCAGTGATGCATTACTGCTGCTGACGCTCTCCTTGACGTGTACTCACCCCCGTTGTTAGATCGGCGGGAACTTCACCTTCGGGTTCCGGCGGTCTCCCATTTATAGGTCATCCAGACCTCGAAACCGTCGGCTCTGCTGATCAGCCGACGCTGGTTCACGCCGTCCGCTGCAAGCCAAAGGATCCCGTCGTCGCCCGTAACAGCGTCAACAATCCCTGTGCGGACAAATTGGCCATATTGCCTTATTTGCACTGCTTCCCCGACTAGGGGAAGCCAGTCATCCTGCTTGTGGTAGGTCATTGGGTGTCCGTTTGATCGTGTTTTTCTGCCGCGGCTGCCCCCCGCCCAAAAGAGCAGCGGGCGGCGGGCGGAGCCCTGAATATCGGTTGCCCACGCGCCCGCGAGGCCGGTGAGCAACCCGCGGTTATGAATGCGCGAACTGCTCACCGGCCCCAGGCAACAGGGCCCGCCTCCTGGAGGCACGCCGCCAGGATCAGCCTTAGGTCCTTCTAGTGGCCGGCAACATGGACCTTCGTGGGATCGGTCTCTGTGTCGACTGCATGAAGATCGGTGATGCGCTTGGGTGCCAGCAACGCCCAGACGATCACGAAGACAGCGATGATCACCGCCGATGCGATGTAGATGCCGGCAAACGTCGCCTGCGGGATGAATCCGTCGGCGCCGGGGACGAGCACGTTCAAGATAATTGCGACGGCGATCATCGCTCCGACGAACTGGATGATGTTTTGCATGCCAACGGTCACCGCCATGTTGTCCTGGCGTCCGGCGGCTGCAACGAGGGTGTACCCGGTGGTCAGGCAGCTGAGGATCGTGAGCGCGTACAGGAACACCCACAACCAGGACAGCCACACATGGCCGTGGGCCAGGGCGAGTCCGAGGAAGACGAGGACCGCAGCGGATCCGGAAATGACCAGGACGGTCTTCGGTCCCAGGCGCCGAAGGCCCCATCGGGTCCAGAGATATCCCAGTCCCGCCCCGGGAATCATGGCGAGGAGCACGTAAGAGGAGTCCAGGGCAGAGAGGCCGTGGCCGTACCCGGACGAAGCCGGGGTCTGCAGCCATGCCGGCAGCACGATGAAGATACCCTGGCCAACCAGGCTTATCAGGAGGATTCCGGAGTAGCCGATAAGCGTTTGGCGGATATCCATGTTGCGGAATGACACCAGGGGCTCCTGGGTGCGTCGCTGCTGAATGATCCAGGCAGCCAGTGTCACGGCGCTGACGATGAATGTCCCGAGCACCAGCGGTGAGGTCCAGCCTTGGCCGGGGCCTTCAGCAATTCCGACCAGGAGTGCCGTGACCCACACGCCGAGCCCCAATGCGCCGAACCAGTCCAGCTGCACCACAGCGCGGGCGGCAAGGGGCGTCTCAGGTGAGATCAGCGCGAGGATCAGCATGAGCCCGTACAACGCGAAGGTCACCCAGAAGACGGTCTCCCAGGGCAGACCCAGTCCAACGATGAGGCCGCCGGCAATAAGTGCAAGCGGTGTGAGAACTGCCATTACCGTCGAGAGCACCAGCGAGACCAGGCGGATCTGCCGGGCCGTCGCGCGTGGACGCAGGAGCCCCCAGCTCAGGGGAATGGTGACCGCGAGGCCCATCAGGAATCGGCCCGCGACCAGAGGCCAGAAGCCGTTGGCGGTTGCACCCAGGGCGCATCCCACCAGTGCCAGGACGATCAGCGCGATGAGGACTTTGCGATGCCCGAAGATGTCACCCATACGGGCGGTCAGGCTGACGGAAATCACACTGCCCATCATCAGCGCGTTGAGGACCCAACCGATTTCCGAGCCCGTCAGCCCTGACTCAGTCGCGATGACTCCGATGAGTGGAGCCAGGATTCCGTACTGGATGTCGAGCGTTATGCCGCTCAGCAGGAGCAGGGCAATTATCGGTGTGCTTCGGCCGGTGCGGGACTCGACCGCTATTGTTTGTGTCATCTTTGACTACCTTTTGTTTTTACCCAGCAGCCGCTGGGGTCGTTGCTGACTGCGGAGAGCAGTGCATGAGATCGGAGGGACTCGGCGCGCATCATTGGGTCGATGTGCCGACGTCGTCGACGCCATACGTTGTGTTCCCCGGAAGAATCCGGCTTCTTTGCCGGGCTTGTGCAGGCTTCAACGTTAAGTTGGGCCGGCCCCCGTCCGGCACGGCATTCAACGCCGTTCACATGGGAAAGTACGCCAAGGTGCGTCAGGGTTGGGAGGACGCGGTGGCAGGCTTAAGCTCTGGATTTGGCGTTGGTTTTGTAGTGGGAAGCTTCCCGGTAGGCCGACGGCGGCATCCCCTTCCACCGCTTAAATGCAATGGTGAAGCTGGCCGGCTCTGTGTAACCAAGTTTGCGCGATATCCGCGCCACCGAAAGATCCGTGTTCGAGAGCAAATCGGCGGCGAGGTCGCTCAAAGCCTTGTCCCGGAGCTGGGCGAAGTCGTCCCCAGTGAGTTCGAGCTTGCGTTGCAGGGTCCGGGGGGAAACCCGAAGTGTTGCGGCCACATTTGCCAGTTTGCGGTTGAGCTCGGGGGCCGCCCTTATGGTTTTCGCTACAGTGTCGGCCCAGTCTCCTGTCGCCTTGAGAGTGTCCACAATCTGGGTATCCGCTTTAATCCATGCCGCGTGCTGAAAGGCGTTACCGAACGGAAGTTCCTGCGCTGACGTTGCCGGGTCCCACCATAACCGCAGCGTTTCGGCGCCGCAGTCGATGCTGCCCGGGACGTTCGCCGAAAGTTCGGGGGAAGCTTCTGCGAGAGGAAATTCAATCCGGGTGAAGGGAAAGGGGCTGCCGTAGAGCCAGGTGAAATTCCGGGCAATGAAACAAAGGTCGCGGTAAACGCTGAACGGGACCAACTCTTCCGGGGCATCTGGGTAAGTGAACTCCATGCCGGTTACCGCGCCGTCCGGTGTCCTCAGCGATGCCAGCTCGAACAGGGCAGGGCCGTAGTCCGTGGTACTTGCAACGTCTACCCATGCCTCAATGGTCGGCGCAGTAGCCAGCGCCAATCCTCTAACCCCAAAGGAGCCCAGTGAGTAGGCACGCGCGGCCCGCACCCAGAGATCGACACGGTCTTGTGTGAGACCAACGAACTGAAGTTGGAAAGCCAGCTCCTTCCTCGCAGGAATAGTGCCTCCGGGCCGGTTCACCGCATCGGGATCTATTTCCGCATTCGCCAGCGCGGTCTGCCAATCCAGGTCCGCATCCTCAAGCAGTCCACGCAGTATGTGAACGCTGAAGTTTGGTACCCGCAGGTTCTGATAGGTTCCGCCTTTCACCCTTGCCACCTTCTGGCGCAGGCATGGCGGAGCGCCTCAGTAAGTTCAGGACCGGTTCGGGGATGCATCGCTCTCCTCGTCTTTGTGGAGGGACGGGCCCCTGCTCGAAAGCGCGACGGCAATCCGAGTATCAGAAGGCTCGTGCAGTACGTCAGTAGCTTTGCACCCCCGGCGGGCCACCAACACACAAGCGGTCACGTTTGGCGCAGTTTCCCATCTACTTGGCGTCCCTTGTCATGCCGGTCCAGCGCGGCAGGCTCTTAACGTTGAAGCTGAACAAGGCTCCGCAGTGGAGCCGAACAACGCAAAAAGGAGAGGGAACGAGATGACACGCGAAGAAGCCTTCACACTTTGCCCTTCCGACTCCTACGTGGAGCTCTACGGCAACCAGTGGCTCATTGTTCCGTTTGCACCGGTCGCGCAGCCGCAGTTCTTTGTCTGCGCACCGGGCCAACGCAATGGGCAAGCACGGTAATTGACCCTGCGTTCGTAGCTTTGGCCGCAAGGCCTATGGGGATCTTTCATCTTGTGGTTGAGTGAAGCATGGCTGCCCCGATTGAGGATTATGCGCTGCTGTCGGATCTCCACACCGGACCCCTTGTTTCCCGGCAGGGCAGTGTGGACTGGCTCTGCTTCCCGCGTTTTGACTCGCCCTCTGTCTTTGCCTCCCTGCTCGGGCATGAAGACCATGGCCGGTGGCTGTTAGCCCCGGGGTCGCCGGAGGCCGTCGTGACGGATCGTCACTATGTGGGCTCGACCTTCGTACTGCAAACGAAGTGGCAGACCAATTCGGGCAAGGTGATGGTGACGGACTTCATGCCAGTAGGTGGCGCCCAGCCATCACTCGTCCGCCGGGTCACCGGACTCAGCGGGACAGTTCCTATGCATCAGGAGATAAGGATTCGGCCCCAGTACGCCACCGTCCTGCCGTGGGTGAGCAGGATCCGCGACAGTGCAGACCCCGGAGCGGAAATACTTCTCGCCATGTCCGGTCCGGACGCTCTGTCTTTGCGGGGCGCCCCTCTTCCGCAGGCCGAAGACCACCGGCACGCAGGGGAGTTCACGGTTCAGCAGGGACGGAATGTGGACTTCCACCTGACATGGTTCCCTTCCTACCAGGACGTGCCGCCGGCCATCAACATTGACGCAGCCCTGGACGACGCCATCCACTACTGGACCACATGGGCAGGCAATTGCCGCTACGAGGGGCCCTATCACAGTGCGGTCAAACGTTCACTTCTGGTCTTGCGTGCTCTAACCCACTATGAGACGGGCGGCATTGTTGCTGCTCCCACCACTTCCCTGCCGGAGGAGTTTGGCGGACCCCGCAACTGGGACTACCGCTATTGTTGGCTGCGCGATGCGTCGTTGACACTCGAAGCCATGTTGACACACGGCTACGAATCCGAAGCCCTGAAATGGCGGAATTGGCTTCTGCGTGCGCTCGCGGGGGATCCGGAAAAACTGCAAATAATGTACGGCGTAGGGGGCGAACGCGACCTGACGGAAAAGGAACTCCCGCACCTGCCTGGTTACCAGGACGCCAAACCCGTTCGAATCGGCAACGCGGCCGTCTTCCAGCATCAGGCCGATGTTGTGGGGGAGGTGATGGTGGTACTGGAGAGGCTCCGCCTGGCCGGGGGCAAGGAGGACCATTTCTCCTGGGCCCTGCAGCGTGCCCTCCTGGGATCAGTGGACAAACACTTCGAAGACAAGGACCTGGGATTGTGGGAAATGCGGGGCGCTCCGCAGTATTTCACGCATTCCCGGGTCATGATGTGGGCAGCATATGACAGCGGCGTACGGGCTGTCCGGGACCACGGACTTCCTGGGCCGATCGGACACTGGGAGCAGCATCGGGATCGCCTGGCCGCAGAAATAACGGATCGTGGATTCAACCGTGACCTTAACTCCTTCACCCAGACGTACGGCGGCGAGGAGACGGACGCGGCCTTGCTGGTCCTGCCGCAGGTCGGTTTCCTCCCCTACGACGATGTGCGGATGCTGGGAACAGTCGCCCAGCTGGAGAAGGAGCTACTCACTCCTGAGGGTCTGCTGATGCGCTACCGCACCGAGACCGGCGTCGACGGATTGGCGCCGGGGGAGCATCCCTTCCTTGCCTGCTCCTTCTGGCTGGTGGAACAGTACGCACGCTCAGGCAGACGGGAAGACGCCAAGCATTTAATGGGCGCACTGGTGGGACTTAGCAATGACCTCGGCCTGCTCAGCGAAGAATACTCCATGTACGACAAACGGATGGCGGGAAACTTCCCACAAGCCTTCTCCCACCTTGCCCTGATACGGGCCGCAGACGCCATGATCAGCGAGGGCGTCTAAGCCTTGGGCCTTGCGTTGTTCTTGTAGCGGGATGCTTCCCTGTAGACCGTCGGTGGCATCCCATTCCATCGTTTGAAGGCAATGGTGAAGCTCGTTGGGTCTGTGTAGCCCAGTGTGCGGGATATTCGTGCTATGGAGTGATCCGTTTTCGAAAGCAGATCGGCAGCGAGGTCACGCAGGGCTTTGTCCCGGAGCTGGGCGAAGTCGTCTCCAGTGAGTTCGAGCTTGCGTTGCAGTGTCCGGGGGGAGACCCGCAGTGTTGCGGCCACATTTGCCAGTTTGCGGTTCAGCTCTGGGGCGGCTCTGATGGTCTTCATAACAGTGTCCGGCCAGTCGCCGGTTGCCCTGAGATTGTCAAGGATCTGGTGATCCGCTTTGAGCCACGCTTCGTGTTGAAAGGTGTTGCCGAAGGGGAGTTCTTCCATCGATGTTTCAGGAGCCCACCAGAGGCGCAGTGCGTCGGATCCGCAGTCGATGGCGCACGGGACGAAGGGAAAAACCTCGGGGGAGGCTTCTGCAAGAGGGAATTCGACCTTGGTGAAGGGGAAAGGGGCCCCGTACATCCACGTAAAAGTCCGGGCAATGACGCAAAAATCGCGGTAGACGCTGAACGGGATGAGCTCTGCAGGGGTATCGGGATAGGTGAACTCCATGCCGGTCACCGTGCCGTCCAACGTCCGGAGCGGCGCAATTTCCATCAGTCCGGGGGCATAGTCCGTTGAGCTGCCAGCTTCTACCCAGGCGGCAATGGTCGGCGCGGTAGCAAGGGCCAATCCGCGAACCCCGAAGGACCCTAGCGTGTAGGCCTGCGCGGCCTTCACCCAGAGGTCGACACGATCTTTGGTGAGAGCGACGAACTGCAGCTGGAAGGCCAACTCCTTCTTCGCGGGAATAGTGCCCCCGTGGCGGTCGATCGCATCGGGGTCGATTTCCGCGTTTCTGAGCGCAGTTTGCCAATCAAGGTCCGCGTCCTTCAACACTTCGCATAGTGCGTGAACGCTGAAGTTGGGTAATCGCAGATTCTGATAAGAGCTCAGTTTCACTGCTGCCCCCTTTCACCGTTGACGAAGAGGCGCTCCGGCGTCTAAAGGAACTCAGGACGAGCAGTCGCAGCGGCTCGGCATGTGAAGCACGTCACCAGCTTTGCATCCCACGCCATGTATTTACAAGCGGCCCCGGCATGACGCAGTTTCCCATCTGTTTGGCATGTCTTGCCATGCCACTTACCTTCCCTGCGCACCTAACGTTGAAGCCCTGAGCAAGGGCCGGCAGTGAAGCCGGCGCACTGATATCAAAGGAGATCCGGTGAGCTTATCCATCACCCAAAGCCTTGAACCGGCAATCACTGCCAACGAATTCAAGGCCGCATTCCGCAACCATCCCGGTGGTGTCGCTGTCATCACGGCTGATGCGGGCAACGGGCCGGTCGGCTTGACAGCAACGTCTGTCATTTCGGCCAGTGCCGAACCTGCGATCCTCGCATTCTCAGTATCGGAACTTTCGTCCAGCACTCCGACCATTCTCGGCGCAGACACCGTCGTTGTGCATCTACTGAGTGCTGAACAAGTGGACATTGCCAAACTCTGCGCCACCAGCGGGATCGACCGCTTTGCTGACACCTCTCTCTGGTCGCGCCTGGAGACAGGCGAGCCCTACTTTGTCCAGGCACAAGCCTGGATCCGAGGCAGGATCATCAACTCGATGGCCGCTGGCGGTTCGTCCATCGTGGCCGTCGAGGCACTGCAGGCGTCATCGGCACTGTCGGGCGACGTGGCACCCGGAAGTCCGCTTGTTTACCACAACCGGCGCTGGCACACCCTTGGGGACGCATCCCAGATCTGAACCGGGCCTGCCGGTATAAGAAATCCAACCCGATCAACACCAATTTCACTTCTTCCCGAAAGGACCGCGATTATGAGCATCGCATCCAACGAAACATCCACCGACCACCTTGTTGACCGCGACTTTGTCGCGGATTACACAGTCCAGCGTGACAATGGCCCAATGGTTGGCGGCGACAACGCCTTCAAGGTCGCGATCTTCGGGGCGAACGTGTCCACGGGGCAAGGCGGCCTGAACTTCGCCGACAACAGCATCAAGCTTGGCAACTGGGGTGAAGTGCAGCATCTCGCGCAGAAGGCGGACCGGTACGGCGTGGACGGCTTCATTCCCATCGCCCGGTGGCAGGGACTCGCCGGTCCGGACCGGCCCTGGGGCCGCCAGTTCGAGACGTTCACCTGGGCGGCGGGACTCGCCGCGGTGACGCAGAACATCCAGATCATCGCCACCTGCAACGTGCAGTTCATCAACCCAGTGATGGGGGCCAAAATGGTGACCACCATTGACCACATCAGCGGCGGCCGCATGGGGCTGAACGTAACCGCGGGCTACTTCAAGCCCGAATACGACATCTTCGGCGTGGAGCTCCCGGAGCACGACGTCCGCTACGAGCTCGCCGACGAGTGGATTGAAATCGCCGAACGCCTGTGGGCCAACGAGGAGCAGGAGTTCGACTTCGACGGTAAATTCTTCAACCTGAAGGGTGCGCAGGCGCACCCGAAGCCCGTGCAGTCCCCCCGCCCGATGGTGATGAGCGCCGGTTCCAGCCCCGCAGGGCAGGAGTTCGCCTTCAAGCACGCAAACGTCCTGTTCGCGTCGGTTGCCAGCGTCGAGCACAGCGGCGAGCTCACGCCCAAAATCCGGCAGAAAGCCAACGCGGCTGGTCGCGAGGACCTCGGCCTGTGGGCGGGCGCGC
The DNA here is from genome assembly GCF_057656635.1 of Arthrobacter sp. Soil_C_49. Taxonomy (NCBI): domain Bacteria; kingdom Bacillati; phylum Actinomycetota; class Actinomycetes; order Micrococcales; family Micrococcaceae; genus Arthrobacter; species Arthrobacter sp. Soil_C_49. The sequence continues at coordinate 219,114 of NZ_JBDGJZ010000001.1, forward strand.
ACATCATTGTCAAGGACACCGAGAAGGAAGCACGCGCCTACGCCGATTACGTGACAGAGAGCACCGACTGGGAGAGCGCGCTTCGCTACCGCGAAATCATCCGCAGCGGCACCCAGAGCTTCAACTGGGATGAGTACAAGCAGTCCGAGGACTATAAGCGTGACGAGTCCGTGAGGGCCTTTGGCCGCGCGGCGCTCATGCCGATCACGGGCACCCCCGAGATGGTGGTCGAGGAGCTGCAGAAGTTGCAGGCCTCAGGCATCACCGGCATCTGCACCGGCCTCGTCGACTATGACGAGGGCCTCGACCGGCTCAACGAGCAGGTCTTCCCGCTGATGCGCGAGGCAGGCCTCCGCGCCTGACCACGAATCGTCCATCCACAAAGGAGTGAACACAGATGAGTTTTCCTGATCCCAAAAAATTCCAGCTCGTCGTCGCGGGAACGAACGACTCCGGCGAAGCCGACTTCCTTGACGTCGGCCCGGCCGCCGAGTTCGACTTCCCCGGCGTGGCAGCGGGTGCCTTTTACTGGGCCGTGAACGGGGGCCACAGCAAAACAAACTTCGGTGCCCCGCCAAGCAAAGTCGCCCTGGCAGGACCCAATGGATCCACCTTCGGCATCAGCAGTTTCCCGGCGCACTCGTCAGGCGAGGTGGACGCGGCTACCTTGGACGAAAGCATGAGCGCCACCGACGACGACGGCGACGCCGGGATGCATGCGAGCGACACCATCGACTACGAGGTGGTCATCTCGGGCAAGGTTGACCTCGTACTCCCCGGCGGGAAGAAGCGCACGCTCGTTCCGGGAGACTTGCTCGTCATGGCCGGCGTACCGCATGCCTGGAAGAACCCGTACGACGAGGATTGCGTCTATGTCGTCGTCACCGTTGGATTCAACACCCCTGAGGCGGCGTCGTGAGCCTGACCTCACCCGGCAAAGCGCTTCGCGCAGTCTTCGACAGTCCCGAGACGGCGCTGGTGCCGTTCGGCGCCTTGCCGCTCCATGCGCAGATGGCGCAGCACGCTGGCTTCGACGCGTTCCAGCTCTCCGGCGGTATGTCCGCCTGGTGGCAGGGTGTCTCCGACACGGGATGGCTCACCCTGACCGAGGTGGTTGAGCATGCAAAGCGCACTGCCCGCGCCGCTGACATTCCCATCTATTGCGACGCCGACACCGGCTTCGGTGCGCCGATCAACGTGCAGCGCACGGTGTCCGAGTTCATCGACGCGGGCGTCGCCGGGATCCACATTGAGGACCAGCGGGAGCCCAAGAAATCGGGCGGTGTGGCCGGGATCGAACTGGTTTCGGACGCCGAGGCGATCGGACGACTGAACGCCGCCGTCGATGCCCGGGACAAGTTGGACAGCGACTTCGTTATCGTGTCCCGTACCGACGGCTACGGTGCCGCCGGCGGCGGCGTGGACGAGGCGATCCGCCGCGCCCAGCTCTACAAAGCCGAGACCGGTGCGGACGTCATCTTCTACGAGGGATTCCATACCTGGGAGCAGGCGGAACTCGCGTTGAAGGAGACCCCCGGGCCGGCATACGCCGTCGGGGTTCCGCTGATCGGACGTAAGACCGTTGCCCAGATGACAGCGATTGGCCAGGCGATTCAGCCCGTGGCTTTTGTGCTTCCCGGGGTAAAAGAGGTCTGGCGCCTGCTGATGCAGGTCAAGGAATCAGGCGAGGCAACACCCATCGGCGATTACATCGAACACTTGAACGATGGCCCCGACAGCATCGGCTGGGGCGCAATGTTTGGTCGTCCCCTCACCGACTATGTGCGTGAAACCGAGGACAGGTTCCTCCCTCAGGAATCCCGCCGTAATTATGACAATAACGTGCACGTTGGGGAGAGCTACTAGTGAATGCGGAGAAACTGATGATGCAGGACAAAGCTGGTCTCGTTACCGGCGCGGGCTCGGGCATTGGCCGGGCAGGTGCCTTGGCGTTCGCAAAGAACGGCGCGCGCGTAGTGGTGTCCGATATTGATGAGGCAGCCGGGCGCGAAACGGTGGAGATCATCGCAGCATCTGGTGGGAAGGCTGTCTTGGTCCAGTGCGATGTCAGCGACGAGGAGCAGGTCAAGGCCCTTGTCGATGCGACGGTGTCGAATTTCGGGCAGCTGGACTTCGCTTTCAACAATGCCGGGATGAACGGGGTCTTCGCACCTATTGGGGAGACCGACAGCGCGACCTGGGACCGGGTCATGAAGGTGAACCTGTACAGCACCTTCTACTGCCTGAAGCACGAAGTCAACGCGATGCTGAAGACCGGAGGCGGTGCGATCGTCAACACTGCTTCTGCGGCGGGCCTCGTCGGAATCGCCAACAATGCCCCGTACACCGCCTCGAAGTTCGGCGTCGTCGGGATCACGAGGAACGCGGCCATGGACTACGGCCCCCTTGGCATCCGCATCAACGCCCTTACCCCGGGGTCGACGACGAGTCCCATGATGAAAAACGCCTTCGAGCAGAACCCGCCCGAATTCCGGGAAAGGATTCTGTCGGCAATCCCGATGCGCGGGCTGGCCGAACCCGAGGACCAGGCAGATGCGGTTGTGTGGCTCTGCTCTGAGCAGGCCCGGATGGTTACCGGAATCTCCCTGGCAGTCGACGGCGGCTGGCTGGCCGGAAAGTAAGTGGCACGGTCATCCGGCTTAAAAGAAATGGAGCAACTGAAAATGAACAATCTTGATTTCAAGGGCCGAGTGGCAATCGTCACCGGGGCAGGACAGGGAATGGGGCGCGAGCACGCAAAGATGCTCGCCTCCCGCGGCGCGCGCGTCGTCGTCAACGACGTCAACGCGGTGAACGCGGCCGAAGCTGTGGCCGAAATAACCAACGCAGGCGGAACCGCAGTGGTTGACAGCCATAACGTGGTCACCGAGGCGCCTGAGATCGTCCAGACCGCGCTCGACTCCTTTCGGCAGCTCGACATCGTGGTCAACAACGCCGGGATCAACGCATTCGGACGCTTCTGGGAGATGGAATCCGATACGTGGTGGCGCATCTTCGACGTCGCCGTCAAGGGCGTTGTCGGAGTCTCCCGTGCTGCCATGCCGCACCTCATTGCCTCAGGCAGCGGCCGGCTTATCAACATCTCGTCAAACGGGGTCATGGGCGTGCCGACGGATTCAGCCTACAACGCCGCCAAGGCCGCCATCTGGGGACTCGGCATCACCCTCGCAGCAGAGGCCCGCGAGGTCGGAGTTCAAGTCACCACCCTGATGCCGGTTGCCTTGACGCCGATGACCGAGGACGCCTTCCCCAACCCCGTCATCAAGGACGCCATGCGCACGACGGTGCCGGCCAGCTCGGTGTCTGCCTTCGTAACGTGGCTGGCCCACCAGGACACAACAGTTTTCGGCGAAACGTTTGAGATCGCCGGAGTCGCAGCCGGCCGCGTGGCCATTGCCGGCATGCCGCGCATGAAGGTCGAAACACCCACGCCCGAGAGCTGGGCCGACAGCGGAGAGGCGCTCATGAAGGACGGCGAGCTGCGGGCATTCCGCAACGCGAGCGAGTCGTTCCGCGACCAGATGGTGTACTTGGCGCCGGAACTGGACGAGGTCCTCCCTGCCAACGCGGCAGACGTCTCCAGGTGAGCCTGCTGGAACCCGTAAAGAGCAGCAACGCCAGGACCAATAACCGGCCAACCAAACGAGTAGGACTTTCATGAAAATCGGCATTCTAGGAGCAGGTTCGATAGGCGCGACACTCGCCCGCAAACTGAGTGGCGCCGGCCACGATGTTAAGGTCGCAAACTCCCGCGGCCCCGAAACCATCAGCTCCGACATTGTGGCAGCAGGAGCTCGGCCAGTCGAGGCCAGCGACGTTGTCACCGACGTCGATGTCCTCATCACGTCCATACCGCTCAGCCGGATGCCCGAGGTGAAAACCCTTATCACGAACCTCCCGGCCAGCGCAGTAATTGTCGATACGTCGAACTACTACCCCCTGCGTGATGGGCGGGTGGAAGCCCTTGATGACGGGCAGGTCGAAAGTGTCTGGATTACCGAACAGCTCGGGCGTCCGGTGGCGAAGGCCTGGAACGCTATCACGGCGGGGTCCTTCGAGGTCAAGGGACGGGAAGCGGGCGATCCCGATCGGATCGCCATCCCCGTGGCCGCGGACGGCGATCACGACAAGGCGGTAGCGATGGCCCTCGTCGAGGAGACCGGGTTTGACGCCGTCGACGCCGGATCCCTGGCGGACTCCTGGCGCCAGCAGCCCGGAGCGCCAAGTTACTGCACCGACCTCACCCGCCAGAAATTACCCGAGGCCCTTGCTGCCGCCGAGAGGGCCAGGCTCCCGCAACGGCGCGACATCGTGATTTCGGCCATCACAGAACGCTTCACGAGCTACACGGATGTCAGCCTCGAGTACCTTGTCCGGCTCAACCGGGCCATCTACAGCTAGCCGTGCCAAAGTCCCGGTGGCCACAGGCCAAGGAGCAGAAGTGAACCGTAAGGAAGATGTAGTCATCGTCGGGGCTGCCCGGACTCCCCAGGGCAGGTTGATGGGCCAGCTCGCCGCGGTGTCCGCCGTCGAGTTGGGCGGTGTTGCAATCGCTGCCGCTTTGGACAGGGCAGGCATCAGTGCTGATGCTGTTGACGCCGTTGTCATGGGCCAGGTGATCCAGGCAGGGGCCGGCCAGAATCCCGCACGGCAGTCAGCGGTAGCCGGGGGGATACCGCTGAGTGCCCACGCCGTCACCGTGAATAAGGTGTGCCTGTCCGGGCTGAGCGCGATCATCGAAGCCAGCCGGCTGCTCCAGCTTGGGGAAGCGGAAGTGGTTATCGCAGGCGGACAGGAATCGATGAGCAATGCCCCGCATCTGCTTCCCGGTTCCCGCGCCGGGCATCTCTACGGGGATGCCGCGCTGACAGACGCCCTTGCCCGCGACGGACTCACCGATGCCTTCGACCACGAGTCAATGGGCCTCAACACTGATCGTGCCAATGACTTACTCGGCATCGGGCGGGCCGAGCAGGACAAGGCCGCTGCAGACTCCCACCGGCGGGCAGCAGCGGCCCAGGACGCAGGGTACTTCGATACGGAGATAGTTCCGGTCAAGGTGCCGCGTCGTCGGGGAGCGCCTGAACTGGCAGGCAGCGACGAGGGTGTCCGGCCGGACAGCAACTCCGAGTCCCTCAGCAAACTCCGGCCGGCGTTTTCCCCCGCAGGTACCGTGACGGCAGGCAACGCCTCGCCGCTCACGGATGGCGCTGCCGCCGTCGTCCTGACCACACGCGGCTATGCGGAAGCCCACGGTTTAGACGTCGTGGCGGTACTCGGGGCACACGGACAGATCGCCGGCCCGGACACATCACTGCCGGACAAACCAGCCCAGGCCATTGAGAAGGCCCTCGGAACCGCAGGTTGGACCGTGGAGGAGCTGGACTTCGTGGAGATCAACGAAGCGTTCGCCTCCGTTGGACTCCACTCTGCGGCGCAACTCGGAATTGGGATGGACAGGGTCAACGTCAACGGCGGTGCCATTGCTCTCGGACACCCCATCGGCGCCTCCGGGGCACGCGTCGTCGTCTCGGCCGTGTATGAACTCCAGCGCCGCGGAGGGGGCAAGGCCGCCGTCGCCCTCTGTGGTGGAGGCGGGCAGGGCGAGGCGCTGCTCCTGTCCCTGAGCTTGTAGGTGACTGGAGTGATTGAGCCGATGAAGGAGGCTGCGTCGAAAAACGGCAACACGGTGGACTGGGCCGCCGAACTGCAGCAACTGCGTGTCCTTGTTGCCAAGCAGGACTTGAACGAGAACATGATCCGCTATTGCCGGGGCATGGACCGAAAAGACCTTGACCTGATGAAGTCCACCTACTGGCCTGAAGCGACTGAAGATCATGGCATGTTCGTGGGCCTGTCCCATGACTTCTGCGACTGGGTGTATTCCATGCGGCGGGAGTCCGCTCACAAGGCCAGCCACTACGTGACCAACATACTCATTGAACTGAACGGCAACCAGGCCAGGCGTGAAACGGCGTTTATCTACCTGGCCATGCCGGCCGACGGCGGCCCTACCGACCTGCTGTTTGGCCGTTACCGGGATCTGTGCGAGCGGCGTAAGGAGGAGTGGAAGGTGCTCGCGAGGACTTGCGTCTGGGATGGGGCGCAACGACTCGCCCCGGAAGCGGACGTCGCCGAGCTGTTCGGCATCCCGCCCACCTCCAACTTCGGTGACCGCTATCCGCACGATCCGACCTATGCCACGGATTGGGGAAAAGCATCCCCGGTCCAGACTACGAATGCAAAGGAGCATCTCCATGACTAGCGATCGAATCCTCGCTGGAAAGCACGTCCTCATTACCGGCGCCGGCCGCGGCCTCGGCGAGGCGTATGCGCGCGCAGCCGCAGCGGAAGGCGCCCGGGTGGTTGTCTCCGACATTAATGCTGAAAGCGCCGAGGCCGTGGCGGAGTCAATCAACCGCGAGGGCGGGGAAGCATTAGCCGTCGCGGCGGACGTCACCGATTGGGACAGTTGCCAGCGGCTGGTCGCTGCTGCGGTGGAACGCTTCGGGAAGCTGGACGGCCTGGTCAACAACGCCGGCTACCTGGAGACCGTGACTGCCGGACAGGAGACCCACGAGCACATTCGCCGCCACGTCGACATCAACGTCTGCGGTACTTACTTCATGTCAGTCCACGGTCTCGCAGCCATGGAGGGACAGGGGTCGATTGTCAATGTGACCTCGGGCGCGGTTGTGGGTCTTCGGATGATGAGCGCCTATGCTGCAGCCAAGGCGGCGATCGCCTCGTTGACCTTTGCCTGGGCCACCGAGTTCGGCGCCGAAGGTGGAGACATCCGGGTCAACGCCATGGCGCCCCACGCCGACACACCGATGATGACGGCAGGAACCGAGGCGTACACGAAATTCTTTGGCGGAAACCCTGTTGCGCCGCCGCCTTCCACGAACGCTCCAGTGGTTCTCTACCTCCTGTCCGACCTCAGCAAGGGAGTAAACGGCCAGGTGGTCCGCTTTGCGAACGGGCATGACCTGATGCTGCTGTCACACCCCGCCATCGTCGACTCCGCCCTCACCCGCGAGACATGGACACCGCTTGATGTCAGCGCGGCGTTTGATGACGTGCTCCGCGCCAGGATGCAGCCGTGCGGCCAACTGACGTACATGGACTCCCGCAGCACAGAGCCCGAACTGACGGAGTTTGCAGGAGTTAGCCAGTGAACCAGCGGAACGAACCCGCGAAGCGCACCGTCGACGTCCTGATCATCGGAGCCGGTCCGGTCGGGCTTTCGGCGGCGATCCTCCTGGGGCGGTTCGGCGTCGACACGCTCGTGGTCGAGCGACGGACCGAGCGGTCGCGCCACCCCAGGTCACGCGCGGTCAGTTGCCGCACCATGGAGGTGTTTCGCGAACTCGGCCTCACCGAAGAAGTTCGGGCAGCGGCGCTTCCCGGCGGACCACGCCGCCTGCTCGGAAGCGATGCCGTATCGCCGTGGCGCTCAGTCGTCACCAGCAACGCGCATGCGAGTGGACCCGCGGACACCAGCCTCGGTCCGGAGACGCTGGACGTAGTTCTGTGCTCGCAGGACGCGCTTGAGCCCATCCTCGTTGACGCGGCGCAGGCCGAGGACAGCGTCACCCTCCAGTTCGGCAAGACGGTGTCGACGGTGAACGACACAGGGGCAGAGGTCCTCGTGTCCGTCACCAGTGACAAGGGCCCCGAAGTCGTCGCAGCAAAGTATGTGATCGCAGCCGACGGCGCCGCCAGCCAGGTGCGCACCGCCTTGGGGATCGGGACCACCGGGGATCAGGACCTGCAGACGGCGGTGAGCGTGCTGTTCCGTTCGCCTGTCATCCAGCGGCGCACGGGCGACCCGTCCAGCTTCATCTATCTCGACAATCCGGACACGATCGGGGCTGTGGTGATCGCTCCCGTGGACGCAACCGACCGCGTGGCGATGCTGGGCCGCCCGCTGGTCATGGACAGGATGGCCTTCGAAGACATTGACTGGACGACGCAAATACGCGACGCGATCGGCGATCCTGATGAGTCGGTGGAGTTGATGGACGCCCGGACCTGGACCGTGGGCGCCTGGGTGGCTGACCGCTACCAGTCCGGCCGGGTCCTGCTCGCTGGAGACGCAGTGCATGTTATGCCTCCTTATGGCGGGTTCAACCAGAACACCGGCATCCAGGACGTCCATAACGTCGCCTGGAAGCTGGCTGCCGTCCTCAAGGGCTGGGCGGATCCTGCCCTCCTGGACACCTATGAAGTGGAGCGGCGGCCGGTGGCGGTGTTCAACATGGCTGAAGCTGTGCGGAACTTCCGGTCCATTGTGGGCAACGCCGATGAAGGCCCGCGCTCCTTCCGCCCGGAAAACTTTGTGCACCCCGGCTTGGACATCGGATTCCGCTACGACCACGGTGCGGTTGTCGGAGCCACAACGCCGGAGGCCGGCTGGCCCGTGGGAACCTTCACCCCGACTGCCGCCGTGGGTGAGCGCGCCCCGCACGTCTGGCTCAACGCTGAAGGCACGCTCTCAACGCTTGATCTGTTCGGGCGTGAACTGACCATCCTCTCGCGCTCCGGTTCGGAGCCTGCAAGGGAGGCAGCCCGGCGAGCAGAGATCCACGGCATTCCACACCGCTCGGTGACGTTCGGGCACTTGGGGGACTTCGTTGCTGCCGAGGCGGAGTGGGCGGCCGCTTACCGCGTCAACGGGGACGAGGCCATCCTTGTACGGCCCGACGGTCACGTGCTTGCCCGCCTGGACGGCAGCGAGCCCCACGCCGTGGAACGCGCCCTTCTTGCTTACGCAGGCCGGACCACAGCTCAATGATTCCGGCGGAACTCGACCTGCCACCGCCGGGAAGTTGATGACAGGCGGTCCGAACACATGGCTATTCCCGGCGCTTTTTCAATCTCTACTATTGAGAACTTGCGCTATTTGTATATAAGGTTCATATTACGAGAGTGCGGTTGGTAGCCGGACAAGTCGTGATGTAGCCGCAACTCATTGCTCAATCACAGAAATAAGGAGATTCACGATGGCGTGGATAACGTTTGATGACTACAAGGACAAGTACCAGCACATCAAACTGGAGCGTGATGAAGACGGCATTCTGCTGGTCACGTTCCACACGGATGGCAGTGACGTGGTCTGGGGTGTAGGAGTCCATGACAACGTTTCATCGCTCTGGGATGACATCAGCAGGGACAGGGGGAACCGCGTTGTCATCATTACCGGGGCGGGCGACACCTTCATCGACAAGGAAGCCCCGATTGAAAACAAGAACTGGGTCACACCCGAGATCTGGCTCGGCCTCCATCACGACGCCAAGCGCCTTGTGCTGGGCCACCTCGACATCGAAGTCCCGATGATCGCCGCAGTAAACGGCCCCGCAAGGTACCACAATGAGCAGGCGCTGCTCTGCGACATCGTCATCGCTTCCGAGGATGCCGTATTCGCCGATCATGCGCACTTCTCCCAGGGGAACATTCCCGGCGACGGGATGCAGATTATCTGGCCGCTGGTGATTGGTTTGAACCGCGGCCGGTACTTCCACCTTACCGGCCAGGAGATCACTGCGCAGCAGGCCTACGAATGGGGTGCAGTGAACGAAGTGGTGCCCAAGGATCAGGTAGTCACCCGGGCATACGAGCTGGCACGGATGCTGGCTGCGAAGCCTACGCTGACGCTGCGATCCACCCGGATGCTCATGGTGAACGAGCTCAAGAAGACCATGAATGACGCGGTCAGCCACGGAATGATGACCGAAGGTCTTGTTGCCATGGGCGAAGGCTGGAATCCGACTCCGCTCACCGGACCGGAACTCGCTGCAGGCGTCAAGACGCCCGCCTGACGCAAACGGAAGCGCCGACGACTTGAGATGTCGTCGGCGCTTTCTGCTCTTGTTTAACTGCGCTAACCAAGGGCGTTGGATGTTCGCCACGCGAATCGCTGTAAACGACGAAACCGTTCCTGGCAGGAACCAAAGCCCGGCCAGGAACGGTTGCGTCTGGAAGATCTGTCAGGAATAACCGAAGTGGCGGGCCCGCCGGGCCCACTCTGCCGCATCGATTGCTTCCATGATGGGCAGGTAAGCCCCGCCTTCTGCTTCACCCTCGAGCAACTCACCACGCGCCAGGAGGGACAGATTCTCGCGGAAGCCTGCCACGGCCCCGTTCACGGTGTTTATGACCAGCAGCATCTTCACGCCGGCGTCTTCGAGTTCCTGGCGCTCCTCCAGGGTGGGATTCTTCACGGTCACCATGACGTACTTGCCAGGGACGACTGCCGAGAGCTTGGGCAAGTCGAGAAGGGGGTAGCCGCACGGATAGAGCATGTCTGCGCCGGCGGCAGAATAAGCAGCCATGCGCTCAGCGAGATTGTCGAAGCCAAAGCGGCTGGCATCCGAGCGGGCAACGATCACCGTGTCCGGGGACGTCCGGGCTTCCACGCAGGCACGGATGATGTTGCTCATTTCCTCGACGCTGCGAAGTTTGAGTTGCGGCTTCCAGCGCTCTCCGCCGTCTTTGGGTGTCCAAAAGTGCTTCGTTGCGGGCACCATGTCTTCGACGAGCAGGGCTGCGACGCCGGCTTGCTCGGCAAGCTGGACGCCGCGGAAGGCTTGGAGAGGTGATCCTCCTGCATCATCGAAGTCGAGAATGAGTGGCAGATCGGTGATTGCCGTGATGCGCCTGCCGGCCTCGATGAGTTCGCCCTGGGAAATGAAGCCGTTATCCGGCACCCCGTAGTGGAAGTTGGAGTAGGTGCCGCCGGCGATGAGCACGACGTCGAAGCCGGCTTGCTCAATCATCTTCGCCGAGAGTGCATCGTAGGCTCCCGGCGCGATGATCATTTTGGAGTCCGCAAGCAGTTCCCGGAGTCTTTGTGCGGGTTTCATGGGCTTTTCCCTTCTTTTCGTCGGAGTTTATGGCTACGACGGGAAAGAGTTTTCGCGGAACGTAGCAGTGTTACTATCGTATCACGCTAACTACATTCACTATTTGAAATACGCCGACAAGGGAGTCAGCACCGTGTTGCTCTCTCCTCATCAAACGATCCAAAGGAAGACCATGCAACAGACCAAGCCCCAAGAGGCAGTAAGCAACAACATCAATGAACCGAGCGTTCACGTCAGCAACTCCGGAGGAGTTCGCGTCATAACGATCACCCGTCCGCACAAGCGCAACGCGATTGACCGGCCCACCGCCCTCGCGCTTGCGGCCGCGTTCGATGAATTTGATGCCGATGATTCTGCCAGCATCGCCATCCTCACCGGTGCAGGCGGATATTTCTCGGCCGGCGCCGACCTCGTATCGGTTGCAGCAGGGGATGTCCCGGTCATCGAGGGACGCGGCTTCGCCGGCATCACCCGCCGGCCGCCGGTGAAACCTGTCATTGCCGCCGTCGAGGGCTACGCCTACGCGGGAGGATTTGAGCTTGCCCTTGCATGCGACTTGATCGTCGCCAGCTCAACGGCGTCGTTTGCCCTGCCCGAGGTAAAACGGGGACTCATCGCAGCCGGCGGCGGGCTGCTCCGCCTGCCGGACCGTATGCCCTATCACATCGCAATGGAACTGGCGCTGCTGGGGGAGCCCATCACTGCGGCACGCCTCGCCGAGCTCGGCCTCATCAACAGGCTGACGGACCCGGGCAAAGCGCTCGACACCGCGCTCGAACTCGCCGGGAAAATCCAGCTCAACGGACCCGTGGCAATGAAGACCGCCAAGCGCATCATTACGGAGTCGCGGTATGCGGCGGCGGAGGCGCGCTTCGCTGCCCAGGAAGAAATCGTTGCTCCCTTGCGAAGCGGACCGGAAGCACGTGAGGGCGCCCTGGCTTTCGTGGAACGGCGCGACCCGGCATGGGCTGCCGCTGCACAGGCAACGCGGGCCACTGAAGCACCGTAATCAGGATTCTGGCATGGCTTCCTGCGTCATTGGCGTCCTATGCTGTGCCGCTCAAGGTCCGCCGGCTCTTAGCGTTATCTCAGAACAAACGTCGGATGATTACTGACAACGGACATCCGGTGGGCTTCCCGAACCTCTACGGGACGCCCGTGGCTCCCGGAAGGCCCGACCGCATCGCCGCGGACGACGCCTCGATAGCCGCGGGACCACCGTTCAGCACAAAAAATGAAAGGCCAAGGCAACGATGCCCGAAAACCACCAGAAATTGCACTTCGGACCGGCGCGTACAGAACTGCACGTAGGCGTTGATCTCGACCGGATGCGCCGTGAACGCGCTGACCGTATGCGGGCACTGATGCGTTCGAAGGGCATACCGGCGCTGCTGCTCACTGGAGCGGACAATGTGCGTTATCTGACGGGTTTTTGGTGGGGGGAATTCTCGCTCCAGGTCGGCTACGCACTGTTCTTCGCAGACGACGAACCAATCGTGTTCGCGCCGGCGGGATCACTCCAGCAAATGCCCGACCAGGCTCCCTGGATTAAGCACTGGCGCCCAGCCATCTCCTGGCTTGGCGGTGTGGCGCCCAGTTCTGCCATTGCCGAACTGTCAGCTGTTTTCGCGGCACAGATTCGCGATGAGCTCGCCGCACGTTCCCTCGCGGGCGAGCGTCTCGCAGTCAGCGAAATCGATGAGCCAGGCATGAATGCGCTGGCCGATGCCGGAATCGAGACGATCCCCGGGCTCCCGCTGTTGCTCGAATGCTCAACGATCAAGACAGCTGACGAAATTTCCTGTATCTCGATGGCCGCGAGCTTGAGCACTGCAGGCTTCGAGGCGACACGGGCCGCGTTGCGGCCCGGAACCAAGCAGGCCCAGATTGCCTTGATGGCCCGCCGCGCCATCGAAGATGCCGGCGCGGAAGTGGGAGCTGCCCGTCTGCTCTCCGGTCCGCTGTCATTCCCCCGGGGGATCAGCGGCGGAGACCGCATCGTTGAGCATGGCGATCTCGCGTACCTGCTCACCTGCGGAACTTCCTACATGGGGTACACGGCGTGCCTCTACCGCCAGTACGTCGTCGGCCGCGCTCCCACCTCAGCCGAGCGCTCCTCCTACACAAAGCTGACGGACCGCCTGGATCTGGCCATGTCGCTCATGAAACCAGGCGCCAGCACGGCTGACGTGGCCGCCGTGCTTGCACCCGCGGAGGACCTCGGCTTTCCGTCCGAGGCGGAATGCTTCAGCATCGAACTCGGACACGGGATCGGCCTCGTCAACGCAGGATCGCGGGCAATCCACTACAACCCGCCGACTATCACGCGCTCGTGGTCACTTGCCCATCCTGAGGAGATCAAAGAAGGCATGGTCATTGCCATCGAAGGGATCGAAGGGGAGCACCGGGTGGGAGGTGTACGTCTCGAGAACCTCGTTGTCGTCACGGCCAACGGTGCGGAACTGCTTGACCACTACCCGCGCCTCGACATGGTCCAAACCGCCGGGTGAGCATCACAGCCGATGTGGAAGCAACACAGCGAAGGTTGCCATGAAGCTCATAGTTGAAAAGCACGTCCCTATCAAAATGCGCGACGGCGTTACTCTCTCCGGAGATGTGTATCGGCCAAGTGAGGGGGAACCCCGCTCCACAGTGCTGATACGGACGCCTTACTGCAAAGATGACCCAGCACATGCCAACACGTGGATTAACGTTTTGCGCGCCGTGGAGTGCGGATGGGTGGTGGTGGTTCAGGACGTACGGGGACGGTTCCGGAGCGAAGGCCAGTTCGTGCCTTTTGTGAATGAAGCCGACGATGGTGTGGACACTATCCAATGGGTACGTGAACAGTCATGGTCCGACGGCAACGTGGGTATGGTGGGCGGCTCGTACGTAGGTCTCAGCCAATGGTTGGCGGCAGCCAGAAACCCTGAAGGCCTCATTGGCATCGTTCCCGCTGTGACCGCTGACGACGTCCATTCCGGCTGGCTTTATGAGGATGACAACGTCGTGTTGGGATTCCTTGCACACTGGGTATCAGTTCTCCTGGCGAGCAGCGGAATCGATGAGGAAAGCCGGCCGCGGATCGCAGCCTTGGAGCGGAACGTTGCAGAGGGGCGCATCCGCACCTTCCACCAACTGCTCGAGGAGGCCGGTGATTTCGCGCCCTATCTGCAGGACTGGCGGGATAGAAGCCGTTCCCTGGTGGATCCCGAGCTGGCCGGGCGGGTTGAAGTGCCAGCTTTCGTCATCGGAGGATGGTTCGACATTTTCCTTCCGGGAACGGTAGCCAGTTTTGTCCGCCGGGAGGCCGCCGGCACGAGGAACGCCCATGATCGACTCCTGATAGGACCTTGGGCGCATGGCCTGATGGGCGGCTGGTTCCCGGCCCGCTCGTTCGGGCCGGCATCTTCGTTCGACAGCCTTGACCCGACGTCGCTCCAACTTGGTTGGCTGGAGGAAGTGCGTGATGGCCGCAACCACTCTAAGCATCCTGTGACTGTTTTCTCCATGGGAGCTGATGAATGGCGGTGCTTCTCAAACTGGCCGCCTGAGGGCGCCGAGCGGGTGCAACTTCGACTGCGCCCCAGCAACGCAGAGGATCCCACGGCCATCATGGCTGCCCTGACGGCGTCGTCAGTGGATTCCCCCGTCCCGACGATCGGAGGGCGGACATTTTTCCCCGGCTACAAAGTGGGTGCGAACTCAGGTCCGCGCTTTTTGGAGGCATTGCATGCCCATAAGGACGTGCACGCCTTCGTTTCGGAGCCATTGGATGACGATATCGAAATCATGGGCACTGTTATTTGCCGGTTCACGGTGACCGCAGTTGGCCCGACACCGGTCGTCGTCAAGCTGGCAACGCTCGACAGTACAGGTGCCCCTGAGTTGCTGTGCGAGGGATCGTCGTACAGCAGGACGGGCGATGGAAACGCGGAGTCAATCAGCGTGGATTTGAGTTCCACTTCGGTTCGCGTGGCGAAAGGCATGCGTTTGTGCGCCTACCTTGCCACGTCGGATTTCCCCCGCTTGGAGGACGGGCCCCGGACATCCTTGAACGTTTGTGCGGAGGAGGGGCCCGTACTGGAACTTGACGTACTAGGGCTGGGGTGAGTCGCCTTCTTCGTCGTCCAGGCGGCGGGCTTCCATCAGGGCATCGAGGCACTGCTGGAAGTGCTCCTCGTTGGTAAAGCGATGAAGCGGGACCGTAATCGACAATGCGGTGCGGGGGCGCTGCGATCCTTCGAAGATTGGAACTGCCATGCCACAGACGCCTAGGACGTATTCCTGGTGGTCCAGTGCGTAACCACGTGACCTGGTCAACTCAAGATCGGCCAGGAATTCAGGAAGGGTGGTGATCGTGTGTTCGGTTCGTCTGGTGAGTTCACCATCGACGGAGCGGACCCGTTCCAGTTGTGAATCCGGACCGAAGGCGAGGAGTGCCTTCCCGGAGGCGCGTGCATGGATGTCGCCGGAAACACCGACCCGCAGGTCGGCCACCCTGACGGCGTGGCTGCCTTCCTCCACGGCAACCACGGTGACGGTGCCTCCCTGCCATGCGGACAAGTAGGCGCTTTCGCCAGTCGCTTCAACCACCATTTTCAGGAGACGGAGTGCCAGCGGAGAGGGACGCCAGTCCTCTTCCACCCGCGAACTTAGATCCAGAATTTTCCCGGCAGCGAGCTTGTAGGTGCGCTCGTTACGTTCCAGGTAACCGGCATGTACGAGTGTCGCCAGCAAATGTGACGTCGTCGCGATGTGCAGGTTGACTGCGCTCGCGATCGACTGAGCCCGCATCGGCTCCTTCGACGCCGCAACGACATCAACAATGTTGAGCGCACGGGCAACCGACTGGACCAAGTCCTTCGGTGCTTCGGTGTCGGTGGACGTTTTAGCGGCTGTCTTAGCTGTACTTGCCATGCGGAAATCATACGCACATGGCGAAAGAAGGGCCACAAGGCCACGACAAGGGTCCCTGCCCGCAGGGGCAGCAGTTTATCCGTTGACAGCAGCCAGAAGGGTAGCGTAGTTATTACATTATGAAAGCAACTATCACAAAGAGAGAGTTCGGGGATGGTGGCAACGGTGCCACGCCCGGCACCGCGAAGGACCTTGGAGGCCTCCCGGAGGTCCATTCCGCAGGTCCTGTTCCAATCGGAAGCGTGGGACAGGTGGGGATCCTCGTGTCGGACCTCGACGAGGCCATCGACTTGTACGGACGCGCCTTCGGCATCGAAGAGTGGAATTGTTACCACTACGACCAGGAGTTCATGCCCTGGTCGCGCTTTGGCGCCGAGGAAGGTGCTTTCGCAATGCGCCTCGCCATGGGCGGTTCCAATCCGCAGATCGAACTCATCCAGCCCTTGGCCGGCCCAAGCATCTACCACGAGTTCACCGAGCAGGGCCGCACCGGCCTCCACCACCTGGGTGTATTCGTGGACAACCTGGATGCGGCGATCGCGCTTATGGAGGGAGCCGGCTACCGGGTTACCCAAACAGCGCGCGGCTATGGCCAGGGCGGCGATGGCGGATTCGCCTACTTTGACACCGACCGTGATCTCGGCGTGGTGGTCGAGGCAATAGAAATTCCGGCTACCCGAAGGCCGGCGACCGTGCGACGGACTGGAGGAATGTAAATGTTGGAGAGCAAGGCTGTTTTGAGCCCCGTGCGCATCGATAACCCGTTGAAGGCAGAGAGTGTAGCTGTGGTTGGTCCCTCCCGGGACCCCTGGAAGACCTCAGGGCGGACACTCGATTACCTATCCCGCCTCGGATTCGAGGGGCGGTACTACGCGGTCAGCAGCGTGCACAAGGAAGTGCTCGGTGTACCCACGGTGGAGACGCTCTCCGACCTCGCCGAGGTGCCCGACGTCGCCGTCCTCGTGGGGCCCGCCGACAGGGTCATCGAGGATCTGCGCGAATGCGTCGCGCTTGGCGTCCCCTTCGCGGTCGCGTTCGCCGCCGGCTTCGGTGAAACCGGCCGGCATGACCGCGACGAGCTGCTCCGTGCGGAATTGGCGAAGGGCACCACCCGACTCATCGGCCCTAACTGCATCGGTTTCATGCACGTTGGCCGGTCACTGACCGCAACCTTCTCATCTGTCCTGCAACGTGGCGCAATTCCGGCCGGTCACGTGGCGATGTTCAGCCAGAGCGGCGGACTGGGAAACGCGCTCATGCAGTCCCTCGCCGCACGCGGCGCCAGCGGATTGAGCGCCTGGGCCAGCTCCGGGAACGAGATTTCGACGGGCTTTACCGACTGGGCGCAGTGGCTGGGCGCTGATCCGGACACGCATGTCCTCACCTGCATCGTCGAGAGCTTCAGCGCAAACGATGATCTCGAGGCCGCTGCAACCGCTGCGGGGGATCGCGGTATCCCGGTCATCATCCTGAAGCTGGGCCGGTCCACCCGCGGCGCGATGAGCGCCCAGTCCCATACCGGCAAACTCGCAGGCAGCGGCCGCGTCGCTCTAAGCGTCCTCCGCCACCGTTTCGGAATGGTGTGCACCTCGCCGGAGCAGCTCCTTGACCTGACCGAGACCTTCGACGTCTTCCACGGGCGGCTCTCCGGCCGCGACCAGGAGTTGACCGTAGTCACCACCTCCGGCGCCCAGGTAGGGCTTTGGAACGACCTGGCCGACGACCGCGGCCTGACGTTCCGCGATCTTGAACCGGAAGCGCTCCACTCAATAGGCGAGGCGGTGGGCAGCAATCACCTCGGCAATCCCATCGACGTCGGAGTACAGTCCACAACTGCTGACTACCTGCGCATCGTTGAGCGGGTTCTCGCCACGACGTCCGGCGGATGGGTCATCGTGACGGCGACCCGGCTTGCGCACGACTTCGATGAGCTGGCGGCCGGTCTCGCCGCTATGACCATCCCGGCGGGAGTACGTGTCATGGTGGTCCCCCTGTCCGAGGACGACCGGGTCACTGCTGCCCAGGCAGGAGTCCTGCGCAAGGCGGGAGTCCTGTCTCTCCCCACAGCCGGGCGGGCATTGGATGCCGTCGCGGCCGCATCCTCCTGGGCGCAGGTCCAACGCACCCGTGCCAATCGCGGCGAGCTGGTAGGGGCGGCGCTCAAGGCGGTAACAACGGGCGGGACGTGCAACCTGACCTGGCGCGAGGTGGCCGAATCCCTGGCCAAGTCCGGCGTTCCTGTGCCGGCAAGCCGTGCCGTCCGTGATGTCGACGGCGTCGTCCGGGCTGCCGAGGAAATCGGCTTCCCGGTAGCGATCAAAATCGATGATGCCGAGATCCTTCACAAGGCCGACGCCGGAGGCGTCTTCATCGGCGTCAATGACTCCGACAGCGCCCGCGCGGCAGCCTCCCAGCTCACATCCATCCAGGGGGAGGCCGCGACGATCTCCGTCCAGGCGATGGCCCCAGGGAAGACCGAAGTCCTCGTGGGGCTCCGGCGCGATCCCGAGTTCGGTCCAGTCCTCGTCATCGGGGCGGGGGGAGGCATGACTGAGGCGATTGACGATATCAGTATCCTTCCGCTGCCAGTGTCCCGGCCGGAGGTCCGCCAAGCTATCTCTGACGCGCGCGTGGTGGCCACCAGCCTTCGCGGGGAAGCCGGCGGGAAGACCCTCGACGCGCTCACCACTACTGTGATGGACATTCTTGCCTGGGCGGAACAGCAAGGAAACATCCACGAGTTCGAGTTCAATCCGATCCTTGCGGACCCGGCAACAGCAACCGTCACAGTGGTCGACGCCGTTGTGTCGGTCCACACCACTTCGGGAGGCCCAACACAATGACCACCGCCACCACCGGCGTGCCTGCAAAGCAGATCACCGATGAAGACGTGGCCTACATGAAGAGCTTCATCGGTGAGTCAGCCGTCGTTGTGCAATGGAACGAGGAGGCCAGCACCGACTCAATCCGCCACTACGCATGGGGGATCGGTGACGAGAACCCGCTGTGGCTGTCGGATTCGTACGCGCAGACAACGCGTCACGGTACCCGGATCGCACCCCCCACATTCCTCTACTCCGTGTGCGACGCCGAAGTCGCGATGGGGATGTCGGAGGGCATCCAGGCTATCCACCTTGATGCCGACCTCGACTTCCGCCGGCCGATACGCCTGGGCGAGCGGGTCCGCGCCCGCGCCTTCGTCGAAGACGTCCGGGAACGCGTGGGCCGCCGCTCTGGTCGCCTGGTGGAGCAGGTGGGGCGCACCGATTACTTCGTCGGAGAGGAACTTGTCGGGATCGTCCGGAATACGATCGTGTGCGTGGCTCGAAGTTCCGAGGGCCAGCGCATGCACGAACCGCGCGACCCCCATGTCTACACGGACGAGGAAAAGGAACAGATCCGGGCCGCGATCCTGGCTGAGGAGATCCGCGGCCGGCGCACGCGCTTCGCGGAGACGGTGTCCGTCGGCGATGTCCTACCGCAGGTCGTCAAGGGTCCACTCGACCTCATCACCATGACCGCGTACTATGCCGGAGCGATCGGTACCGCCGGCTACCGCGGGGTCGAGACCCGCGTGCGCCAACAAGAGCGGGTGCGGAACGGGGACCCAAGCGCGCCGACGAACCTCGGTCCCGAGCACTTCCTCTCCGAGCCCTTCCCGAGTCTGGGGCACCAGGACGCTGCTATGGCGCACGCGATTGGCATGCCCGGCGCATACGACAACGGCAATCAGCGCGTCTCGTGGATGGCACACTGCGTGACCAACTGGATGGGGGACGACGCGGACCTCGTGTCGCTTTCGGTGCGCATTAAGCAGCCCGGAGTCTTCGGCGACACCCAGTGGATCGGAGGCGAGGTCACCCGCGTGTTCCGGGACGAGTCCCACGGAGCATGTGCTGAAGTCACCGTGAAGGCCATCAATCAGCTGGGCGTGGAGACCACGAGTGCCGTAGCGGTCGTCTCGCTGGCCGAGACCCGGAGCAGCTGACCCACATCCGGGCGAAGCGTTAATAGCTGACGCTTTTTCCCGCCTTATTGGCGTCCATTGCTATGCCGGTCATGACCTGGCGGCTCTTAGCGTTATTTGTGAACGAAGATCGGCGAAGTTGCCGATGCACTGACATCAAAGGAGATCCGGTGGGCTTTTCAAAAGTACGAAACCAGGATGGCTTGCTCCATCCAACGAGTGGTGACGCCAGTGACCAGTGAAGACGCGCGTCCAGGGAGCGAAGCCATGACAAACAACCACATCCAGAACCCCGCGGGTGAGACTGAGGAATATTCGGTCGTTGTGATCGGCGCGGGCATGGGGGGCATTTACGCGCTCCACCGGTTCGCAGACCTGGGACACGACGTACACGGCTTCGAAGGAGCAGACGGCGTCGGGGGCGTCTGGTATCACAACGCCTACCCCGGTGCCCGCGTGGACTTGGAGAGCCACAGCTACGCCTTTATGTTTGATCCCGAGCTTTACGCGGGATGGGACTGGAGCGAGCGGTACGCCGCACAACCCGAAATCCTGCGGTACTTGAACTACGTGGCGGACCGCCTCGATGTCCGCCGCAACCTGTCACTGAGCACCTGGGTGACGTCCGCCGATTGGCAGCCCCAGGAGAACAAGTACCTCATCAAGACCAATACCGGCCGGACGGTTTGGGCCCGCTATCTGGTGATGGCGACAGGACAGCTCTCCAAGCCGCGGAAGCCGGACTTCCCGGGACTCGATGATTTCGAGGGGGAGTGGTATCAAACCGCACATTGGCCTCAAACCCCCGTTGAAATTGCCGGCAAGCGCGTGGCCCTCATAGGGACAGGATCTTCGGGTGTGCAGGCTGCCACGGAGATGGCCAAGACAGCCGCGCAGCTCTACGTCCTGCAGCGGACCCCGAACTACTCGATCCCTGCCCACAATGGGCCGGCGGACAGGAGGAAGAAGGCCCGCCTCAATAAGAAAGTTCTGCAACTCCGTGACGAGTCGTACAATTCCCCGGTCGGCTACGTCATGCAGGGCTTCGCCGGTAAGGCTTCGGACTTCTCCGAAGAACAGCAGCAGCAGATTCTCGAGTCCAGATGGGCTTTCGGGGGCCAGACGCTGCTCGGAACTTTCTCGGACCAGGGGACGAATATCGATGTCAACAACGTCGTCGCCGAGTTCGTGCGCGGCAAGATCCGAGACATGATCGATGATCCCGAGACCGCCGAGAAGCTGATGCCCACCTCATACCCGATCGGCATCCGTCGGCTCTGCATTGATACCGGGTACTACCCGATCTTCAATCAAAGCAATGTTAGTCTCGTGGACTTGAGAAGTGATCCGATCGAGCGCATCACCAAGACGGGGATTAAGACCCGGGACAATGAGTACGAGGTTGACCTGATCGTCTTTGCACTCGGCTTCGAGGCCTTTACGGGTGCCCTCGACCAGGCCAACGTCCGCAATGAGCACGGCCAGCAGCCGAGCGACCGGTGGAAGCATAAGCCGCAGACCCACTTGGGCGTGATGACGCATGGATTCCCGAACCTGTTTATGCTCACCGGCGCGCAAAGTCCGAGTGTCCTCGCAAACTTCTTCGTGGGGAACAACCAACACGTTGACTTTGTGGGGGATATCATTGCGCACGCCGAAAAGAAGGGCGCCGTCCGCATTGAGGCCAGCCTTGAGGCAGAGCGGGAGTGGGGCGACCACTGCAACGAGATCGCGGCGCCGCTCTTGCGCCGTGCCGTGGACAACTATATGGTCCACGTCAACAAATACGACGGCTCGCGCTATTTCATTCCGTATGCCGGTGGCTTCGACAAGTACGTCAAGAAGGTCGAAGAAATCGTCTCCGACGACTACCGTGGCTTCGTGTTTACGAAGGATTTTGCACCTGGCAGTTCAGGACAAAGCGCGAACGAAAGCCGGAGCCTTGACGCGGTCCTCGCGGCGAAGTAGATAGGCAACCAAGGGGCTCTCCGCAAGCCGGACTGGTCACCCAGTTCAGGCTTCCGGGGAGCCTTCTTGTTTTTGTGAATGTTCGCAGAGGCGCAGCGCAAGGGCACATGGCTCGCTTTCATGAAGGAAGTACTTTGGCGCAGTTTCCTTCCTTATTGGCGTTGATGGCCATGCCGGTGCAGCCCCACCCGCTCTTAGCGTTGATTGTGGGCGGAATCAGCAGAGAAAGCCGACGCACTGACATCGAAGGTGATCCGGTGAGCTTTCCCAGTTCAAAACCCACATCCGGCCGCCGGCGCCAAGGCCGCGACTACCCAAAAACTACACGGATATTAAGGAATGACAATGAGCAACTTACTCGAAGGCAAGACCGCCATTATCACCGGTGCCGGCTCAGGCATGGGGTTGGCAACTGCCCGCCTGTTTCATCAGCACGGCGCAAACATCGTGTTGGCGGACTTCTCCGGGGCCCAGGAAAAGACGGCCGTGGAGCTCGGAGATCGCACGGTGCCGATCCAAGCTGACATCTCAAAGGCGGCAGACGCAAAGGCCATGGTGGACCTGGCCATCAGCGAATTTGGCGGACTGGATATTCTTTGCAACATTGCTGGGGCAAATGCTCCAATGGTGCAGCATCATGAGGCGCTGGAGTCTGACTTCGACAAGATGATCAATGTAAATCTCCGGGGCGCTTTCCTCACGATGAAGTATGCCATTCCCGCCATGGTGGAGCGCGGCGGCGGATCGATAGTCAACGTGGCCTCGGCCGCTGCCCTGATGGGAACGCCTCTGTACGGCAGTTACAGTGCAGCCAAGACTGGCCTCCTCGGGCTGACACGCACTATCGCCCTTGAGTATGCCGAGCAGAATATCCGCGCCAACTCCATCTGCCCCGGCCCGATTCGGACGCCAATGATGGAAGAAGCCCTCGCGGAAAACCCCGCGGCAGCCGACTATCTGATCAATATGGTGCCGCTGCGTCGCGTCGGTACCGCAGAAGAAATCGCGGACGCGGTTCTTTTCCTTGCCAGCGGGCAGTCTTCGTTCATTACGGGCGTGGCACTCCCCATCGACGGTGGACAGACCGCCGCATAACTGCCTTGTCGTATTCGATTGGGGTGTGGTGGCCGGGCGATCACACCCCATCGAGCGGCGGCGAGAGGAAGGGAACTGATGACCCAAAAATTTATGACTCGTCCCAAAGTAAGTGAATTCGGCGCCGACCCCATGGTTGTGCGAAGCACATTCGCACAGTTTCCGTCGGGCGTGGTGGTGCTCGCCGTGGAGGCAGGTGGCGAGAAGCACGCGCTCGTCGCGTCGTCGTTCATGGTGGGAGTGTCGCTCGAACCGTGCCTCGTCGCGGTCGCTGTCCAGAAATCGTCGGAGACATGGCAACAGATCCAGGACGCCGCCACACTCGGTGTCTCGATCTTTGGCAAGGGCCAGGGACACCTGACCCGTAAGCTCGCGGGCAAGGAACGCGCTACCCGCTTTGAACAGGTCGCTATCGAAATCGGCGAGGACGGGGCTGTGTTCATAGAGGACGCTGCACTGTGGCTTGAGTGCTCAATCCACGAGGTTTCGGAGGCCGGTGACCACTGGATGGTCCTGCTCGAAGTCAAGAAGCTCGGCGTCGGCGAAAACGAGCCGCTCATTTGGCACGGCGCCAAGTTCCGCGAGCTTGTCAACGCCCAGTCGGTCGACGTTGTGTAGGAGATTGAGCGGTTGGTGTGCGTTGGAAGGACACTATGAGCGTCGTTGATGCGGAGCCCGGCGGGAGGTTTCCCTCGCGCGCTGAGCATGGCATCCCTGCGGACCGTACCGTGATAGCGGCGGTCATCCAGTGGCGGGACAAGATTGCCCTATTCAGAAGAAGTGGAAATCTTGGCCACGATAGTGGCCTATGGCACTGCATTACCGGTTTCATGGAAGCCGGGGCGACGCCTGAACAGCAAACCCTTGAGGAGTTGTTTGAAGAAGCAGGTCTGCAACCCAAAGACCTCCTGGGACTCCTGCCGGGACCGAACTTAGTGGTGGCTGACGGCTTGGGCAATCCGTGGCTCATCCATACCTTCACCGCCTTGACGTCCCGACGCCGGCTGAAGATCAATTGGGAAAACGACGCCTACCGGTGGACCGCTCCGCACAAGACGAAGCGATTCGCTAACCGCGTGGACTGGCTGGACAACGTCCTCGACGCGACCGGCCATGTCCCGCGTACCGTTCCGTCACCTGAGTCCGGGGCGTCCCCGGGCTGGATCCTGGGTGCCGCAACATGTCAGGAGGCTTGACGATCTCCGTGGTTGAAGTGGGCAGCCTCCTGGAGGATCAGGTTCAGCAGGCCGGGGAACCGGGTATCCAGGTCATCGCTGCGTAGCCGGCTCATGCGGCGGACACCGACGTCTTGCTGTTTGATCACGCCGGCCTCCCGCAGTACCCGAAAGTGGCGCGTCCCGGCGGACTTTGTTACCGGCAAGGCAAAGTCAGTGCACGGGATGTCCTCGCTGCTGTCAGCCAGTTGCATGACGATTCCCAGCCGTACCGGGTCTGTCATGGCCGCCATCAGCCGGAACAAATCGATTTCGCTGACGTCGGGGTGGGTCAGGGGGGTGGAGTTTCGGCTGGCCATGCGCCCATCCTATCGGCATTCCGTCTTATGTTTACGTCAATGCGAACATAGGATACGTTTAAGCCCAGGCCCACCGATCCAGTGCGTGCCACACCAACGGGCCGCACCGAGCAGGTGCCCGCCCATCCCACGACTCTCAACTGAGGAAACAACTATGCCCACCCTTGGAATCATTGGCAGCGGAAACATTGGTGCTGCCATCGCACGTCTGGCCGTGAGCGCCGGCGTCCCTGTAGTGCTTTCCAATTCCCGCGGCCCGGAGACTCTTGCCAGCCTTGTCTCAGAGTTGGGGCCCCTGGCTTCCGCCGGCACCATCGAGCAGGCGGCAGAGGCCGGAGAAGTGGTTGTGTTGTCCGTGCCGCTAACGGCGCACACTGCCATTCCAGCTTCCCTGCTGGAAGGGAAGGCTGTACTCGACACCACCAACTACTACCCGTTCCGGGATGGAAGGGTTACGGAGCTTGACGAGGAAAGGATGACTACGAGCGAGCTCGTCCACCGGCACTTCCAAGGAGCCGGGCTGACGAAGTCCTTCAGTAACATCCTGGCCCACCACATCCCCCTGCTGGCGCGCCCCGTCGGTGCACCTGATCGCACCGCGTTGCCGGTGGCGGGCGATGACGCCTCTGCCAAGGCCAAGGTATCAAGGCTCATCGAGCAGCTGGGCTTTGACACTGTGGACGCCGGCACGCTGGCTGAGAGCTGGCGCTTCGAGCCCGAAACCACCGCCTACACCAGGCTGTACGTGGCCGATCCCTCGACCCCGGACGAGCTTCTGCTCGAATCTGCGGCCGCGCCCTTACCGGCTGAGCGTCTGAGCGAGGCACTGCAGCGGGCTGAACCGGTGCGGGTTGCTGCGCGCACCTTTTAGAAACCATCCCACGCCTGCTGGCCTTAATGGCATGCCTATGACGGCGGCATTAAGGCCAGCGGCGCATGCGGGTCCTTACCGGTGCCGGTGGCGGCCATCCCGGCAGCCGGCGCCTGACGCAGTTTCCTAACTGCATGGCGCCTAAGAAGCTACCCGTCCAGCAACGCCTGCTTTTAGCGTTGTTTCTAACGAGGGCGGCAAAGATGCTGCCTGGCGTTTGGAACAGAAAGTCTGGATACATGTCTCTCACAGATGCTCAACTGACTGAGCTGTATGACAAGCAAGCCCTCCACGACAACCTGATGCTGTATGCGAGGGGCGCCGACCGGCACGACCGCGAGTTGATGAAATCCACGTACTGGCCTGATTCATTCGATGATCACGGCAGCTACGTCGGAGACGGCCATGGGTGGGCCGATGCCGCCATGACCTGGCACGATAAGATCCACAGCTGCAGCCACCACATTTCCAACGTGCTGTCCGAGATCGACGGGAATCGTGCCAAGCGCGAGAGCATGTTCATCTGCGTGGTCCCGTTTAAGGACCCTGAGGTAACCATGTTCCAGGCTGGCCGCTACCGCGACTTGTGCGAGAAGCGCGACGGCGTGTGGAAGATCCTGCACCGCACCTGCATCTGGGACTGGATCGACGTCCGGCCCGTCAACTCGGACTGGGATGTCGTGAATGTCCCTCGGGTCTCGCACTGGGGAGCCTGGCATCCTGAGGACCCGATCTACCTCGACTGGATCGACAGCCCTCCGACGGAATTCTCCCGGTAGCCCTGAACCTGCAGCGGCCCGCGTTCCTTTCCTGAGCCAACAGCCAAAGCGCCGGCCGGCCCCACTTACGGGCCGGCCGGCGCTTTTGGCTGTTATCCGCGGTTAGTTCGCGTAGGGGTCGGCGATGCCGATGTACTGCGTGGTGGTGTATTCGGCGATGCCTTCTGAGCCGCCTTCGCGGCCGAGGCCGGACTGTTTGACGCCACCGAAGGGGGCTGCCGCGTTGGAGATGATGCCGGCGTTGAACCCGACCATGCCGAACTCGATCTGTTCCGCCAGCCGGAGGAGGCGGTTGAAGTCGCGGCTGTAGAGGTAGGAAGCGAGGCCGTATTCGGAGGCGTTGGCGAGCCGGATGGCTTCTTCCTCGGTTTTGAAGGTGGTAACGGGGGCAACGGGCCCGAAGATTTCCTGGCCAAGGATGGCGGCGTCGTTAGGGACATTACCGAGGACGGTGGGTTGGTAGAAGTATCCCGGTCCGTCCACGGGTGCGCCGCCGGTGACGGCTACCGCTCCGGCGTCGACGGCGGCTCTTACCAGGGCGTGCACGTCCTCCCTTGCTCCGGCATCGATGAGCGGGCCGACCTGCGTGGCGGGTTCGGTGCCGCGCCCGGTAGCCAGGGCGCCCATGGCGGCGGCGAACTTCTGCGTGAACTCGGCGGCGATGTTTTCATGGACGAGGAAGCGGTTGGCGGCCGTGCAGGCTTCGCCCATGTTCCGCATCTTCGCTGCCATCGCCCCTTCGACGGCGGAGTCCAGGTCGGCGTCTTCAAAGACGATGAAGGGGGCGTTCCCGCCGAGTTCCATGGAAGTCCGGAGCACGTTCTGGGCGGCGTCTGCCATGAGGCGTTTGCCCACGGGGGTGGAGCCGGTGAAGGAGACCTTCCGGAGGCGGGAGTCCTTCAGCAGCGGCCCTGAGATCCCGGAGGCGGAGGAGGAGGCGACGACGTTCAGGACGCCGGCGGGCAGGCCGGCGTCGAGCATGGTCTGCGCAAAGTACTGCGCCGTCAGCGGGGTGAGCTTGGCGGGTTTGAGGACCATGGTGCAGCCGGCGGCGACTGCGGGGGCTACTTTGCGGGTGGCCATCGCCAGGGGGAAGTTCCAGGGGGTGATGAGCAGGCAGGGTCCGACGGGTTTGTGCTGGACGAGGATCTTGTTTTTGCCTTCGGGGGTGGTGAGGTAGCGGCCGTAGTCGCGAACGGTTTCCTCGGAGAACCAACGCAGGAACTCCGCACCGTAGGTGACCTCGCCCCGAGCTTCGGCCAGCGGCTTGCCCATCTCCAGGGTCATCAGCAGGGCGAAGTCCTCGGCCCGTTCGGTAAGCAGGTCAAAGGCCCGGCGCAGGATCTCGGCCCGCACCCTCGGTGCTGTCCGCGCCCAGGACGCCTGCGCAGCATCGGCGGCGTCCAGGGCGGCGATGGCGTCCTCGCTGGTAGCGGAGGCGAGGGTGGCAAGTACCTCTCCGGTGGCGGGATCCTGCACGTCGAACGTGCCGCCGTCGGACGCGTCCCGCCACTGCCCGCCAATCAAAAGGCCGGTCGGCACGGACGCGAGAAGGGAGGCCTCACGCTCGGGTGAAACGGCAGGGGACATTGTGGAAACAGTCATAAAGGAAGTCCTTAACAGTTGTAGGGGTTTCGGCAGGCTCAACCACCGGTGCAGTCCCGGGGCTGGTGGGGAGGGCTAGTAGGCTTTGACCCGCTGCTCAACCACCAGATGGATGAGCGCGAAGACGCGGTCCTCGTCGATGGCTCTCAGCGCCGCTGTGATAGCGGCAGGAATGTCAGCATCGCGTTCCACCTTGATGCCGAAACCCCCAAAGGCCTGTGCCATGAGCGCGAACTCCGGGTTTTTCAATTGGGTGCCCGAAACACGATCGGGGTAATGCCGTTCTTGATGCGTGCGGATAGTCCCGTACTCCTGGTTGTCCATGACGACCACCAGGGGAGTGGCGCCGTATTGGGCGGCGGTGGCAAGCTCCTGTCCGTTCATGAGGAATTCGCCGTCTCCGGCGATGGTCACCACGCGCCTGCTCGGGTATTCCAGGGACGCTGCGATGGCGGAGGGGACGGAGTAGCCCATGGAGCCGTTGCGGGCACTGATCATCGAGGCGTAGCGCTGGGTGGGAAAGTAGCGGTGGGCCCAGTTCGTGTGCTCGCCTGCGCCCAGTGTGATCATGGCGTCATGCGGGAGGGTGGGGACGAGGTTGGCCATCAGGGTGTCCATCCGGGCTGGACCAACGGACGGCGTCGCTGAGGGAAGGGCCGCGAAAGCAACCTGCTCCGCACGCATCTTTGCCGTCCAACTCTTCCACTCATCTTTGACGGGAAGCTCGATCTTCGCGAGGTCGCGGACGAAGACATCCGGCTTGGCGACAATTTGGTAGGAGACGGGTCCCGAGCGGCCACGAAGCGACGGGTCGATAGTGACCAGGAAGTTCTTTTTTGACCAGTCCTGACGGCAGAGGAATCCATCCGTAATGACGTCGCCAGGGACTGTGCCCACAAAAACCAGCAGGTCAGTTTCTTCGAGCAGGTCATAAGTGGGCCGCGGACGGCCATAACCTATGGGGCCAACGTAGGAGGGGGAATCAAACGGAATGGTGCCCTCGGTGCGCCACTCGGCCGCTGCAGGAATGTGGTGCTTCTCCAGCCATCGTGTGAGCTGGTCCGCCCCTTCTTGCGTCCAGTCGTTGCCTCCCGTGACGAACAACGGCTTGCTTGACGCGGCCAGGGCGCCGGCCAGAGCAGCTGCGTCCACAGTAGTCATGCCACCTGTAGCGACAGGGATGGGGGGATGAATATCGGCCGGGATTTGCTGGCGGATGACGTCCTCGGGCAGGCCAACGACGACGGGACCGGGCCGCCCGCTCATCGCCGCGAAAAGGGCTTCGGCGACGATTTCGGAGGCACGCGCGGCGTG
Organism: Arthrobacter sp. Soil_C_49; assembly: GCF_057656635.1. Lineage (NCBI taxonomy): Bacteria > Bacillati > Actinomycetota > Actinomycetes > Micrococcales > Micrococcaceae > Arthrobacter > Arthrobacter sp. Soil_C_49. The sequence continues at coordinate 248,053 of NZ_JBDGJZ010000001.1, forward strand.
GTCCAGGACCATCACCCGCTTGGCACCGGTGTCGAACCAGGCCTTGATATCGAACTCCTGGAAGGCCTCGCGGTCCCGGTGGGCGAAGGGAATCAACCCCACGAACAGCACCATGGGGGTGGAGTCCTGCCACGCGGTGTGAAGTCCTACGTGGGCATTGGCGGCGCCGGGCCCGCGGGTAACCATCGCAATGCCGGGCAGCTGGTTCATCTTTCCGTCAGCCTCGGCCATGTACGTCGCCCCACCCTCGTGGCGGCACACGATGGTTTCGATGGACGAGCCGTGAAGTCCGTCAAGGACGTCAAGGAAGCTCTCGCCCGGCACCACATGGGCCCGCTTGATGCCGTGGGCGGCCAGCGTATCGACGATGACGTGCCCGGCGGACTTACGGGATTTCGGCAGCAGATCCCCTGGCAACTCGTCTTGGTCGGCTGTTACTTGAGTCATGGATAAAACCTTTTCGCTGGATGCCGCGTCTTTGCGCAACAGGATTCAGTGGGGGGACGCGGTTACAGGAGAATGCTGAGCGGGTTCTCGATGCGCGCTTTGAAAGCGGCCAGCAACTGTGCTGCTACTGCGCCGTCGATTACCCGGTGGTCTGCGGAGAGGGTGCAGCTCATGACCGTGGCAACTTCCAGCTGGCCGTCGCGCACCACCGGACGCTGCTCGGCCGCCCCGACGGCCAGGATCCCTGCCTGGGGCGGGTTGAGGATGGCGGAGAACTCCCGTGTCCCATACATTCCCAGGTTCGTGAGGCTGAAGGACCCGCCGTCGAGTTCCTGTTGCCGGATCCGGCCAGCGGCCGCACGTTCTTTGTAGTCACCCATGGTCCTGCCCAGGGAGCTGAGCGAGAGGGTTTCCAGGCCGCGGACCACCGGTGTCAGCAGGCCGTCCGTGGTGGCGATGGCCACGGAGACATCCACCGTGGAATAGCGGCGGATGGCGTCTCCTTGCCATGACGCGTTCGCGGCAGGCACGTCTACAAGTGCTCCTCCCAGTGCTTTCAGGACAAGATCGTTGACGGTTGCCTTCTGGTCCGAAGGGAGCGCGCCCTGGTTGATTTGCTTCCTCAGAGCCAGGAGGGCGTCCATTTCGACATCGATGGAGACATAGAAATGGGGAACGGTTGTCTTTGACTCGGTGAGCCGCCGTGCGATGGCCTTGCGCATGCCCGAGAGCGGTTCGTCCTGGAAGTTTTGCGCGCCGCCCGTCTGGGATGTAGCAATTGGGTCAGCGGGGAGGAGATCTTCGGCCTGGGAGACGCGTTCCGGACTTGCCGCATGCTGCATGCGGGCGGCTTCGACGTCCCGGCGAAGGATCCTGCTGTTGGGTCCCGAGCCCGTCAAAGATGAAAGGTCGAGGCCAAGTTCTTTAGCGAGCTTCCGGGCTAAGGGCGACCCGAATACCCGCGAGTCCCGTCCCTGAGCATGGCTGGACGGCTCCTGGCTCGCGTCCGGAGCCGCAGGCCGCGTGTCCCGCCTGGTTGTTGGTGCTTCAGTGTCCTCGGGCACGGGATGCTCTGCAAGGCTGTGCGAAGCACCGCCGGCGGAGGCGATCTGCTTGTCGATGGACGCCTCGTCCTCTCCTGCTTCGACGAGCACAGCAATGGGCTCGCCGACACCCACAGAAGTTCCGGGCCGTATCAACAGTCTTCCGACAGTACCCGGAAACTCAGCCTGCAGTTCAACTGTCGCCTTTTCAGTCTCAATTTCGGCGATGGGCTGACCTGCGGCGATGGTGTCGCCTATTTTCACGAGCCAGTCCTGGAGAGCTGCCTCGGTGGCGTCTGCGACGACGGCCGGCATTGTAATGATGGTTGCCATGATGAATGTCCTTCGATGGATCCGGTTCAGGAAAGGCCGAGATTGCGGGCTATTTCGTCGAAGCCGGCAAGGACGTCGTTGAGATCGGCGTTGGCTGCAGCTTCAAGCACTTTCGAGATACTCGGCGCGGCTTCCTTGCCCGTAACGCGTTGGATGGGCTGGTCGAGGTAATCGAAGAATCTGCGCTGGATCTCGTCCGAGAGCCAGCCGCCATAGGAAGTACCGCGGGCACCCTGTTCGACGATCAGCACGTTGTTGGTTTTCTGGATTGAGGCGCCTATGGTTTCCCAGTCCAGGGATGCCCGGTCGAGCCACCGCAGATCGATGACCTCGGGATCGAGATCAAGACGGCGCTCGGCGGCCTGAAGCGAGACATCCACCATGTTCAGGTAGCTCAGGACAGTGACGCCCTCGCCCGCCCGCCGCACGGCAGCTTTGCCCACCGGCAACTGGTAGTCGAGATTCTCGGCGGGGATGTCTCCTTTGGTCCCGTAGAGGTCTACGTGCTCAAGAACGAGCACCGGGTCCTGAAGTTCCAAGGCTGTATTCATCAGCCCGATATAGTCTTGCGGTGTTGACGGCGCCACGATGCGCCAGCCCGGGTTATTGGCAAAGATGCCTGCCGGATCCATGGAATGCTGCGAGCCATAACCGGCTCCCATTGCCACCTTGGAGCGAAGCACAACGGGCATGGAGGACTGACCGCCGAACATGTGCCGGGCCTTGCCGATCTGGTTGAAAATCTGGTCAGCGGCGACCCATAGGAAGTCCGAGTACATGAACTCCACCACTGGCTTGTATCGTCCTGTCATAGACAGGCCGCCGGCCAGGCCCGCAAAGGCGTTTTCGCTGATCGGAGTGCCCAGGACCCGGTCTGGATAAGCATCTTTCAGACCGCGCGTAGCCCCGTTGGTGCCGCCTTTGAGCCGGTGCACGTCTTCGCCGAGGACCAGTACGCCCGGGTCCATGTCCATCCGGCGCCCGAGTACATCCGCAATGGCATCCACGAAGCGGCGCTCCACAGTGCCGGATCCGCTGTGTTCGTCAGGTGCTGTGCCGGTCAACGCCGGTTCGCTCCTGATGTCCGTATCCACAGCAGCGGGATCCGGCCAAAGAATGGGGCGGATCCGGCGGGCGCCTTTGGCGCTCTCCGGGTCCTTCTCGGTGATTTCATCCACAATCCGGGTGATTTGCTCGGTGATGTGCGCGGTGAGATCGTTCAGTTGTTCGTCCGTGAGGAGGCCGCGCCGGGTCATCTCTGCCGCCAGTTTGGCCAAGGGGTCGCGTTCACGCCATTGCTTCTCCTCCTCCTTGGTCCGGTAGCCGAAGGCGCTGCCGGGGAAGGGGCCGTTCTGGTGGAAGTATCGGTAGGTTTCCGCCTCGATGAGGGTCGCCCCCTTGCCGGCGCGCATGTAATCCACGGCTGCCTTTTGGGCAATGTAGACCGCGAGGGGATCCATGCCGTCCACGCGCCAGGACCTGATTCCGAAGCCGGGGCCACGAGCCGCCAGCCGGGGTTCACCGGTTACGTCGGCAACGTGGGTCGAGACAGCGTAGAGATTGTTTTCGATGTAAAAGCACAGCGGCAGGCGCCAGGCCGCAGCCAGATTGAGCGTCTCCAGCGTCGACCCTATATTTGAGGCGCCGTCACCGAAATAGGTCACCGTGACCCCCATCCCGCCTGCCTGCCCGCCGTCGTCGTCGTGTACTTCTGCGTCATGGCGCTGGGCCCAGGCATTCCCCGCGGCAAGCGGCACTCCGCCACCCACGATCGCATTCGTGCCCAAAGCTCCGGCCTCAAGCCACTGCAGGTGCATCGAGCCGCCCCGGCCACCGCTGAAACCGGCCTTGAGACCCAAAATTTCGGACATCGTCCGTCGGATGAACTCGGTGACCTGGTCGTTCTTTATCCCGTCGATGATCGACATACCGTTGGGGGACAGATAGGCAAGACCCTTCGCCAGGAATTGGTGATGGCCGCGGTGGGTGCCGTTGACGCCGTCAGCTCCCCGCAGCGCCAGAACGGACCCCACGGCTGCTCCCTCCTGGCCAATGCTGGAGTGGGCGGGGCCGTGGACCAGGCCCTCTGCCGCCAGCTGCAGGACAACTTCCTCAAAAATGCGGATGGTGTGCATCTGAACCAGCATGGATTCGAGCAACTCGGGAGCTGCTGCGTCCCAGTCTTTGCGGGTCGTGCGTAACTCTGTGCACTCTGTCGAGTAAGTCAAGGGCGTAGCGGTTGACATCTTTGGCTCCCATGGGCGTACTTGCATCGCTTTTGCGTTCGTCCCACCATAAATGGACGATTGGATCCAATGCAAGGAGTCCAACCTATATTTGTGCGCCAAATACTCATGAATGGATCCATTGCACCCCAGTCCGTATGCTGTAGGCATGTCCACCCAAGTTGTTCTGTTGAAGAAATCGGGCGCTGCAAGCCAGCGCATCGCAGACGAACTAAGTCAAAGGATCCTCGACGGGGACCTCGCGCCCGGCACGAGGATCCGACAGGAGCAGATCGCAGAAGAGTTCGGCGTTAGCAGGCTACCGATCCGTGAAGCCTTGCGAATCCTTGAATCGCACGGACTCGTCACACTGGTCGCCTCATCTGGAGCCTGGGTGAGTTCCATGAACCTCGCTGAGTGCCAGGAGACGTATCTGATCAGAGAACGGCTTGAGCCACTCGCGCTGGGCCAGGCAATCGACAGCGTCAGCATTGAAACCCTGGATCGGCTCACTCAGCTGGCCAGCGAGATGGAGACCTGCCAGGTGGTGGAGGACTTCGTCGAACTGGACCGTGAATTCCACCTTCTAAGCTTTCAAGATGCGGGCATGCCGACCTTGCTGGAAATGGTCGAGCGGCTTTGGAACACCACCCAGCATTACCGGCGCGCGTACGTGCAGCTGATCGGTCCCGAGGGACTCGACGACACGCATTTGGAGCACAGGCTCCTTGTGGCGGCCATCCGCCGGCGTGACACGCGCTCTGCGGAGGAATTGCTGGCCATGCATGTCCGCAAAACCCGCATGGCCCTGCTTGATCACCCTGAAATATTCGATCGCTAGAAACAGTTGCTGGAGAACCACATGAACCAGGACGCCGAACAGCAAGACATTGCACTCAAGGAACGGCGCGGACTGCCGGGTATCCGTGGAACGGACCACTTCGGCTTCACAGTGCCCGACATGGAGCAAGCTCACGAATTCTTCGTCAACGTCATAGGCTGCCAGCATGTCTACTCGCTGGGGCCGTACCCGCAGGACCCCGAGTTGATGCGGACAAAGCTTAACGTCCACCCGGAGGCGACACTGGCGGAGATACGCTTCTACCGCTGCTTCAACGGTGTGAATTTTGAGATCTTCAACTACTCCTCCCCGGATCAACGGCGGGAACAGCCCCGCAACAGTGACATTGGCGGTCATCACCTCGCCTTCTATGTCGAGGACCTCGACGTAGCTGTCGACTATCTCAAAAACCACGGGGTTCAGGTGCTTGGGGAACCGACCTCAAGTTCAGGAGCCAGCAAGGGCCAGCGTTGGATCTACTTCCTGGCGCCGTGGGGAATGCAATTCGAACTCGTGTCCTTTCCGCAAGGAAAAGCGTATGAATCGCAAACCCCACTGCGGCTCTGGATGCCCTGAAGAAGCCCGCGCTACTGCAGTCTCGGGTCGAGCCCGTACTGTTCAGGGACGCCGAGGTGTGCGCGGAGGGTGCTGCCTTCGTAGTCGGAGTGCAGCAGGCCCCGTTCCTGCAGTATCGGGACAACCTCGTCGACGAACGTGTCGATTCCATCCTCATAAATGTCCACTGATATCCAGAAACCGTCCACTGCGCCCGCCTCGAACCACTCCTGCATGTGGTCCGCAGTAACGGCCGCCGTACCTACTGGGGTGGGGTGGTAGTCGATGATTCCGTGCGCCAGGATGTCGCGGATAGTCCAACCTTCCCGTGCTACCTCCAGAGCCCGACGGGAGCGTGGGTCGAAGGGGCTGGCCTGTGCTGCACCCAACTGCTGTAGGGTCAGTGGCTTATCCAGTTGGCCTGGGTCGAGAGTCAGGCCGAGCATTGAGCCGAGGTAAGCGACCCGTTGGGGAAAGGTGTGTTCGCCAAGTGCGCGGCGGCGGTCTAGCGCGGCCCGTTTGGTTTCTCCGATAGCCGGCATAAGGCCCGCGAAGTACTTGATCTCCTCCGGGTCGCGCCCCGACCGGCGGGCTGACTCCCGTACCGCGTCCCGTTGTGCCCTGGCGTCGTCGATGGTGAAAGCGGCTCCGATGACTCCGCTGGCGTAGCGCCCGGCCAGACCCAGTCCGTACTCCCCGCCTCCTGCTGAGAAGAGAACAGGCTGGCCCTGTTCTGATGGCGGTATGGGCAGTGGGCCGCGGGAAGAGACGTATTCGCCTCTGAGGTCGAGCGGCCGGATCTTTGAGGTATCGGCGAAGGTCCCGGTGTTCTTGTTCCTGGTCCATGCATCCTTTTCCCAACTTCCCCACAGCGCTTGGGCAATCTGGATTGTTTCGTGGGCGCGCTGATAGCGCTCGGGGCGTGGCGCGATCCCCTGTCCGTAGTTGGCAGCGGCCGACGGGTCACTCGTCGTTACCGCATTCCAGCCGGCGCGTCCATGGCTCATCACATCGAGCGCTTTGAATTGCCGGGCAATGTTGTAGGGCTCGTTGAAACTTGTGGAACCTGTGGCAACCAGCCCAATGCGTTCGGTTCCCCTCGCGATGGCGGCAAGTGCCATCATCGGGTCGAGGGTCATTTGGGGAGCTTCATGCTCCAGATCACCTGTCAGGGCTGGAGTGTCCGGCAGAAAAAGGAACGCGATTTTGCCACGCTCAGCCGCCTGCGCGTAGCGCACCAGGGCGTCGTAGTCGGTGTAATTGGACGGGTCCACCCCTGGTGCCCGCCAGGCGGCGGCTTGGGAGCCGTAGCCGTTGTTGAGTTGCATGCCGAGGATCATTTTGCGCTTACTCATGAGTGACCTTTGCGGAGGGGAGTGGGGAAACCATGCCGCCGGGCTGCGGCCACGATGATCAGGACGGGGATGAGCAGGGCGAATGTGGTCCACGGCAGGGCAGCGGTTCCTGCGCCGGCGAGGACTACCCCGCCGAGGACGCCGCCTGCAGCGATGCCGATGTTCCAGCCGGTAACAAGTACGGACTGGGCGGCGTCAACGGCTGATCCCGCCGCATTGGTGAGCGCAGTCTGCTGGACGCTTCCGGAGCCGCCAAAGGCGAAGCCCCACGCCGCAACGCTCACGAACACTGCCACGGGTGATTCCGAGAGGATGCCCATTGCGAGCACGCCCACTGCGAACAGGACGACGCTGATAAGCATCAGGAGCCTGAGGTGCCGGTCGATGAAGATTCCGGTGGCCCAGAGGCCTGCGAGGGCGAAGGCGCCGAAAACGAGCAGGACGGCGCTCACGCTGCCGCTCATGGCAAGCGGGGCAAGGAAGGAGGAGATGTAGGTGTAGAGCAGGTAGTGGGCAGTGATGAACACCACGGAGGAGATGATGATCGGGATGATGCCCGGCAGGCGGATCGCCTTCAGTGCCGACGTCCGCTCGTGCTTCTCCTGACCGGGGAAATCTGGCACGAGGGCCAGGACCCAGACAAGGACGCATGCCGCGACGACAGCCATGACGACGAAGGTGAGCCGCCAGCCGAAGGCTGCGGCGAGGAGTGCGCCCGCAGGTGTTCCCAAAGCGAGGGCAATCGGAGTACCGGCCAGCGCGATAGTAACACCGCGTCCGCGCTGCTCGGGAGCCACCAGGCGGCTGGCGTATCCGGCGAGGATCCCCCACAGGACGCCGGCGAAAATGCCGGCAATGAAGCGTGCGATCAGTGTCAGTGCAAAGGCCGGGGAAACGGCGACGACGAGGCTGGTCACCACATAGCCCGCTAGGGCCATGACAAGCAGGCGCCGGCGGGGCCAGCCCATGGTTGCACCGATGATCGGGATTGCGCCGGCAAGCGAGCCGATGGCGTAGACCGTTACTGTCTGCCCCGCCGCCGCCTCGGTCACCCCCATTCCGCTGCTGAGTGCGGGAAGGATGCCGGCGGGCATGGTCTCGAGCATAGCCGTCAGGAAGCCGGCCGTCGCGAGAGCGAGCAGGCTCCCCAGTGGCAGGCGTTTAGGTCGTTGCGAAATCGAAGGAGAAGTTTGTGTTTGGGCCATTCGCCCATGATGCAACGTTGACACTAGTGTTAATGTCAAATTTGAGCACGAAACGCGCCCGGGCTGCTGTGGCAGGTCCGCCGCAGCAGATCCTGGACCTAACCCGCACGGAGTTCCTGTGAGTGGGTAGCGGCGGTATCGAGGGCGTCAATGTAGCGCGTGAGCGCATCGCGGTTTTGGGTCAGAAGATCGATCTTCTGCGACATCCGCGCGCGCTCATGCATCAGCAATTCCCGCAGTTCCGGGTCGGGGTCGGCCACCACAATCTTCTGGGGTTGATCCAGGCAGGGCAGGATGTCGCTAATAATCCGCGTTGGAATGCCGGCATCAATCAGGCCGCGGATCTTCTGCACGCGGTCCAGGAGATGGTCGTCATAGATGCGGTAGCCATTGTCGAGGCGACGTGGCACCACCAGACCCTGCTCTTCGTAATACCGGAGCATGCGCGTCGGCACACCTGACCGCTTTGCCAATTCTCCGATACGCATGGCATTCCTTTGCTGTTCCACTGGGTGGACATTAACACTAATGACAATGTTCAAAGGCCCGCAAGCTAGAAGCTATCGTATAACGAAAGCTGATATATTCTAACGAAAGTTTTCCTTGACGCTCATCACGGGCGGAAGTAGCGTCGACATACCGACCCGATGCAGGATGACCAGCCTCGGGCGGGATGCACCTGTAACCCGGCGGCCTTTGGCACCGGAGAAAACACCCAGGAGAACACATGCGGACAACGAAGTCGCAGGCCCTGCTGACTAGTGGATCACCGGCGGAGCAGGACGTGTCTATCGTCCAACCCGCAGAAACCAAGGAGTTTGGACCAGAGCAGAAGAAGCTGTTGCGCCGCACTGTCGCTGGCAGCGTCGTCGGCAACATCATCGAGCAATACGATTTCGTCCTGTACGGATCGGTTGCCGCCCTAGTATTCGGCAAGCTGTTTTTTCCCACCTTCGATCCAACTGTCGCCCTGCTTGCCGCGTTCGGGACCTATTCCGTCGGTTTCATTGCCCGCCCGCTCGGTAGTCTGGTGGCAGGGCATGTTGGTGACCTCCGCGGTCGTAAGGGCGTCCTGGTTGCCATGCTGCTCATCGCCGGGATTTCAACGACCGCCATGGGACTTCTTCCGACCTATGCTGTTGTTGGGATCTGGGCACCGTTATTTCTCGTCACCCTGCGGTTCGTGCAGGGCTTCTCGTTTGGCGGAGAATACGGTGGCGCCATTCTGATGGTCAGCGAGACGGCTCCTCGGGAAAAGCGGGGCTTTTATACCGGCTTCATCCCGGCATCGTCAGCGGTAGGGGGGCTGCTTTCAACAGGTGTGCTCTTCGCTCTGAGTTTCATGCCAGCGGAGACGTTCGAAGCGTGGGGCTGGCGGGTCCCTTTCCTTGCGTCGATCATCCTCGTCGTGACTGGCCTCCTCATTCGGCTTCGGCTCAAAGAGACCCCGGTGTACAAGAACGCCGAGACGCAGGGAAAGACCACCCGTAAGCCTATCCTCGAAGTGATAAAGGCCAACCCAAAGGAGCTTCTCCTCGCGGCGGGAATCAGTTTCGGATTTGGCACGCTCACTTATGGCGTAGTGACCTGGTTATTGAGCTACATCACCAACAACCTCAAGCTTGACGCCGGCGTGGGTCTCATTGCGCTGACCATCGCTTTCGTCTTTTACGGCCTCAGCGACTGGGTGAGCTCAGCGATCTCTGACCGGCTAGGTCGACGGCCGGTCATACTCACAGGTGGAATTGCTTTTGCCGTCTGGTCATTTCCGATGTTCGCGCTGATCGACACGAAGAACTCCATACTCATCACGCTGGCGATGGCAGTTGCACTTATCCTATGCGGAATGATTTACGGCCCGCTTGCCTCGCTGATCAGTGAGCTCTTTGCCACCAAATTTCGTTATAGCGGCGCATCGATGGGCTACCAACTCGGCCAGACTCTGGGCGGTGGATTCTCGCCCCTGATCGCAACCGCCCTCTACGCGGCAACACGGGCTTCCTTTTCGGTCGCGATCTATCTCGTGATCGCCGGGCTCATCACCGCCGCCTGTGTGTTCTTCCTGACGGAAACCAAGGGACGAGACCTCACACAATAACCGTCAGTCAACTGTCGCCAGCTCTGCCTGCTCCCGCTGGGAGCGGGCAGAGCCTCGACCAGAAGCGGATCGCTGACCGCAAAATGGCGCCTATTCGGGTGTTGTTGGCGTGGATGGCTATGAGCGGCCCGGGCGGGTCGCTTTTAGTCTTATATGAGAACGAGGCTTGGCGGGATAACCGTCGCACTGCCACCAAAGCCCGGCATTGTTGTGGGATTGACCGGCATCCAGTGCCCCACCCTCGTACGTTCTCCCATAACCCGCCATGCTCGGTTCGAAGAGCAACATCACTTTTGGAAGGTATTTCGACGGCAATGAATTACATTTCGGAGAATTCTATCACTTTGACCATTCAGCGGCGCGCCGAATTGGAGCAGCGGCTCGAGAATGCGGTGGGCAAGCTGCTTGAGAATGCGAAACTGCGGAAGCAGGGCATGCTGGTGACGCGTAGCAGCCCAGAGACCTTTACCGTCAGCCTGAGTGAAAAAGTCCCGTACGGCACAACCATGGAGACATTGAGCTGGTAGTGACGACAGCGACTGCCGACGGAGTCGGATTTCGGTCCCGGCGGGGCCCCATTCTTATTGCCTTAATGGTGTCGTCAGGCCTGGTGGCGATTGATTCGACGATCGTTGCGACTGCTGTACCTTCGATCGTGCATGACGTCGGCGGCTTCACTTCCTTTCCCTGGCTTTTCTCGGCCTATTTGCTGGCGCAGGCTGTCTCCGTGCCCGTCTATGCGAAGCTCTCGGATGTCGTAGGGCGTAAGCCGATCATCCTTAGCGGTATAGGTCTTTTCCTCCTCGGTTCGATCCTCTGCGGAGTGGCGTGGAGCATGCCAGCCCTCATCGCGTTCCGCGTGCTGCAGGGCCTGGGCGCGGGAGCAGTCCTGCCGATGGCGATGACCGTCGTCGGCGACATCTACACAGCGACTGAACGGGCGAAGGTGCAAGGCTACCTTGCCAGCGTGTGGGCACTTTCTTCAGTCACTGGCCCAACATTAGGCGGCTTGTTCGCGTCGCTCGGCATCTGGCGTGGGATCTTCCTTCTGAACATCCCACTCTGCCTCTTGGCCGGGTGGATGCTGATCCGAGCGTTCCACGAACGTATCGAGCGCGCAAAGCACCGGGTGGACTATTTGGGGGCGCTACTGCTAACTATTTCCCTTAGTCTGCTGATCCTCGGGGCTCTCGAGGGCGGCCTTGCATGGGCTTGGAACTCCGTCACCAGCATGTCCGTGTTCGGAGTCGGCGCACTCCTGTTCGCGGTGTTCGTTCTTGTCGAGAGGAGGGCAGCAGAGCCGGTACTGCCGCCGTGGGTAGTGTCCCGGCGTCTGCTGGCCACGACGTCAATGATCTCTTTCGGCATTGGTGCAATCATGTTCGGCCTTACTTCCTACGTGCCCACGTTCCTCTTGGGATCCCTCTCGACCTCCCCGGTTCTGGCCGGGCTCGCCCTGGCAGCATTGACGATCGGCTGGCCGATCAGTGCTTCACAGGCTGGCCGGTTCTATTTCCGGATTGGCTATCGCAGTACGGCACTGATTGGTGTCATGGTCGCTGTCATCGGTACATCGGTCCTTACGCTCACGGCCTCTTCCCCCAACGTTCCGATTGTGGCGGCCTGTTGTTTCATCGTCGGATTGGGACTGGGGCTGGTAGCGACCCCGATCCTCATTGCCGCCCAGTCAAGCGTCGAATGGAATGAGCGCGGCGTAGTCACGGGTACTAATCTTTTTGCCCGTTCGATTGGAAGCTCTATCGGTGTCGCTGTTTTTGGGGCAGTAGCTAACTCGATATATGCCGGCGTCCCCGGCGGTGATTCCGATCCGCAGACAATTGTGTCTGCGACTACTGCCGTCTTCGTGGCCGTACTGGTCAGCGCCGTACTGACCGTTGTCGCCGTTATCGCGATGCCCGCTGTCGACGAGAGGACTAATCTCAAGCTGGCGGCCGGGGCCAATGCGGCATCCGCGCAAGATTAGGACCCGTCTTCCGATTCTGCTGCCTGGAAGGCGAAGTAGCCTGTTGCTTTCCTCAAAAAAGCATCCTGCGAAAGTTCCCGGCAAGGCTGCGAAACCGACAGCCCGGCAGTTATGCTCCGTTGCCCCGATGCGTAGGTGTGACTTGACGCACTATCCTGCAGTGTTGACGCCAATTGCCGTAGCAAGCAGGCGAAACCCACCCATAACCTTTGTTGTGATCCTTCCACTCCCCAAGATGACACACCCCCGGAGATACGTGCCTGAATACCTATTCAGGCACGGTGGCCAAGTGCCAACGTCAAAGAAGATAGGGCAGCCATGCAATTAAACCTGAACTCATCGCAGATCAGTTTACGAAGACTACTCCTAGCAAGCCTGGTTTCAGTTGGGCTCGTCGCAGGGGGCGCCGTTGTCGGCGTCACCGGGGTGGCGGCATCGGATCTCCCGGTGCTTTCGTCTGCTGACGAGACTCCGTCGGGCGATGAGCTTCGTTTCGGTCCGCGCGAGGCAGTCCCTCAACTGGGGTGCCAGACGGATGATAAGCCGGAAACCGGTCTGCAGGGCCGGGTCCCGCCCATAGACATCCTGTCGGGCCGGGCTGGACAAGGGTACAACTGCAATCTGGAAGTGGTGGGCAACTATGTTGGTGCATCGCCGATTCAGGCGGCATCCTCTCTCGACACCTACCAGAATTGTGCGTACTACGGCATATCCAGCACGTTAGGAGCGGGGGGCACTGGTACGCAGGTACTCGACGCCTCGGATCCTCAGCGGCCTGTTGCTACTGCCATCCTCACGACGCCGGCAATGCTGGACCCCGGAGAGTCCCTACGAGTCAACGCCAAACGAGGGCTTCTCGTAGCAACCGGATACACCAACAGGTATCCAGAGGCCACAGGAAATGCAGCGTGGCTGGACATCTACGACATCTCCGAGAACTGCCGCCATCCCCGGCTGCTCTCCAGCACCGATATGACACCGGCCGCTGGTCACGAGGGCTGGTTCTCGCCCGATGGCGAGACCTATTACATGAGCACCGCGTACACGGAGCCCAAAGATCCGATTCCAACTTTGTTTCCCGTTGATATCAGTGACCCGGCCAAGCCGCGGCTGCTCGCCTCATGGGGCTTTGACTCGATGACCCATGGCGGTGTGACAACCGAGGACGGGGCACGGACCTACGCCTGCGAGCTCGGAGACCCCACGTTGGATGCCATGATGATCCTCGACACCAAGCAGGTCGCGAAGCGGCACAAGGCACCCCAGCCGCAGATCATTCAGAAGCTCCCCTTGGAGGACAACCTGTGGTGCCAAGGCGCTTATCGGGTTACTTACAACGGGCAACCGCACCTGATCCAATTCGGAGAACGGTCGGGTTCGCTCGACTTCGCGGGCCAGGAATGCATTCACGACGACAAGAACTGGGCCAACTTCGGTTACCCGCGAATCATTGACATAGCTGATGAGCGGGCACCCAAGGTGGTTGGCCGTGCACTGCTTGAGGTCCACCTCCCTCAGCACTGCGAGGAAGTGAAGGGCGAGGGGGCCCCCGTTGCTTTGGGTTACAGCGTCCACCATTGTTCACCCGACCGCCTCTACGACCCGACGATTCTCGCCTGCGCTTCATTTCACGCTGGGCTGCGAGTGTTTGACATCCGTGACCCCCGTCGAATGGTTGAAATCGGTTATTACAACCCTGGTGTGAATCTTGTAATGGGCACAAGTGCCCGCCCCGTGGTCCGCGCCGAGCGGGGTGAGATCTGGTTCCTCAACGATGCCAAGGGCTTTCACGTGATGAAGTTCAAGAACGGCACGTGGCCCTTCAAGGGTGCCGAAGCCTGCCCCGAGTACAACGACTACTACTTCGCGCAGTACAACCCAACCTCGGCTTGTCCAACAGCTAACTTCACAGGCATCGGGAAACCTGCGCCCGTTGCATCACGTTTCAAAAAGTGAGACCGCGACGGCGGTAGCTCAGTCTGACGTCAACGGTGAAGAGCGGCATCACAGACGTCGGATAACAGCTGCTGTGGCATGGGGCGTCTCCACAACCCATGCCACAGCATCGGCCTGCTTGAAAAGCAACGAAAGGAAAGGTAAGGAGCCATGGCATCCCCCAACACGCTGTCTTTTTCTCCCGCCGCCCACAGTGCACGTCGGCCGATTCGTTGGCCGGGGCTGGTCGCGACGACGTCCTTTTGCATAGGTGCTGCTCTAGCAGCGTCGGCGCTCAGCGGTTGCACCCCATTGCCAGCTGGGCAGGGTAAGGGTGGGCACGAGCATGGCAATCACGAAAGCAGGCAGCCCGGGGCGCCAGCGGTGACCGACCAAGCATCACCGGGCTGTGATGCGCAATTTGTTACTGCGATGATCCCGCATCATCAACAGGCCGTTGAAATAAGCGCCCTTGCACCCGACCGTGCGGCTGACCAACGAATCGTAGAGTTCGCCTCAGCAGTCACCCGGGGTCAGCTAATCGAAGTGAGCCTAATGTCGGACTGGTTACGGAACGCCGGTGTACCCGTTCCTGGCGAGCATGACGGTGAACAGGAGCAGCCGCATGCACACCATATGCCGGGCATGCTGACGCCGAGCCAAGTCACTGCGTTGTCCTCAGCGCATGGCCGCTCTTTCGATGAGATGTTCCTGAGCGCTATGATCCGACACCATCAAGGGGCGCTGACGATGGCCGAGCAGGTGCTGCAGGCCGGCGCGTCCCCCGCAGTACGTAATCTCGCGGCAGACATGGCGGTCGAGCAACGTTACGAGATCGTCGGGATGCGAAGAATGCAGATTGAACTCGAAACAGGGCAGAAGCCCAGTGCAGAAGAACTATCGCGTCTGATGGTGATGGAACAATCCGACGGGCCATCGGCCAGCCACACAACGAGTTGCGGCTAAGGCGTCCCGACCTGCACGCGCAGCACGAATCTCGAGGGCAAGATGGAGACTATGGAAGTCCTTGCAAGCCGCATCCTGCTTCATCCGTCCGAACTAGAGCGCAGCCACCATTTTTACCGGGACACGCTTGGCTTGGCAATCTACCGGGAATTCGGGACTGATGATGCGCCGGGCCTGGTGTTCTTCCTCGGTAACGGCTTTCTCGAAGTCAGCGGACATTCGACCCATCCACGCGACGGCAGCATGGCGATTTGGATCCAGGTCCGCGACGTGAAGCTTGAGCATCAGCGACTGCTTGCAGAGGGCGTCACAGTGATACGCAAACCGCAAAAGGAGCAATGGGGGCTGGTGGAAATGTGGATTACGGACCCAGACGGAGTGCGCATCGTGCTGGTTGAAATTCCGAGCGATCACCCGTTACGACGCGACCAGCGGCGGTCGTTGGAAGACGCATGACTTCGGCTTGCCTTTTCCTCGTTGGAATCCTGTGACCTTGCCTGCAGTTCATCTTTGAGAAGGGTTCAGCCAGAGTTATCTAGCAGAATGTGGAAAGCGAACGAGCACCTAGACCAGACCCTCGTTCCAGACCAGGGCGCTGTCACCTAGCAAGTTAGCCGCTTGGAGTCCCGGTGCTGTGCAGTGGTGGGTCGCAGGCCTAAGAAGTACGACCCTTTGGACGACTACCCGGCCTTTGCATCAACGCCTTCCGGCATGCGGTGTTCGAGCGCCGACGAGGAGTCCGCTACGTGCCTGGTGTTTATTCGTTGTCACTGGTTCAACTAGGGCCAGGGGATAAAGGAAATCCATCCCGCAAGTGGACAGCTGGAATAGTGAGCTGAAGCGGTTGATCGGCCCCCGCCAGTTGTAAAGGCCCCTAACCGACGTTGCATCAACCTGACTGAACTTGGGCCGAAGTGCTTCAAGGCAGGTTGAAGGGCAGCGTTTTGTAGGCCGTGTCTTTGTTCATGTTCCACCCGGCGACGAGGCCGGATCCGATCATCTGGTCGCTGAGGCGGGCGAGGCGGTAGGCGGGGTCGGTGTCGAGGGCGAGTTGGAGGAATTGGTGCGCTTTGCTGCCTCTGCCTTCCCACCAGTTGATGTAGCCGATGGCCGTGAGGACGGGGGCTGCGTGTTCTGCGCTGGTGCGGGTGTAGGCGTGGAGGAGGAGTTGTTGTGCCCATTCGATGCGTGACCATTTCGGTGCTTGTTCGGTTTGGGCGAAGAGTATTTGTTGCATGGGTTCTTCCACTCCGGGGATGTCTGCGATGAGCCGGTCACGGATGGCAGGGAACTGCAAGTGCGCGACGAGTGCGTGGCAGTCGTCGTCGCTGGGGAAGGTGTTGGAGTCGAGCATGTTGGCCCAGAGTTTCCGGCCTTGCTGGAGTGCAGTGTCGGTGGGTTGGGTGGTGATGGTTTCGATGTGGTGTTCGACGGCGGCCGCTTTGGTTGTTTCCTGGCTGGTGGTGGGGAGGGTGATTTGGTCGGTGGGTTCGATGAAGCTGCCGCGGTAGATGAATTCGGCGTTGATTGCACTGGTTTGGGTGGAGTTCACGGGTAGTGCGAGGCTGGTGCCGGGTTCGCCGTCGTAGGGGGAGAAGGTTTCGTCGCCGACGAAGAGTCCGTCCCTGATGGTGATGCCCTGTTCGGCGAGGACACCGGTGAGCGCGGCGATGGTGCCGGCCTGCGGTCTGGCCTGTCCGGGGTGGGTGGTTTCGCTGGTGTACACGGCGAAGATGACCGATGTGGCGGTGGTGTCGGCCGTGAGGTAGTGGGCGACGGTGCGTGCGTAGGGGAGTTCCTGGCCTGGTTGGCGGGGGAGGTCGATGCGCAGGGTCGCGCCGATGCTGTTCTCGTTCAGGGTGATGCAGACCAGGCTTTCCTGTGGCCAGAAGCCCAGGGTGTGTCCGATGAAGCTGAGGACATCTGATGGTGTTGTGATGGTGAGCTTTTCCATGACCAGTGTTTCCCTTCACCCTGTGTGTTGCTGTGTTCTCTTCTGCGGTTTTTGGTTGTGGGCGTCGTTCTGGTAGGGGACCAACCGCTGGGTTGAGGGGCTGGAGTGCAACTTGGGGGACCGGCGCCGGGGCGAAAACTTCATCCCGGAGCAATGCTGCACTATTAGTGTGAAGAAGTTTTCGGTTCCGGGGTCGGCGCGGTAGCGCCCTGGTTGCGCGGAGGTCCCGCCCAGCGATCGTGGGACGTATCAGAATGACAAGCAGCGATTGAACTTCTGTGTGTACATTGAGGCCAAGGAACCGAGCGGCATGACCTACCAAGATCAGTACGGTTCGGAACGCGCGGGGCGGTAAGTGGCTCGGCGAGAATCCTCCGACGAAGGTGGGTCCTTGTCGGATTTTTGTACGGCAACGGCCTGTTGAGATGCGAGCCAGGTCCGTCTGGACGAAGAAGAACCGCATCCCATCAGTGCGGGGTGCGGTCGTAGGTTGAACAGGTCGACGAGGGTGAAAATCGGGCTGTGGACATTGTCCACAGTCTTTGCCTCGGATCGGGTATTAGTGTTCTCGGACTGCTTCCAATTTCGTATGTTTTCGGGAATTCCCAGTGTTTGCAAGGGCCGGAAGACAGTTCGAGGCCCACTTCGGGCACGACAGATTTCCCTCGTCAGGGGCGATTTTGCTTTGACGTGTTGACATGCCTTGTGGTGGGGTCCCTCTGACGCTGGGTGCGCAGGCTGTGGCCTGGCCGCCGCGATGGCTTGTTCAGGTGTGTTGGGGGGGCGGGATCAGGACCCTGGCTGGTGGGCCTTCCGCCTGCTGTGGTTCTGGGTTACGGTTCCTCGTTCCGGTTCTGTCGGGTTGGCCGGGGGTGGCCAACACCTATTCATGGTTCGGGGTAGTGGGTACTACATGACCCAGCCGATTTTGGTGCAAAACTTTCTTGGAAGGCTGCTCCCTGGCATCACGCGAGCTCGGGGTGCTCTGGCTGTCCTGCCAAACGGGGTGTGGACAGTGTCTTCACTTACGTCTGCTTCAAGGAACGTGTACGTGCCCGACTCACACATCCGGCGCGCTCGGACGCGTGATGTCAGGTCGGGGTGTATTCCAACCTGACCAACCGACCGCCGTCGAGCACTGGCGCATCGAGCCGGACCCCTGAATCAGCACCTGGTGCGGGCAGCTCATTGGCCATCCTTGCGCTCGAAATAGCCCGTCCGGTGTCCGCGTTGGGCGGCGAACCCCGGTTCCCGAAGACATAAGCTGCAGTGCCCGAAACTAGAGATGTCCGTACTCGGGACCTTTAGCCCTTCAATCCAGTTACCACGGACGGGATTCTTGAATATGCCCCAAGCCATCATGATTTTTCGAGCCTTTTCCCTGTGCCGTGAACTCCCACTGGACATCATCAAGCAGCCGCGTCATTGATCCTGAACGGCAGGCCTCGTCGCCGCGCCGTCGGATTGTCGCTTGGAAGACGGCTCTCGCGCTGGTCGCTGCAGCCGTACTGCTCCTGCCGGTGGTGCTGCTGCCACTCACCACGGGGGTGCCATTCCCGGTCTGGCTTCCTCTGCTCCTGGTGGGGCTGGCGGCGGTAGTCTGGCTGGTGGCCCGCCGCCGGCAGCCGTTCGCCCAGCCGGCCGGGGTGGGGATTCTGGTGCTGGTTGCCGCTGCTGCGGTCACCGCCTCACAGGTATTCACGACGACGGCGCCGATCACCGCCGCGGACGGCCGCCCCCTGTCCGCCAGCATCGCGGACGTTGAGAAAGTGGAGCTGAACGGCAGCGAGCAGTGGATTATGGTCCGGGGCAAGGACACGTCCAACCCGGTGCTGCTCAATCTTGGAATGGGCGGCCCCGGCGGGGGAGGATTTTTCAACGCCCCGGAGTTCCGGCCCCTCGAGGAGCAGTTCACGGTGGTCAGCTGGGACGAGCCGGGCACCGGGAAGTCCTACGGCGCCGTTCCCTTCAACGAACTGGATAAGGAACGGTACGTGGCCGACGCCGTGGCCCTCACCAACCTGCTGCGGGAACGGTTCGGGCAGCAGAAAGTCTTCATCTACGGTGTGTCGTGGTCGAGCATCATCGGCATTTGGCTCATCCAGGAACACCCGGAGCTGTATCACGCCTTCGTCAGCAGCGGACAGATGGTGAACACCACGGAGAACGACCGCATGGGCTACGAGCTGGCGTTGCGGCATCTCGACGAGCAGGGCGACACGGGGCGGGCGGCAGAGTTGCGTCGCAACGGTCCGCCGCCTTACCGCGGGGACAACGTCGTCTCACCCTACGTGGCTTTCCTGGACGTGCTCAACGAGATCATGGGAACTCCGCGTTTCTCAGTCATCGTTCCCGTCATCCCGTTCTTCGTCCCCGAATACGGCTACATTGACAAAATCAACCATACGCGGGGACTGATCGAAACATTCAACGTGGTGTACCCGCAACTGGAGGGCCTGGACTTCAAAGAACAAGCGACGGAGCTGCAGGTGCCGGTGTACTTCTTCGTCGGCCGGCACGACGTCAACGCCATGGCCTCCCTGGTGGAGGAGTACTACAACGCCCTGACGGCCCCGGACAAGAAGCTGGTCTGGCTTGAGGGAGGGCACGGCCTGGTGAGTATGACAGTCTGATCGGAGCCCACTAGGACGGCCCGAACGGTACCCACCAGCCGGACATGCCGAACCTAATGACGGCTTGAATGGTACCCACCTGTGAACGTTGATCCATCCAGTGTTGGATCGACGACGGGAGGGCCGGGATGGGGTCAAGAGTGGAGTTGTTCGCGCAGATTCGGAGGGATGCCCGGGTGGAGGGCGCGTCAATCCGGGAGCTTGCCCGCAGGCACCAGGTGGCGCGGAAAACCGTGCGTAAGGCGTTAAGTTCCCCGGTCCCGCCAGAGCGTAAAACTCCTGTACGGTCCTCGCCGCGGCTTGATCCTTATAAACCGACGATCGACGCCATGCTCGTCGAGGACACGACGGCGCCGAGGAAGCAGCGTCACACTGCCCGGAGGATTCTTGCCCGGCTCATCGAGGAGCATGGAGCGGACGAGTTGTCGTATTCGACGGTGCGTGACTACGTTCGGGTCCGCCGGGCGCAGATCGATGTGGAGGCCGGCCGCCGGGTTGAGGTATTTGTTCCTCAGGAGCACGCCCCGGGCGCGGAAGCGGAAGTGGACTTCGGTGAAGTCTGGATCGTGCTGGACGGGGTAAAGACGAAATGCCACATGTTCATCTTCCGGCTTTCTCACTCCGGCAAAGCCATCCACCGGATTTACCCCACCCAGGCCCAGGAAGCGTTTCTGGAAGGCCACGTCGAGGCGTTCAACGAGATCGGCGGCGTGCCGGTCAAACATATCCGCTATGACAACCTCACCAGTGCCGTCAGGGCCGTGGTGTTCGGTCAGGGGCGGAACCGCCTGGAGAATGACCGGTGGGTGTTGTTTCGCTCGTTCTATGGATTTGATGCCTTTTATTGCCAGCCAGGTCTTGCCGGCGCTCACGAGAAAGGCGGGGTCGAGGGCGAGGTGGGCTGGTTCCGCCGCAACCGGCTGACCCCGATGCCCGTGGCGAGGTCCCTTGATGAGCTCAACGACTGGATCCGGAGCCGGGAGGTTCAAGACGATCAGCGGCGGATTGATGGCAGGATCCGCACTATCGGCCAGGACTTCGCCGCCGAGCGCCCGTTCCTGGCACCGTTGCCGGCCGACGAGTTCGATCCCGGTCTGGTGTTGAACCCGAGAGTGGACCGGTCCTCAATGATCACCGTGCGGATGGTGAAGTACTCGGTGCCAGCACGGTTCATCGGTCGGCGGGTCCGGGTTTCATTGCGGGCATCCGAAGTTGTGGTGTTCGACGGCCGCGCGGTGGCGGCCCGGCACCAGCGGATTATTGCCAAGGGCGGGCAGTCGGTCCAGTTGGACCATTATCTGGAGGTCCTCAAGACCAAGCCCGGCGCTTTGCCTGGTTCCACTGCTTTGGCCAGGGCGCGGGAGTCGGGTGCTTTCACCAGCGCCCATGACGCCTTCTGGTCTGCCTCGCGCAGGGTCAACGGTGATGCCGCGGGGACCCGTGAACTGATTGACGTCCTGCTGCTGCACCGATCGATGGAAGCCGAAGACATCGAGGCAGGGATCACCGCAGCCCTTGGAGTAGGTGCCGTCAGTGCCGACGTCGTGGCGGTTGAAGGCCGCCGACATGCCTCCAGCATCCCTGCTGGTGGGTCCCGTCCTGACCGTCATCGCGGTGCTCATGCTGAAGCGAAAGTGCAACGAGTTGTCAGCCTGACCCAGCGCCGGCTGATGGACCCGGCGGCGGTCATCGCCGGGCTCCCTCCAGACAAGCGGCCGCTCCCGGCGATCAGCGCCTATGACGAGCTGCTGGCCAAACGCACCGAACACTCCGCAGGAACCGCGTCGAAGGAAAACATCTCATGAGCCCCACCGCACCGGCCACCACCATCACCCCAACCCTGCGACGGCGCCGCGGTCTGACTGAGCAGGCCGCGGTCGCGGCCGTGGACCAAGCATGCCGCCGATTGCGCCTGCCCACCATCCGGGCGGTTCTGGACGAAGCTCTGACCGTCGCGGGGAAGGAACAACTCTCTTACCAAGGCTTCCTGGCCGAGCTGCTGCTGGCCGAATGCGATGACCGGGACCGTCGCTCCTCAATCCGACGCGTCAAAGCCGCGAACTTTCCCCGGGATAAATGGCTCGGTGATTTCGATTTCGACGCGAACACGAACATCAACCCCGCTACCATCCATACCCTCGCTACCGGCGAATGGATTCGAAAAGGTGCACCGCTATGCCTGATCGGGGACTCCGGAACCGGCAAATCCCACCTGCTTATCGGGCTGGGCACCGCCGCGGCGGAGAAGGGATACCGGGTCAAATACACTTTGGCCACCCGGCTCGTGAACGAACTCGTCGAAGCCGCCGACGACAAAGTCCTCGCCAAGACCATCGCCAGATACGGCCGAGTGGACCTGCTCTGCATTGACGAGCTCGGCTATATGGAACTGGACCGGCGCGGCGCCGAACTCCTCTTCCAGGTCCTCACCGAACGCGAAGAGAAGAACTCCATCGCCATCGCTTCCAACGAGTCGTTCTCCGGCTGGACCAAGACATTCACCGACCCGCGCCTCTGCGCCGCGATCGTTGACCGGCTGACGTTCAACGGCACCATCATCGAAACCGGCACCGATTCCTACCGCCTCGCCCACAGCCTGACAAGGAACGCGCACTAAAAGGTAGCCGCGGCCGCCCGCCCCACGAACACATAGGTTGTCGTTGACCACTTCATGCCGCGCAACAGGACAGTTTGGAGACGTCAGTAGTGAAGGACTGGGCTGCTATCTTGATGCCTTCGGCCATGGTCAGATAGGGGCTCCAGAGATTCGCGACCTGATCAACGGTCATCCCGGCCTCCAGAATGTAAATCCCTGCGGCGGCGATGTCCCCGGCGTCCTTACCCACGACAGTGATCCCTACAATCCGACCCGTGTCCGCGTCGGCAACGATCTTGATGAAGCCGCGGGTATCACGGTTCACCAGCGCGCGAGGGATAAATTTGAGCGGCAGAACCCGGCACATGCACCGGATCCCTGCCTGGTTCGCTTCCTTGTCCGTCATCCCGACAGCGGCCAGGGCAGGGCTGGTAAACGTGACCCGGGGCAGGTGCCGGTAATCGACCTCACGCCCGGCACCCTCAAAGGCGTTCTCCACCATCAGGGCCCCGTGCGCGGCGGCGACATAAACGAACTCCGGGTGACCCGTCACATCACCCGCGGCCCAGATCCTCGGATTAGTACTGCGAAGGCTCCCGTCGACCAGGACTTCCCCGCGGTCCCCGGTTTCAACGCCGACCATGCAAAGGTTCAAATCCTCCGTGACCGGGCGCCGGCCTG
Source organism: Arthrobacter sp. Soil_C_49 (assembly GCF_057656635.1). Lineage (NCBI taxonomy): Bacteria > Bacillati > Actinomycetota > Actinomycetes > Micrococcales > Micrococcaceae > Arthrobacter > Arthrobacter sp. Soil_C_49. Next base: position 270,904 of record NZ_JBDGJZ010000001.1, read on the forward strand.
TTGCCATGAGCAGGCGCGCGGCCCTGAATTCCTCGTTTCCTCCTGAGACGGAAGCATCCACGACCACGTCCCCCGACACCTCATCGGTCCGGACCGAGGACGCTGTCGCTCGACGGACGACCCGGATGCCCTCATCGGCGAAGACACCGGCGAGGGCATGCCCGGCTTCAGGCTCTTCGGCCGAGGCGAGCTTGGACCGGACCAGGATGGTCACCTCCGTGCCGAGCCGGGCGAAAAGCTGCGCCTGCTCCAGCGCCACATACCCGCCGCCCACCACCAGCATCGAAGCGGGAACGTCCTGCAGCTCCATCGCACTCGTGGACGTCAGATAATCCACCTCGTCCATTCCCGGCACTTCAGGGATCCAGGGGGTGGAGCCGGTCGCGACCAGGTAGTGTTCCGCGCTGACTGTCTCGGTGGTTCCGCCCGGGGCGGTGATGTTCAAAACCGGTGCGGCTGCGGTTCCGGCGAACACCGCCGTCCCCCGCTGCAGGTTCCATCCATAGCCCGCGGCGAGATCCACATACTTCTCTGACCGCATGGATTCGACCAGTGAGCGCTTCCCGGCGACCAGTTCGGGCATATCCACCGGCTCTGCGGAGGTGCTGATACCGGGGAACCGTCCGGAAGCATCGAGGGCGACATGGCGGGCTTCCGCGGCGGCCAGCAGGGCCTTGGACGGGATGCAGCCCGTGTTCACGCACGTGCCTCCCACAGTGCTGCGCTCCACCATCAACACCCGCTTGCCACGGCTGGTTGCCCGGATGGCCGCAGCGAAAGCAGCCCCGCCGGAACCGATAATGGCCAGGTCATAATCGAAAGATGCTGCCGACACGAGGGACTCCTGAAGATGGAAGGGAAGCAGCCGCCAGCACACCTGTTGCTCAACCGACCGCCATGTGCAGCCTTCAACCGAAGACCAGCTCTGCATCCCATTCTCAACCTTCCCCTACACTGGAATGTCAAGGAATCGCCGTCCTGGCCGCCTGCTAAGAAATGAGTTCATGATGCGTATCGGTGAGGCCGCGGCAGCGGCAGGGATGACAACCAAGACGCTGCGTTTCTACGAGGACAGCGGGCTTCTCCCGGCAGCGAAAAGATCCTCTAACGGCTACCGGGACTACCATGACGACTCCGTGGCCAGGCTCGAATTCATCCGCCGCGGACGGGCCGCAGGCCTCGCCCTGACCCAAATACGCGAAATTCTTAGCCTCCGTGACGCCGGAGAAGCCCCCTGCGCCCACGTCCAAGACCTTCTCTCCAACCAGCTGGCCGAACTGGACCACCAGATTTCTGAACTAATGGCGCTGCGATCCATCGTCGCCGGCCTTCACGCCACTGCCGCGTCCGGGACCGACGCAAGCTGCGATCCCGAACAAATCTGCAGCTACCTCTGACGCACTACTCCGCCAGACGCCAGCTTCCAACAACCGGGACCCCGGGTATCGTCCCAACCCGCGGCAGTGTTTTCACAGACCCAGAAACCACGCCAAGAACCCCTAGACACCCTCACAACATCATCCCCGGACGTCCGACGGGTGGGTACCGTTCGGGCCGTCCTAGTGGGCTCCGATCACGTTGACACAATCAGCCTGGGCAGCGCTGACAACCAGAACCTGTTCATCGACGAGATGATTACCCAAGTGCGCCCGCTGTACGGGGGCTAGAAGAGAGCGCCCCCGGCGCGAGGAGGCCAGTGCGGATCGCGTCACGGCCGAGACTCCCCATCACATAGTGGATTTTTCAGCCCGACGGGAGGCAATCATCGGCATGCGAAGCCTAGTGGTTGTTCATCTGCTGATAACTACTTTCAGGGCGTTTGTTTCTGCTGCCCGGCCGAACGTGTCATAGGCGTCCATGAACTCGTCGAACCGGAAATGGTGGGTCGCGAACTTTTCTGCCGGCAGTTTTTTCTGGGCGACGAGTTTAAGCAGCATCGGAGTCGTATTGGCGTTCACCAGGCCCATGCTGATGTTGACGTTCTGGATCCAAAGCCTCTCCAGGTGCAGTTCCACTGATTTGCCGTGTACGCCGACGTTGGCCACGGTGCCGCCCGGCCGGACAATTTCGGTGCACATGTCAAAAGTGGCAGGGATCCCCACGGCCTCAATTGCTACATCAACGCCCTGCCCGTCCGTATGCGAGAGCACCTGGTCCCTCCAGTCGGCATCTCCCGACACAACGACGTCGGTGGCGCCGAATTGGCGTGATTGTTCCAGGCGGTTGCGGTCCAGGTCTATGGCGATGACTGTGGCTGCGCCGTACAGCCCCGCGGTGGCGATCGCCGCCAGCCCCACCGGGCCTGCACCAACTACCGCTACCGTGTCTCCGGGCTTGACCCGGCCATACTGGACCCCAATTTCGAAGCCGGTGGGGAGAATGTCCGAGAGCATGACGGCTTGTTCGTCGCTGACACCTTCGGGCAACAGATGAAGGGAGTTTTCGGCGTAGGGGACGCGGACATACTCGGCCTGTGTACCGTCAATCAGGTGGCCGAAGACCCACCCGATGCCTGACGCCCCTTCATCGCCCAGGCAATGCGAGTAGAGCCCGGTCTTGCAGTTGGCACAGTGGCCGCAGGACTTGATGCAGGAGATAATGACCCGGTTTCCGGGTTTCAGGGTCGTGACGGAGGAGCCTACCTCGGTGATGGTCCCCACTCCTTCATGGCCCAGGATTCTCCCTTCCTGCACTGCTGGTACATCGCCTTTGAGGATGTGCAGGTCGGTTCCGCAGATGGTGGTGGTATCGACTCTGACGATGGCGTCACTGGGGTTCCTGATTGACGGATCGGGAACATCGGTCCAGGACTTCTTCCCGGGCCCGCCGTAAACGATGGCTTTCACTGCTGCTCCTAGTATCTGGCGTGCCCCCAGTGCATCACCTCAAGAATGGGTGATGGTTGCCCTCATGGAAAGGGTCCTAAGTCCCCGCAGAGTGCTTCCCTGTGTGCAGCCTGGCCCCTTAGGACTCGGTTGGCGGCTTGGGTGTGGCGAAGGATCAGCGGGGGGTAGGAGCGAGACAGTTTCCAGGTGTTCCGGGACACGGGCCCGCCAGCCGAGTCCGTGTTTGATACGTGCGCGGAGGGCGCCGCAGGCGCACATGGCTCCCCGTGGGTAATATAGGCTCCTCCA
>NZ_JBDGJZ010000001.1:274134-716937 GCF_057656635.1 Arthrobacter sp. Soil_C_49
CCACCTCGTGGAGACCGTCGCCACATCCAGGGGATAGTCATTGCGGAACGTGACTACCCAGCGGTGGCAACTTCGTCATAGGCTCCTCCACCTCGTGGAGACCGTCGCCACATCCAGGGGATAGTCATTGCGGAACGTGACTACCCAGCGGTGGCAACTTCGTCATCCACGCTTCCCGCGCCGCGGCGGGAGATGAGGACAGGTCCGGGCGCGTGGTGAAGAACCGCGTGCGCGGTTGAACCTATGGTCTCCCTGATAAGCCCGTGTCCTTTGGTGCCCACAACCAGCAGCCGTGCCTCTGCCGAGGCCTTGAGAATGGCATGGGGGACCGACGTGTCGGTGAGGACGCTGCCTTCGACCCGGATGCCGGGAGCAAGGGTACGTGCCCGGTCAATGGCGGCGCTGAGAACTTTTTCGGCCGCCGTCCCAGCGGCCAGGCTGTCAGGCGGATACGGCGGCGGGTATCCGGGCGGCGCGTGGCGGACGTGCACGATGGTCAAACCGGCCTGGGATGCTGCGGCCACGGCACAGGCATCTTCCACGGCCGTGGGGGATCCTGATCCATCGACGGCGGCGACGACGGGACCTGCGGGGTGGTGATCGGACCTGATGACACCAACGGGGCAGTCGGCGGTGGCTGCCAGCTCCAGGCTGACGGATCCTACAAGCAGTCCCAGGAACCCGCCTAAACCGCGGCTTCCCACAACCAGCATCTGCTCACCGGCAGATACCCGGGCGAGATGGGATGCGGGCAATCCGTGTAACAGTGTGCCTTCAACGGTCAGCTCAGGCGCAGCCGACCTGGCAAGGTTGACTCCCTCTTCAAGGATTGCTTCGGCGTAACGTTCCAGCCCGCTGTCAGCAACACCTGGAACCGGGCCCAGTTTGCTGGTCAGCAGCGGCCAGATGGAAGAGTGGGCCACACGCAGGGGAGAGCCGCGCAGGCGTGCATGGTGCGCTGCCCAGCGGACGGCCGCCCCGGCCTCCTCAGAACCGTCGTATCCTGCCACGATGCAGCCCGGTTCCCGCATGGCTCCTTCACCTCTGATCCAATCCACCGCCGACCACCGCCGCTCCGGGGGACCTTCGGCACTGTTTCGGCTTCTTTCGGGACCCCATCCTGAGTGCATGGGGGTCTGACCGTATCCAGGCATTCACGTGGTCCGCGCGCATCCAATCAGAGCACCACGTGGCGGCGGGACGCAATAACCGACTATGACGAACGAGGAGCTTCCCGTGGCCATCCCGCAGGAAAGTCCCACACCCGGCCGGTTCGAGGGCCAGACCGCCATCGTCACTGGGGCAGCTTCGGGCATAGGACTTGGGACCGCCCTGCACGTTGCCCGTGAAGGTGGCCGGGCGGTGGCCAGTGACCTCAGCGAAGAGGGCCTGGCCAAACTGGTGGCCGAACGTGAATTGGCCGCTGGAATCACATTCCTCCTGAGCCGGGACGGCTCGAACATCAATGGCGTGGTGCTTGCATCCGATAACGGGTGGAACGCGATTTGAGGCAGCAGCCGGAGGCAGGAAGAGGCAGCACAGTGCGCAGAGTTATCGGTTCACTGCTGGCCTTACTTGTGATGCTGCTCGGCGGCACAGCCGCCGCCTTTGCGATTCCGCCTGCGTCCATCGAGGTTCAAGACACCGCAGGGGTGTTGGACCGGAACACGTTGGTCCGGGCGCTTGAGGACGTTGAGTTCTACGAGCCCACCCGGGTCGTGGTGTACACCTACAACGGAACGGCAGGAGACAACCTCAATGAAGAGGTCCTGCGGTTCGCGCGAACTGAGCACCCGGAGTGGATCAGCGCGGACGGTCAGAAGTGGGCGGACGGGCTGTTCATCTTCGCGCTCGACCCGGCCGGACGCCATGTTGGCACCTACATGGGTGAAGACCGCAAGGTATCCCTGGACCAGCGGACCGATATCCAGGATGCGGCGAGGGACCTCTTGCGCGACGCCCAGTGGACCGACGGAACCATCGCGGGGGTCCGGCGTGCTGCCGAGCTCATCAATCAGCCGTGGTACCGCTCTGCTGCGTTCCTGATCACGGCCTGGGTGACAGCGGGAACCGCAGCACTGGGGGCCGGAGCCTGGATCATTGTGCGGGCCGTCACCAGGTCTGCTGGCCGGAAGGAGGTTGAACGCGGGGACCAAAGCTATGCAAATGTCAGCATGGATCTTGAAGTGACGGAACTGAATGCCGGCACGATTCCTGAATCGTCGAGGTATGGAAGCCAGGTGCTGGAGAAGCACCGCACTTTCCTGAACCGCTACAACTCGGCCAGCGAACTGTCCAACAGGGTACATGCCCTGTCGAAACGCCAGTTGAGCCGGCGCAAGAATCTAAAACTCGCCCGGGAATACGCAGACGCCGCTGCCGAGCTCGACGCACTTGACGATGTCATCGCGGACACCAATGCTCTGCTAAACCGCGCCAACACGTGGCCCACTGCGTGGGACCGTCAGTTAGCACCCTTCCGCGGCGATCTGGCCGGGCTGGAACAGCTCCTCGCCAAGCGTCATGCCCAGGGGGATTCGGCAACAGCGGCCGTACTTCGGTCCTTCCGGGATCAAAGCCTTAGGGAGATCGAGCGGTGGACTGCGGAGCTGTCCGACGGCAGTATCACTCCGGAGAAGGCGCTGGACCGCCTTTATGACGCCCGGTCCCGCCTGGCGGTTCTCCTTGAAAACCACGCCGAAACCGTCATTAAAGGCTATGCAAAGAATGAACGTGAAGCGGAGTTGATGCGCAAGGAAATAGAGGCGGCGCAGGATGGCGTCAACCATAAGCGCCGACGCACCTACGAGCCGAGTATCCTGGGCACGGTCTACCCGTCGTATAACTTCTTCTCGGTCGCCACTTTCAGTTCCGGGCTCAACACGGGGGTCAGCAGCGTCAGCGAGGCCCGGGGCGGTGGCGGCAGCACCACCGGCTATGGAAGCAGTGGTGGAAGCTTTTCCGGCTCCGGCAGCTCGTCGGGTTTCTAGGCCAGCTGAACGGGGGGCTTTGTGCCCTACATCCGCTTCCGGCGGAACCTTAGCCTGAGATAAGCAAGAGTGGCGGGGCGCTCGCCGAATTCCGGGAGGCACAGGTGAAATCGACAACAACAACCATCATCGCAGGCATCATCCTGATGTCGGTTGGCGTGCTGTTGCTCCTGGACCGACTCGGCGTTGTGGAGAGCGGAGCGTACGTACCAGCGCTGATGTTCACCGCGGTGGGAGGGGTATTCCTAGCCCTCTTTGTCCGCCGGCGCGAGAACTGGTGGGCGGCAATCCCCGGCTCGGTGTTCCTGGGACTGGCCGCAGTTGCCGCCGCCACCCAACTCACGGACAGCCGCGCCGTCGGGGCACTTCTGTTCCTGTTCATGGCTGCCGGGTTCGGAGCTGTTTACGTGCGTGAAAGGGCCAACTGGTGGGCCCTCATTCCGTGCGGGGTCATGCTCACACTGGCAGTCATTGTGACGCTCCCCGAGGAGCTGCAGGGCACGCCTGTTGCCACCGTCCTGTTCCTGGGCCTGGCAGCTACTTTCGGTCTACTTTCCCTGATCCCGGTGCAGGCCGCTGATGGCACCGGCAGAATGAAGTGGCCCCTCATTCCTGCTGCCGTGCTCGGAATGGTGAGTGCGATCTTGGTTCTCCAGTCCGCGGCTCTGTTTATCGCCGAGGACTTCGCCGTCGTGACGGTGATGATCTTGGCGGGCATCGGCTTGCTGGTCTACGGCTTCCGTGCCCGCACCACCGGACAGGACAAAGTGCACGGACCGTAAGAACCGGCTGGACCTGGGCTCGCGTCACAGTGCCCGGCTGAGGCTGCGCTGGAGCAGGAATGATCCGAGCGCCAACAAGGAAAGTGCCATGGCGGCGAGGACGCCCAGCTGCGGAAGGATATCGATCAGTGTGCCGTCGTGCCGCTGGATGTCCGCGAAGGCGTGTCGGAGAAGAACTCCGGCGGCACCATGGTTCCTCCCAGGCCAGCCAGCACCAGGCCCAGCCCTACCCCACACCCGACGCGGCGCCGTCGTTATCCATTACTGAACCAATCACCATCGCTGCCGGGGCCGCGACTGCGCAGAAGAGCACGAGGACCAGCCCGGCCAGCAGGGGATCGCCCCAGTCCACCCCGAACAGCAAGGCGGTTCCGATCATGATGTAACCGCCTTGGACCGCGGCGATACCGAACCGTCCCAACGCCTGGCCGGCCAGCGCCTGCCAGCTTGAAACCGGGGCAGCCATGACGCGCGCGATGACGCCAAGCCGGCGGGCCTTGATCAGGGTAGCTGCACCAGTGAGAGAACTCAGGAAGACGAACAGCAGGAGCTGCTGTGCGGCACCAAGATCAAACCTGCCTAGTCCCTGGAAGGCCTGAGTGACATCGTTGGTGTCCACCACCTCCACGCGGGGCCGTTCCACCGCTTTTCTCGCCTGCTCCAGTGCTGCTGCCGCTGCAGGAGCGCCCACACCGGCGGATTCAAGAAGGCCCGGGCCGTTGTGGGCCGTCAAGGTCAAACCCGACCCGCCGCCGTCGACGTGCTGCACCCCGGGAAGCTGCCGCAGCGCTGTGGCAGCGGCGCTGGTGTTTCCGCTGCCCCGCAGGTCGATGCGGTCCACCCCGCCGGTCAGCTCAACCAGCTGGTTCCGGGTTCCCTCCGCCTGGATCCGGCCCTCGTCAATGATGGCGATCCGGTCGCACAACCGCTCGGCTTCTTCCATGTAATGCGTGGTGTACAGCACCGCCATTCCTTCCGTGGCGAGTCCGTCCACCGATTCCAGGATGGCGTTCCGGGACTGGGGGTCAACACCAACCGTCGGTTCGCGAAAGTTTTGTGGCGGATCAATTACTGTGTCAGCGGGGCGAGCCCATTGCCGACAAGCGTGGGAGGAACAATCTGGGCGGCCCGCATACCCTAGGCACATGAGCGAGCGCAGAAGTACTTGGCATGTTCGGCATAAGGAGAGTTTGAGCCGAGGTGAGCGCGCGGCGGATGTCCTCCGCAACGGTATGGGCAGCTGGACCTTTGTGGGCCTGTTTATCACGTTCATGGCGTTATGGGGCGTGGTCAACTCGTATGTCCTGGCAGCAGCCGCGTGGGACCCGTATCCGTTTATCCTCCTCAACCTCTTCCTCTCGATGCTGGCCGGGCTGCAGGGCGCCATTCTCTTAATCGCGGCTAAGCGCCAGGACGCCATTGCCGCGGCCATGGCACGCCATGACTATGAAACGGATGTGCAGTCCAAAGCGGAAATTGACCTCCTGATGGCCGTCAACAGTCGGCAGCTCGAGCTGCTGGAGGAGTTGCGGGCGCTGCTCTCGCAGGCAACTGCAGTTGAGCCGGGTGCGCTGTCTCCTGACGCTGCTGAACCAGGGGATGCGGGCAGGGACGGGAGCGGGAATGTGGGGCAGCCGGGAGCCGGGAGGTAGGGGCGCTCGGACAGCAGGCGTTGCAGTGATTTCCGAGCCATTCGGCTCTATCCAGTGCTGAATACCCTTGCCTATCCTCGGTGCTGGAGGTGCTCATGATGAAAGACACTGCCGGTTTGGCTGCAACGGACGTCCGGGGACAGCGGCGGGCGATGAGACGGGTGCTGGTGCCCGTTCTGGCCGCCTTGGGATTGGCCATGGCTGCTGCGTCGCTGATGGGACCTTTGGGGTTCGGCTTCATGCAGTACCGGACGTCGGATACGACGGTCAACCAGCTGCTGGGCAGTGACGCGGCGTCGCTTTTCGTTGTTTTCCCGGCCGCGATCCTGGCCGCTGTTCTCGTGTTCCGTGACCATAGCGCGGGGCAACTTCTCGGCGGCGGCATTGGTGTTTATGCCATCTACACCTACGCGCAAGTGGTTATCGGGCAGGAGTATCTTCGGCTCCCGGGAAATGTGGAGTATTGGTTCCCGTTGCTGCTGGCTGTCTTCATCCTTGCCGAGGCGGCGGTTGTCCTTTCGCTCCTTGCGATACCCAGGGAGCTGCCTTCGCCTTCCAGCGCAGTCCGAACGACAGCGGCTCTTTCACTGCTGGTGGTGGCGGCGTTCCTGGTGGTGGGCCAGCATCTGCGGTCCCTGCTGGCGGCATGGACCAATCCCGCAGCATTGACGGAGTATTCGTCCAGCCCCACTCCCTTTTGGATGGTGAAGCTGATGGACCTGGGAATTGTCGTGCCAGCGGCTGTGGCAACAGGAGCCGGCTTGCTCGTGGGTGCAAGGTGGGCACTGAAGATCATGTATCCGCTGCTGACCGGCTACGCGTTTCTGTCGGCGTCGGTAGCGTCCATGGCCGTGGTGATGTACGTCAAGGCAGACCCTGATGCGTCCCTTACGTTGATGGCTGCGTTCCTGGCCTTCGCCCTGCTGTTTATCGGGCTTGCCCTGATGATCTACCTCCCGTTATTTCCTCAGTCCAAGCCGGGACTTATGGCACGTTCGAGTCGCAGCGCGTTGCATGAGAATGGTGGGTGGAAGTAGGAGGCTCCACCATGGCCGTTCTCGTTGTCTACGCAAGTGCGGGGGGGATCTACCCGGGAGATAGCCCAACATGTAGCGTCCCGGATGGCGGCTGCACTGGGCAAGGTCGAGTGCCGGCCGGTGGAGGACGTGCAGTCCATCTCCGGCTATGGAGCTGTCGTAGTCGGCAGCGCCATCCACAACCAGGCGTGGTTGGCCCCGGCGATGCTCTTCTTGACCCAGCATGCGTCCGAACTGGCCAAGCGGTCAGTCTGGGCCTTCAGTGTGGGGATGTCCGAGGCTCTGCCAAAGCCGTTTCGCAAACGCGGTGCGGCACTGCAACAAAAGCGACTGCAACGAGTTCTGTTCACGGACGTTGCCCTCCTTGGCCACGGAGTGTTCTCCGGTGTCTACAAGGCCCACCAGATGCCGTTTATCCTCCGGATCCTGTTCCGGCTCACCGGGGGCCGTTTTGGGGACCTGCGGGACTGGGCAGCTATTGACGCCTGGACAGATCAAATTACGGCCCAACTCATCCACCCTGCGCCGTCCGCGTCCTCAGACAGCACTACGGCAACATTTGGACAGGATTGAGTGTCCACCGATTCCGCGGTGAACGAGGAAGTCCGCCCATCACAGCGCGGTCAAGACCGCAACCGACTAGTCGGGTTCTGTCGTAACTCCCGGGAAGTGATGACCTTAGTCTGTAGTGAGGGCGAGACGTCCCTTCTTAGCGTGTTTCCAGGGAAGAAACACTGCACATTGAGCTCGAGGATGCTGCGTCCAGCTCCTGGTGGGCCCGCATCCTCCACACCCTCGGCTCGCAATACGGCCGGACGCAGCTGAGATTTGTGGGGAGGACACGTGGCGATGAACGGCTCTATGTCAGCGACACTTTTCCCGGACCAACTGGGGGCACCATCCCTTCCGAAGAACAATGGGCCCCGGGGATGGAAGCAAGCCTTGCCGAGCTCCGCCAGCAGATAGCCCGGGACGGGTGGTCGGAGACCAGCCGCGGCCGGAGGCCCTGGGAGCTGACATTCACCCGCCGCCCCGGTACCCCCTAGTGGCCCGGGACCGGGGAAGCCTGATTTGTCGGCGCCCCGGAATGCGCCTTGTCCTGGCTAAGCCACCGGCGGTGTCACGTGACAGGCCAGACAACCCTTGTTTGCCAATTCGCGGGGTTGGGTTCCGTTTCCGGATCACTCAGGTAGAACTCCCACATCGTGTCTGCGGGGGTGAGGCCTTCGGCCGCCATCTGCCGCTGGATTGCTCCGTAGGTCTGCTGGAGGGTGTCGTACGGCCCGACGTGGATAGCTTCGAGGGCATCCGTTTCGGGCAACGTCCCGCTCACTACTTCTTCCACATCCCTGAAGTTGCCGGTGACAGGGAATCCAGCCTCTACGTCAACGGCGTTTATCGGGGACTGTACGAGTGGGATGGGCCCGGGCGGGCCCGCCAATACGCTTCGGCGCTGTGGCGGGTATTGGAGTTGGTAAGTGTTCGCGGATCTATCAGCTACAAGGTGCTGCCCGGGTTACACCGCGACGAATTGCTGGCCGACCCGGGCAGGTTGCCGACGGGCCTGGAGTCCGTGGACGACTGGTGGCGTCTGGTCGGGCAACCATGACGCGCGGGACAGATGTTCTGGTGGTGGGGGCCGGACCGGCAGGCCTCACCACGGCTCTCCAGGCGCAGGCTCATGGTGCCAGCGTACGCATCGTCGACCGACGTTCGGAGCGGTTCCGGCCCTCACATGCGATGATGCTTCACGCCGGGGCGCTTGAGTGCCTTCGGCCGCTAGGCGTCACAACGGACCTTCTTGGCCGCTCCGGTACGGAACCCGAGGCGAGGATCCACCTTGGTAGGCGGGTGGTACGGGTGCGGCTGGGCCACGCCGACTTGCCGGACACCGCCTTCCCCCATTTGACCCTGGTTCGGCAGGCCGACGTTGAGGAAGTGCTCTGCTCGGCGCTCCAGGAACGGGGAGTGCAGACTGACTGGGGCGTTGAGTTCCGCGGCCTGGTGCGCGCCGAGGACCCTTGGCGAGGGTGCCACGTGGCGGATGCTTGCCACCCGACGGGCGAAACCACAGCCAGACGCTGCCTTTGGGCAGTTGGGTCCGCGTGTTCCTGTGGAAGAGGTGCGGCGGCTCATCCGTGAGTCCGGGATAGGTGCGGCAGTTGCGGATGTGCGGTGGTCCGCCCGGGTACCGTTGCAGCATCGGCTGGCCGGCTCATTCGGTCGGAGTCCCATTTTCCTCGTGGGCGATGCTGCCCATGCGCACTCGCCGGCCGGCGGGCAGGGTATGAATAATGGCATCCTCGACGCAATAAATCTTGGCTGGAAGCTCGGACTGGCTTCCTCCGGCGATGCGCATCCTGAGTTGCTCGACTCGTATGACGTGGAGCGGCGGCCCGCAGCCCTGCAAGTACTGGCGCTGACCCGCATCATCTTCTTCGGGGAAGCATCGCAGCATCCGGCGGCGCGGCTCATGCGGGGTTCCCTCCTGCCGCACCTGGCCCCAATCCTGCCGCTGCTCCTGCGCCGACGGCGTCTCATGGCAGCGGCGGTCCGGCTGCTTGCCCAGCCGTTCGTCCGCTACCCACACAGCCCCATCTCATACCAGGGTTCCGGTGGAACTGACCATTGGCCGCGGCCGGGCTACCGGCTGCCCGATGAACCGGCAGCCTGCGAGGGAGGGACAACCCGTCTGCATGAACTGACGGCGACCCCGGGGATCCACGTCTTGCTTGAGCGTGAAGCCTCATGGCAGGACACCCATGCCGGGATTGGCGCATCCCCTGGACCGGTGCACGTACACCGGCTCACCAGCCACCCGGGAACGGGCGTCCTGGGAGTCCGCCCGGACGGTTACGTGGGTTTCCGCGGCGGTGATAGTGACGCGCAACAACTCCGTGACTGGCTGCGTCTTCTTGGCGCCATGCCTGCTTAGAAGTGCCTGAGCCGCAAGTTTCTTGTGGCTGAGCCGTCCTGTTTCCTGGCTGACGGCCTTCTGTCCGTGGAATAGATCAGCCGCCCAGCAGGACGTCGAGTGTGACGAACCGGTAGCCGGCGGCGCTGATCCGGTCGATCATGCCGGGCAGGGCGTCAGCGTCAAGGGTGCTGCCGTCGTCGGGGTTGGAACCAATGTGCATGAGGACGATTTCACCGGGCTGAAGGGCGGCCAGAACCCGCTCGATCACAATTTGTGAAGTAATGCTTCCGCTGGTCCCTTTCCAGCCCAGGGTGTCCACTGTCCACCGGATCGGCACGTAACCCAGGTTGTTCAACACGGTGATGGTCCTCGCATCGCGTTCACCGAAGGGGAACCGGAAGAAGGGGCTCGGATCAGCGCCGGCAGCCAGTATCACCTGTTCAGCGCCCAGTGCCTGTTGAGCGATCGCCTGGTCCGAGAGACCGGTGAAGCCGGGGTGTGTCATGGAGTGGTTGGCCACACGGTGTCCGGCGGCAACAATCTGCCCGACCGCTCCTGGATTCGTATCAACCCAGTTGCCGGTGAGAAAGAAGGTACCCCGCACGCCCTTCGCGGCAAGTGCTTGGAGGATTTTGGGCAGGCCGGCAGCGTTTGCCCCCGCGTCGAACGTCAAGGCGACCACGGGCCCGGTTCCGGTAAGGGCTGTGACGTCCTGACCCCGGAGCGACGGCGGGAAAGGGGCGGCAGGGGGAGGCGCGGCCGTGTCTGGTGGTTCCGGGGGAGGGACAGGAGGCAGGGTTACGGGCGGCTCCACCGGAGTCTGGCCGGCCTCCGGCGGCTCCGACTCCTCCGAGGCGGGGGACGGAGTTTGCGGAGACGGTGTTTGCGATGGCAATACCGAGGCCGTCGAGCCGGGGGAGTACGTAGCCGGGCCTGTGGACGTCTGCGCCGGGGACGACGCGGGCGGGTTGCCGGGTTGGGACGTCATCAGCATGGTGAGCGTGATGAAGAGAGCCAGCGCGCCGAGCGCCGCCACGACGGCGACCACCCGCCGTCGTCCGCTCCCATCGACATCAGTCATCTCTTCGGCTCCTTACCCCCTTAACAATGCGCCCCGCCATGGTCCAAGCATCAGAGCCGAAAGTCACAGGATCCGGCGTTTGTTGTCGGCGCGACCCTGCGGCCGCGGCAACTTTCTCGCGCCCCGGTCGCAGGGGCCTGCAAGCACCAACCTGATTCGGATGCGGGACAAGCCATGCAAGAGGAACGACGGAGCCTCTCCTCCTTCGCAGGCTGGGTCTCCCGGCGCAGGGCCCCTAAGGCATCCGCCATGGCTGCCGGCACCTCTGCGACGGCGCTGCCTGCACCGGGCTCCGGGACCAAAGCCTCTGGTGCTGCAACAAGGGCCGGGGCAACAGTGAATCCAGGCCGTACAGTGCCACGCCGCAAAACGGAGGAACCGGAAATGATGTTTTGGAACGGCAACATGGGCGGTTGGGGCTACGTCCTCATGGTCGCAAGCTTTGTTCTGTTCTGGAGTGCTGTCATCGCGGCCATCGTTCTGCTGGCCAAGGCTCTCGGGCCGGCCAGCCCGGGGCGGAACACAGGCTTGAACTCTGGCTCAAGCGTCGGCTCAAACCCCCGTTATGCCGAGGATTTGCTGGCCGAGAGGTTTGCACTCGGAGAAATCGACGAGAGCGAATACACAGCACGGCTCGACGTCCTTCGGCGCGGTCTCCGCAGATGACCCCTGGCCAGGATGCGGAGACAGGCCATGACAGCGTCACCCACTGTTTCGGCGGCCCTGTCGCCCTTTGACGCGGTGATCTTCGACCTGGACGGCGTGGTAACAGACACGGCCTCCGTGCATGAAGCTGCATGGAAGCAACTATTCGACCAAGTGCTGCAAGATCGCCGGATCCCAGCGGAAGCGCGGCGGGATCCCTTCACTACCGACGACTATTTGGCCTACGTGGACGGCAGGCCCCGGGAAGAAGGTTTGACCACCTTCCTGGAAGCCCGGGGTGTCACCCTGCCCACCGGCAACCGTGCCGACGGCGCGGGGACATGGTCCGTATATGGCCTGGCCAAACTCAAGGACCGGCTGTTCCAGGAGCGCCTTGCACGTGATGGCGTCAGGACCTTCCCGGGAACGGTTGCACTGATCAACAGGCTCCGCTCGGCACACATCCCCGTGGCGGTGGCCACTTCGAGCCGCAATGCGTCGGCAGTCATCGCAGCCGCTGGCCTTTCAGGTGCATTCGAGCTCGTGATGAACGGCGTCATGGCAGCCGAACTTGGGCTCCCGGGCAAACCTGATCCGGCGGTCCTCCTCGAGATCGTGCACCGTTTGGGAGTCACCCCGGCCCGTGCCGTAGTCATAGAAGATGCCACAGCCGGGGTAAAGGCGGCACGCCGCGGCGGTTTCGGCCTTGTGGTCGGCATAGACAGGACCGGCAGGAGGACGGAGCTGGAAGAGGCAGGGGCCGACGTTGTGCTGACGGATGTTGGCCAGTTGGACCTGGGGCGCGTCCTCACCGATCCCTGGCGTCTGATCTACGAAGGCTACGACCCCGCCCACGAGGGTCACCGGGAGGCGCTGACCACTCTCGGGAACGGGTACCTGGCAGTCCGCGGTGCTGCTCCTGAAACCGGCAAGAGCGACGTCCACTACCCCGGGACCTATCTCGCAGGGGTTTACAACCGCCTCGTGAGCGTCATCCAGGGGCAGGAGGTGGAAGACGAGCATATGGTCAACGCGCCCAACTGCCTGGTGATGGATGTCCGTCTGGACGGCACCGATTGGCTTTCGCAGGGCGGCCTGAAGATTATCCGGGAGCGGCGGGTGCTTGACATGCGCCGGGCCACCCTCGAGCGGGACGTAGTCCTGGAAGCCCCCGACGGGCGCCGGTTGCTGCTGGGCCAGCGAAAGTTCGTGTCCATGGCCCAGCCACACCTCATGGCGCTCAGCACATCCGTCACGGCTATGGGCTGGAACGGCCGGGCAATGATCCGCAGCGGAGTGGACACCGGCGTCACCAATGAGAATCTCCCGGAAGATGCGCTCCTGAACCACCACCACCTTCTCCGGCTTGATGAATCGGCTCCGGACGGGCCGGTTACAGCAGTGGAAGTCGAAACGAGCCAAAGCCACATCCGGATTGCCGCGGCCTTGCGCACCGATGTCTTCGGGCAGCCCAGCGACGGCGAGCCCGGCGAGGAGGAAGGAATCCTTTACCGGGCATGGGAACTTCAGTTGATTGAAGCCCATCCAGTGGCCATCAACAGGCTTGCAGCCATAGCCACATCCCGCGACCGCGCAATTTCCTCCCCCGCACTGGCCGCCGGAGACGCCATCAAGGCAGGAGGCCAAGACTTTGAACAGTTGCTGTCCCAACACGAGGACGCCTGGGGGAGGCTCCTGGGCTTGTTCGCCATCAATTTAGACGGCAGCCCACAGGTCCAGCTCATTCTCAACCTGCATGTCTTCCACCTGCTTCAGACGCTTAGTCCGAACACTGCCGAGCTGGACGCCGGGGTCCCCGCACGCGGGCTTCATGGCGAAGGCTACCGGGGCCACATCTTCTGGGACGAGCTCTTCGTCCTGCCACTCCTCACGTCCAGGATGCCCTCGGTGGCGCGTGCGCTGATCAACTACCGGTGGCGACGGCTTCCAGCGGCACGGGAAGCAGCCGCCGCAGCAGGACTCCAGGGGGCGCTCTTTCCCTGGCAGAGCGGGAGTGACGGCAGGGAGGAGACCCCACGCTGGCTCTTTAACCGCCGTTCCGGCCGCTGGGTTCCGGATTATTCGCATCTTCAGCGGCATGCCGGCCTCGCTGTCGCATTCAATGCCTGGCAGTACTACCTGGCAACGCAGGACAGGGAATGGTTGCTCCGGCATGGGGCCGAGCTGATCATCGAGGTCGCACGCATGGTGGTTTCCATGGCCGATTACGACCCGCAAGCGGACCGGTTCCACCTTCTGGGAATCATGGGTCCGGACGAATATCACACCGCCTACCCGGGCAGCTCCCGGCCGGGGCTTAACGACAATGCGTACACAAATGTCATGGCTGCCTGGGTTTGCGCCCAGGCCTGCGCGGTCATGGCACTGCTCCACGGCCATGACCTCGAGGACCTTCAGCAGCGGCTGAAGGTGGACCCGGAGGAGATAGACCGTTGGCGGCACGTCAGCAGCCGGATGTTCGTGCCCTTCCACGAAGGGATCATCAGTCAGTTCGCAGGCTACGAAGAACTGCGGGAACTCGACTGGGAGCACTACCGTAGTGCCTACACCAACATCGAACGCCTGGACCTGATCCTCGAGGCGGAAAAAGACAGCACAAACCATTACCGTCTGGCCAAACAGGCTGACGTGCTGATGCTGCTGTACGTCCTCGGCGAAAAGGAACTGACGCTCTTTCTGGCCGGCCTCGGCTACGAGGTCTCCTCCTCGCAGCTTCAAAAGACCGTTGACTACTATCTGGCTCGCACCGCACATGGCTCCACCCTCAGCCGGGTAGCACACGCTTCAGTGCTGGCAGCAAGAGACCCGGAGCGGGCCTGGAGTACGTTCCGCGAAGCACTGAGCGCCGACCTTGACGACACTCAGGGAGGCACCACCCGCACCGGAATCCACCTGGGCGCAATGGCGGGGACCATCGATGTGGTGCAGCGGAGCTTCGCGGGGCTGCGCATCACCGGAGATGCGCTCCTCTTTGACCCCAAGATGCCCAAAGGCATACGGGCAGTGTCTTTCCAGGTCCGCTACCGGGACCACCTGCTCACTATCAAGCTGGAGCATGGAAGATTGACGGTGTCAGCGGCATCAGGTGACGCTTCCCCTGCGTGCCTTCGGGTCGGCCCGGAACGCGTCCTTCTGGGCGCAGGTGAGACCCGGACGTTCCTGCTCGCTGGTCTGGAGCATCAATGACGCAGCGGGGGGTGCCTCCGGGCACAGGGGTTGACGCTGCCGGCCTAAGTTCCGAGCGCGCGGCGGCCCTGTTGAAGGAAACCGGACCGAACGTACTTCCCAATGCCAAGGCGGTACCGCAGTGGCGAAAAATCTTGGGCGAGTTGACTCACTTCTTCGCATTGATGCTGTGGTGCGCGGCCGCGCTGGCCTTTATCGCCGGCATGCCGCAACTGGGCACGGCCATCATCATTGTTGTTATCGTGAACGGCGTTTTCGCCCATATCCAGCAGGAACGCGCGCAGCACGCTGCGGCGAAACTCCGGGGGCTGCTGCCGGCCGACGTGTCAGTACGCAGGAACGGGCAGGTTGTGCGAGTCCACACCAGCGAGCTTGTCCCGGGGGACGCCGTTCTGCTGGCTGCGGGGGACCGGGTCCCTGCTGATGTGACACTGGCGACGGTTTCGTCCTGCACCGTGGATGAATCAATGCTGACAGGTGAAAGTGAACCGGCGCCGAAGGCAGCAGGAGATAAAGCGTGGGGCGGAACCTTTCTTGTGAACGGTCAAGCCGAAGCAGTAATAGCCAGGACAGGCGGAAACACGCGCCTGGCCGGCATCGCCGCCCTGACCAGCGGAACTGTGTCGCCACCCACTCCGCTCTCCCAGGAATTGCGCCGGATCGTTCGCCTGATCGCTGCGGTTGCGCTCGGCATCGCCGGGCTCTTCTTTGTTGTGTCACTGCTGGTGGGAATTCCGTGGCGGGACGCCTTCCTCTTCGCCATCGGCGTGGCTGTGGCCCTTATTCCTGAGGGCCTGCTGCCCACGGTCACGCTTTCCCTCGCGATGGGGGCGCAGCGCATGGCCGCGCGGAACGCCTTGGTCCGGAATCTCGAAGCCGTGGAGACCCTGGGATCAACAACCTTCATCTGCACGGACAAGACAGGCACCTTGACGCAGAACCGGATGAACGCCGTCGAGGTCTGCACGTCCGAAGGCAGCGCCCGGATCCGGGGTGAGGGCTACCAACCCACCGCCACGGCCATCGAGGGTACGGGCATCACCTTGGCCACCCGGGCCGCACTGGCGGCACGCGCAGCGTCCCAGGGCCGTGCTGTCCTCCGCGGCGAGGAGTGGAAAGCCGAGGGCGACCCCATGGAAGCCGCCATTGATGTCCTGGCCCGGCGTCTTTCCGGCAATGAGCCAGCGGACCTGAAACCTGCACGACGCCTTGCATTCGACCCGCGCCGCCGCCGCGAATCCGTCATCGTCGGCAACACCGTATACCTTAAGGGTGCGCCGGAGTCCGTCCTGCCGCTCTGCGGCGGATCCGCAGCCGGTGCGGTGGACGAAGTTGAAAGAATGGCGTCCCAGGGACTCCGGGTGATCGCGGTTGCGGCCCGGGAGCTTCCCGGTTCCCCAGCGGATTGGCTGGATCGGCCGCCCGAAGCAGTGGAAACAGAGCTTGGCCTGCTGGGCCTGATTGCCCTCCACGATCCACCCAGGCCCGACGTCGGTGACGTTATCAGGACCGCCCGGGAGGCCGGAATCCGCATCGGCATGATCACCGGAGACCACCCGGAGACGGCTGCTGCCATTGCCCGTGAGATCGGATTGATGGGTAGCCCGGAAACGGTTATTGATGGCTCGCAACTTCCGAAGGACGAACAAGTCCTGGGTGCTTTGCTCGACCGGGACGGCGTGGTGGTGAGCCGGGTCTCGCCGGAACAGAAGCTGCGCGTAGCCAAAGCACTGCAGGAACGTGGCCATGTCGTGGCCATGACAGGCGACGGCGTGAATGACGGCCCTGCTCTTCAGGAAGCGGATATCGGAGTGGCCATGGGGCTCAGCGGAACCGATGTTGCCCGGGAAGCCGCCGACCTGGTGCTGCTGGACGACCATTTCGCCACGATCGTCGCTGCGATCGAACAGGGCCGTGCCACCTACTCGAACATCCACCGCTTTCTCACCTACCATCTGACGGACAACGTCGCGGAACTGACGCCCTTTGTCATCTGGGCGCTGTCCGGTGGACAGTTTCCGCTGGCACTGGGCGTGCTGCAGATCCTGGCCCTGGACATCGGCACCGACTTGCTGCCTGCGCTTGCCCTCGGAGGCGAAAAGCCGGGCAAGGGAGTCCTCAAGCGGCCACCGGAAAAACGGCACCTCATGGACCGCCGGCTCATGTTACGGGTGTTCTGTGTCCTGGGCCCCGTGGAGGCGGCCCTGGAGATGGCGGCGTTCTCGGTGGTGTTGTTCGCCGGTGGCTGGATGCGGGGGAGCCCGGCGGGCGGAGAGCTTGTCATGGCCGCCTCCGGCGCCGCCTTCACCGCCGTCGTCCTGGGCCAGTTGGCGAATGCCTTCGCTTGCCGCAGTGCCAGTGTGCCGCCCTGGAGGCAGGGCTGGACGACCAACCGGCTTCTGCTCTGGGCAGTGCTGGCCGAACTCGCTGTCCTGGCTGTCTGCCTCTACGCCATTCCCTCCATCCTGGGACACCTGCCGCCACCGCCCGCCGGGTTCGCCGTCGCGGCGTTGGCCATCCCTGCGGTCCTTGCCGCCGACTGGGCTTACAAAAAGTTGCGCACGAATGAAAGGGCCAGCCGCTAGCTCCCCCTGCCACTACGTGCAGGGACCAAAGCCCCTTCTGCCCTCACTCATTAGCCGGGAGGATCGAGCCATGACTGCAAGGACAACAATGACCGATGTTCACGTGGTGCTGCTGGAAGATGTTGGGATGGCTGACGTGCCGGCTGTCGGCGGTAAGAACGCGTCCCTCGGCGAGCTGACCCGGTCCTTGGTGTCAGCCGGCGTTCGGGTACCCGAGGGCTTCGCCACCACGGCCGCCGCGTACCGGGCATACATCACGGCCAACGGCCTGGAACCGGGAATCCGTTCCGCTATTAGCGCGTACCGGGCGGGAACCACCAGCCTGCGGGAAGCCGGCGAGGCCATCCGTGAACTCATCCTTGCAGGCCAGTTTCCCGCAGACATCACCACGGGTATCAAGGAACACTACAGGGCACTGTGCACCAGGACGGGACAGGATCGGGCATCGGTAGCGGTGCGCAGCAGCGCCACAGCCGAGGACCTGCCGGACGCCAGCTTTGCTGGTCAGCAGGAAACGTTTCTCAACGTCACTGGTGAACGTGAGCTGATGGAGGCATGCAGGCGTTGCTACGCCTCCCTGTTCACCGACCGCGCCATCAGTTACCGCGAACTCAAGGGGTTTGACCATCTGGATGTCGCCCTGTCCGTCGGTGTCCAAAGAATGGTGCGTTCAGACCTTGGAGCGTCCGGAGTAATGTTTTCCATCGACACGGAGTCCGGGTTCCCGCGCAGCGTCCTGATCAGCGCCGCCTGGGGACTGGGCGAAACGGTGGTTCAGGGCTCCATCAATCCGGACAAGTACCAGGTGTTCAAGCCGTTGCTGGCGCTGCCGAACCTTGTGCCCATTATCGAAAAGACCCTCGGCGCCAAAGAACGGAAGATGGTCTACAGCCGAGGCGGGCACGCCCGGACGCAGACCGTGGAAACCACTGACGATGAGCGGCGGTCCTTCGTGCTTGACGATTCCGAGGCTGTCACGCTGGCCCGCTGGGCTGTGGCGGTGGAGGACCACTACGGCCGGCCTATGGACATGGAATGGGCCAAGGACGGAGCTACCGGGGAGCTCTTTATGGTCCAGGCCCGCCCTGAGACAGTCCAGGCCCGCAGAAGCGGGTCTGTTTTCAGCGTCTACCACCTTCGCCAGCAGGGCCGGCTCCTGGCATCGGGTGCCGCCGTCGGTGAGTCCATCGCCCATGGCAGCGCCTGCGTGGTCAGGGATGCCAAGGACATCGAGGACTTCCGGGACGGCGCCATCCTCGTCACCAGGATGACCGATCCGGACTGGGTACCGATCATGAAGCGCGCAGCCGGCATCATCACGGACCATGGCGGTCCCACCAGCCATGCCGCCATCGTCAGCAGGGAACTGGGCGTGCCCGCTGTGGTGGGTACCGGCAACGGCACCTCGGTCCTGCACGATGGCGCGCCCGTCACGCTGTCCTGCGCGGGAGGGGAAAAAGGGGAGGTCTATGAGGGAATGCTTGCCTTTGATGTCGAGGACGTGGACCTGGGCGCCCTCCCTGTAACGCGTACTGCCGTTATGGTCAACATCGCCAGCCCCGCCGCGGCCTTCCAGTGGTGGCGGCTCCCTGCTTCCGGAGTAGGGCTGGCCAGGATGGAATTCATCATCAGCAACCTGATCCGCATCCATCCGATGGCGCTTGTGCATCCTGAACGGGTGGCGGATCCGGCAGAGGCCGCCCGCATCCGCGAACTTACCTATGGTTACCAGGACCTGCGCGAGTACTTCGTAGAAGTACTCGCCACCGGAATCGCCAAGATCGCCGCCCCCTACCACCCGAATCCCGTGATCGTCAGGCTGAGCGACTTCAAGAGTAACGAGTACGCGCACCTGATAGGGGGTGCCTCCTTTGAAGCCGCCGAAGAAAATCCCATGCTGGGTTTCCGCGGAGCCTCGCGCTACTACAATCCGCGCTACCGGGAAGGATTCGCGCTTGAGTGCCAGGCACTCAAGCGCGTGCGGGAGCGGCTCGGCTTTACCAACGTCATAGTGATGGTTCCGTTCTGCCGCACCCCGAAAGAAGCGGATCTGGTGATCCAGGTGATGGCGGATAACGGGCTGGTGCGGGGTGCGGAGGGGCTGCAGCTCTACATGATGTGTGAGATTCCCTCCAATGTCATCCTTGCTTCCGAATTTGCCCGGCGCTTCGACGGATTTTCCATCGGTTCCAATGACCTGACCCAACTGGTCCTGGGAGTTGACCGTGACTCCGAACAGTTGGCAGGGCTCTTTGACGAACGGGACGAGGCAGTCACCACAATGATCGCCCAGGTGATCGACAAAGCACACGAGGCCGGCATTAAAATCGGGATTTGCGGCCAGGGGCCCAGTAACCATCCGGACTTCGCTGAATTCCTCGTCAAACACGGTATCGATTCCATTTCGCTGAACCCTGACACCTACGTCAAGACCCTTCCGGTCATCGCAGCCGCCGAGAATGGTACGCAATGACCAGGCTGGGCATTCTGACCAGCGGCGGTGACTGCCCGGGGCTCAATGCAGTGATCCGCGGCGCCGTGCTGAGCGGGGTCATCTCCCACGGCTTCGAGTTCGTTGGGTTCCGCGACGGCTGGCGCGGCGTATTGGACCAGGACGTCATCGGCCTGCCTCGGCATGCCGTGCGCGGGATCGCCAAGCTCGGCGGCACCATCCTTGGCACCTCCCGGACCAACCCGCTCAAGGACGGCGGTGTGGATGCGGTGCGCAGAAGCCTACAGTCGCTAGGTGTCGACGGGGTCATAGCCGTCGGCGGAGAAGGGACCCTTGCGGCGGCACAGGAACTCTCAGGGCAGGGAATCAAAGTTACAGGCGTTCCAAAGACCATCGACAATGACCTTGATGCCACCGACTTCACGTTTGGTTTCGACACAGCGGTCCAGACTGCAACAGAGGCCATCGACAGGCTGCGCACCACGGGCGAATCGCATCACCGCTGCATGATCGCGGAAGTCATGGGCCGGAACGCCGGCTGGATCGCCCTGCACGCCGGGATGGCTTCCGGCGCCCACGCCATTCTCATCCCGGAGCACAGGGTCTCCTTACGGCAGGTCGCCGGCTGGGTAGCGTCCGCGCACAACAGGGGCCGGGCGCCACTTGTCGTCGTGGCGGAAGCCTTTGTCCCCGAGGGGCAGGAGGAACCATACTCACCCCGCGGCCTGGACACATTCGGTCGTCCACGGCTGGGCGGAATCGGCATCCTCCTGGAACATGAGCTCCAAAACATGACGGGAATCGAAACACGGGCCACTGTGCTGGGCCATATCCAGCGTGGCGGAGCACCCACAGCCTTCGACAGGGTCCTGGCGACGCGGCTGGGAATGGCGGCAGTGGACTCCGCCGCCAACAGCCGCTGGGGAACCATGGTCTCACTGCGGGGCACCGCCATCGTCAACGTCGGCTTCGAGGCGGCGTTGGGCAGGCTGAAGACCGTGCCGGAGGACCGCTACCGGGAAGCGGCGGTCCTCTTCGGATGATGTGCTGTCGCTGATCCAACCGCTGTTGAAACGGCCGGACTTTCAGCCGCGGCTGATTTCGATCTTTTTCGCGGGTTGCTGCTCACCTGCTGTCGGCACGGGGGTGCGGACCTCAAGCACACCATCTTTGTACGACGCCGTGATGTCTTCCTGCTTCACGCCATCAGGCAGTGCCACCCTCCGGACAAATGACCCGTAACGGAACTCCGACCGGTAGCTGTTCTTGTCTTTCTGCTCCGATTTCTCACGCCGCTCGGCCTTAATTTCCAGGCCGCCGTCAACAATGGAGACGCTGACGTCCTTGTCCGGATCCACTCCCGGCACTTCCGCACGGACCACCAGCGTGTTGCCCTCCACCGATTCCTCCACCCGGATGCCGGACGCGGATGTATCACCTTCGAAAAGCCTTTCAAGCATGTCCATCGGTGAACGCCTGGTGTCAAACCACTTCATCAGATCAGCCACGTTTTGCCTCCTTGCAATGATGTTGGTGCAGGTCGGATGCCCCGCTCATTAAATGGTCCGGCCGCAGGACGGATCGACCCAGAGGCTTTGGTCCCGGTGCCGCAGTAGCCGCCGCTGCGGGGGACTAGGATCAGGATCATGCGCAACCCCACCCCGCCCTCGAACACTGAAGTACTCGCCCCGGAAGAGTGCTGGAAGTATTTGCAGTCCTCGTACATCGGGCGGCTTGCCGTCATCAGCGGGGGTGCTCCGGAGATTTTTCCCCTGAACATCATCACCGTAGGCAGGAGCGTCGTCTTCCGCACGGCACCCGGGACGAAGCTTCGGGCGCTGCTTACCGGTGCTGCCGTGGCACTGGAGGCTGATGGGCTCAACGCGTACTCCACAGAGGTCTGGAGCGTTGTGCTGAAGGGAATACCCGGCCCGTTCACTGGCGACCCTGCGGAGATTCAGGCGGGCCCGGACCGCGAACCGTGGCAGGGCGGCCTGAAGGAGCACCTGGTGCAGATCACTCCCCTGGAAGTGTCCGGGCGAAAGTTCGCGGTGTCGCCGCGCACGCGCTGGTGGCCGCCATTGGACTTTTCCGCGGACTGGATGGACTAGCGCGTCAGATGCGGTCCGCTCTGCGTTGCGCGCCGGCGTCAGGCCTCAACCTCCGGGCCTGTACACGGCCCAGCACCATGATGGCCAGGATTGCCACCGCTGCCGCGGTGAAGGAAGCGCTGGAGAGCTCGGGCGGCGGCCACTCCAGCATAAAGAACTCCTGCAGGAGGGGGAGGGCCATCAGCAGTACGATTCCGACGCACGTGGCAGCAACGACAGCCAGCCTGAGGCGGGTTAGCGGACGGCTGGCAGCGGCGAGGACGCCGAGGCCCGCCAGTAACAGTGCGAGGACGCAGGCAGTACGGGTCGCTGTCGGGCTGAAGCCCCCCACTGCCAGCGCATAGGCTTGTACGGCGAAAACGGCCGCCGCGATGATGATCCCGGAAGGTACCGCCATGCCGAGCGCCCGCTGCAAAAACCCCTGCTTATAACGGCGGGAATTGCCCATTAGAGCCAGGAAGAACGCCGGTATGCCGATGGTGAGGCCGTCCGTCGCGGACAGCTGGCGCGGGAGGAACGGAAAGCTCCACATCAATGCCCCAAACCCCACTGACAGGGCGACGGCATAAGTTGTCTTACTCAAGAACAAGACGGATACCCGCTCGATGTTGGCGATGACCCGACGCCCCTCGGCCAGGACTTCGGGCAACCGGTCAAAGCGGCCGTCCAAAAGCACCAGGCGGGCGACCGCTTTCGTGGCAGGCGCGGCAGTGTCCATCGCGATGCCAATGTCTGCCTCCTTCAGGGCCAGAGCGTCATTGACCCCATCGCCGGTCATCGCCACGGTGTGGCCCATTCTCTGCAATGCCAGGACCATGTCCTTTTTTTGGCCAGGTGTCACGCGGCCGAAGACGGAAAAGTTCTCCAGCACCCCGTCCAGCCGCGATGGAGCCTCGGGCAAGAGCCGCGCATCATAGCCGGGGCCCGCGCCCAGTCCCAGCTCGCGCGCCACGGCAGCCACCGTCCGGTGGTCATCGCCCGAAAGGATTTTCACGGTGACGCCCTGCCTGCGGAAGAAGGCCAGGGTCTGCGCGGCATCCGGCCGGAGTTTCTCCCGAAAGGTCAGGAGGACGGCCGCCGTGAGCCCCACGGGCAGCTGCCTGTCCTCCGGGTCGCCGCACGGCAGAGGATTGTCCGAGTAAGCCAACAGAAGGGTGCGGTAGCCTTCTGCCGCCAATCGACGGGACTGGGCCAGCGCAGCAGCAGATCCGCCATCTCCAGCCAGAACCATATCCGGTGCCCCAAGGACCCACGTCCTTGGGCCGGCGCCTGGTGCGGAGAATTCCGCCGCGCTCCACTTGCGGGCCGAGGAGAAAGGAACGACGGCGGCAGGAGACTCTCCGCCGTCGTCGGGGAAACCAGCCGCCAGGCAGCGGGCGGTGGCGTTGGCATGGGGGTCTGCGCCGAACCATCCCAGTGCTTCCTGCCAGCCCTGGGGAAGGGGCCTGGCGACCGGGTGCGCGGCATCGAAGACAATCCGGCCTTCCGTGAGGGTTCCGGTCTTGTCGATGCACAGGACGTCCACCCGCGCGAGGCCTTCCACCGCAGCAAGCTCCTGGACGAGGACATGCCGGCGAGCCAGCCGCACGCCGCCCACGGCGAAGGCGACGCTGGTCATGAGCACCAGTCCCAATGGAATCATTGCGATGGCAGCACCCACTGCTCCCACCAGGGCTTCCAGCCATTCCCCGCTCCGGATAGCGGCCTCCCAGCCGCCCTTCGCCTGCATCTGGCCGTTAGTCACGATGGCGACTACAGGCAGCAAGGCCCAACTGATCCATCGGAGGACCCGGTCAATTCCATTCCGGATTTCTGAACCGACCAGGGAAAAGCGTTTAGCTTCCGCGGTGAGGCGGCTGGCGTAGGAGCCTGTCCCCACTGCCACCACCCTCGCAAGGCCCTGTCCGGCGGTAACTGTCGAGCCTGACAGGATTGTCGCGTCCACGCTTTTGCCCACCGGATCCGACTCGCCACTGAGGAGTGACTCGTCGAGTTCGAGGCCATTTTCCTCGAGGATGATGGCGTCCGCCACCACCTGGTCGCCCGCCTGCAGCACGGCGATGTCATCCATGACGACGTCGGAAGGCGGGATTTCCTGCACCCGGCCGTCCCGGAGCACGCGGGCACCCGGGGTATCCAGTATCGCTAGCCGGTCAAGCAGCCGTTTGGCCCGGTACTCCTGGACCACCCCGATGATGGCGTTGCTGACTGCCGCGAAGCCGAAGAGGGCGTCCCGCCATTGCCCCAGCAGCAGGAGCAGGAGGAAGCAGCTGCCAACAATCCCGTTCAGCAGTGTCAGGACATTGGCCCGAAGGATCTGCCACAGGCTTCGGCTGGTGTCGTCGGGCAGACCGTTGGCCATCCCTGCCAGCATTCGTTCGCCTACCTCGGCAGCCGAGAGGCCTGTTCCTGCCTTCGCGTCAGCGTCGGAAGGAACAGGAGCCCCGGTCATACCGGCGGGATGCATTCAGGAATGCGCGGAGAGGGCAGAGCCCAGCATTTTGCCCCATTCCCGTGCCCTGTCGAGTTCGCCCGGCAGAAGCTTGTTGCTGTCATCGACGAGGAAGCTGGCAGGCTCAGCGACCAGATCGAAGCCATGTTGCCGGAGCCGTTTTGCGATGCCTTTGGACGCGTGGCCGGTCAGCACCGGGTTGCCCTCCAGCCGGGTGTCGAAGGCTGCCGCCTTGCCGTTGGTCCTGCCCAGGGCACCGAACCAGGCCCGCAGGTTTGGTCCGTCGGCCGAGGCTTCGGGAACCAGGCCCCGTTCCGGATGGTCGAGGGCGTCCTTGACGGCCATTTCCCACATGGGCTTCCTGCTCAGGCCATGGATGTGGGTGGGTCCCCCCACCACCAGCAGGTCGGTTCCAGGCGGTTCCGTGGTGCCGGCGTCCTCAACGGACAGCACGTGGGCTTCGGCCGCGCCGGCCAGGCCCTGAGCTATCGCATCTGCAATAGCGCGGGTATTTCCGTAGAGCGATTCGTAGACGATTGCTGCTTTCATGACGTTAGCCTTCCTTCGAAGGGCGGTTGTCTTATGTCGATTGGGTGCGGCTGCACAGCTATGCCGACTCCGCCGCTTCTTCCCCTACCACCAGGACAGGGCAGTGCGCATGTGCCGCGCATGATGCACTGACCGAACCCATGAGCTGACCAAGGATGCCGCCGTGGCCCCTTCGCCCCACAACCAGCAGCTGGGCATTTCGGCTTTCATCGACCAGGACCTTGGCCGGCGATCCCATTCTGATTTCCGTCGATAAATGCTGCGGACGGTCGTTCCCGTAAGCCCTGTCGATGGCCTGCTCCATGAGCCGCCGGGCGATGGTCTCCAGCTCGGCCGCGCTGTCGATGTACCCGGGCGGCAGGTGGGCGGGAAGGTAGAAGTCTGACATCCCCAGGCAGGTCACCACCCTCAGGGGCGCATCCAAAACCGAGGCGAACTTTCCCGCAAGCCGCAATGCCTGGGGAGAGTACTCCGAGCCGTCCACGCCGACAACCACAGGCTTGTTATCACTCATGCCAATACCTTTCCATGTCCCGGTTCCCGGCAACTAGGGCCCCAACCTCAATGATGGCGTTGTGCACTTCCTTGTGGGGCACGGCCAGGAAGACGATTGCGCCTGTAACGGCAGCCCCGACGATACCCCCTGTGGCGCCGGGTCCAAGGCTCTCCACCAGGTCCCGGGTTGAGGAACCATCGCGTCCCAGAACCTGGACCGGGTTGTTGCCGCGAAGCATCACCGTTGCCAGTGCCCGCGCCATGTGTCCGCTTCCGATGATGGTCACGTTAGTCATATTCTTTCCTTCGCCGTCGCTATCGCGAGTCGTGCCATACCAGTACAGCTGTCCGGGGGAACAGGCAACAGGGGCGAAAGCCCCGAATCCTGCTGTCAGGGGCTTAAGGCACTGGAAATTTCAGCGGTAAAGGGCACACTGGGGCAATGAGCCGGGAACCGGAAATGCGCGAACTGCTGGCAGGGGCTGATGACTCAAACACGGGACAGCAGGCTGTGGATTGGGCGGCCGAAAGAGCGGATCACCGTAGCCTCCGCCTCCACCTGCTGAGGGCCGTTCCGGAGTCTTCCTATTTCCGGGAACCTTCTCTCTACGATAAAGCGGTGGCGCGGGCGCAGCTCGTGCTGTCCCGTGAACGGGCGAGAGTTTCCGCCCGGCACCCGTCATTGGAGATCGTCACCGAGTGGCAGCCGGGTGAGCCGGCAGCGATTTTCAGCCGGTTGTCGGCGCACGCCGACATGGTGGTCCTTGGCTCGGACAGGCCGGCCGACAGCCGGGGGGAAGGATCCGGGTCCGTGAGTTTCCAAGCCGCGATGCTGTGTCAAAGCCCAGTCGCCGTCATCCCTTCCCAGGGCATGGACGGGCGTACGGGGGTGGTGGCAGGCTTCGATGGCTCTGCCGACTCCCGGATCGCCCTGGAATTGGCTGCAGAGGAGGCACATCGGATGGATACTGCGCTGACAGTGCTGCATGCTTCGTCCTTGCCGGCCGTGGCGAGTGCCCGGAACGGCGGCTTGGCCGACGAGCCGGCACTGGAGCCTGGAAAGCTGCTCGCTGCAGCCGCCCGCAGCGTTCGTGCCTTCTTTCCAGGCCTGACTGTGCACGAATCGGTGGTTTGGGACGCCTCACCTGCCGATGCGCTCATAGATTCGGCTGAACGGGCACATCTGCTGGTGATTGGTTGCCGGGGTCGCGGCGGGCTGCGCAAACCCGCCGGCTCCGTCGCCGAAAAAATTCTCGAGCGCCTGCCTTCTCCCACGATCGTCACCCGCCCCCCGTCGGTCCAATCCAGCCAGCGTCGATAACATGTTCCGCTCCCTGCTGATACGTCCGATGGCGCGTTTTCCACTGGTGGCCGCTACCTTGGCAGCCGGACTGATCGTGGCACTGCTCCTGTCGGCAGGTCAGGAGCCCGCAGCCAGGTGGACAGCGAGCGCCTATGCACTCCTG
This sequence comes from Arthrobacter sp. Soil_C_49, assembly GCF_057656635.1. Classification (NCBI taxonomy): domain Bacteria; kingdom Bacillati; phylum Actinomycetota; class Actinomycetes; order Micrococcales; family Micrococcaceae; genus Arthrobacter; species Arthrobacter sp. Soil_C_49. The sequence goes on from NZ_JBDGJZ010000001.1 coordinate 300,556, forward strand.
GCGGCGGCGTTGAGGTCCGTGTCCATGGTCCGATCACTGTTCCGGGGCCGGTGGGGAATCGATCTCCTGGCAGTGTCTGCCATCATTTCAACAGTGGCGGTGGGGGAATATGTGGCCTCACTGATCATCGTGCTGATGCTGGCGGGAGGGGAAGCTCTGGAAGAGATTGCCCGCGGGCGTGCAACGCGGGAGCTGCGGTCGCTGCTTGAGCGCGTGCCCCAGACGGCCCATAAGGAACTGCCGGGCCTGCCCCCCGAAGACATCCCGGTGGAGGCTGTCCGCCCGGAGGACATCCTTTTGATCAAACCGTCGGAGGTTCTTCCCGTGGACGGGACGCTGCTCACGGCAACAGGCAGTTTTGACGAATCCACCTTGACGGGCGAGAGCATGCCGGTGGAGCATGCTCGGGGCGACCTGCTGCTCAGCGGATCGGTCAACGGAGAAGACGCCGTGCACATGAAGGCAATATCGACGGCGGAGGATTCGCAGTACAGCCGTATAGTGTCGCTGGTCCAGCAAGCGGCGTCCAGCCGGCCTCCCGTGGTCAGGCTAGCCGACAGGTACGCCTTTCCGTTTACGCTGCTCGCCTTCGCCCTCGCGGGGGCAGGCTGGTACGTCAGCCAAGACCCCGGCCGGTTTGCGCAGGTCCTTGTCGTCGCCACCCCCTGCCCGCTGCTTATTGCCGCACCGGTTGCGTTCCTTGCGGGCACCAGCCGCGCGGCACACGCGGGAATCATCATTAAGAACGGCGGCACACTGGAGCAGCTCGCGCGCGTGCGGACGGCAGTGTTCGATAAGACGGGCACACTCACTTACGGCCGTCCCGCGCTGCACAGCATTAGAGTTTCGCACGCAGCTTCCGGGGTGCTCAGCGAGGACAGGCTCCTGCAGCTTGCCGCTTCGGCGGAGCAATACTCTTCGCATGTCCTCGCGTCATCCGTGGTTAGCGCTGCGCGTGAACGGGGTCTGATTCTGCTGGTGGGAAGCGAGGCGAGTGAACAAGCGACGCAGGGTGTGACGGCCACCTGCGGAAACCAGGCCGTGGTAGTGGGCAAACCCGGCTTTGTCAGGTCCGTCACCTCGGGGTTCGAGGAGGCCGTGGTGGCCGGTGGCCAACTGGCTGTCTACGTGGGAGTTGACGGCGTGTTCGCAGGTACCTTGATCATGAGCGATCCTCTGCGGGAGGATGCAGTGGACACTTTGGCCGGCCTGCGCGGGCTAGGCGTACAGGAGACCCTCCTGCTCACGGGCGATGCGCAGGCCACTGCCGAACAAATCGCGGCCATTGCGGGAATTTCACGCTTCAAGGCCGGCTGCCTCCCCGGAGACAAGGTGTCAGTCGTTGCGGGACTGCGGAAACGTCCGGTCATGATGGTGGGTGACGGCGTTAACGACGCTCCGGTCCTGGCCGCGGCCGACGTCGGCATTGCCATGGGGGCGAAGGGATCAACGGCGGCAAGCGAGTCGGCCGACGTCGTTATTATGCTCGACGATCTTTCCAAGGTGGCGTTGGCTGTTGATATCGGCCAGCGCACTGTCCGGATAGCGCTGGCGAGCATCTGGACGGGAATCCTGCTGAGCATCGGGCTGATGGTGGCAGCAGTGTTTGGCTACATTCCTGCCGTGGCCGGCGCCCTCCTGCAGGAACTGGTGGACCTGGCTACCATCTTGAACGCGCTCCGCGCCCTGGGCGAAGGCCGCCGCCGCGGCTTGGCGGCGGTGGGCACCCCGGGGGTCGGCGTCACGGCAGTGAGGTGACCGCTCCTCAGGAGGTGCTGGCTGTGCAAGGCGCGTTCCGGTTGGTGGAGAGCGCTGTCGTCTCAGCCGGCGGCGTCATAGGCTTCGCGCATCCATTCCGCCACTTCACCATCCAGGTGGCTGCTGTCCGGAAGCTCAAGATGGTGCATCCACACTCCGGGGGAGGGATGCGCGATTTCCTTGAACCGGGGAGAAGCAACCTCGTATGGGAGCGGCAGCGACAGGACCACCGGAACCGCGGACTTTACATAGGCTCCGGGGTGCCAGAGGTACGCGAATCCACGGCGCCGGCGGAACGAAACCTGGCTTTTCGACACACGGATTTCCATGGGTCCCATTGCGGATGCCATCCGCTCTGCCGCCTGATAAATGTCGCTTGCCCCGGCAGAGCCGTCAAACAGTCGGGCAACGCTCCACCGCTCCGCGCCGTTCACGGCGTGGGGGCCGGGCTACTCGAGCCCGGCCCGGGTGGCCTCATCCAACTGAGTCCGCCAAGTGCCGGCGGCCGACAAGGTGAACCGCCTGCCCGTCACCGATTGGGGGATGATCCGGATGAGGTGGTCCTGACCAACGCCCTGCCAGGGAAAGAGGCCACGGCGTGCTTCATTCAGGTCCTGCCCGGCGGCGTCGTCCTCAACTGCTCTGCCCTTGACAACGACGCTCCATGCCAGGCCGAATTCGGCACTGACGCTGTCCGCTTCCAGGGCAACCATTGAGTTCGCTTCAATGGCGTGGAGCTTTGTTCCGCTACCGGTGCGGAAAATCAGGCCGTCGCCGTCAAGCTTGAAGCTCACCGGGAAGACATCCGGTTGTCCATCGAGCACAACCCCAAGCCGTCCCACACTGGTGTGGCCCAGTAACTTCCAGCACTCGTCGGAGTCGAGGATCTCTGCTTCAGGCACCATGTTCTTGTCGGTCATGCCCCGATCCTATGGTGGGTGCTGACGCCTCAACAGGGCCCAAAGACCTTTGACCTCCGGTCGCGGAAGGTGAGCCGGCGTGACACAACGGGCCAGCACCCGGGGCCGTCCTATCCTGGCCCGGTTGAAGAATCTACCGACCAATGCGCAATACAGCTGATCCGGTGATCCGGTCTGCTGCCAGATCATCCAGGGCCTTGTCCGCATTCTCGAAGGGATAGGCCGTGGTGGTCGGTGTGAGCGGAATCCGGGCCGCGAGTGCCAGGAACTCCTGTCCATCCACACGGGTGTTGGCTGTGACGCTGCGCAGCTGGCGTTCATAGAACAGGTCTGCGCCGTAATCAAGGGAAGGGATGCCGCTGAGGTGGATGCCGGCAACAGCGAGGGTTCCTCCACGATCAAGGGCGCGCAGTGCCACGGGCACAAGATCGCCAAGGGGTGCAAACAGGATAGCGGAGTCAAGTGGCACCGGCGGAACGTCGAAAGCACCGCCGACGAATTCTGCGCCAAGCTTGCGGGCGAGGGAGCGGGCTGGTTCCGAGCGCGTCATGACAAAGACGGACGCACCCAGGTAGATCGCCATCTGCGCTGTCAGATGGGCGGAACTGCCGAAGCCGTAGATGCCAAGGCGCCCTCCAGGGGGCAGCTCGGCCCGTTTCAGCGCACGGTAACCGATAATTCCTGAGCACAACAGGGGCGCCGCTTCTTCGTCAGCAAATACGTCCGGAATCCGGTAAGCAAAGTCCTCGTGAACGGTCATCTGCTCCGCGTAGCCACCGTCCCTGTCCCAACCAGTAAAGACGGGTGCTGAACACAGGTTCTCGTCGCCGCGGCGGCAGTAGGCACACGTACCGCAGGTACCGCCGAGCCAGGCTACGCCAACCCTGTCACCCGGCTCGAAGCTTGACCTGTCTGAGCTGTCGACCACGACACCAACAGCTTCGTGCCCCGGTACGACGTTCTGATGACGAGGCTCGAGGTCCCCCTCCGCGAGATGAAGGTCCGTCCGGCAGATCCCACAAACCTTTACGTCGAGGAGGAGCTCATCGTCCTTTCGCTTGGGGTCCCCACGCTCGCCCATCACTAAAGGTCGGTTCGAAATCGGCCCCGGCAGCCCGACCCACCATGCGCGCACCAGCGACTCAATTCTCGTGGCGGGTTTTGTTCAACCGGGTAATTACCGTGGGGCAAGGGGGCTGGGTGAGGACTGCATGTGCGGTCGATCCCAGTAGCAGCCGGCCGAAGCTGCCCCTGCCGCGGCTGCCCAGTACTAGCAACCTGGCTCCTGAGGCTGCCCGCAGCAGGGCGTCGGCAGGCTCGAGGACGGTTTCCAGGACGCTGTGAACCACAATGCCGGGGTAGTCCTGCCGGAGTCCGGCTACAGTTTCGGATAAGACGATGTTTTCCTCTTCGATCACATGTTCGGCGAAACTGCTTGTGGGGAGACCTGCTTTGATCCAGCGGCTTGGACCGGTGAATGCGTAGAGGACCGTAAGTTCCTCGCCCAGGGCATCAGCCTCGGCTGCCGCGAAGGACACGGCTTGGGTTGCTTCCTTAGACCCGTCCACGCCGACCACTACGCCGTTCCCCTCGGCCTGCCCGGCACCAATAACTGCTACCGGGGAGACTGCCGTGGCTGCCACCTGCAGCGCCCGGTCAGTCAGGGCCCCGCGCGAGTGACCACTGCTGCCCAAGACCAGCATGGAAACGTTCTGCGAATAGTTACCCAGCGCTGCCCCGATGCCTCCTTCGAGCAACTCAACTGAGACCTGCAGGTTCGCGTCATGGCTGTGGACGCGTTCTCCGGCCTCCTTCAGAAGGGCCAGGCCAGACTCGCGCAAAACCTCCACATAAGGGAGGACTTCGCCTACCAGCCAGCGGTCATCGAGGACGTGCAGTACCACCAAGGGCACTTTGAGCCTGGTTGCACGGGCGGCCGCCCATGACAATGCGGCCTCGGATGCCGACGTTTGAGAAATGCCGACGGCGATTGGCTTACGGGATTCCATGAGTGGCTATCTTTCTACCGGTTCAAGCGGAGGCCACCACTTTGATGGCTGGGCGATGACGAACCTTCGGCCGGTCAGCTCCGAGGGCGTTACCCGTATGAGGCTGTTCTTTGGTCCTGCCTGCCATGGCGACAGGCCGGCGTCCATGGCGTCCTGAATTTCGTCCGTGTCCGTAACAAGCGCCGTCATCCCTTTGACCACCACGCTCCACGCGATGGTCCCGTACTGGTTCAGGCCGTCGGTTTCCAAGGAGACGGCCCTGTGGTCAGCCAGCGCATCCAGTTTCGAGCCCTCACCCGTACGTATCAGCAACGTACCGTTGCTCGGGACGTAGTTGACCGGATAGATTTCCACCGTTTCACCCCTGGATGAAGGCAATCCTGCAAACAGAGGTTGACCTGAGGTATCTCCAACAATCAGGAAGACCCAGGGTTTCCGCTTCCGGTTCCGTTGCTGCTGTATCCATAGCCGCAGCCTAGGACGCAGAGTCCCTGGCAGGTAGGGGAGAAAGTCCCCCAGCGTTAAAGGCGCTTTAGCTCGTACACTGGTCCCAAGACATCCTTTTATGCCTGGGCGGAAGTGGCATCACCGGGGAGGCCCGAGCTGCCCTGACGCCTGCAACACCATTGAAGACCCGCAAGGACGCGGGTAGTTTCACAGGAGGTCGGACATGAGCACTGAGCCGTGGCGCTCTCCGATGAAGGAAAGGGCGGAGGACCTCCTGCGGGGCTTTGTTGCCCGGGCAGATGAACTGTTGCAGACCCAGGAACGAATGAACGGCCTGCTGTCCGCAGTAGTGGCACTTGCCGGGGATCTTAGCCTGGAAGCAGTGCTGGACCGCCTGGTGCGGTCCGCCTGTGAGCTCGTAGGTGCCAAGTACGGGGCAATGGGAGTTATTGCGGAGGACCGCAGCCTGAGCCATTTCATCACTGTGGGAATCGATGATGCAGGTATCAGGTCCATTGGAAACCTGCCCACAGGGCACGGCGTCCTGGGGCTGTTGATCCGTGAGCCGAAGCCGCTACGCCTGCATGATCTGGGCCAGCACCCCATCGCCTCCGGATTTCCGCCCAACCACCCGCCCATGAAGTCCTTCCTCGGAGTACCGGTCCGGGTGAGGGAGGAGGTGTTTGGAAACCTGTACCTCACAGAAAAGAGCGGAGGCCAGGACTTCACGCCGGAGGACGAAGACCTGGCGGTAGCCTTGGCTGCCGCGGCTGGGGTTGCGATTCAAAACGCCCGACTTTTTGAAGATAGCAAACGGCGCCAAAAGTGGCTCGAAGCCGGGATGGAGCTGAGCAGCCGGCTCATCATGGCGTCCGCTCCGGGGGATGCGCGGAACCTCGACCTGGTTGCTGAAACGGCCCTGCGGGTCTCAGGTTCCACGTTGGCTGTCATCGCTGTACCGGATGAGGGCGGTGCCCTGAGGTGCCGGTCCTGCCTGGGGGTCCAGGGCCTCCAGGCCGGGCAGGAAATCGCCGCTTCCGGCGTGGTCTCCGAAGTCATCGAGTCCGGGGAGTCGGCTGTGGCGCGGGATCCGCAACAGGTGTTCGACGACGAGATGGCAGAAAAGCTGGGTCCGGTGCTGGTATGCGCCATTGGGCACAGCACCGGTAGGAACGGTGTACTGCTGCTCGCCCGTCCGGTAGGGTCAACTGCCTACAACCAAGCGGAGTTGGAGTCCAGTACGCTATTCGGCAGCAGGGTCGGCCTGGCTCTTGACGTGGTGCGGGTCCATGCCCTCCGAGAACAAAATCTCCTGTTCACTGACCGGGAACGGATTGCCCGCGATCTGCACGACCTTGTTATCCAGCGGCTCTTCGCAGCCGGATTGAGCATCCAAAGCCTGCGCCGCTACGCATCGGATCCAGTTGCTCATGAGCGGATCGCGGCGGTGACATCGGAACTTGACGACACCATCAAGAAGCTGCGGGACACCATCTACTCTCTTCGCACAGGTGAGGAGGGCCGCGAATCTTTATCGAACCGCATCCTGAGTGTGGTCCGAAACAATTCCCGCAGCTATTTGCTGGAACCTAAGCTGTCCTTCGCCGGGCCCTTGGACGATGCAGTCCCGGAAAGCGTGGCCGGGCATTTGCTCTCCGTCCTTTCTGAGGGACTAAGCAATGCCTCGCGCCATTCCAAGGCAACGGAAATCCGGGTCAGCGTCTCTGTGGATGAGCACCACATTGAGTTGGTGATCGAGGACAACGGTTGTGGCTTTGAAGAACCTCCGCAGGTCAGCGGCATCGCCAACATGCGGCACCGCGCGGAGGTGTTGGGCGGTACCTGTCTTATCCGGAGTGCGCCTGGGGAAGGGACCCGAATCACTTGGTCTGTGGACCGTCAGTGACCTATTCCTGCAGGACGCCTCACTCCGTATCCTTGACGTTTCTGGTCACATAGACGGCTGCCTGGGTCCGTCGCTCGAATCCGAGTTTCGCCAATATCGAAGAAACGTAGTTCTTCACCGTCTTTTCGGCCAGGAAGAGTTCGTCGCCAATCTCGCGGTTGGTCATCCCCCGCCCAATCAGCGTCAGGACTCTTTTCTCCTGTGCACTGAGTGCGTCCATTCGAGGATCGGTTGGGGCCTTGGTGATGCCATCGATGATCCGCTGTTCAACGCCGGCCTCGAACAGCGATTCACCCGCGGCGGCCTTTCGGATACCGGCAAGGAGGTCGTCGCTTCGGATCTGTTTGAGGACATAGCCGGAGGCACCCGCCAGGACTGCACCGCGAAGGGCCTGTTCGTCGTCGTAGCTGGTCAGGATCAGGCAGCGCAGACGCGGATCGAGAGAACGGACATCCCTGCATACTTCGATCCCGGTGCCGTCGGGTAGCCGTCCGTCTAAAATAGCGATGTCGGGGTGCAGTGCGGGGATCCGGCGGGTGGCTTCTGCCGCCGAGCCGCTCTCTCCAACCACCACAAACCCCTCACCCTCAAGCAGGTCCTTCAGCCCCTGCCGCACGAGTTCGTGGTCATCGAGGATGAACACCCGGATCGGTGCCCGGGGGTTTGGAGGAACTCCATCCGATCCCGCGTCATGCCTTTGCATTGTGCACTCCCACTTCATCACCCCCCCCAGCCTGCACTGGTGTGCGAGGCGGCCCCTTTGCCGGGTTAGGCTCAATTTTTGCGTGGCCGGGAATCCACGGCTAGGGACTAAAGACCGGAATCCGTGCGATGGCCGGTCCGGCGGGTTCGAGGAGTTCGGGCGGCATTCTTGCCGCCGGTGACTTTTGGCCCTAGCCGTGGGCCCGCGCCTTGTCCACTCTGGGAGCAGAGGAATGGAAAGAGAACGGAGCCCAGACCTTGGTCCCCCCGGAACAGCACCAGAAGATCATTGTGGGGGTGGACGGCTCTGACGCGGCCATCGAAGCACTACGCGTAGCCCGGACCCTCGCCGAACCCCTCAAGGCGCCCGTTGAAGCTTGGGCCTGCTGGGATGTTCCCCCTGGTTTTGGCCTCTATCTTGCAGTGGGGACCGAAGGGTTCAAGTATGCCGCTCAAGAAGTCCTCAGGCAGTCCCTCGAGATGGCGTTCGGTGCGGAGCGGCCACAAAATCTTCGGGGCCGGCTGGTCCAGGGCAAAGCGGCTCCGCTATTGATCGAAGCGACCCGGAACGCCTCACTGCTGATCGTGGGGAGGCGCGGCCACGGCACCTTTGTGACCGGTTCGGTCAGTTCGGCATGCATCAGCCATGCCCACTGCCCGGTCTTGGTGGTGCACGCCCCGGAGGAACCAAGAGAAGACGTAAGCCGTAGGGTGGATCAGTGATGGTGGGCGCCGTCGTCGTTCACGGGGTGGTGCCCCGCATTTTCACCCGTCAGCTCGTGGAGTCCTTTCACTGACTCTGCCAAAGACAACTCCGGCGAGCCAGCAATAAAGGGCATCAGGAGCCGGTTTTCCTTATCCAGGTGCAGGGCAAATATCCGCTCTATTGCGCTGCCTGCCACGGCAGCCCGAACGCCGCGGGAGGTGCGCAGTTCCTCAACAAGGTCGACGATCACCCGGTGCTCGGCGAGCATCCCTTCCACCAGCAACTTCCCTTCCGGTGTAGAGCGAGGTCCGTCATAAAGATCCCTCCTCGGCCAGCCGGTCCGCGCCGTTCCTGCTATTCAGTGTCCCGTTCCAGCTCGCCGGCATGACTGCCGCCCATTGCCAACATCCCCCGGAGGTTTCGCGTGCTCCAGTACCCCGCAGCGCACATCACCGCGAAACCCGTAACCCCCAACAACGGAGCCTTGAGAAGCAGGCCGGCCACGAGGATGCAGAGACCGGTAAGGATAGCGGCCAAGCCACGGCGGATGCCGGTCTTGCCAAAGCGAGGGAATGGGTCCTGGCTCAGCAGTACGGCAAGCCCCGGGTCGTCCTCCTGCAGGTCGAGGCCGATCCTCTCGAGCTCACGTCTTTCAAATTCCGACAGTGGCACGACGGCCTCCAAATCAGTTGCGTGCGGAATCTTGGTTGCCGGCCCCCGCGGGCCCGTCTCCAGCATGCATCGCGGCCGCCTTGGAACGGTAGGGACGAAAGTCCGGACCGGAGCATTTCCCTTTGTCCTGGCAGGTTAGAACGCGTGGCGTCGGAAGCGTTTGTCGACGGCCACAACCAGGGAGGCGAGCAGGGCAATGCCCAGGATCCGCAGCCAGGATTCCAAGCCTATGGGTGCTGTGTGGAAGAGCTCGTTCATCACCGGGAAGTAGGTGATGGCGAGTTGGCCGGCTGCCTGGACCAGAAGGCCCAGAACCACCCAACGGTTGCTGAAGAGGCCAATCCGCCAGCTCGGGCGGGTGAGGGAACGGCAGCTGAACAGGTAAAACAATTCCACCGCGACGAAGAGGTTGACTGCCGCGGTCCGGGCTTCTGCAATGGATGCCCCGCCGGCCAGTTCCAGGTCGAAAATCCACCATGTGCCGGCTACGAGGAGGGTGGAGACCAACAATATGCGGATGGTGAGTGCCCAGGTCAGGAGCGGGCGGTCGGGCGCCCGGGGAGGACGGGACATCAGGCCCGGTTCCTTGGGTTCGAACGCCAGCATCAGGCCGAGGGCAACAGCGGTGGTCATGTTGATCCACAGGATCTGGGTGGGCAGGATGGGAAGTGTTCCGCCAATGAGGATTGCCACAAGGATTACCAGACCTTCTCCCATATTGGTGGGCAGGGTCCAGACGATGAACTTGGTCAGGTTGTCGAACACGTTGCGGCCTTCTTCAACCGCGGCTTCAATGGTGGCGAAGTCATCATCAGTCAGGACGATGTCCGCTGCCTCTTTGGCCACTTCCGTTCCTGACCGCCCCATGGCTATGCCCACGTTCGCCTGCCTTAGCGCCGGTGCGTCGTTGACGCCGTCGCCCGTCATGGCAACCACATGTCCCAGGGACTGTAAGGCTCTGATCAGGCGAAGTTTCTGTTCAGGAGATACGCGCGCGAAAACGGCGGCGTCCTCCACGGCCCGGGGCAGCTGATCGGCCGGGATTGCGTCCAGTTCGGCTCCCGTCAACGCCGTCCGGTCTGGCCGGTTCGCGGTCAGGCCCACGGCTTCGGCTATGCTCGCCGCAGTTCGCACGTGGTCTCCGGTGATCATCTTCACGGCCACGCCCGCCTGGTGGCAGGCCCGTACCGCTGCAGCCGCTGCCTCCCTGGGCGGATCGAACATCGCCTGAAGCCCGGTGAGAGTCATCTGACGGTGCAGATTTACTCCCTTAAAGGCTGTTCCAGACGGCAGTTGCATTGTTGCAGTGGCCAGGACACGCAGGCCCGTTCCTGTGAAATGGTGGAGCGCTTCAAGAACTGCCTGCCTACCGACTGGCCTGCTTCCGCCGTCGCTGTCCATCTGGGCCTGACACAGCTCCAGCACTCTTTCGGCAGCACCCTTTACCAACACGAGGCCGCCCCCGCCCGGGGCGCCCGGAGAGTGGAGTGTGGCCATGTACTGCAGCTCGGAAGTGAACGGCAGGGTACTGACCCGCGGATTTGCGTCAAGGAACGCAGCTGCATCCACCCGCCCTTTGCCGGCTGCGACCAACATCGCTGCTTCCGTAGGATCGCCCTGGACCTGCCAGGCATGTCCTTCGCGGATGACCTTGGCGTCGTTGCAGACGGCCCCTGCCAGCAACGACCAGTACAGGGCTGTGTCATGCCCTGCCGGCTCCGGCACCCCGGCCCGGGTTTCTTCTCCTGTCGGAAGAATCTGCCCCTCCGGCCCGTAGCCGGAACCTGTGACGAGGTAGATGGCGGATGGAGTCCACAGCGACCGCACTGTCATCTGGTTCTCGGTGAACGTACCGGTTTTGTCCGAGCAAATGACAGTGGTGCTGCCCAGCGTCTCAACCACCGGCAGCCGGCGCACAACGGCACGGCGGCGGGCCATCCGGCGGACGCCTATGGCGAGGGTTACGGTCACTGCTGCCGGCAAGCCTTCCGGGATCGCCCCCACAGCGAGCGCGACGGCGGCGGTAAACATCTGCGCGGCCAGCTGGCCGCGTGCCACGCCCGCAGCGAAGGCCAAAGCGGCCAGGACAAGAATGGCAATGGTCAGCGTCATGCTGAAATGGGCGAGTTTTTGGGTCAGTGGGGTGGCCACGGGCCGGACAGCTCCCATGAGCCGGTGGATCTCACCGAGCTCGGTCTCGCCACCGATGGCGACGACGACGCCGGCACCGTTGCCCGCAGTCACTAATGTCCCGCTGTAGACCATGTTCAGGCGGTCTGCCACGGGCGTAGTGGGGGGAAGGACCACCTCGTCCTTTGCGACTGCCTCTGCTTCCCCCGTCAGGGCAGACTCGTCCACCCGCAGGCCGGCGAGGTGTAACAGTCGAATATCGGCAGGTACTTTGTCTCCTGCGTCCAGAAGGACGACGTCTCCCGGGACAAGGTCTTCCGATGGGACTTCCAGCCGCTGACCGTTCCTTATAACGACGGCGGAGGTCCGGACCAGTGTGTGGAGGGCGTCGAGGGCGGCCTCCGCCCTGATCTCCTGCACAAGACCAATCAGTGTGTTGATGAGTACTACGGCCAGGATGACCCCTGAATCGAGGTACTCGCCAAGTCCCGCGGTGACGGCGGCCGCCGCCAGCAGCACGTACACCAGTGGGTTGTTGAACTGCCGCGCGAGCTTGCGAAGTATGCCGCCGGACCGCGAACGGGACAGGATATTTGCTCCGAACTGTGCCTGCCGGCGAATCACCTCTTGAGCAGCGAGGCCTTGTGCAGGGTTGGTTTCAAGCAGCAGAACAACCTCGTGCAATGGCAGCCCGTGATGTGCTGGCAAGTTCGTTCGGGTCGGTCCGGCAGTTTGCCTCCTGCCAGTGGTCTTGGCCTGCCTGGTCTTTTGGTGATTCTGTCCCTTCATCGTCTGCCGGGTCATCCGTTTATCGACTCGCCCGGCTTAGGAAGCCTCCTGGCGTTCCTCCGGTGTATGGACCACCAGCACTGGGCAATGCGCGTGGGCCACCAGGGCCGAGCTGACTGAGCCCAGCAGCAGGCCGCCAAAGCCGCCGTGCCCTCGACGCCCAACCACGACCATGTCGGCGTCGCGGCTGGCTTCGATCAGTGATTCCCTGGGATGACCACGAATCAGGTTGGAAATGACGTTCGACGGCGTCTCGTCACCGAACGCTGCTTTGACTGCCTCATTCAGGATCTGTCCAGCACGTTCCTCGAAGCCCTCGATGCCCATCATCATGTAGCCCGAATAGACCTGCGGGTAGTCCCAGTACGCGTTGGCCAAAACTTTGGACCCAAAGGGTATCGCCAGACGCTGGGCTTGCCGCAAGGCCTCTACGGAGGCGTCCGATCCATCAATTCCCACAACGATTCTGGAGAATGGTGCTTCGGTCGTACTCATGTCAGCTCCTTACGCGGTGGACCTTCAAAGGTCATGATTTCCCGGCGGGGGAAGGACGGATAGGGCCAAAAGTCACCCGCAGACGCGGCACGCCAGTCGGTTACCGGCAGTCACTTATTCTTGAGGGGTTTGATCCGGGTGATGACAGTAGGGCAGGGCAGGTGCTTCAGTACGCCATGCGCCGTGGACCCGAGGAGAAGGCGTTTGATGGCGCCCCTGCCTCGGCTCCCCACAACCAGCATCCTGGCTCCGGAGGCCGCCTCCACCAGTGCATCCACGGGCCCCTTATCCGTTTCCAGTAACTGATTCACTTTCAAGTCCGGATAGTCTTCCCGGATTCCCGCCACTGACTCTGCCAGCACCATCCGTTCCTCTGCGACGATCAATTCGGACAGCGTAGCGGGGGTAAGACCGGAATCCACCACGGGGTCGGGGGCGTAAATGGCGTAGAGCACAGTGAGTTCCTCACCTGCACGATCAGCCTCCGCCGCAGCAAAGGCAACCGCTTCCGTCGCTTCCTTGGACCCGTCGACGCCGACCACCACACCGGAATGGCCTTCCAGATCTTGTGTTCCGACGACCGCAACAGGAACCTTGGCAGACGCGGCTACCTGAAGAGCGCGGTCTGCCAGGGAACCGCCAAGGTGGCCGGTGCCCGAACCGACGACCACCATCGAGGCCTTACCCGAGTACTTCGCCAAGGACCCTCCCACGCTGCCGGTCAAGAGCTTGGTGGTTATGGCGATGGGAAAAGCACCGCGGACTCGATCGGCCGCGACCTCAAGAAGCTTCTCGCCAGATTCCTCCAACACCCCAATCCAGGGGTACGGTTCAGCGACCCACCGGTCGTCGACGACATGAAGAATTACCAGCGGCACGTTGGCCTCTTCGGCACGTCGTGCCGCCCAAAGCACGGCTGCCTGGCTCTGCGCCGAGTCATTTGTGCCAACAGCGATTGGTTTGCGACTTAACATGGCTGGACTTCCTGGTTGCGCGGGGGTGGTCAATTAAAGACTGGCCCAGCGTGATGGTGATACATAGGGCCAAAGGTCATGGCAAATCTTCTGTGTCCTTTGATGTGCCGGTGCGCCCCGGCAGCCAGGAGGACCAGTGCAGGCCTCCTGCATTCTGCCTCCATGGACCCGCAATACCGGGCGGGCTCAGCAAGACTTTCCTTCCTACGGGGCTTTGGACTCTTCGCCCCCTAGAGCGCCGCTTATACGCTCGGTGCATTGCGGATTTCGAGGAGGCGTTCCATGAGCAGCATGACATCCCGTACCCGAACCTCTTTAGCGCCGTCGGTTGGCAGGAGCCGGGCGTTGGTCAGTATCCGCCGGCGGTACCCGGAGGTTCTTTTTGTCACCGCCGCACTTGTGTTCCTCACCCACGGTGTCTTGCTCCGTGTATTGGGCGCGTGGGGAGCGACCAAACCAGAGAGATCGATGCCGCTTCCAGGCGACGAGCTCATTCCTGAGCCGGACGAAGTTCAGACGATGGCATTGACAGTCTCCGCCGCGGCTGAGGACGTCTGGCCATGGCTCGTGCAAATGGGTGTTGATCGGGCGGGTTTGTATTCATACACCTGGGTGGAGAACGGGTTACTCCACTTGGGCGTAACCAACGCTGATGGCATTCACCCCGAGTGGCAGGACCTGAAGGTCGGAGACATCATTGCCTTCACGCCTGAAGGTTACCCGGGCGGGCGCCAGGGGCCTCGCGTGGCGGCGATGGAAAGTTGCAGCCACCTGGTCTTGGATTCCAGCCCTGGCGCACCGCCCGGCGTGGTCACCGGCACCTGGCAGTTCGTCCTCCAGGACGCCGGCGGTGGCGCTACCAGGCTGCTGCTCAGGACACGTACCGGCCCCGGGAGGCCGATGGGGCTTCGCTTCATGGATCTCCTCCTTCGGCCCGGTTACCTTGTTATGGACCGGGCCATGTTGCTGGGAATTAGGCAGCGGGCCGAGAAGCAGGCGCTGAAGACGCTGCCGTAGCAGGGCATTTCCTGTTCACTTCCCGCCCTCTTTGATTCGAGTGCGCTGACTGGTGCCGGCTGTATCCTGCCGTTTCCGTGGGGGCCGGGCGGGGCTGTTGCGGCGTCGCCACAGCGGTTCAAGGGCTTCCACCTCCCGAGGTGCCGCCGTTCCGAAAGGCGGCTTGGGCGGGGCAGCGATATCCCGGCGCCCTTGCCCCCGGGTCGCCCACAGGCTTGCCGCGATGGAGATGCCGAGGACGGCAGCGATGACGGCGAGCGAAACGGGGGTGGGGATGTAGTAGACGTCGATTTTGAGGAGCATTTTGATGCCGACCCAGATCAGGACGAGCGCGAGACCGATCTTGAGGTAGATGAACCGGTGGATAAGGTCCGCGAGGAGGAAGTACATGGCGCGGAGCCCGAGGATGGCGAAGGCGTTGGCGGTGAAGACCAGGAACACTTCGTCGGTGACGGCAAAGATTGCCGGTATGGAGTCAACCGCGAATATGATGTCCGTGACCTCGACCAGGACCAGGACGGCCAGCAGCGGCGTGGCCAGCACCGCCCCGTTCTTGCGGATCAGGAACCGTTGGCCGTGGAAATCGCTGGTCATGGGGACCCGCTGGCGGAAGAAGGCCAAAGTTTTGGACTTTTCAGGGTCCAGATGATCGTTGCGGTGCCGGATCATCCGGTATCCGGTGATGAGCAGGAAGGCGCCGAACAGGTACAGCACCCATCCGGCGCTGGCGATGATCGCCGAGCCAGCGGCGATAAAGATGCCGCGGAAGAGCAGGGCGCCAAGAACACCGAAAAACAGCACGCGGTGCTGGTACGGGCGGGGCACCCCCAAGTACGTGAAGATTATGGCCCAGATGAAAACGTTATCCACGGCGAGGGATTTCTCGATCAGGTACCCGGCAAAATACTGCTGAGCCAACTCGGCCCCGTAGATGCGCCACAGCAGGACACCGAAACCAACCCCGACACTTACCCACACAGCAGACCACAACGCTGCTTCCCGGACACTGATCACGTGCGCCTTTCGATGCGCGAAAAGGTCCGCGGCAAGCATCAGCACAATTACACCAAGGACGGCCAACCAAGCCCACAAGGGAACATTCATCAGGGGAAACCTGCTTCCAGTCGTAGCGAAACCAACTGGAGGTCTTTCCCGGCGTCAATGACGCCCGTCCCGCCGGGCCGCCAGGGACGACCGGACTGACGACGGGACAATCAGGGGGATACTCCCCTCCGTGAACATAGTGAAGCACATGTCACCCCTCACGGCAACGGGATCTGGCGCGTTTTCACGCCATTACTCCCGGCCCGTGGGCACGCCAGGGGCACCCTGGGCGGGAGAGGCGGCCGGGCCGGGCGGTCTGTGGGATGCCTGGTTAGGCTGCGGGAACGGAGTTCCGCCAAGCGTTCCAGCCGGCGTAGCTGCCGTCGAGTTCGACGACGTCGTACCCGGCCCGGCGCAGGGCGCTGGCTGACACCGAGCTGCGAACGCCGGACTGGCAGTAGGTGACGATGGTGCCGTTGGCGGGGAGTTCGTCCAGGTGCCACATGACGCGGCCGCCGCTGAGCTGGTGGGAGCCGGGGATGTGCCCGGCGGTGTGCTCGGTCTTGTTGCGGACGTCCAGGACCATGGCGGCGTCAAAGCCGTCGAGTGCCTCCGGCTGGATGAGCTTAGGGGTTGCCGTGGGGAGCCCGTCGATGCTGGTGAGGTAGCCGGCCACGTTGTCGATGCCGACGCGGACCAGGCGGTCCCACATGTCCATGGCGGCTTCCTGGTCCGGTGCCAGCAGTACCAGCGGGTTCTTGTCCGTCTCGGGGTTGACTACCCAGGCGCCGTAGCTGGCAACGGATTTGCCTGCCGGCACGTTCAGGGAGCTGGCTACCGTGCCTTCGTGGACCTCGCTGTTGGAGCGGGTGTCAATGAAGGTCAGGGTGTCCTCCGCCAGGCCGGCAGCGACGATGCCGGGTGCGAGCTCAGGCAGCGGGGTGCGTTCGCCCATGATGGCCGGGCCTTCACGGTTCTCGCGCTTCATCCGGCTGAAGTAGGCGTGGGCGTCCGGCTGGCCGTCGAGGAGTTCGTTGATGAAACCCTGCTCGTCGTTGGCGGCGAGGTAGGGGCCCCACCAGGCGTAGAGGCGCTCGTAGCCCACGGTTGAGGAGGGGATGGCGCCGAGGGCCTTGCCGCAGGCGCTGCCGGCGCCGTGGGCGGGGTGGACCTGGACGTAGTCGGGAAGGGTGAGGAACTTGTCCCGCAGGCTGGCGAAGAGCTGCTTGGCCCCTTCGAAGCGGGTGTCGATCCCGCCGGCTGCCTCGTCCAGCAGGTCGGGCCGGCCCAGGTCGCCGGAGAAGACGAAGTCGCCCGAGAGCAGGTAGCCGGGCTGGTCGCTGAACGCGCCGTCGGTGACCAGGAAGGACAGGTGCTCGGGGGTGTGTCCCGGGGTGTGGAGGGCCTTGATGGTGATGTTGCCCAGGGTGATGGCGTCGCCGTCGTGGAGGCGTTCGCCGTCGAATTCGTACTGCCAGTCCGGTCCGCCCTCGCCGGAGACGTAGATCTTCGCGCCGGTGGCAGCGGCCAGTTCGCGGGTGCCGGAGAGGTAGTCGGCGTGGATGTGGGTTTCGGTGACGGCCACGATCTTCATGCCGTTCTTTGCGGCCAGATCCTGGTACACCGCGATGTCGCGGCGGCCGTCAACAACAACGGCGGTGCCGTTGGCCTGGCAGCCGATCAGGTAACTGGCCTGGGCGAGGTCTTCATCGTAAATGCGCTCGATGAGCATCTTGGGTGATCTCCTTCAGATAAGGGTGGAGGGTAGTTTTGTCATTCCCCTGCTTCCAACGCAGATACCCTGGGGGGTATTCCGCAACGCTGGATGTGCCAGTTGATTCTTGCTGTGGGTGTTAGGGCCATCGAGTGCGGCGTTGAGGCCAAGCTTGTCCATGTCCAGGTTCTGACGGCTTGGATGGCGTCCTCGAATCCGGTGGCATTGAGCGCTCAGGGCGAGGAGAAGATCGGTGTCTTCCGGTTTTCGTGTCCTTGCGGGCGTTGTCTTGGGCGGTTGGTGGCGGGGGATGCCGGGGCTCAGGTGGTGGGGAGGCTCGGGATGTGCTTCGCCTGGGGTGCCCGGCCGGAGTGCCATTCCTGGGCGGAGCGGACATCAATCAGCGCGGCGCCTGAGGACGGGAGGTCGTTGGCCTCAGCTACTGAGACCGTTTTGTAGGGCTTGCTGAAGGCCTTTTTCAGGGAGCTGATGAGGCCCATGGTGTTCTCCTTTGGTGATGGCTGGGTTTAGGCCGGTGAGGGGACTTTGCTGCGGCGGCCGCTGAGGTTGCGCAGGGGGCAGGAGCTGATGAAGAACCAGCAGATCCCGGCTGTGGCCGCCGTGAGGGCTGCGATTCCGGCGGCGATGAACCATTGCAGGTCTGCGGGGGCCTGCTGGATGAGGACAAAGGTTCCCGTGGCCAGGATGAACCAGCCGAAGGCCTTGTGCAGTGCGGCTTCCGGGATGCGGCCTGCGAGTTTGGAGCCGATGAGCGAGCCTGCGATGGCGGCGGCAGTCACGCTGAGTGTGATGCCCCAGTCCAGGTGGACGGTGGTCAGGTAACCCGATAGCCCGGCGAAGGACTTCATGGCGATGACCACCAGGGAGGTGCCTACGGCAACGGACATCGGCAGGCCGCCCAGGAGCGCAAGGGCCGGGACTACCAGGAATCCGCCGCCCGCGCCCACCAGGCCGGTCACGAGCCCGACGACTGCCCCGTCCAGCAGCACCCTGCCAAGGGGCAGTTCATGCTTGACCGGCGCCGCGCCGTCGTCGGACTTCTTCTTCCGTCCGCTGAGCATGGCCACGGAGGTGGCCACCATCATCACCGCGAAGGCGATTAGCAGGATCTGGCCGGGGATGTGCCCGCCCAGGAGGCCGCCGACGAACGCGCCGGCCATGCCGGCCGCGCCGAAGATCAGGCCGGTACGCCACATCACCCTGCCGCCGCGGGCGTGGCTGAACACGCTGACCGCGGAGGTGACGCCGACGACGAACAGCGAGGCTGCGATGGCTTCCTTGGCCTCGAACCCGGCCACATAGACGAGGATCGGGACGGTCAGGATCGATCCGCCGCCGCCTAGCACGCCGAGTGAGAGCCCGACGACCACCGACAGGGCAAGGACCAGGAGCAAGGTGGCGGTCATGACGCCTGGGCCTCCTCCCGGGCCTCAGCGGCAGGCAGGGTCAGGATGGCGCTTTCACGGGTGGGTTCCTTGGCGGCCTTGTTCCACGGCATTGCCGAGAGGGCCTTGCCCATGGCGCAGGTGTTGGTGGCTGCGGAGAATGTCAAACCGGTGCCGATGGCGCCTGCGAGCATCCGGATCTTGGGGGAGACGAACCTTCCGCCGGCCAGGCCCAGGACCACAATGGAGCCTGCGGCCAGGCGGACCTGGCGCTCCAGGGCCCAGCGGTCCTTGCCCTTCACGACGTCGCCGCCGGCGGCAGCGAAGCCGGGCGCCCCGCCGGTCAGGACGTAGGCGGAGCTGATCCCGGACGTGGCAAGACGCTGGCGTGCCTGCTCGGCGCGGGCTCCGGACTGGCAGACCAGGACCACGCGGGAGCCCAGGCGGGCAGCGAGTTCATCGGTGTGCTCGGACAGCAGCGGCAGCGGCACGTTGTAGGAGCCACGGATATGCAGGGACTCAAACTCGGCGGCGGACCGCACGTCAATCACCACGAGGTCTCGGTGCTGTTCAGTCCAGGTGCGCAGGGTCTCGGGAGCAAGGGCGGTAACGGCGGGTGCCGTGGTCGGGGGAGTCATTGCTGGCCTCTCGGTAGATGAAGGGGATACCCCGCCGAGTATTACAGATACCCCCTGGGGTACGCAAAACACCCTAGGGGGTATAAGATTGGGGGAAGCCACCGACACCTGGAGAAGCCCTTGGAACTCAACCCCAAAGAACTCACGCCCGTGATCAACCGTCTCAAGCGCGCCCAGGGCCAGCTCGCCGCGGTCACCCGCATGCTCGAAGATGGCCGGGACTGCAAGGACGTTGTTACCCAGCTCGCGGCCGTGTCCAAAGCCCTCGACCGGGCCGGGTTCGCGATCATCGCCACGGGGCTGGAGCAGTGCATTGTCCAGAAGGACGCAACCATGGACAAAAAGGACTTGGAAAAACTCTTCCTCTCCCTCGCCTAATCAAACCCGCTGTCGAGCGGCCCACGGAGAACCATGACGTACACTCTCACCACCACGGTCAACCTGCCTTGGGCTGAAGCCTTGGACCGCACCCGGGACGCCCTGTCAGCGCAAGGGTTCGGAATTCTTACCGAGATCAACGTCCGCTCCACCTTCGAAGCCAAGCTTGGTGCTGAGGCGGCTGACGCCGTAGGCGACTACGTCATCCTTGGTGCCTGCAACCCGGCCCTGGCCAGCCGAGCCCTCACTGCAGAGCCCGAAATTGGTGCGCTCCTGCCCTGCAACGTCGTCGTACGCCAAGGCAAGGACGCAGGAACGACCACCATCGAGGCCATCGACCCGCAGACCATGGTCCAGCTCAGCGCTTCGCCGGTCGTTAAGGAGGTCGCAGACGACGCCGGCAGTCGCCTGCGAAAGGCCCTCGCCGACTTGAGTAACTGAACAACGGACGTCATGCCCGCCGAGGACTGCATCTTCGATGCGGCACTACCTCAGGCCCCGGCGGGCCAACCGGCCGCCAAGTGCGTCGCGACCATCCGGCGCGGAGACTGATAGCCAACGCAGTGCCTCGAGAGACAACCGCTTTGCAGGACGCCGCTTCGGGGCTCTGATAAGCCTGGCGGTGCGGATGCGGTTGGAGACCGCACCCATGGACTGGGACCTCGGACTCTACCTGACAACTGAGTCCGCGCGAAGACTCGGAGTAACTCTTGAAGAGAAAGGCGCCGGTCATGATGTGGGGTTACGGACAAGACATGGGGTGGATGTGGCTGTGGGTTCCTCTGCTGCTCATTGGGATCGGGCTGCTCGTGTTGCTGGCGGTGAGGGTCTTTGGCGGCGGTATCCGTAATGGATACGGGCCGCCGGGCCCTCCCGTGCCAGGCGGACCGTCGCAGGCCGCTGGGAACAGTGCCCGCCAGATCCTCGAGGAGCGCTTTGCGAGAGGAGAACTGACCGCGGACCAGTACCGCGACCACCTCAAAGTGCTCGGTGAGGGCCCGTAGTGAAGCCCATCGGCCGCCGACAAGCGCTGCTGCTGGGCGGACTTGGCATTGCGGGGACAGTGGTCGGGGGTGCCGGGCTGGTCTGGACCTTGGCGTCGCGGGAGGCCCTGGTTACGGGAAGCGGACTGATCCAGCCTCCGGTGGAACGGAGCACAAACGGCCAGCTGCAGATACGGCTGGAAGCTGCACCCGGACAGATACTGCTGGCAGGCCGGCAGACCGCAGCCCTCGGCTACAACGGCGGCACCCCCGGCCCGACAATGCGCTTACGGGCCGGCGACGTCCTGAAGATCGGACTCGTCAATCGGCTGGCCGAGACCACCAACCTTCACATGCACGGCCTCCACGTTTCCCCCGAGGGCAACGGGGACAACGTCTTCATCTCAGTGGACCCCGGTGGCACCTTCGACTACGAATACAGGCTCCCCCGAGATCACCCGCCCGGCGTGTACTGGTACCACCCACACCACCACGGCATGGTCGCCGATCAGATCTTCGCCGGTCTCTTCGGAGCAATCATCGTCGAGGACCCTGAACCGATCGAGTCAAGTGCAGAACGGGTCCTGGTCATTTCGGACACCACCCTGGACCCCCTGGGGAACATCGCGGAAGTACCGGCGATGGAAAGGATGATGGGCCGGGAGGGTGAGCTGATCCTGATCAACGGTCAGAGCAGCCCGCAATTCAGTGCCCACCCAGGACAACGCGAACGGTGGCGCATCATCAACACGTGCGTGTCCCGCTACCTCCGTCTGCGGCTCGACGGGCAACGGCTGGAGCTCCTCGGCATGGACTCCGGTCGCTTCCCGACACCAGAGAGCGTGGAGGAACTTCTTCTGACGCCCGGAAACCGGGCAGACCTCCTCGTTACCACAGCGGCCGGGGACTCCGTGCTGCGTGCGTTCTACCAGAGCCGGGGAAGCCTGCCGGGAATGATGGGACAAGGAACTGGAGCACGCAAACCTGCAGACCAGCCGGACGGCATAGCACTGGCCACCCTTCGCGTAGCCGGCGAACCGGTCGCGGCATTGACGGCCGTGCCGGCCCAGCCGGGGCTGGGAGACCTGCGGTCAGCCGCCGTCGCCGCCCGTCGTCAGATTGTTATGGCCACCGGCATGGGTCCTGGCATGGCCGGGGGCATGATGCGTTTCACTATCAACGGCAGGGAATTCAGCGAAACCAGAACAGACACAACGGTAGCGGCCGGGAATGTCGAGGAATGGACCCTGACCAACACCAGTCCCATGGACCACCCCTTCCACCTGCACGTCTGGCCGATGCAAATCATCGAGGTAAACGGCCAAGGCACGGACACCGCATTCTGGCAGGACGTGGTGAACGTACCCGCAAACGGGCGGGTAAAAGTCCGGGTGGCTTTCAAGGACTTCCGCGGTCGCTCCGTTTACCACTGCCACATCCTGGATCACGAGGACCTCGGCATGATGGGCGCCATCGAAGTTCGCTGAGAAGTCGCACCGGCTCACCCTGGCACATCCTGGCCGCATCCAGCAGACAAAATCTCACGATCGAGCCCACTACAGATTGGCCTTACCCAACGCAGCTTTTCAGGAAAGCGTTTCAGAGTCCGGGGGTATAGGCCGGGAAGGTGGAAGAGCAGTGGTCCCTGCTTCTCGGAAAGGCGTCTCACCAGAAAACTGTCCCGGCGGCACCGTACGGGCATTTCGAGTCAGAATGGCTTCGGGGAGGCAACTGGCGACAACCGGTGCCAGTACTTCCACCAGCGCCTCAAACTGCACATGGAGGAGCTCGTTGGCGCTTGCCTCAGACGCAATGTTTTGCCGTGTGGACATTGCCCACACTTTAGGCTTTAGACGGGCCGATACGATACTGGCGCCGCCGGACGGGCGCCGATTCCCCATGTTTCCACGGGTTCCCAGTGCCTGCAAGGCCGGGCAGGCAGTTTCGAGTCCCACCTTGGGCACAGTGTTTCCGCAGTCAGTAACTTATTTGCGTTTTAGTGTATTCAAAACGTGACGCGGTGGAAGATCAAGGTGTATTAGCCGCTCGGATTGTCTTTTGACTGCTATTCTCCTGGCGATGGTCTCCACAGCGGACCGTGCTGCTCTTTCTGAAGGGTTGCAGCATAAGAGTGCGGGCGCGGCAGCTCAGGCGATGCTGATTCAGCGGGCAGCGGCGGGAAGTTCTCGTTGCGCCCTTTGACCGTGCAACGTCACGTTGGGGTCTCAGAACTGCCAGGAAGACAACATCAAGTCCTAATACGACGTCTCCTTCAACTGCTGCCCAAGTCAGGTCCCACGCCGACGATGTCCGTCAAACTTTGAAGAACTCTGCACGCGCACCTGCGCGAGTGTTTTCAGAACGACGCACTGAGTTTGAGAGCGAAGCGGGTAGAAAAAGACCTTCAACGCTAGGGGTGCGGGCGCCCCGGGTCCTGGCAAGATTTGCCTCGCTTTAGCACTCATTCCAAGGCCGCCAATAAGCTTGCGACCTCTTTGGTAGCAGGCGGGGCTCCACGGGTGCTGCGGTGACCAGGCCGGTGGAACCGCTTACGGAACGATGTGTTCGGCCCTGTAGCGGTCGAACAGGCGGGTGAAGCAGTCCTGAGTGCGGCGGTAGCCGCTAAAACCGGCTAACCGACTCTTGCTCATATCGGCAATTACTTCAATGGGGCGGCCCAGGTCCGCGTCCGTGTGCCACCAGGACGCCACACGCGCGAGGACCGGCTCGGCCAGCCCGTGCCGGGCCACAATCCGGGCCCAGCTTTCCTCGGCGCCCCGCATTTGCTCCTCCAAGGGCCGCGGCGCCTCTTGGTAACCCTCCCAGTCGAGCCCGAAGTAGTCAGCCAGGGCTGGCCACATTCGGCGCCACCGGAAGACGTCCCCGTTGACGACGTTGTAGGCCTGGTCGCGGGCGTTCTCCGTGGTTGCGGCCCAGATCATGTGCTCGGCCAGCAGCGTGGCGTCAGTCATGTCGGTCAAGCTGTTCCACTGCGTCTCGGAGCCAGGGAACACAAAGGGACGTCCGGTTTCCCGGCAGATCGCGGCTTGGGCGGCGAGGGTGAGCGCCATGTTCATGGCGTTGCCTACCGCGTGACCGATCACCGTATGCGCCCGGTGCACCGACCAGCCGAACCCCTGACGCTGAGCAGCGGCCCACAGCTCATCCTCCTGGGCGTAGTAGAAGTTGTCCACAGGAAGGCGGGGTTCTTCCTCCAAGAAAGGGGTGTCCGGCATTTTGCCTTGCCCATAGGCCTCGAAGGGACCGAGGTAGTGCTTGAGTCCGGTCATCAGCGCCACGTGCTCCACCGGGGCATGGGTCAGGACGCCTAGGAGGTTCCGGACCATCCCGGCGTTGACCTCTATATTCTCCTTTTCGGTGGCCTGGCGGGACCACGCGGTGAAAAACACGTGAGTGGGCCGCTCTTGGGCAAGCGCCGTTTCAAGGCTTTCGGCCGAGCGGAGGTCTGCGCTTACATGCCGCGCCGTGCTACCAGGCAGGGGGGTGCGCGACAGCGCCACTACGTCCCAGTCCTGGGAGGTCAGTTGTTCGATGATTGCCGAGCCGGTGATGCCACTGGCGCCTACGACCAGGGCGGTCCGGGCGGGGGTCTGAGGTGTATGCATAGGTTCCACTGTGCCATCCCAAGGTCGGGTGCCGCCCCGGTGGCTGCCGGTGTACGCGCAGGGAGGAATCCATGACACCAGGCCAGGGGGGCACGGGTAAGATCCGACGAACTACGACGCCTGGAAGGGACCTCATGAGGGCTCCGATCCGTCGTGGGGGAACACAGGCAATCAACAGGCGTTCCATGGTCGGGTGAACAACCGCTTAGGTCTTCTGCACTCGCTCCCTGTGCCCCGGCTGAACGACCGGGGCCCAGCCCTTGGGCGACGAGAAGATGAACGATGTCGAAGAGCGGCCCTTGTCGTTGAGCGAGTCAATGAAGGGTTCCAAGTCCCGGATGGTCTCCGAGACTACACGCAGGATGTGATCGTCCTGGCCGGCGACCCGATGATCCTCGAGGACATACGGGTCGGCGATAGCTTGGGTTGCGATCCCGTAAGACTGCCGCTTGCCGGTACTTTCAACGTGAACGAAAGCCTCTACCGCGTATCCAGCAGCAAGGGGATCGACACGGGCACTGTAGCCAGTTATCACCCCCTCCCGCTCCAGGCGTCGCACTCTGCTAGCGACTGCAGGGGCGGTCAACCCTACGTGCCGCCCGAGCTCTCTATATCCGAGCCGCGCGTCTTCCTGCAGTAGCCGCAACAGTTCCCAGTCCACATCGTCCAAAGCCACCATGTCCAGGATTCTAACCTCCTGGGTTTTCAAATGAATACTTTTTTGCTTCAAAAGGTTTACAAACTGCCTTCCGGCGACGCATGCCCTCTCCTTAGACTGGATGCCATGCTTGAAAACAATCCTTTTGGCACCGCGGCAGGTAGAGCGTGAAAGCAAGCGCATGGGAGCTGGTTGCCCTGGTTTCGCTCCTTTGGCCAGCGCCTTACCTCTTCCTCAAAATCGCACTGAGGGACACCCGACCCCTGTCGATCGCCGCCGCCCGCAAAGTCCTGGCGGCTCTCGTCATCGTGCCCTTCCTGCAGCATCGACAGCGCTGGCGTGCCATCCTTCGCCAGCATGTGTGGGGCGACGCCGACGCCGAGGGCGTGAGCGTATGAACTCCCAGCCCTACGATGCCCGCGCATGGCTGCTATTCGCCGCGATGGCGGTGCTGTGGGGCGCTCCCTATTTCTTCATCAGCGTGGCCGTCGAGTCATACTCTCCGGCTGCGGTCGTGGCGGGCCGCACTCTCCTGGGCGCCGTGGTCCTTTTGCCGTTCGTCATCCGGCGGAAGGCACTGCGGCCCGCGTTCGCGAAGATCGGCTGGGTGCTGCTGTTCGGCGCCATCGAGATGGCGGGACCCTTCCTGCTCCTCGGTCATGCCGAGCAGACACTGCCGTCGGGGCTCACAGGCCTGCTCGTCGCGACGGTCCCGCTGTTCGCAACGATCATCGCGTTCCGCGGCGGTGACCGGACAGTCCTCAGCCCGGCGCGCAGCATCGGACTCCTCATCGGCTTCGTCGGCGTGTTCGTGATGGTCGCCGGGCCGGGCCTCGCAGTAGAAGGCGGGGACGGTCTCATCGCCGTCGGCGAAGTCCTGCTGGTCGCGCTGCTGTACGCGATAGCGCCATTCGTCATCGCAACCAAGCTGCGCGACGTGCCCCCGCTCGGCTCCATCACCCTCGCGCTCCTCGCGGTAGGGATTTTCTACACGCCGATCGCATTCCTGACCCAGCACCAGGTGCCGGCCCTCAAGGACACGCTAGCGCTCATCGCGCTGGCCGTCCTGTGCACGGCGCTGGCATTCATCACCTTCTTCGCGCTGATCGCGCGCGTGGGCCCGGTGCGGGCGCCGCTGTTCACGTACGTCAACCCCGTCGTTGCGATCGTGCTGGGCACTCTCATTCTCGGCGAGCCGCTGACGGCCGGCCTGCTGATCGGTTTCCCGCTGATGATCGCCGGATGCTGGCTCGCCGCCACCGGCGGCACCGTGCGAGCCCGCAAGGCCAGAGCCGACCTGCCGCCGATCGGCCTGCGCTGAGACGCTGATGCCACCGCTTTCTGGCGCCAAACCGCTGGCGACCGGTCATCGATTCACTTGAGTTTGGGACGGTCCCATGAGAATTACGGCCGACGTCGACATTCCTGACAGGCCGATCGATGCCGCCAGCGACGGGTCATTCGTGCTTTCCATCGGCGCAGGGGTCTCGATGAACCAGCCCTCTGGATTGCCCCTTTTTGGCGGCTTAGCTGCCCGGTTAGCAGAGTTACAGGGAGCCGCTTTCGATCAATCGGGGCCTTGGAGGCTCCCATAGGTCTCGTATCGGTTCGGGTCACGTATTCGCGGGTTCCCAGTGTTGGAAGGACTCAAGCGCAGCTCCATGCTTCCGCTGCGTTGATGAAGAAGTGATCCGAAGCCGCCGCCACCAATGGTGTTGGCGCCGTAGGTGCCAACCTCCCGAAACGGCACTCCCAAGGGGTAGGGTGTGCGCTAGCCGACGAAGGAGTCACGATGAGCTACAAATATCGAACTGTTCGGGTTCGCGGTACCGAGCTGATTGGAACAATTGCCAGGAAGCACGGGGGTGCGGCTGAAATTTACGAAACGTCCAAAGACCTGAGCACATCGGTAGTTCCTGTGTTCTTCGAGGCAACGGGCGAGATCCGTTTTTTCGACAGGTCAGTGCTGGAGGACGTTGTGGCACCAGCCACTTAAACGGTCTGGGGATACCGGCAGGCCGGCCTGGCCTGGGGGCCATTTCGGACGTGTGGACAAGGTCCATACGTCCAGCTTCAGAGTGTCTATTACAGTCGCCGGTATGCTTCGGATTCCGCATGTTTCGCGTCCATGCTGGTTGGAAGGCCAAGAACGCAGTTCGAGTCCCACTGCGTGCACAATGTTTGTCTAATCAGGAACCGGCGCGGTGCTGCTCGGGGCTGTTCAGGACCGGGGCCGGGAGCCGAACCTGACGTCCCGGTTATGTGCCGCCGTCGCCTGCCCGGACATCTCACACGTGTGCTGCGTCTTCGGGAAATCATCCGTCCCAAGTTTCAGTCTCAAAGCGAGACTGCGGGGGAGTCGAAGGGCCATCCCGCGGTCAGACGGGAGCGTCGGCACGATAACCGCGCACATGGACACCATGGCCGAAATACCCGTCGCCACCTTTATCGTCCGTACCAGCGGTACCGCCACGATCGCACCCGGGTTGCCGGAAGGTAGGCGGCTATAGCATCGGTGGGTAATCAGTCCACAGGCAGGACTTTTCCTTACATTGCCATGCCAGCCGTGGGAGCGGGGACAAACGCCACGACGGCTGCGATTACGGTCAGTGCGATGGCTATCCCACGATTGGCGAACGTTTTCCAAGGGAGCATCTTCTCGGCGGCGATGAACGCCCCAACGAGCGCCATCCAGCCGACATTCATCACTCCGAGCGCAAACAAGGCAACCATCAGGGCCCAGCAACAAGTGATGCACCAAGCGCCATGCTCGATGCCCATGCGCAGCGCACCGCCGTATCCGGGGCGCAGCCCCCGCAGGATGAAGTCCATGGGGGTTCGGCATTTCATCAGGGCGAGGTTCTTGGCGGGGGTGAACTGGTAGGCAGCCGCCGCGAGGATGACACCGGCTGCCAGGTATCGTCCGGCTGGGGCTGAGGTAAGGGTGCCGGGGAAGAGTGAAGCCGCTGCGGCATAGAGGGTGTAAGAGGCGAGGCCGAACATCGTCCATGCGATCAGATATCCCGCCACGAAGACGGTGGTGGATCCCGGCGGTGCAGGACGTCCGGTTTCACGGCGGTGGCGCTGAATCCTGGCGTATGCGAGGACCATGGGCGCCACAGAAGGGAACATCATGGCCGCCAGCATCACGACCCAGGTAGCGAGAAAGAACCCTACCGGTCCAGGGTCAGTCCAGGGGCCCATGTCCATCCCCGCCATCCGCGGGGCCGTGTTGGTCCAACTCAGGGCGGCGAGGGCCAAGAGAACGGCGACTAATCCCGCTTCGCGTGGGTTGATCCGGGTCCAGGCGCCTGCCAGGGTGCGGCCGCGCGGTCCCGGATGCGATTTTCTATTTTGCATGTTGGAATGGGCTGTCAGCCGCGCCCCTTGGGGGCGCCTTCCGCCATCTCGGATGCAAATGTGAAGTCTGCGGTTTCCCCGTAGACCCCGTCGTAGTCAAGGCCGAAGAGGGCTGAGTGGCCAGAGCCCTTACCGATGAGAAACTCGGGCGCGAAGCCGTACATGGCATTCTTGACAGTCGTCACGCCACCAGCAGGTCCTGGGAGTGACTCAAAGGAGAGGCTTGCGCGTCCTTCCACCGATGCAGACGGCGCATCGCCGTCATTGAACGTTATGCTGGCCCGCTCGACTCCGAGCCATTCGCCGTAAAGCGCCGCCAGATCCCCGAACGGACCGCCGGCGTCGCCGTGCAGGATGCGCTCGAGGGCGTTCGCCTGTTCCTCGGAGGCGCGGTCGTCGACGACGACGCCGACTTTCCAGTTGCCGGCGGTCAGGTTGGACGGGAACAGGTTGGCGAATGCGAAGTCCACGCCGGACAGATCAGTGTCGTCGCTCTTTCCACTGGCAATATGGAAAACGGCCGACCCTCGGCATTCACCGTTGGGCCCCGTCGGTGGGCTGTCGACAGGGCAGGGGCAGATCAGCGCGCAGGAACAACTTGCGACATATTTTCCGGACATTTCCCAAGACATCGCCATTCCTCCTTGGCACCCTCGCCCGGGGGACACGCGCCCAGGCGTATCGGATCACTTGGTATGAACGCGGGAAAGACCCCGTTAAAGCAGAGGATAGGCCGGTCGATTATGGACGTCAATGGTTGCTAGGGCATCGAAGGGTGCCCGGAAATGACGTGGAATCGCGGTAATCGTGTGCAGTAAATGTGCCCCACCCACTTGGGTGCAAACAGTAAGTTTCCGTGTGCTGGGCCACTGTGTGGCATGACGACGGATCGGCCAGCGCGACCTGCGCCGGGGGGACGAGGTCCGCCGGTCACCCCGAAAGAAGAACCGCATGCCCTCGTTTCGGGTTGCGGTCGTCGGTTGAGGGCTCCGGCGGAAATAGGACTGTGAACGTTGTCCACAGTCTTGGCCTCGGATCGAAGATACCGCCCTCGGACTGCTTCCCATTCCGCATGTTTTTGGAGGGTCTCAACGTTGGCGAGGCGTTGAAGACAGATCGAGTTCCACCTCGGGCACAGTGTTTTGGAGGTCAGGGGCCTTTTTGCCTTATGCGTGTACATCGTCCGCGGCGGCGAGTGGCCAACACCGATTCATGGTTCGGGGTTTCGGGAACGACCTGGATATCAACGCGCTCAGCCGCGTCCCGGGTGAAACTGCCATGAAGCAGGCATCGGCTGGCCGGTCAGTGCGAAGCCTGGTTGGCCCAGCCTGCATGCTCAAGCGCGGCTGCTGCAGCCCGTTCCGGCGCCAGGGCATTGTCCCAGCGCGACGCGTCCAGGCGGGTGCCGTGATGTCCGCGGAGGCTTCCGAGGCCAGCCAGAGGAGCGGCTCGACCATCACTTCCGGCCGCAGCAGCTGGCGGCGCAACGCCTCGGATACGCTGGCGGGGATCATGCCGGTATCGGTGGCGCCGCCGGGCAGCAGACCGTTGACAGTGACGCCGGATCCCGCCAGGTCCTGTGCCCAGATCACGGTTTCGGACTCGAGCGCGGCCTTGGATGGGCCGTACGGCGAAAATCCGGCCCGGCGCATGGTGTCGTGGTTCATCGTGATATTGATGATGCGGTCCCAGCGCTGGCGCAACATGTGCGGGACGGCCGCCCTGGCCATCAGTCCTCGCCTGAGAAGTTGGCGTACGCTGACAACCTTGACGAGGGCAGGAGCCGCCTGTGTCAGGTCGGGGCGTACCTCGACGTCGTGCTGATCGCAGGATCCTCCCAGGCAAGCGCGGTGGGTGCGTCCGTGGCTTTCCAACTGCTGCCTTCCCGTGACCGTCGTTTGAACTGGAGACCCACTCCACGCCGCGGGAGTCCGGGCAGGCGCGGAGCGGGTCGGGCCGCCCTATGTGATTCGCGTTATTTCGTCGGTGTCTGGACGTGGGGTATCGGGCTCAGACAGGGGCAGGTCGGCAACTGCGGCTGGCCGTCTGTGCGGCGGATTTTTGGGCCAATCACGAGTGGGTGATTGGTTGGGGACTCGGTCAAAAGGCCTGAATTGGTCCGGCTGGACAGTGCAGTGCAGTGCTGGTTGGGGGGCTCTTTGTTTGGCAGTTGTCCGCACATAAGGTCAATGCCTATGAGTAATGAAACAGGCAATCGCCCGGCTCGTTCGACGATTCAGCGCGTTATCATCGTCCACGGATACGAAGCCTCGCCGAACGCGAATTGGTTCCCCTGGCTTCAAGGCGAACTTCAAGCCGAAAGCATAGCCGTCACGGTCGTTCCCCTCCCGGCCCCTGACGATCCGAAAACGACGGCATGGGAGAACGCTGTCAGAGAAGCGCTTGATAGGCCGGACAGGGGAGCGGCGATTGTGGCGCATTCTCTGGGTGCAATCACCGCACTACGGGTTCTCGCAGCTCTACCGGAGCCTTGGGATCTGGGCATCCTTGTCTTGGTAGCCGGTTTCGTTGAACCGCTGGACGCATTGCCGGAACTGGATCGCTACATCGCAACCGGCGTTGACGTCGAACGTCTCGCAAAAAGCATCCGCAATCGAATAGTGATTCGCTCCGAGACGGACCCTTACGTCCCGCCAGAGGTATCTGACGACCTCGCCCGACGCCTTGACGCACAGTTGCAGGTCCACCCCGAAGCCGGACACTTTATGGCCACAGACGGCGTCACAAGGTTCCCAGAGGTGCTCGACATTCTCAGGTCGCGCTGAGGAAAAGGTCCGGCTGAGGTCTCACCAACTTGACCGCTCGACAAGGCCTCGTGGGTTTCGCTGCCCGTTGGGACCACAATCCGTAGTGCACTGATTCGAACTTCCAAGGGCTGTCGAACGGCCCGGCGTCGCATCACGTCACCAGCCCGCGTCGTGGTCAACTGGACTGGCCGAGGCTGACGACGAGGTTGATCGCCACTGCGATCACAAAGGTGCCGAAGAAGTAGGAGAGCAAAGCGTGCCCCAGGGCGACCCTGCGGGAGGGAGTGGATGACTCGTTCACATTGCTCGCGTTGTATGACATGCCGACAGAGAATGCTGCGTAGGCGAAGTCGCTGTACGACGGGTCCTCGTCCTGGTTGAAGCGGAAGTGATGGCGGTCGTCGTGGTAGTACATCCGAGCGTACTTGAACGCGTAGACAGTGTTGACGAGAGCCCACGCGAGGACCACGCCCAAAGCCGCCAGGATCGCCGCGGCCACGCCAATGGGGTCTTTCTGCTGGCTGCGGATCAAGGCGAAGGCGACCGCCACGAGACTGACGAATGTTGCGCTTATGATGAGGGAGTCAACCAGCCGTCGAGACCGGCCTTCCTGGAGGGCGAGTTCACCCGTGGCCTCCGGACCAGCGGGCCAAGCCTTAGTCCACGCCAAGACCAGAAAGATGCAGCCGGCGACAGACCATCCGAGCAAGGGCGCGAGTTCAGGAGCTCCGAGCAACGCCGGAACGACTGCGATAACGAGGCCGACAATGGCCGAGATTAGAGCCTTGCGATCTAGGTGTGACATTGACGAAGTTGCCCTCCAGCCTCGATTGACCGTGAAGGGGTCCGATGCGCCGACTGGGTCAGGGGCGAATCTCAACATCACGGAATAGCTCAGGACCTACGGCTTCCTTTGCGTTCACAAGGAACCGGCCGGTTCACTGCCCCCGATTGTACGCGGACATGTTCGAATCATTCATGATTTAACTCGCTGAGTACGGGCAATTCCCTTGGAGGGTCAGTGCGACTCCAGACCTCACAGGGCAGGAACTGCCTCCTTTGGCTGCACCTTTACTTCACAGGGCCGAAACCTGCGGCGGCGTAGATTCCGTCGATGATCTTCATGTTGGCAAGACTGTCGGGAGCCCTCAGTGAGCAGCTCCTGGCCTGACTGCAGACCCTGGACTATGGCCTCCAGTTGATGGTCGTAGGTCTCAAGGCCCCGTACAGTCCAGGCGCGGTCCAGCCCATTGCGGTTCAGGGTGATGGAGTGCCCCTTGGAAGGGAAGACCATGTTCTTGACGACGAGTTTTCCTTCGGTGCCGACCACTTCGAGGGACGAGTTCAGGTGCCCGGGCTCTTCCAGTATTGCTGGAGTGATGATCGCTTTTGCCCCTGAAGGAAACTGGAGGTCGGCCGCTACGCTGAGGTCGGCACCAAGGGGATTGAGCGACCCGCTGGCTCTGACCACCGTTGGTTCTTCGCCCATGAATGCCCGCACCCAGTGAACCGGGTAGCAGCCCAGGTCCATCAGCTATCCGCCTCCCAGTCGCGGGTCGTGCCGCAGCGACGCCGGATCGAACGGATTCGTGCTGGAAAAGTCTGCGCTCAGTGTCAAAATTTCCCCGAGCCTGCAGGAGGCCTTAACGGCATCGAGTTCAGTGCTTAGGGGGTGGTACCGGTCACGGAAGGCTTCGATGAGGCGGTAACCTGTCGATTGCGCAGCTTCCAGCATTTGCGCAGCCATTCCGATTCTTAACACTGCATGTCTCTTTGCCGCCGCGACGGACCCTCGGTCTATTCGCGTCCACTTTTACGAGGATCCCTATCATGCGAGCGGGTTCCAACCGGACACTGTCAAGCTGCATCTGCCCGCACCCGAGTTAAGGCAGCGGGAACGTCGAGAAAGCAACGCAAGCACTGGGGGCCTTGCCGCCAACGTTGACCCCGACGCGCCTACCCAATATAGTTTAGGCTATAAACTATACCTTGTCAGGGCTGCAGGTTTTCACCGGCGGGCAGCCTCACTGGTCCAGCGCACTATTGGTGTGTGGCGGGAACGAGACTTATAGCTCGCAAGCCGTCCCCGACCAATCATCCAGCGACGACCATCCAGCCGGGGGCGCCGGAGACATACTCCTCCCTGTGCCAACCCTGTACCCGATCTAGGAGACATTATGAAGGTCCTTATCACTGGCGCTCATGGAAAGGTCGGTCGTGCCGCTACCCAGGCGATGATCGACGCCGGACACGAAGTACTCACTACCGATCTGACTCGCCCCGGCTTTGAGCGCAAGCCCGAAGGCGCACCCGAATACACGATGGCGGACCTCACCGATGCAGGGGAAGCCTACGCCGTCGTCAGCGGAGCGGATGCCGTGGTACACATCGCTGCAATCCCCGAGCCGACTGGTAATCCGCCCCACGTCGTATTCCAGACCAATCTCATGGCGACCTTCAATGTCCTTGAGGCGGCCATACGATTTGGCGTGAAACGCTTCGTTTACATCTCGAGTGAGACAGTCCCCGGCTTCTTCTTTCCCGAGCGCGGATTCCTCCCTGACTACGCACCCGTAGACGAGGAGCACCCAATCCACCCGCAGGACCCCTACGCGCTGTCCAAGCACTTCGGCGAGCAGCTGATGGACGCCGCAATCGCCCGGTCCGACATTCAGTGCATCTCCATCCGGCCCAGCTGGGTCCAGTTCGAAGGCAACTACGAGACTAACCTCGGACCCCAGATCCGTGATGCGTCGGTCCTAAGCCCCAACCTGTGGAGCTACGTCGACGCCTACGACCTCGCTGACGCTATCGTCCTGGCCACCGAGTCACACCTACCCGGACATGAGGTCTTCTACATCGCTTCCCCTGACAATGTAGGCGGCCACGACTTTGCTGAGGTCCTGAACAAGTACTACGGCGACGCAATCGAACTGCGTGAACTTCGGCGTACCGATGCTTCGGGGATCTCGAGCGCTAAAGCCCAACGGATGCTGGGCTGGACGCCGAAGCGGTCCTGGCGGGATTACCTCGACGCCGAAGGACATCAGCTCGTCCAGTAGCTCCAGGGGGAAAGGGCGGCGGCCCCTCCGCCCTTCCCTTTCACTGCGCTATCTACTCCGGGACGTCGGAAGTGGTGTCGTCAGTGGCGGACCCTTTTGATCCTCAACCTGATGCGCTTTCGGGCGGGGGGCAGGGCGGTTCCAGGGCGGGTCCGCTTCCAGGGTCTGTGGGCCCGATAACTGATGGGGTCTGGAGGCTGAGCCGAAGCCACCCTTGAAGACCCCCTCCTGCGGCGGCGCATCTCCAGAAGGACGACCAGGGCCAAGCCGATCCATGCGAACGCGACAACGAAGATCAGGGTCACCGCCTGGACCGTGCTCATGACGGGCATCCTCGCAGGGCCGCACTCGTCGATCGAAGGCCGGGGGCTGCGGGATGGAGGTGGGGGGTGGGCATGGCATCGTCGCTTTCCACGGCTACCGTTTCGGCCGACTGCATAACCCAATGACCCAATTGTCCCCCCGCAAAGACAGTGCAGCAAGGGCAGGAAAATGCCACCAACCTGAGGCGCGGGGGCACAGAAAACGCGCCATCTAAGCATGCTCTTTCGAAGCCCTCTCAGGTGAGCGGGGCGGTGACGTAGGAGCCTTCCGTGCGCCCGGCCAACAGATTGTGATGAGGCCGCCAGCCACTGTGTGCATTCCAGCAAGTCATACCCAAGGTCGGCTTTCGGGACACCCCAGCCGCGCACAGGCCCCGTTTGTTGCCAGCCGTAAAAGCCGAGGACGAGGCGGTGCGTCGCTCTTAGTAAGCGTGACGGCTCCTGTGGGGCCAGGGTTTGTACACGCGGCAACCAGGGGACCCGAAATGTACCTACAGAAAGTTCTAAGGGCGCGGACGGTGTGGCCGGCACCACGGACTGGGTTACCCGCGGCAGGTGGTGGTCGAAGCTAGCGTGGAACAACGCCCTACACCAGAAGGACCATGAAGACCACCTGTTCTCCCGCCAAAGTCCTGACCGCTGTTACCGCGATGATGCTGGCTGCGTCATTGGCAGGTTGCGACGCCGCAGCCAACGCCCTTGAGAATATCGACCGTGCTCCAGGCATCGGTGCCTCGAGCACGGTAGATCCGGCAGCCGCCGCCAACGCCCTAGGCCAGCTCAACAGCATTCCGGTGAAGGGCCGCGCGCCAAAGACCGGCTATACCCGCGATGAGTTTGGACCGGCCTGGGCGGACACGGACCGCAACGGCTGCGACACCCGCAACGACATCCTCGCCCGCGACCTGACCGACGAAACGTTCAAGCCCGGCACCAACAACTGCGTGGTCATAACAGGAACCTTGGCCGATAAGTACACCGGCACCACGCTTTCCTTCACGCGCGGCCAGGACACCAGCTCCGATGTTCAGATCGACCATATCGTTCCCCTTAGCGATGCCTGGCAAAAGGGAGCTCAGCAGCTCAACGCGGACCAGCGCAAGGAACTCGCCAATGACCCGCTGAATCTCATGGCCGCCGACGGCCCCACCAACGGTGCCAAAGGTGACAAGGATGCAGCAACGTGGCTACCGCCGAACAAAGCATTCCGATGCGAATACGTAGCCCGCCAAACCGCCGTAAAAGCAAAATACAGTCTCTGGGTCACTCAAGCCGAGCACGACGCCATCGCGAGGACACTTCAGGGCTGCGGTTGATCGCTGCCGGGTCTCCCAGCAGCCTGAACCCGTTCAAAACGCACGGGTCGGTCTCACGGTTGCAGCCAGTCCTCCACGGAGCTCTCCCACAGCCCGGGGTCGGTGTTCCATTCCTGGGTATGCCGGCCGGCAGGGAACCGGACAAGTGTCACCTTGTCCGGGTGGAGTGCGGCGTACTTGGCGCTGACGCTGATCGGCGTGCTCGCGTCGGCGTTGCTGTGCAGGACGAGAACCGGGACTTCGGGCTTCATGGAGATGAAGTCCGAGTCTTTGAGTTTCAGGGGTTGGTCGAGCCCGGCCAGCCGGTACAGGGGGCCACGGAGGATCCACAGTGCTGTCCTGGACAGAAATACGGGGAGCCGTGCCGCCGCCGTATTGAAGGACAGAGTGCTGTCCCAGTCCAGGACGGGAGCGGTGAGAATAAGTCCGTCGATGCGATCCTTCTGCGGTGACGTGTGCGCGGCAGCCAGGGCCATGCCGGCTCCCATTGACCAGCCGGAGAGGATGATGGAGTCCGCTCCGTGGCTGGCAGCGTAGTCGATGGCTGCATGGACGTCGTCGATCTCGGTGTGGCCGAGGTGGTGTTTGCCGTCGGTCGTGGCCGGAGCATCACCGTCACCGGCAAAGGAGATCAGCAGTTGCGTGTATCCGAGGCGGTGGAAGAGCGGGGCGGTCCGGACGCCAGTGGCTCGGCGGCCGCCCAGGCCGTGGATGTGGATGACCCATCGCCCGGAGTTATCGCCGGGGACAAGCCATGCGGGCGCCGGCCCTGGCAGCCAGAGGTCGCTGCTCGGCAATCCCGCCTCCGCAGGTGTCGGGTAGGTGTACCCGGACCAGTAGCCTGAGGTGCCTGCCTCCAGGACTCCGGCATAGACCTTCTCCACAGCACGGGTGACCGTGCCTGCTGCCGGTTGGTGGGAGAGGATGCGGCCGATCCTGGCATGGCCCGCCCGGTTGCCCCAGTAGAGGCTGAACACGCCGGGGGAGAGGGTGTCCTCATCTGCGTGCAGCGTCACTGTGGCGTCGTCTGCTGCCAGGATGCGGATCCGCTCGGGCCGTTCACCCGCAGGGGTGATGAGGGCGCGTGCGATATGGAGCGAAGCGCCCGCTGCAGCAGAAACGGTGACTGCGGTGGCAGTGCCGGCCAAGAAGAGTGCAGCTTTGGTCACGCTGACACTGTAGCGGCAGGGCGGTGACCCCGCACGGGTGTGCGTAGTCAGCGCCGTGCGGACCATGTAGCTTGCTCGTATGAAGCCGATCATCCTTCTCGACATCGATGGAGTGCTCAACCCCAAGGTCCGCCGCGGTGACGGCGACAACCCGGACCCGCAACTGTCGGACGGGAAAGTGGCGCTCGTGCGGCGGCTCGCTACCAAGGGCCGGCTCGCCTGGGTGTCGACCTCACCCGCTGATGTGGTGGCCGGACTGGAGAGGCAACTGCAGCTCGAAGTGGAGCCGCTGCGCGTGACCTTGGCGATGAAGGACAGCGACGTTGATACACCGACCCCAAAGCTCCGGTCCGTCGCACGCTGGCTGGACCGGATGGACGCTGCGGGGGAGGCGGACTGGGACGCGGTGGTGTGGATCGACGACGTCCTCGGGCCGGACGTGCACGAATGGGCCCACAACTACGCCAGGCCAGTCCTCCTGGAGAAACCGAGCCCGGACGAAGGGCTGACGGAGGCGCATGTTGTCGCGGTCCAGGTCTTCATTGATGCCCAAGATCGTCCAGAGGTCCAACCCCATCCGCTGACCTAGGCGGGGTGGGACGAGATACTCCGCCACCATTCGCGTGACAGCGCCGCGGATCCGTCAGACCAGCCAGCGCCACCAGCGTGGCTGCTCCGCTTCCGGCGTCGGTTCCGGTTCCGGCTCCTCGCCCAAAGCCAGCGCGGCCTCGACGATGTCGTCCGCCGTGAGCGTCATGACGGCCTCGCGATCGAGCGCGTCAAGACTCTGTTCCTCGTCGAGCGACAGGCGCAGCGCCTGGCGGTTAAGCGCCTGCTCGAACAGCGTACGGGCGAACCGTGCGTTGCCGGACTCCTCGCCCGCGTGGAGTCCGGCGAAGATGCGGCGCAGCACCTGGTCAGCGCCCGGCTCCAGTATGTATTCGTGCTGGGCCAGCATCTGGTGGAAGATCGTGTCGAGTGCGTCGACGGAGTAGTCCGGGAAGGTGATTTCACGGGCGAACCGGGAGCGCAGCCCGGGGTTCGAGAGCAAGAAGGCCTCCATCAGCCGCGGGTACCCGGCCACGATCACCACCAGGCGGTGGCGGTGGTCCTCCATCCGCTTAAGCAGGACCTCGATCGCCTCGGGACCGAAGTCCATCCGGCCGTCCTCCGGGGCCAGCGCGTAGGCCTCGTCGATGAACAGGACGCCGTCCAGCGCACGCCGGATCACCCGGTCCGTCTTAATGGCGGTCGCACCGACGTACTGGCCCACCAGGCCCGAACGGTCGACCTCGACCAAGTGGCCTTTCTGCAGCAGACCGACCGCGCGGTACATCTCCGCCAGGAGCCGCGCCACAGTGGTCTTGCCCGTGCCCGGGTTTCCGAGGAACACCAGATGCTGGGAGGTGGCCACCTCCGGCAGGCCGTGCGCCTTGCGGCGGGCCTGGACCTGGAGCAGTGCGACGAGGGCCCGCACCTGTTCTTTCACGGTCTCCAGTCCCACCAGACCGTCGAGCTCGGCCTGCACTTCGGACAGGGGGCGGGCAGGTCCGGGCCTCGCCCCAATGAGATCGCCGACCAGGTCGTCGACGCGCTCCGATGTGGGCAGCTTGAGCTGATCGGCCAGATGGCCGATGGTTTCGCGCAGGTCGTCAAGCGGATTGCGGCTGGGAGCCATGCATCCACTGTAGTACTCGATTCCCCGATGTGGGGTTGGCCTACCAGTACCAACTCCCCTTTGGTCCTAGTCCAGGACACGCCCGCCCGGCCACGTTGCTCTCAGGGCCGCGTACTGCGCCGACCAGGCACCAGTAATGACTAAGCAGCCCTCTCATCGGAGCTCTTGATCTCCACACCCTGGACTGTGCCGCTGACTTCGACTGGCGGCCGGCGTCGGGCTTTGACCAGAACAATCAGCATGGTCAGGATGGTGACCGTCCAGGCAATCGCGGCGAGGAACACCAGGCCGATTGCGACTAAGGGGTGCATGCGGAAAGTCTAGGACGGTGCCACTTCGATTCCCGGACGCAACTCCGCATCATTAGAGCCGGAATTTGCTGCACCAGCAGAAACCAATGTTCGTGGAAATGCCTGAGGGCACGAAAAAGGTGCGCCCCGTTCGCTGAGCGCACCCTTTTCGATTCCCCTCGCAGCCGCATCCCCATCCGACTGCCCCCATCATAAGCACGCTTACGATCGAACTGGCAAGCTCCCGAGTGCCTTGGCAAAGGCTGCCACCTGGAAGACCCCCGCGTGGTCGAGACTCAGCAGGTCAGATCAGCGGCGGTGCCCCAGGCCCAAAACGTGATCATCAGCCCCACCGTGCGGCCCCGCCTGCGTGAATCCATGGCGTGGACTCGAACCACCTAGCTTCAAGGTCTCATGGCAGGGAAGCGAGGATGTCGTGCGGCCACTCTTTGGTGAGCACGTCGTTAAGCTCCTGATCCGGGCTGGAGATGCAGTAGGGGGTGTGGTCCGGGTTTAGAACGGCGAGGTCCACGGGGACCTTGTAGAGGCCCCAGGGCTGGATCTTGTTCGCAAGGTAGCCGGTCAGCTTCAAGTCGGTGTACTCGGGCGCATTCCACACCCTGCAAGCATGCTGGAGGTCATCGGGGTGAATCGCGATCCAGACACCGAAGCGCAGCTCGTGCCCGCCCTCGAGCTTGACGGGGAGCAGGGCTCGGACAAACGGGCTGATGTATGGAATCTGCATAAGTGTGGCCTTGTTGGGGTCCGGCTCGCTCAGCCAGCTGTCCTCGGCGCGGTGTTGGTCGGGGCTATTCAGGACCGGGTCCGGAAGCCGGAAGCGGACGTCCCTGTCATGCGCAGACGTAGCCCGCCCGCACATCGCACACGTGTGCCTGCTGTCAATCATTGATCCCCCAAGTTCCCAGTCCTGAAGGCGAGTCTACGTGGAGTCGGAACCGGAGGTCCCGCCGTCGGACAGGGGACAGCGGCGCCATAGCTGGGCTTCCTACGTGCGCGCGCGTTTGGTGACGTCGGCACCACGGCTGGGCCGCCGTCGTCGTTACTTGGCCGGGCGCCTGCAGCGTCCAAAGGCGGCTTGTGACCTTTACAGCCCGGCCTGTTTGATGAGCTCCGTCAGCCAGGGGCGGTGGTCACGATGGAATGATACGCCTTCGGGCAGCCCCTGCACGGAGGGTTCGGAGCCCTTGATATCAATGGTGATCCGACTTCCGGCCATAGGCGCGTTGGTGATGTGGACGTCGCCGTACGATTCGGGAAGTGCCGGATCCATCCAGAGGCCGCCACGGGAGATATGGGCGTCGTACCGCATCAGGCTCGTCACCAGCATGATCGGGGTGGTGGCTGCCCAGGCCTGTGGCGAGCATGCCGTGGGATAGGGCACGGGCTCGGCGACCTGGTCACGGCTGAACCCGCAGAAGAGTTCGGGGAGGCGGCCATCGGTGTAGTCCGCCGCCTCGAACAGGGCGGTGGCGATCCGCTGCGCCTCATCCACGAAGCCGTAGCGCATGAGTCCGGCGGCAATGATGGCGTTGTCGTGCGGCCAGACCGAGCCGTTATGGTAGCTGGCGGGATTGTAGGCGCCCATGTCGCTGGCGAGGGTTCGAACGCCCCAGCCGCTGAACATCTCGGGGGACATCAGCCGTTCCGCTACCTGCGGTACCTTGTCCTCGTCCACGATGCCGTGCCACAGGCACTGCCCCATGTTCGACGCGCACGCGTCGACCTGCCGCTTTTCGCCGTCGAGCGCGACG
Source organism: Arthrobacter sp. Soil_C_49 (assembly GCF_057656635.1). Classification (NCBI taxonomy): domain Bacteria; kingdom Bacillati; phylum Actinomycetota; class Actinomycetes; order Micrococcales; family Micrococcaceae; genus Arthrobacter; species Arthrobacter sp. Soil_C_49. The sequence goes on from NZ_JBDGJZ010000001.1 coordinate 341,266, forward strand.
GCGAAGTAGCCGCGCTCAGGCATCCAGAACTCTTCGTTGAACCTCTTCTTCAACTCGGCTGCTTCACCCGTGAGCTGGGCTGCCAAGGCCTCGTCCCCGGCGTCGAACGCCATCCACGCCCGGGACAAAAATGCGCTGTAGGCCAGTGCCTGGGCTTCGCAGAGGGCGATAGGGGGTTCGGCGAGCCGGCCGTCCGCGAAGTTGATGCCGTCCCAGGAGTCCTTCCAGCCTTGGTTGATGAGGCCGGAATCGTTGAGGCGCTTGTATTCGACGAACCCGTCGCCGTCCTTGTCGCCATATGTCCTGATCCACTCGAGCGCGCGGTCGGCGTGGGGAAGCAGCGCGGCGATGGTGTCCTTGGCAAAGCCCCAACGGCTGACCGAGGCTACGGCCATCACGAATTGTGGAGTGGCGTCGACGCTGCCGTAGTAGGCGGATTTTCCACCCAATGCCAGCCCGCCGGACACGCCGAGCCTGACTTCGTGCAGGATCTTCCCGGGTTCCTCCTCGCTCATGGGATCCACCACGGTGCCTTGGCGGTCGGCCAGCGTCTGCAGCGTGCCAAGTGCCAGGGAAGGGTCCACGGGCAGCGCCATTTCGGATGCCCACAGCGAGTCCCGGCCGAAAAGGGTCATGAACCACGGCGCTCCGGCGGCCACGACAATCCGCTCCGGATGGGCGGGATCCTCGATGCGGAGCGCGCCCAGGTCATCGTAACTGCGCCGGAGGGTCCGCTCGATGGAGCGGTTTCCGATATGCAGCTTCGGAATCTTTGCCACCCATTCCTGGCGGCGGCGGTCGCTCGGGGATAGCTCACCGCTCAGCGGACGGACGAACGACGCCGGTCGCGCGCCGTTCGTGGTGGGCACCACTGTCAAAAGGGCGGTCCACTGTCCGTGCGGTGGGATGACCGCCCGGTACGTCACACCCTCGGTGGTGACATCGGCCCCGGCGGCGTCGACGACGACGGCCTTCCGGACGTCCTGCCACGCGCCCCTGATGGTCAGGGACTCGCCCTCCGGGCGGCGGGATTGTGTCCAGTGCCGTTCGACGCGCGCCTCTTTCACTTCAAAAAGATCCGCGAAGTCCGATTCAACGGTGAGCGAGACTCTGCAGTCAGCGGCCTCCGAGGAGTAGTTCCGGATGGTGATCTCCTCACGGATGCCGGCGCCGACCTCCCTCAGTCTTTCCACAATCATGGGGCTGTCCGCGTACCCGTCGGAACGGGGAACACGGCTAATGAACAAGGCCCGGTAGGGTTCCTGCGTTGAGGCAGTCAACGGCTCCAGGACCTGCCCGTTGACCGCCAGGTTCCAGCGCGACAGGATGCGGGTGTCCTCATGGAAAACGCCGTGCGGATGTTCCGGGTGGATGTCTCCATTTGCCGACGAAATGCAGAAGGAAGGCCCCTCCACCAAAGTGACCGTCCCGGCCCCCACCGGCCCGGCAGCCGTGTCAGCATTCCATCCAGCCATCCCGGTCTCCTTTAGCCGCGCAGGAAAGGTGGCGAGGCTGTCCGACTCTGGCCCGCCGTCGATCGCTGCCTTACTCCAATGCAAAAGACGCTACGCCTGCAGGCCCTTTGACGGTAGGAGGCAATAGCGTCAGTTGTCTACGGTTTTCGGACGCTCGGCGATCCGGAGGCCTATCAGAATGACAAGCAGCGGTGCATCCGGGTTGTCGGAGTCTATACATCAGGCAGCGTGACTTCTGCTCGAAATGATTTGCCAGGCCGCAAGGAGTCAATGTCGACAGTCACGGTGTAGGCGTGAAACGAGGTGCGGCTGAACCTCGTGTCAACGACGGGCAGCCCGGGATGGTTTGATTAGTCGGTGCTTGGTCTCAGACGCCTCGTGGCCCTTGTCCTGTTTGCGGTTTGTGTTGCTATCTCCGCGTTGTTCTGGGTGCTTGGGCAGCGTGGCGCGGACACCCGTCATGTCATTTCTCCACCACCGCGGGCCGGCGTTGAGCTCGAGATGCTTTCCTCTGGCATGACCACGGCCGTGAACGTCACAAGAAACCCGGATGCCGATTGGGCTGTTCGGGCGGCAGGGCAGACCGGGGTCCCTGAACGTGCGCTGCGCGCGTACGTTGCCGCGGCGGAGACAGTAGATGCTGCTGCTCCGACGTGCGGGATCGGTTGGAACACTCTGGCGGCCGTTGGTTTCGTTGAGACAGCACATGGGTCGCACGGCGGCGGCAGCCTGACCGATTCGGGGCAGGTGAGCCGTCCCGTACTGGGTCCGGTCCTTGACGGTGCCGGATTCGCCGCGATCGCAGACACGGACGGGGGAGCCCTGGACGGGGATGAGCGCTGGGACCGAGCCGTGGGGCCGATGCAGTTCATTCCTTCCACCTGGCAGCTCGTAGGGCGGGATGGGAACGGGGATGGAGCGGCGGATCCTTTCAATATTGACGATGCGGCCCTCAGCGCGGCGACCTATCTGTGTGCCCGCGGCCGTGATCTCACAACCGCGGAAGGGTGGACCGCCGCCATCTATGCCTACAACCAATCCGAGGCCTACATTCAACAAGTTCGTGACCAGGCCACGGAGTACGCTGCGGTGACAGGCACGCTCACGGTGCGGTAAGCGCCGAGGCCACTGCTTTGCCCAGTTCTTCGGTGGTGGCGTTGCCGCCCATGTCGGGTGTTAGGGTTTCGGGTCCGCGGGCGAGCACGTTTTCCATCGCGGTGGTGATGGCGCCGGCTGCTTCGGCTTCGCCCAGGTGATCCAGCAACATCGCCGCGCACCAGATTTGCCCGACGGGGTTGGCGATGCCTTTGCCGGCGATGTCGGGGGCGGAGCCGTGGACCGGTTCGAAAAGGCTGGGGAATTTTCGTTCGGGGTTGATGTTGCCGCTGGGGGCGATGCCGATGGTTCCGGTGCATGCCGGTCCGAGGTCGGAGAGGATGTCACCGAAGAGGTTGCTGGCCACGACGACGTCGAACCAGTCCGGGTGCATAACGAAGTTCGCCGCGAGGATATCGATGTGGTACTTGTCCACATCGACCTCGGGGTAGGCAGCGGACATGGCCTGCACGCGTTCGTCCCAGTAGGGCATGGTGATGGAGATGCCGTTGCTCTTGGTGGCTGAGGTCAGGTGCTTCTTGGGACGGCTTTGCGCCAGGTCGAAGGCGTATTTGAGGATGCGGTCCACGCCGGTGCGGGTCATGACGGTTTCCTGGACCACGGTTTCCCGGTCGGTGCCTTCGAAGATTTTCCCGCCGATGCTGGAGTATTCGCCTTCGGTGTTTTCGCGCACGACGTAGAAGTCGACGTCGCCCGGGACGCGGCCGGCCAGGGGGCTGGGCACGCCGGGGAGGAGTTTGACGGGGCGGAGGCTGACGTACTGGTCAAAGTGACGGCGGAATTGCAGGAGGCTTCCCCACAGCGAGATGTGGACGGGGACTACATCAGGCCACCCGACGGCGCCGAAGAAGATGGAGTCGAACTGGTTTAACTGGTCGAACCATCCGTCGGGGAGCATTTTGCCGTGCCGGGTGTAGTAGTCCGCGGAGGCGTAGTCGAAGTGCTCGTATTCGAGGTTGAGGCCAAAGGCTGAGGCTGCGGCGTCCAGGACGCGCAGTCCTTCGGGCACCACTTCGGTGCCGATTCCGTCGCCGGGAATGACTGCGATGCGGTGGGCTTTCGACATCAGGGATCCTTCTTTATCTGTTCGCGGTTTTCTGGTCAGCGGTCGACCGGGTGTGCCGGTTCGCGGTTTTCGAGGACGTCGATGACGGCCTGGGCCGCTGCCAGGCCGGCACGGGTCCGTGCCTCGATCGTTTGCCCGGCGAGGTGGGAGGTGATGAGCACGTTGTCCAGGCCTCGAAGGGGGCTGTCGCCGGGTAAGGGTTCCCTCTCGAGCACGTCCAGCGCAGCCCCGCCGATGGTGCCGTCGTGGAGTGCTTTAGCCAAGGCGTCTTCATCCACGAGTGAGCCGCGGGCCGTGTTAACGAGGACGGCGGTGGGCTTCATCGCTTCCAGCCGGGGCGCGTCGATGAGAGGGCCGGTGTGCTGGCCTGCCCGCGTGTGCAGGGAGAGGTAGTCAGCTTTGCGGATGACGGTGTCGAGACCGGTGAACTGTATTGCGGTGTTGTCGGGGTCGGGGTGGCGGGTGCTGGCCAGGACATTCATGCCCAGTGCGACACCCAGGTTTGCGGTAGCGCGCCCGCTCGGGCCGTAGCCGATGATGCCGAGGGTGGAGCCGCGCAGTTCATGGCCGGCTTCGCGGGGCCAGTCTCCCTGGCGGACGGCGGTGGTGACCTCGGATAGGCGGCGCGCCGCCATGATGATCAGCCCGATGGTGAGTTCGGCGACTGAGTGGTGGTTGGTCCCGGGAGCGTTGCAGACCCTGATTCCTTGTGCGGCCGCGGCCTGGATGTCGATGGAGTCGTACCCGACCCCGCTGCGGGCGATGACTTTGAGCGACGCGGCCTGCGAGAGCATTTCGGTGGTGACCGGCTCGCTGGCGAGGATGGCGCCGGAGACGCCGTCGAACAGTGCGCGGCGTTCCTCATAGGGCCGTGGGCCTTGAAATGGCGAGTAGACGGGTTCCAAACCATGATCGCGCAGCAGTTGGTCGACGGCATCCCCAGGATGGAGGTAATCGGTGGTGATCAGTATGCGAAGGGCCATGGTGTTCCTCGTCGATGGTGTGGCGGGGGAGGCTGCCGTATGAGGTGAGCACGGGTCAGGGCCGCCGCGGGCGCACGGCGGCCCTGACATCGTTTAGTGGGCGTCGACAGTATCGGCTTCGACGGGCTCAGGCGTTTTCGCCTGGAGCTGGTTCTTCTTCTGTCCGGAGGCGTGCAGGGCCTTTCGGGCCTGCTCGGGGTCGAAGTCTTTCTCCCATTTACCGATGACGACGGCGGCCATTGCGTTTCCGAGGACGTTGATGAACACCCGGCCTTCGTTCAGGAGGCGGTCGATGCCGACGATGAGGGCGAGGGCTGCGAGCGGGATGCCGCCGACGGAGCTGAGGGTGCTGGCCAGGACGATGAACGCGCCGCCGGCGATACCGGCGGTGCCCTTGCTGGTGAGCATCATCACGCCGACCATGACCAGTTGCTGTTCCCAGGAGAGGTCCATGCCGACGGCCTGGGCCAGGAACACTGAGGCCATGGTGAGGTAGACGGCGGATCCGTCGAGGTTGAAGGAGAACCCCGAGGGGATGACGATGCCGACGGTGGACTTGCCGACGCCCATGTTTTCGAGTTTCTTGATCAGCTGCGGCAGGACGGCCTCGCTGGAGCAGGTGCTCAGGGCGATCAGGAGCTCGGCCTTGAAGTAGCGCATGACGGTGAAAATGTTCATTCCGCAGGCGCGGGCGATCGTGCCGAGGATGACAAGGACGTAGACGATGCAGGTGGCGGTGAACAGCAGGACGAGGATGCCCAGTTGCTGCAGGCTTTGGGTGCCGTAGTTTGCCACGACGGCGGCCAGGGCGCCGAAGGTGCCGATCGGGGCGAGGCGCATGACCCAGCCGACGATCTTGAAGATCACCACGGAGAGGGCCTGGATGCCTTTGGTGAGGAATTTGCCGGATTCTCCGGAGACGTTCATCGCGGCGCCAAACAGGATGGAGACCATGAGGGCGGCGATGATGGTGTGGCCGGTCAGCGCACCGAACAGCGATTCGGGGATGATGGCGTTGACGAATTCGAGGCCGTCAAAACCCTTGCCGGCGGCAGCGGGGACCTTGCTGGCGTCCAGCTTGTCCGGGTCGATGTTCATGCCCGCGCCCGGTTTGAAGACGTTGGCGACGACAAGCCCGATGAGCATGGATACCAGTGACAGGACGATGAAGTAGGCCAGCGCCTTCACTCCGATGCGGCCGGCTTTGCGCAGGCTGTCCATGGATGCGATTCCCAGGGAAACGACGCAGAACACCACGGGGATGACGATCATTTTCACCAGGGCGATGAACCAGTCACTGAGGGGTGTGAGCTGCTTGCCGACGGAGGGCAGGAGGAAGCCGACGGCGATGCCCAGGACGGCGCCCAGGACAACTTGGAACCAGAGTTCGCGCAGCAGGCGCCCGAACCTGGAGCGCTGCCGCGCCGGGGAGGAATGCTGCGGGTTCTTAACAGTGTGGGACGACATCTAGGGTGCTCCTTTGCACGTCAGACTTGGGGTGGGAAGAAGGGGGCGGTCCCGGGCAGTGGTGCTGCCCGGGACCGGGCACGAACAGCAGCTCTTACTCGTGCAGCCCGCGAAGGACCTTGTAGAACTCGGCCTTACCTTCCAGACCGATACCCGGAAGGTCACCGGGGGCTACACGGCTGTTGACGATGACAGCGTCGTCGGTGAAGCCGCCGGTGGGCTGGAACTCGCCAGGGTAGGATTCGTTGCCTCCGAGTTTGAGGGCGGCGGCGATGTGCAGGGAGAACTGATGTCCGCCGTGCGGGATGCAGCGGCGGGAAGACCAGCCGTGCTGGGCGAGCATGTCCTGGATCCGGCGGTATTCGGTCAGCCCGTAGCTGAGGGCTGGGTCGACCTGGATGAAGTCGCGGTCCGGGCGCATCCCGCCGTAACGGATCAGGTTCCGGGCGTCCTGGAGGGAGAACAGGTTCTCTCCGGTGGCGATCGGGTTCCTGTAGTGCTCGGAGAGGGTGGCGTTCAGGGCGTAGTCCAGCGGGTCGCCGACTTCCTCGTACCAGAACAGCCCGTACTGGTCGATGGCCTTGCCGTATTCAAGGGCTGTTTCGAGGTCGAACTTGCCGTTGACGTCCACCATCAGGCGGGAGGCATCGCCGTCGAGGACCTCGATCACGGCTTCGATGCGGCGGAGGTCTTCGGCCAGGTCGGCGCCGCCGATCTTCATCTTGACCACGTTGTAGCCCTTGGCCAGGAAGCCGCGCATTTCGTTCTGCAGGTCCTCGAGGCTCTTGCCCGGTGCGTAGTAGCCGCCGGCAGCGTAGACGAAGACGTCCTTGTCCGGGTTGCCGTCACCGTAGTGATCCGAGATCCAGCGGTACAGCGGGACGCCGGCGATCTTCGCAGCCAGGTCGTGCAGTGCCATGTCGGCAACGCCGACGGCGACGGAACGTTCGCCGTGGCCGCCGGGCTTTTCGTTGGACATCATCAGGTCCCACGCCTTCTCCGGCGAGAGGCCGCCGTCGTCATCGAGAAGGTCCTCCGACGGTGCGTCGAGCAGGCGGGGGAGAATGCGCTCTTCCAGGATGGCAGTCGCGTTGTAGCGGCCGTTGGAGTTGAAGCCGTAGCCGACCAAGGGCTTGCCGTCGACAAAAACATCGCTGACCAGCGCGATGATCGTGCAGTCCATCTTGGTGAAATCGATAAAGGCGTTGCGGATCGACGAACTGATGGGAATGGTGCCTACGTGGGCGGAAACGATTTTCATCTTTGAATCTCTCTTCACTAGGATCTTATTTCTTATAAGACTGGCGCTAAACGCTGCTCCTTTGAAAGGGGGAGGTGTGGCGCTTGAGCGAATATCTTATAAGACCTTGGGCTCAAGCGTAGGGGATCAGTGACGGGCAGCACAAGCTATTGCGGTGGATTTCTTATAAGATGTTCAGACGAGGAAGCTGGGGTGCCACTTCCCCAAGAGAGAAGCGGAGCAGCTATGGACACCACGAACGTCTTTTCGAGTAAAGGCAGTCTGGCGTACAGCGAACTTCGCCAACTGATCCTGTCCGGGAGCCTGGCCCCGGGGTCACGCATCTCCCAGTACGAACTCGCTGACAATATGCAGATGAGCATCACCCCCCTGCGTGAAGCGATCCGCCGGCTCTCCAGTGAGGGCCTGATCATCATGGACACACACCGCGACTCCCGCGTGGCTGACATGAGCGCTGCCGAGGCCCGGGAACTGCTGGAGGTCCGCCTGTCGCTGGAACCGTCAGCGACCGAACTGGCCGCGTACCGCCGGACCGGCGCTGACATTGAAGCCATCCGGATAGCGGCGGAAAAGCTGCTGCCGGTCACCCGGGTCTGGGGCGAGGACGCCATCACGGCCCACCGCGACTTCCACCGCGCCGTCTACAGCGCGTCCCACAACACCACGATGATCAAGCTTCTTGATGACCTGTGGGACAAATCCGACCGCTACCGGCGTATCGGACTCGAACTGCCTTCGGGTGATGAGCCCCGAACGATTGACCTGAACCAGCACCACCAGATCCTTGAACTCATCGTTGCCCAGGATGGGGCGGGCGCAGCAGAACTTGCCAGGGTTCACATCGCCAACAGCCTCACAGCTGCAGCGACGGGAGCCTTGGAAGACCGCGAGAACGATCAGGCGCCGACCCTGAACAGGTCCGCCTGATATCACGCCAACTTGCTCCGTTCGCGGAACCTGCTGGCACTCATTCCCAGTGCCTTAGCACGTCAGGCAGTTCATCCACGTACACGGTCTGCGGGGGCTCGAAATAGATCACCAGCACCTCATCACCCACGGCGAAGAGGCTCGTCTTGTCGAAGGGGTGGGCATGGAAAGCCATGGTGCCGCCGAGGTACGGCAGCATTACTTCGCCAATGGTGCCGGGCCCGATGCGCCCGGTTACCCGCCCGACCTTTCCGGTCAGGCTCCGGTCAACCTCGCGGTGCATCCGGTGTCCCTAGGCGCCGGGAGCCGGGGGCGTCCGCTTGGGGTCCTTGCCGTTCTTGAGGGCGGAGGCAAGGGCGGGAAGGTAGTCGCCCGCCTGTGCCAGGATCCCGCCGAGCATCTTGTTGACACCGTCGCCGCCGTTCAGGACGGTCATCTGGCCCACGTGGGAGAACGGCTCGGCCGCTGCGGCGATGATAGCCGGCATGTTCTCGGCGAGCTGCTGCGAAATCACGGCGTCCTGGTTGGTCCCCAGGGCCTCAGCCCGCGCTTTGATGCCGTCCGCCTCGGCCAGTGCCTTTGCCTTGATGGCGGAAGCCGCAGCATCACCTTTGGCCTTGGTTGCCGCGGCTTCCGCTTCACCGGTGACCTTTGTGGCCCCGGCGGTGGCAGCCGCTGCGGTGGCGTTTGCCTGGGCCAAAAGTTCCGTCCGGCGGGCGTTGGCCTGGGCTTCAAGCTCGGTACGGCGTGCCAGTGCCTCCGCGGCGCTGATGTCCGCCGCCTTCTTGCCCTCCGCTTCGGTTCGTGTGGCATAGGCTCTTGCATCGGCAGGTTTCCTGACGATCGTCTGGAGCTTCTGCTCTTCCCGGTCCGCTTCGAGCTTGGCCACTTCGGTTTCCTGGACCACCACCTGTTGCCTCGCGGTGGCATCGGCCAGCGGCCCGGCCTGGGCGGCATTCGCCTTGGCACGCTCGGCGTTCGCCTGCGCTACCGACTGTCTGATGGCTGAAACACTTTGCGCGTCCGCGATCAGGGCCGCCGCCTCTGCTTCCTTCTCTGCCGCCTCACGGTTGCGGGTGGCTTCGGCGATGCGTGCCTCCATCTTCACCTGGGCGATATGCGGCTTTGCGATGTTCTCGATGTATCCCGTGGGATCCTGCAGGTCCTTGATCTGCAGCGAATCCACCACAAGCCCAAGTTTTTCCATCTCGACACCGCTGGCGCTCCGGACCTGGGAACCGAGCTTGTCCCGTTCGCGGATGATCTCCTCCATGGTCATGCTGCCGATGATGGAGCGCAGGTGGCCCTCAAACACGTTGTACACCTGGCTTTCCATCTTGGGCTGCTGGCCAAGGAACCGCCGTGCCGCATTGGCGATAAACGGTGGAGCGTCGCCGATCTTGTAGATGACCACGCCCTCTACGATCACCTGGATGCCCTGGGAGGTAACACAGGAAACCTTTAGCTCAGTTTCATTAAGTGTGAGCGACAAGGCCCGCACCGTCTGCAGGCCCGGAAGGACGAGCGCCCCCTTCCCCGTGACAATCTTGAAATCCATCCCCGCCCGGGTTTCAAGGGTTCCGCGGGTCAGCCCGGAAATGATCAGCGCTTCGTTGGGTTCAGCCACCTTCCACATCAGCTTTGTCGCCACCCAAATAACGGCGATGGCGAACAGCACCCCCAGAATCGTGGCAAGAAGCGGAAAGAAGGCTGAGAAGTCCGGCATGACCAAATCCTTTCAACGAGTGGAACAGGCATCGCGTAAGGCTCCGATAAACCCAGCCGTCCAACGTTGGAGGTCAAAATGCGTCAATTCCGGCTCCCCGGGCCAGCTGTTGTAGACAGTCTGGTTGGGCCCGGCCAAAGAGTCCAGAGCAGGGGTGATATTTGCCTGCGGCAACGGAACCGGCTCGTACATTGGGAATCAGGCTGCTGCCGCGAGAATCATCCGACGGCAGGGTGGGTTTGCCTATCCGCATGCAGAATGGACTGTGCCGCGGACCTAGTTGATGAAGGCTGTCATGCGGATCGAAACGAGTACTCCCGGCAGGTCGACGCCAAGCTTGGCCACGTAGCGGGCTGGAGCACCCCGACCTCGACAACGTCCCCCATGTCTGCCCCCGCTGCTTCCAGGATCGCCTCACAGTTCGCAAGTGCCTGGCGTGTCTGGTCCTGAATGCTGTAGCCCGCGAGCTGGCCGTTGCCCGGATCGGTGCCGACCATCCCCGAAACAAAAACGAACGGCCCCGCTTTCACACCCTGGCTAAAGAACGGCGAACCCGGTGCCTCGGCCGACCTAACGATCTCCCGCGTCATATCCGATCCTTCCCAAAAGTTCAGGGGATGCTGACAGCAGAATGGCAGTCGTCACTTCCGCAGCGCAACCCCGGGCCCGATCCGGCGGAACGGTCAGCTGACCCGGCGGTAGCGGATGTGGGTGGCCAGGGGTGAGTGAAGCGCCTCGGCGGGTGCGAAGTCGAAGGATTCCAGCCCATCGAAGATGCGTTCGCCCGCCCCGAGCAGGACCGGGGCGATGTCGAGGATGAGCTCGTCCACCACACCGGCGATGAGTGCCTGCCGGACGGTCGAGGCTCCACCCGCGATATCTACGCCGTTGTCCCCGGCAGCCTCGCACGCTGCTGCATAGGCGGCATCGAACCCCTCGGTCACGAAGTGGAAGGTCGTCCCGCCGTTCATCTGAATGGGATCATGCGCGTGATGGGTCAGTACGAACACCGGCGCGTGGTACGGCGGTTCGGCTCCCCACCAGCCGCTCCATTCCTCGTCCCAGTCCCCGCGGATCGGGCCGAACATATTCCGGCCCATCACATACGCTCCCCGCGGACGCATCAGCCACCCGTTCGCGACCTTGTCGGCATCGTTGGCCCGCGGGTCCCCAATGTGCCAGCCGTGCAGCTCCAGCCCCCGCCTGCCCAGCGGGTTTTCCCGGCTCTGGTCCGGCCCGGCCACAAAGCCGTCCAGCGAGATTGACATGTGGCAGGTAGTATCCGGCACCGCGAACCTCCTGGTTGATTGCGGCCTTCATGCAGCCGCGTGGGGTTCCGGGCAGCCTAGCATGTGACCGCGCGCCCGCCGGCCAGGAAGAGACGCCGCTACGGCGGCCAGTCATCCCTACACGTTCTTGGCAGCCAGCTGTGGGTACATGGCCTCAATCGGCGCGCTGAGCCCGGCCTTGAGCTGGACGGATGTCTCGTCGGCGAGTACCTCGTAGTCACCGGCTTCGACTGCATCCAGAACCATGCGGACGAGGTCGGACGGTTCCATCTTGGGGCCGGTGGCATTAGCAGCCATGGCAGTGTCGACATATCCGACGTGGACGCCCACCACGTGGACCCCCGCGGGGGCGAGTTCCAGGCGCAAGGAGTTGGTGGCCGACCAGAATGCGGCTTTGGTGGCACTGTAGATGCCACCTACGGCGTACCAGCTCATGGCAGAGTGGATGTCGATAATGACCGACTCGTCCTTCGCTGACAAGATCGGTGCGAATGCGCGGGCGAGGAACAGCGGGCCGAGGAAGTTTGTCTCCACGTTGGTCCGGATTTCCTCGGCGGTATGGGTGAGGATACCCGCGCTGGCAACAGAGGCCCCGGCGTTGTTGATCAACACAGTGACGTCCTGAGCGGCCTCGGTTGCTGCCTGGATGGAGGCGGGATCTGTGACATCCAGGGTGAGGGGCACAACGCGCTCGTCATCCCAAGTCCGTGGGTTGCGGGCGGTGGCGTAGACCTTGCTGGCGCCGCGGGCGAGCGCGTGGTGGACGAAATTGGTTCCGATACCGCCATTTGCTCCGGTGACGAGGACGACTGCTCCAGTGAGTGAAGGCATTTCACAGTTCTTTCTTGTTGGACGGTGCGCCGCTGATCGGTGCGAAGGATTGTCACTGATTCTACTCATAACTGATCACACTCATAATATATTCCAGCAAAAAAGCCTGACGAAGAAGTACTGCCAGCCGACAGGACTACTTGCCACCAAAGCTGGCGATAATTGGCCCATGGGACTTCGTGCCGAGGGGATTGCCCAGGTTTGCCAAAGGGCGTTCCTGGTCGCGGTGATTGGCGTTCTTCTCGTTGTGGCTTCCTCGGCTTGTCGACCCTCCTGGCAGGACGCACCGCCATGCTTCCCGCCCGACTATGCCGTGAGCCCTTCATCTGCGAGACCCGGCGACATGGTCACAGTTCACGCCGAGGACGCGCCCTGCAATCCCCGCTACGGCCAGGGCGCCCTTATTCAGGTCAGGGTCACCGATGCAGCCGGCCGTGATGTCATCAAGGAAACTGCCCCGATGAACGATGCCGGCGGATTCACTTTCCGGTTTGTCCTCCCGCAGCAGGCGACTTCGGGGGAGGCGTCGGTTGAAGCTGTTCCCTATGACCTGGACTGGTGCGACGATACGGGCAGGAACAACCGGGTGGCGCACCCGTCAGGCATGCAGCGGGCCTCCTGCGCTGCCAGGACCGAACCCCTGACTGTCACTCGATAGGGGCAGCGCCTACACGGACACCGCCAACCGCACCTGTCCACGGCGTGTCGCCCGGGCCAGGCAGGGACAGGTGCGCGAACACGTACCCCTGCTCAAGTGCAATGACCTGCGACGTGGCGCCGGCGCAATCCAGCGCAAGCTCCACCGGACGGAAGGGGGCGCCGGGGTGCTCCTGCCCCACAGACACCTTCGCTCCGGAAGCCCCAACAGAGGCCGCGGTGACGGTGTACCGGCCGGCCGCCGGCACCTTCCCGGTATTGCCAAATCCCCTGAGCGGGCCGTCCATGGGCCCACCTCGGAAAGAAGGACTGGCTCCGGCATTTCTCCGAGCATCCGGTCCAGCCGGGCGTAGTTCACGGCCTCCTGCTCCAGCAGACAACAGGCAGCGGCCCGCACTTAGCGCCGAATCAGCAGGCTGACGTGGCCGCGGATGTCCTGGACAATCTCGGCTACGCTCAGACCAGCGTTTACGCTGGCCGCCATGCCGAGGAACATGACCGCGCTGACGATATGCGCCAGTTTTGCGGCGTCGCCGTCACTGACCACATGGTGCTTGGTCAGGACGGCGGCGATGGCTTCCTCGGTTTGGGCCACGATGGACAGAGCCTGGCCGTGGTGCGGCTCGGAGGGGTTGCCGAACACCATCTCGCGGAGGTAGATCCGCCCGTTGCCCACCTGGACGCGGTTGCATTCCACGATCGGCCGCACGATGGCCATTACTGCGTCCAGTGCCTCCGGGGTGGATTCAGCATCGGCCCTGCCGCGCTCAAGGGCCTCGGCGTAATGGGCGTTCTGCACGAGCAGGAGAAGCTCGCCCTTGGTTTTGGCGTAGAGGAACAACGTCCCGGTGCCAATGTCGGCTTTGTCGGCGATCTGCTGCGTTGTGACGTCCTCTACCCCATGTTCGGCGAACAACTCGCTGGCGGCGGCCGTGATGCGGTCAAGTTTTTGCTGCTTGTTCCGCTCGCGCCGTCCGAGCGGCTGGGACGCAACAGACATAGTGGTTCCTCCGGGATTAACTGACCGTACTCAGTTATGAGTATAGCGTCCCCTATTGCTCCGGACTCAGTCGAGCGGCGTATCTGCTGTCCCAAGAAAGGCAGCTGCCACGGGTCCGAACTGGGCATGGTACTGAAAGATGCCGCCGTGGCCGGAGTCGGGGTAGATCACCAGTTCGGATCCTTTGATCCGCCGGTGCAGATCCTCCGAGAGGACTGACGGCACCATGCGGTCATGGTCGCCATTAGCGATGAGGGTGGGGACGGTGAGCTTCGACAGGTCCGAGGGAACAGCCCGGCCAAACCGCTGGATCGCCTTCAGCTGCGTCTGGAAGGCTTTGGTGCTGATGGCCTGATCGCGGTCTTTGGTGCGCTCCTGGAGGCGCCTGATGAATGCTTTTGCTGCCGGCTTGCCCGTGGCGTTTCGGTTAAAGAACAGGAACTCCTTGGGGTCGGACCGCGTCACGGCGGCGCGGAGAATGTCCCAGTAGGTAATGGCCACCACCTTGTCCATGCCCTTGCCGCCCCGCGGTCCGGTTCCGGTCAGCACGAGCTTGCGGACCAAACCGGGGTGCTTGAGGGCGAGGTCCTGGGCGATCATGCCGCCCATGGAGAAGGAGAAGGCGTCGATCCTGTCGAATCCCAGCGCCGTGACGAAGGTGTAAGCGTCATCGGCCATTTCCTCGATGGTGCCCGGAACCTCTCCGGTGGAGGCGCCCACGCCCCGCTGGTTGAAAGTGATGACGTGCCGGTCCTTCGCGATGTGATCGATGATGCGGGGGTCCCAGTTGTCCAGTGTTGCGGCGAGGTGCACGAAGAAGACGACGGGGATGCCGCCTTTGGGCCCCAGCTCGCGGTACGCGTACGTGACGTCCCCGGCAGTGACGGTGCGGGTAGCTGCTTCGGCGTACGAGGCGGGATCGCTGGTGCTCATGATGGTCTTCTCCTGATGGGGCTGTGGGGGCTGCTGCGTGAGTGTGGGTCAGCGCGAGACGGTGAGCACTGCCTTGCCGCGGATGCCGCCGTCGGCCAGGGACTGCAGCGCCTGTGGAGTCTGGGCGAAATCGAAAACCTTTCCTACTACCGGGCGCAGCACGCCGTCGTCCACCAGTGCGGCGATCCGGCGCAGCTGGTCGCCGCTGGCGCGCATAAAGAGGAACTCATAGCTGACCCCGAGCTTCCTGGCCTGCCGCCGGATCCTGCTGCTGAGCAGGGTGACCGCCAGCCGCAGGACAGGATTCAAGCCTTCCTTGCGGGCGAATTCCGGATCCGGCGGACCGGAAATCCCGATCGCCTTCCCGCCTGGTTGGAGGACGCGCAGCGACTTCTCGAGGTTCGCCCCGCCGAGGCTGTCCAGAACCAGGTCGTACCCGCTGAGGTGCTGCTCAAAGTCCTCGTTGCGGTAGTCGATTACCACGTCGGCCCCGAGCTCCCGGACGAAGGCCGCGTTCGAGCCGCTCGCCGTGGTGGCAACGGTCGCGCCGAGGTGCTTGGCGAGCTGGATGGCGATGGAACCAACCCCTCCGGCACCCGCGTGTATGAGGACCTTCTGGCCTGGATGCACGTTGCCCTGTTCGACGAGCGCCTGCCATGCCGTGAGCGCCACGAGCGGCAGCGAGCCGGCCTCCGCCATGCTTGCCGATGCGGGCTTGAGCGCAAGATCCTCCTCGGCGACCGCGATGCGCTCAGCGAACGTGCCGATGCGGTCCTTGGCGGGGCGGCCGTAAACCTCATCGCCGGGCTTGAACCGGCGCACCTTGGCCCCGACGCGGATGACCGTTCCGGCGACGTCGTTGCCGAGGATCAACTGGAGCTTGTAGGGGAGGATCTGCTTGAACTCGCCCCGCCGGATCTTTTCGTCCAGCTGGTTCAGGCCTGCTGCCTGCACCTGAACCAGTACGTCCCCTTCCCCCATGGTTGGCTCGGCGACGTCCGCTTCCCGCAGCGGCTCCCCGTACTTGGTAACAACAAACGCTTTCATAACTGAGCACCCTTTTATATCTGATCTTCCTCAATTATGAGTGCACTCAGTAAGATCTGTCAAGGGCGGGCTAAGGGCACGGGGATGTGCCAGTTCGGTTCTCGTCATTCCTCAAATCGGCCAGTAAAGCGCGGCGAAAAGGAGGCGGAATTGACCTAACGGCTCGGCACTGCCGGCCGCTTGGTTCCTGCTGCGCTGCGCTGATGCTGCCGGAGTGCGAGCAGCGGAAACAGGAGCACCGAGAGCATTCCTGCTCCCACAAGCGCCGAAGCGATGCCGCTGGTGATCAGCCCTTCGTCCCGGCCGATGCCGGTCACGGCGACAATAATCGGCAGCCCCGTTGCCGCGAACAGGACAATGGCCCGTTTGTCGCCAGGACTGGATTTCGGGGGAGCGGCCAGCAACGACGGCAGCCCGCGGATGACGAGCAGGAGTACAAGGAACAGGGGGACCAGCGCAAGGGTTGCCGGACTGCTGGTGAGCGCGTTCAGCTCGAAGTCGATTCCGGTATCGATGAAGAAGATCGGCACCAGGAAACCGAAGGCAATGGCGTCGATCTTCATCTCGATGACGTGCCGGTCGCGTTCGGGAGCGCGGGCGATGGCAACTTTCCACAGGACCCCCGCGGCGAATGCGCCCAGCAGCATGTCCAGCCCCAGCACCATGCTGAGGACAACGAGAACGCTCAGGATGAACATGATGGACCGGACCGCGAACTGGCCGCTGGTGTGCAAGGTCCTGGTGACCTGGGAATGGAGCAGTGTATGCCGCGCACGGGAGGCCAGGAAAATCGCCAGGCCGGTCAGCAGGACAAACCCGAGAAGCACCGCCGTGGCTGGTCCCAGTTCCCTTCCGCTGAAGAACAGTGAGACGGCGACCAGGGGCCCGAATTCCCCGACTGCGCCCAGCGCTGCCACCGTGATGCCAATCGGGGATTTTGACTCGCCGGCGTCGCGCAGGATCGGCAAGAGCGTGCCGAGGGCAGTGGAACACAACGCCACGCCGATGATCACGGCAGCCTCCGGCCCTGGTGCCAGGACCAGCCCGGCACCAATGCCTGCCGCGAGGGAGATCACCCAGCCTGCCGCAGCACGTTTGGCGGGCCGGCCCCGGATGGCGGCGAAATCGATCTCGTTGCCGGCCACGAAGAACAGCATCGCCAACCCGAAATCCGCCAGGGAGTCAGTGAACTGCGTGGATTGTATCCATCCAAGCAGGCTGGGACCGAGCACCATTCCGAGGATAATTTCGAACACTACGACGGGCACCCTGAGCACCCGGTCCAGGAAACGGGCAGCAAGGGGCGCGGCGACAGCCAGCAACGCGATCAGAACCAATGACGTGGACAAGGGCTGCATCGGAGGTACCTCCGGCACCTCGGCTGGTTCGAAGGAAAGTAGTCCAAAGCTACAGCCACCTTCAGCGGTGACGCCATAGCAGCTCTCAAGCGATCAATGAGGTAAACGGTGCTCCGTCCGGACCCAGCGAAGGCCAGCGCCAGGACCCTCGGAATGCGCCCGTGCACCATAGCGGTCAGGAGCGCACGGGTTCGTCAGCTACCCCCAACACGCGGACCCGCCACCCGGTAGCGGATGTGCGTTACCAGGCTGGTGCCGCTTACCTCCACCGGCTCCAGCGTCACGTTCCGGACGCCGTCCAGGAGCTGTTCGCCCGCTCCGAGGAGAAGCGGAGAGATATGGAGGCGCAACTCGTCGATGAGCCCCGCCGAAAGATATTGGCGGGCGCTTTCCGCGCCACCGGCTACGGCCACGTCCTTGCCGGCCGCGGCCTCCCGTGCCCGCGCCAGTGCCGGCTCGATCCCGTCCTCCACAAAGTAGAACGTTGTGCCGCCGTCCATCACCAGGGGCGGCCGCGGATGATGCGTGAGCACAAAGACCGGGGCGTGATAGGGCGGTTCTTCGCCCCACCAGCCGCGCCAGTCCTCCCCCCCATGGGCCAGGGCCGGGGCCGGCGAACATGTTGCGTCCCATGATGTAGGCGCCGGCGGAAAGAATTCCCTCAAGCTCTGCGGCATTGGCAACGGGTTCCTCGAACTGCCACCGGTGCAGTTCCTCGCCGCCCACACCCAAAGGATTGTCCATCGTCTGGTGGGGGCCCGCGAGGAAGCCATCGAGGGATACGGTCAGATCACACGTAACGATGGTCATGGCTTCCTTTTTCGTCGGCGGCGTGTCCGGGAATTAGGGCCATGCTAGTAGGGCCCGACGGCGGCTGGAAGGGGTGCCTCCAGGCGACCCTTGAGGGGGCGGGAGATAGGATCGGCGGCATGGAATCCATCGTTATTTACAGCCTCAGTGATGGCACCGACCGGGCACGCGTCCTCGAGACATACCCCCGCCACCAGGCTTACTTCGAAGCCTTCCGCGCCAAGGGTGGCGGGCTGCTGGCTCTGGGCCCGTTCCTGACCCCTGACCCGGCCGGTTCGTCCATGGGGCTTTTTACCTCGCGCGAAGATGCGGAACGGTTTATCGCTGATGATCCGTTTGTGGTGGAAGGCCTCGCGATTCCACGGATCCTCGAGTGGGATCCGGTGCGCTTCGAGTAGCCCACCGCGCCCGGCGGTGCTACGGCGCGGCTTCCGGAAGCACGGCGGCGACGGCACTGATCTCCACGAGCGCGCCCGGCACGCCCAGCCCGGACACAAGGGCTGCAGTGACCAAAGCGGGCTCGTCGGACGCCAGTTCACGTGCGATGGCCCCGTACCCTGCGGCAATGTCGGCGCCGGCCACGAACAACACCGTCCATTGCACAACATCACTGATGGTCGCGCCCGCAGCCGCGAGCGCGGTCTTAACGTTCCCGAAGGCCCGGGCGGACTGGACGGCGACGTCGTCCTCGCCGACGAGTGATCCCTCGGCGTCTACGGCGTTCTGGCCGCCGACATAAATAGTGGTTGCGCCCGGCGGCACCACAGCAACATGGCTGAAGGCAGGGCTTGCAACGAGCCCTTCGGGACGGATGCGCCTGATGGGTGACATGCCCGTATGCTCTCACGCGAGTCTCCGGACGGGTAGACCCGGCAGCAGGCCGGCGATAGCATGGCCGGCACCGGAGCCTGCGGCACGCACCTTGCTGCCGCTCCGGGATCCGCCGATTCAACGAGGAGACGGCCATGAGCCAGGCAGCGGGAGAAACACCAGCATCGTCACTGATGGTGGACCTGATCATTTCACTGGACGGTTATGCCTCTGCCGAAGGATGGCCCGGCTGGTGGGGACTGGAAGGGCCGGAGTACCTGGCCTGGCTTGAGGAGGAAGGAAAGAAGAACTACACCTTCCTGCTCGGGGCCAACACGTACCGGCTGATGTCCGGCATGTCCCAGGAGGCCGCGGCCGGAGACTCGGGCTTTTCGGACAACGAGGGGGCCAGCCTCACCGGACTGGCTGCCGTGCCCAAGATCGTATTTTCCTCCACCCTGAAGGCCCCCTTAACCTGGCCGAACTCGCAGCTGGTGGCTGGTGACGCGGTGGAGGCGGTGGCGGAGATGAAACGCAGCGGGACGGCGCCCCTCAGCACGCTGGGCAGCCTCAGCCTCTGCCGCTCCCTGCTCACTGCCGGCCTCGTTGACAGATTCCGGCTGGTGGTCTTCCCGGTCATCACAGGCCGCACGGGCAGTGAGCGGATCTATGACGGGTATCCGGACGTCGCACTGGACATGGTGGACAGCCGGACGTTCGACGGCCGGCTGCAGCTGCTCGAATACGTCCCCACCGTCCTCAGTGGACCGCCCGGCCCCCGCATCCCGTGAGGTTTGAAACAGGCGCAAAAAAGATTCATTACTTTGCATCCACAGGGGCGGATCCGCCGGTAGTAGAGGTGTAAGCACAAGCACAGCCCGTCCCCGCGGGCGTCCCCCTGAGGAGTTTGAAATGCGCACATCAACCTACGCCGCCGGTGCACTGTCACTCGCGGCCGCACTGGCTTTCGCCGCTCCGGCCCAGGCAGGCGGCTGGCACCACCACGGCGATGACCCCGCCAAGCTCTCGGTTCTTCACGGCGTACCCGGGCTGACCGTGGACGTCTGGGTGAACGGCAACCTCACCCTCAATGACTTCAAGCCGGGAACCCTGGCCGGTCCGCTGGAACTCGCGGGCGGAGACTACGACATTGCCATCACCGCTTCGACCGCCACCAGCGCAGCCAATCCGGTGATCGGGCCGGTGTCCGTTGAACTTGAGGACGGCGGAAACTACACGGCGGTGGCGCACCTCACCGCTGACGGCGCACCCACTGCCACCCTCTTCACCAATGACACCAAGGCTCCGCGTAACGACAACAAGGGCAAACTGACCGTGCGGCACGTAGCCGCAGCCCCCGCCGTCGACGTCCTGGCCGGCGGAACGGCAGTGATCGAGGGGCTCAGCAACCCTGACGAAGCCACGCTGAAGCTCAGGGCCGGAACCATCTCGGCCTCCGTGGCTGCGGCCGGCACCACCACCCCCGTGATCGGCCCGGCGGACATCACCGTGGAGGGCGGTAAAAACACCATCGTGTATGCCTGGGGAAGCCTGGCTGATGGAACCCTGGCCACCGCTGTCCAGGTCGTCGACTCCGAGCACAAGGGATACGGCCGCCACTGACGCCCCGGGTAATGGCGTGCGGCGGGTCGACGTACGCCAACACCCATCATGATGTGCAGCGGGGCCGCCTGACGGTAGCCCCGCTGCCCTGTGTGTGCGTAGGTTAGGTGAATATGAAAGCCATCGCGTACCGCGCCACCGGTGATCCGTCCGTTCTCGAGCTTGTTGAACGGGAGATCCGTGATCCGGGGCCCGGGGAAGTGCGCGTACGCGTGGTGGTCTCCGCAGTGAACCCCACAGACTGGAAGTCCCGTCGCGGCGCCAAGCCTGGTGCACCGCTGCCCTTTCCGGACGTCGTGCCGAACCAGGACGGCGCAGGCACGGTGGACGCGGTGGGCCCGGGAACCAGCGGGTTCCAGATCGGGGACCGGGTATGGCTGGCCCTCGCCGCCTATCAACGTGCTGACGGCGGAACCGCCCAGGAGTACACGCTGCTCCCGGTTGAGCGTGTCTTTGCGCTGCCCGGCAACGCGGGGTTCGACGTCGGTGCAAGCCTTGGCGTTCCGGCCATAACTGCCCACCGGGCCCTGACAGTTGCCGAGGACGGCCCGCGCCGGCTCCACCCCGGAGCCCTCCAAGGCAAGGTGGTGCTCGTCGCGGGAGGTGCCGGGGCTGTGGGCCATGCCGCGATCCAGCTCGCCAGGTGGGCCGGCGCCGAAGTGATCACCACCATCAGCAGTCCCGCGAAGGAAGCGCTGGTCCGCAGCGCCGGGGCCCACCACATCATCAATTACAAGGACGGCGATCCAGCGGCGGGCATCCGCCGGATTGCTCCGCACGGCGTTGATCTCATAGTTGAGGTGGCACCTGCGCAGAACGCCGAACTCGACCTCGCGGTCATCCGCAACCGCGGCACGGTGGCTGTGTACGCCAACAACGGCGGCGACTTGGTGAACCTGGACGTGCGCAAGCACTTCAGCCTGAATGTCCGGTACCAGTTTGTGCTGCTCTACACCGTTGGCATGGAGGCTGTGCGCGCCGCCGCCGAAGACATCAATGCGGCCCTCGCCGATGGCGCACTGCCTGTGGGAGAGCAGGCCGGGCTTCCGCTCCACCGTTTTGCTCTGGCCGAAACTGCCGCGGCACATGCCGCCGTGGAAGGCAACATCGTCGGCAAGGTGCTCATTGACGTCGCTGACGCCTAGCCGTACACAATCGTCCATATACTCGCGCGGATCTGCCATGGGAACGGCCACAACAACTCCATAGGCTTTGATCCGTGAAGCATCAGAACAGAAGCCGAATCGTTTTGCCCGACGCACCGCCGGACCAGCAGGCGGTCCTGGAAGCTGGCGGTGTTGCCTGCTGGTCCGAGCCGGTGGTTATTGATACGTACGCTCCGGGGAAGCCGGACCGGTACCCCCTGTTCCTGGACCGGCGCGTGTACCAGGGCTCCAGCGGCAAGGTCTACCCGCTGCCCTTTATCGACAGCATCGCGGCATCGAAGGAACCCCGGCTTTGGCAGGCCATCCACTTGGAAAACGACTATGTGCGCCTGATGCTGCTGCCGGAGATCGGCGGCCGGATCCATATCGGCTTCGACAAGACCGCCGCCTACGACTTCTTTTACCGGAACAACGTGATCAAGCCCGGCCTGGTGGGGCTGGCAGGGCCATGGATTTCGGGCGGGGTGGAGTTCAACTGGCCGCAGCACCACCGCCCGGGAACGTTCCTCCCGGTGGAAACATCGGTGGAGCGCTGCGACGACGGCCAGGTGACTGTGTGGCACAGCGATCTCGATCCCTTACAGCGGATGCGGGGGACGCACGGAGTGCGCCTTCGTCCGGGCAGTTCCCTGGTGGAGGTTGAGGCCAGGCTGTACAACCGCACGGATGAGCCCCAGACCTTCCTGTGGTGGGCGAACGCCGCGGCCCGGGTGCACGGGAACTACCAGTCATTCTTTCCCACCGATGTCCGGTACGTCGCGGACCATGCCCGGCGGGCGGTGACCGCCTTCCCGCGCGCCGACCGGCCCTACTACGGCGTGGACTACCCTGCCCTGGCCAGACAGGACGGCCAGGCGGATGCAGACCGGATCGACTTCTACAGCAATATCCCGGTCCCCACCTCCTACATGATCACGGACACGAGGGACAGCTTCTTCGGCGGCTACGACCACGACGCCCGTGCCGGCTTCGTCCACTGGGCCGACCGCAGCATCTCACCGGGCAAAAAGCAGTGGACCTGGGGAAATGGTCCCGTGGGCAAGGCATGGGATCAGCACTTAACGGACGACGACGGCCCTTACGTGGAGCTGATGTCCGGCGTCTTTACGGACAACCAGCCTGACTTCAGCTACCTGGCACCGGGGGAGACCCGCAGCTTCAGCGAGTTCTGGTACCCCATCCGGCAGATCGGCCCGGCGCACCAGGCGAACCTCGACGTTGCCGTGTCGCTGCAGCTGGACGGGACGGGCCGCAACGTCACGGTAGGTGTCTCCAGCACGGCCGACCGGGAGACCGCCACCATGGTGCTCAAACACTTGGAGGCAACCATACGGGAATGGACCGGCCGTATTTCACCGGCCCACCCCTTCACCGTGACCGTGGAGCTGCCCGCCGGAGCAACGGAAACCGGCCTCACGCTGCAGGTCATGGACGGGGACCGGGAGCTGATCACGTGGACGCCGAGGAAACCACCGGAAAAGCCGGAGGAGCCCCGGGCAGCAACTGAACCCGTGCCGCCGTCGGACATGGACAGCCAGGACGAGCTCTTTGTGACGGCAACCCACCTGGCGCAGAACCGGCACCCCACGCGCTCGCCGCTGCCGTACCTGGAGGAGATGCTCGGCCGGGACCCGCAGGATTCCCGCGCCTCGATCGCGCTGGCGGCAGCGAAGTACCGGACCGGACACTACGGGCAGGCCAGGAAGCTGCTGGAGAACGCGCTGGCGCGGCTGACCCGCCGCAACCTGAATCCGCCGAGCGGGGAGGCCAGCTACCGCCTCGGCCTCATCCTTGAGCGCACCGGCCAGTTGGATGAGGCCCGGGAGCGGTTCGGGAAGGCGGCCTGGGACAAGGCCTGGGCCCACCCGGCGCACCTGGCGCTGGCCCGCCTGGCCCTGAGACAGGAACAGCCCGCTGAAGCACACCGGCACGCCGGCACCGCGCTGCGCCTGGACCCGGCCAGCCCGGAGGCAAAGCACCTGCTGTTCCTGGCCATGGCCAACTCCGGACGCCCGGACGAAAACGCCCGGTTGCTGCAGGACATCCTCGTGGCGGATCCGCTGGACCCCGTGGCGCTGGCACTGGACGGCTCCCTGGCAACGGCGGACCCGAAAACCCCGCTGGCCGTGGCCTGCTGGCTGGCACGCGCAGGGGAGTGGCAGCGTGCGCTGGACCTGACCGAACAGGGGCTGCCGAGGGATGCCAACCAACTCTTTGGCAACCCGGACCCCCTCCGCCACTACCTCCGTGCCGGCTGGTTCGAGGAACTGCGGGACCCGGATGCGGCGTCGGCAGAACGCAGGGCGGCAAGGAGCAGCGGTCTGGCCTATGCCTTTCCCTATGGGCTGGACGAATACGACGCCCTGCACCGGGCCCTCGAGGCCGACCCCCGGGACAGGGTGGCACACGGGCTCCTGGGCTGCTGGCTGCTGGATGCCGGACGCACCGAAGATGCGCTGGCCCACCTGGAGAAGTCCATGATGCTCGGCTCAACGGATCCGGTGGTGTGGCGGAACGCGGCCATTGCCACTGTCAATACCGGCGGTGATCCCGACGCCGCCGACCAGTACCTGGAGTATGCACTGGAACTGAGCCCGGATGATGCACGGCTCGTCTTCGAACGGTCCGTGCTGGCCGGCCTCCGCGGCGCGCCGACCAACGAGCGGATCGCCGCCATCGAACGGCACTCCCGTTCGGTCCTGAACCGCGACGACCTGGTGCTGCTTTACGTCAATCTCCTCCTGGATGCCGGGCGGGCAGAAGAGGCCCTGGAGATCATGGCCACCCGCAGCTTCCAGCCCTTTGAAGGCGGTGAAGGCAAGGCGCTCGCGGCCTACGACCGGGCGGCGGTCCAGCAGGCCAGGGCGCAGATGGAGCAGGACCCGACGGCGGCCATCACCTTGCTGCGCGCCGGTATCGAGGCCCCGGCGAACCTGGGCGAGGGACGGCACCCGGCGGACAGCGTGGGCGAACGGCTGCTGGCGTTGGGGGACGCTCTCGAACTCGCAGGGTATACCGAGGCTTCGGCAGCCGCCTGGGATGAGGCGTGCCGGGACAACAGCCTGTTGGCCGTGGACCCCAGGCCTGCCGGTCCCGCGGACTACTGGCGGGGCATCGCCCTCATCCGGCTGGGCCGAAAGACGGAAGCGGAGGCGGCCTGGCAGTGCCTCGAAGACCGGGCTGATGAACTGGCGGCCGCCCCCGCTGCTCCGGACTACTTCGCGACCTCCCTGCCCGAACTGCTGTTGTTCGATACCGGCACGGCTTCATCCCGACTCGACATGGCGAACTCACTCCGGGAGCTCGCCGCTCTGGGACGGGCCCACGGGAAGGAAGGGGCGAACCTGTGACGGACGCACCGCGGTACCTCGGGTCCGGAACGCTCGAAGGCGACGCGGCCGGCCTGACCGGAGCGCCGCCGTCGCATCTTCCAGCGCGTTTGACCATCACCCTCTGGGACTTCTCCTGGTACACGCGGGCCGAGCACGGCGGCCCGTACGCGGACCTGGACGCGGCCTGCGCGAAGGCGGCGGCGCTCGGGTACAACACACTCCGGATCTGTGCCGCACCGCTGCTGCTTTTCGGCGGACTGGGGCTGGAGCCCGTGGCCGGTGACCTTGAGGTTGAGGGCCTGGGGAAGGCTCCGGACGCTGGCATCTACGGGAGGGGAACACGCTGGTACGACGCGCCGGGCGGCTACCGCGTGAACCTCCGGGAGCGCCTGCTGGAACTTTTCGAGGCCGCAGCCCGGTACGGACTCGTGGTGATCCTGGCCAGCTGGGAGTACCAGCAGTCCACGGTGTTCGCCCGGTCCCCGGAGTGGTTCGAGGCTATTAATTCCGTTCCCCTCGCTGACAGGTACCGCGTGCTGGCGGATGCCTGGGACGGGCTCATCAACACGCTCACCGCGGCCGGGCACCGGGACCGCATCGCCATGGTGGAACTGCATAACGAGGTGGACTTTTCCATCCTGCCGGCGCTGGCCGACGGCGGCAGCGAGCAGCTGCGCCGGCTGCGGTCACTGCATCCGGACCTCCTCGTCAGCGCCAGCTACGGCAAGCCGCCGCACCTGGCCATGCACACAGTCCCCGACGGCCTTGGCGCGGCGCAATTCCATGTCTACAGCTACGGGGTGCTGGATGCGCTGCAGCAGCAGATCGACATCCGGTCCGAGGGCACCTCCGGCTTTCCCAACCCGGCCCTGCGCGCCCTGCTGCGCCCCGATGCACCGTCGATCGAAGAGTACGGACGCCTGGCCGACTGGAAATACCGCGCCACTGTCGTGACCGGCCAGATGTTCTACGGTTACGACTGGATTGATCCGGAGGCGTGGGACACCTGGCTCTACAACGAGTACGGGCCCCACCGCGAGGTGATGCGGCGGGAAGTCGAGTCGCGGGTCATCGCCATCGCAGCCTGGGCCCGGTGGAAGAACGTGCCGGCCGTGGTGGGCGAAGGCTGGATCGGCTACACCCCGCTCCACGGCACCTTCGAGGAAGGCCCTATCGGCAAGGAACTGGCCGAACGCGGCATCCGCACGGCACTGCAGCACGGAATCTGGGGCATGGTCCTGTGCTCAAACGCTGCCCCGCACCACCCCCTGTGGGCCGACGACGGGTGGCAGCGCCGCATGAACAACGTCATCCAGACCGCCCCCGTGAGCTGAAAGAGCCCCATGCCTCCTGAACAAACCACCCTCGAAATCCTGACCGCCACCTACCGGCCCCACGAACGCGCCCTGCAGCTGCCGCCCATGAGCAACATCCAGGACGAGCACAACAGATGGCGGGTCACCAGCCATTACATCGAAGTGGATGGCCGCGCCACGGTGCCGGTATCGGGCGAAATCCACTTCAGCCGGCTTCCCCGGTCCCGCTGGGAAGACCGGCTGCGGCTGATGAAGGCCGGCGGCATCACTGTGGTGGCCTGTTACGTTTTCTGGGTCCACCACGAACAGGCCGAGGGCGAGGTCCGCTTCGACGGGAACCTTGACGTTGCCGCCTTTGTCCGCCTGTGCGCCGCCCTGGAGCTGGACGTTGTCCTGCGGATCGGGCCCTGGTGCCACGGCGAGGTTCGCAACGGCGGGTTCCCGGACTGGGTCCAAACGGCCGCCGTCGAACACCGCACGAACGATCCTGCCTACCTGGCCCTTGTGGAGCGCTGGTTCAACCGCCTCGGCACGGAGCTTGCAGGGCTGACCGGGCCGTCCAGCAACGTCATCGGCATCCAGTTGGAGAACGAACTCTATGACCAGCCCGGACACATCACCGGGCTGAAGAACCTTGCCCGCGCAGCAGGTCTGTGTGCCCCCATCTGGACCGCCACAGCCTGGGGCGGGGCGGACATCCCCGAGGAGGAGGTCCTCCCGGTCTTTGGCGGCTACGGCGACGGCTTCTGGGTGGACGCCGACGCGCCCTGGGACCCCACCTTCCGGCAGCACTACTTCTTCAGCCACCAGTGGGATGACCCCGGCATCGGCGCCGACCTCCGTGGGCATTTCGCCGGCAGTGAGGCAGAGCCGCCCCGGTCGCCGTCGGCCCTCTACCCGCCCGCCACCTGCGAACTGACCGGGGGCATGGCCACCGCCTACCAGCGCCGGCCGTGGCCCGCGGGGAAGGACGTGGCCGCCGTGGCCAACAACAAAATCGGCAGCGGTTCGGGCTGGCAGGGCTATTACATGTTCACCGGCGGGACCAACCCGTCCGTCGGGCTGCAGGAATCCCAGGCCACCGGCTACCCCAACGACCTTCCCGTGTTCGATTACGACTTCCACGCCCCGATCGGCGCTGCCGGCAGGTTGGCTCCCAGCTTCGCACTGCTGCGCAGGCAGCACGCGTTCCTCGCGGCGTTCGGCGGCCGGCTCGCCCCGATGCCGTCCACACTGCCGGACCAGGTGCCCGCCGGGGTGATGGATTCGGAGACGCTTCGCTGGGCGCTGCGTTCGGACGGCGAGTCAGGCTTCGTCTTCATCACCTGGCACCAGCCCCATGTGCCCCTGCCGGCTTACGCCCGCGCTCAGTTCAGCCTGTCACTGGGGGAGGAAAGGGTCACTTTTCCCGGGCAGCCTGTCGCCATTCCCGCCGGGACGATCGCCGTCTGGCCCGTTAACCTCGACCTCGCCGGAGTCCGCCTGAGCTGGGCCACGGCATCCCCGTTGACCCTCCTGGGTCCAGAGGCCGCACCAACACTGGTCCTGGCAGCCGGGGCAGGAATCGAACCGCAGCTCTGCTTCGCTCAGGGAACAGCCCTTGACGGGCCGGCTGTTGCCCTGGGCGGCAACGCCTACGCCGCCGACCCCACCACGCCGGCCACCCTGACAGCGCGGTCCTCCGAAGCTGCACTGAACATCCTTATCCTGCCTGCGGATCTGGCGGATCAGGCATGGGTCCTGGACACCCGGCGCGGACGGGAGCTTGTCCTGTGCGCTGACCCGCTCTGGGCGGGGTCTGACGGACTCCTGGCCGGGAGGTCGCCGGGATCACCCGCCGTTCGGCGGTACTCCACAACGTCCGGCCGGTTCGAGGAGGTCCAGGTAGCCGGCCCGGACCCGGAACCAGCGCGGCGGACCCTTGCCGCCGAACGCATCCGGGCCGCCGCGCCCGTCCCGGCTTCCTTCGGGTCGCTGGCAGGCAGGGCGGCAGCGCCCACAGACAGGGACATGGACGAACGTGCAGAGATCTACAGGATTGATCCGGTGACGGCCTTTCCGGCCGGGGAGGGGCATACGGAGCTGGAGATCAGCTGGGCCGGGGACGTCGCCCGGCTGCTCGTTGACGGCACCGTGGTGGCCGACCGCTTCTGGGACGGTTCCCCCTGGGTGATCGAAACGCACGACGCCGGCATCCGTCCCGGAGCCGCGATCCTGCTGCAAATCCTGCCGCTCCCCAAGGAAGCCAAAGTGGGTGTGCCGGGGGCGGCCCAACAAAGGCGGAATGATGCTGACGGCGACCTTGCCGCCCTGGACACCGTGGAGCTGCTCCACTGGACTGCCTGGCGTGAGGCTTCGGCCTGACTCAACCTGGACGGCTAGTATGGACGTTTGGTGACGGAGGGGACGGGCGTGGAGCGGGCAACGGGATTCCAGAACCAGCGGCTGGTGGTGGTTCCCCGCCCCCTGGTCCGGGAAGCGCTGGCCCGCCCTGTCACCCGGCGGCTGGTGGTAACGGACGCAGGGGTCTTTCCGGTCGCGGAAGCGCACGGCCGGCACCGCCCCCAGGGCGCGCAGGAAACCATCGTGATCCTCTGCGTCGCGGGGTCCGGGTGGGTGGAAACACGCGGTTCCCGGTTCGACGTCGGCAAGGGCACCGCCGTCGTCCTTCCCGGCGGCACGGGAGAGGCGCACGCGTACGGTGCGTCCAGAGAGGACCCCTGGACCATCTGGTGGTGCCACGTCCGCGGCTCGGATGCAGCCGAACTCGTCGAAGAATCAGGCGTCCGCCCGGACCGGCCGATCATTCCGCTGGTGGCCGTGGACCGCCTGACGGCCATGCTGGACGAAATCATCACCGCCTTGGAACAGGACCAGTCGCCGGCCCGCCTGGTGGCCACGGCCGGGATGGCGTGGAAGCTGCTGGCCACCCTGGCCGTGGACCGCCGCGTCCCCGCCCAGGGCACTGCGCTGCAGCGGGCGATGAACTTCCTGGAGGACCGGGTGGACGGGGCCATCCGGCTGCCTGACCTGGCATCCCTGGTGGGCGTATCGTCGTCCCAGCTGAGCAAACTGTTCCGGGAGGCGACGGGCGGGGGAGTGCTGGCCCACCACACAGCGCTGAAGATGGCGCGGGCGCGGCTCCTGCTGGACACCACCGACCTGACAGTGGCCGAGGTGGGGCGCGAGGTAGGCCTGGCTGACCAGTTCTACTTCTCCCGGCAGTTCCGGCGGCTGCATGGCGTCAGTCCCCGGGCGTACAGGGCAGAACGGAAGGGCTGAAAGGTGCCGCGCTACGCCCGGTGCGGGGTCTCAGCGGATACCCAACCTGCCTTGATCCTGCTGCATCATCATCAGGAAACGGCATGTGTATGCCCAAAATCTGCTCAAGATCCGACAGGGAAGTAGGCACAATGGGTGCCATGGCTGATTCTGAAGCGGTGACAACCCAGGATTCGACGGTTGAAGCATGGACCCAGGCCCTGGCGGAGTCGAAGGGCTCCCCGGGAGGCGGGGCCGGGACAGGGGTGATGCTCGCCATCGCCGCGTCTCTGGCATCCATGGTGGCCGGCTATACCCAACCCGGCGACGGGGAGCGGAAGGAACTGGCGGATGTCCACGCCCGGGCCCGCGCGCTGCGCCGGACCGCCCTGCGGCTTGCCGACGACGATGCTGCCGCCTCCGAAGCCTTCGGCGCCGCCTTCCGCCTCGAACCAGGCCCGGAACGCGACGAGGCCATCCACCGGGCATCGGTGAACGCCGCCAAAGCATCGGCCGTGCTGGGCGAACGCGCCACCGAAGCCATTGAAGACCTCGGCTGGCTCGCCGCCAACGGGAACCCTGCACTCATTGCCGATGTCGTCGTCGCGTTCGGCGCCCTGCGGGCAGCCGTGACAGGGGCGCGCACCAACGTCAGTTTCGACCTCGCAACCCTTCGATCCGCAGGCGCCACCCTCGAACAGATCCGCGACGAGCAGCCCGTCCTCTGGGCCGCGGTCCAGCAGCTCAACTCGGCAGTCGAACGTATCGACGAACTGACCGCCAGCGTGGACCACCGCGCCGCGCCCACTGACACTGATGCTGTTCAGGACGTTAGCTAGCGAGCCTGCGGCACGCTGGGTTAGCGCTGATTAACCGGTTCTCGCGCCGATCCGCACTAAGCTCCCTCGGGTAAACAACGCGGCACTCGATGGAGAGGTAGTTCCTGTGGGAAACACAGTGTTGACGGAAAGCGCAACCGATGAGCGGGGCCTCGCCCGGGTGGCCCAGCGGATGGCCGCCTGGACCGAAAAATGGTTCCCGGACGCCTACATCTTCGCCCTCGCCGGCGTGGTGATCATCGCCGTCGCTGCCTTGGCCATCGGCGCCTCACCGCAGTCCATCGCCGATTCCTTCGGCAACGGTTTCTGGGACCTGACGGCCTTCACCCTGCAGATGGCCATGGTGGTCCTCACCGGCTACGTGGTGGCAACCTCGCCTCCGGTGGCCAGGCTCATCAGCCGGCTGGCACTGATTCCGGCCACGGCCCGCACGGCGGTGAGCTTCGTGGCCCTGATGTCCATGTCCGTGTCCTTCCTGAACTGGGGCCTGAGCCTGATCTTCGGCGGTCTGCTGGCCAGGGCGATTGCCCGGCGCAAGGACCTCACCGTGGACTACCGGGCACTCGGCGCGGCCGCTTTTATGGGCCTTGGCGCGGTCTGGGCCCTCGGCCTGTCCTCTTCCGCTGCGCAACTGCAGGCCACCGCCGCCTCGCTGCCTCCGGCCCTGTTGAAGATCACCGGAATCCTCGATTTCGGCACAACCATCTTCACCTGGCAGTCCCTGCTCACGCTCGTCATCCTGATGGCACTGACCACGGTGATCGCCCATTTCTCGGCACCCCGCGGCGGCGCCATCCGCACGGCTGAGGATCTCGGCGTCGACCTCGACGATGAACCGAGCGAACCTGCCCCGCGGTCCCGCCCGGGCGAATGGCTCGAATACAGGCGGATCCTGCCCATCCTTGCCGGCATCCTGACCCTCGGCTGGCTGGTCTCCCAGTTCCTGACCAAGCCGTTCCTCACCGTGGTGAGCAGCCTGAACGGCTACCTGCTGGTGTTCCTGATCCTGGGCCTCGTGCTGCACGGGACGCCGCGGAACTTCCTGCAGGCCGTCACCAAGGCCGTCCCGGCCACTGCGGGGATCCTGGTCCAGTTTCCGCTGTACGCGGCAATGGCCGCGATCCTGACCAAGGCCACGGGCCACGGCGGCATGACCATCTCCTCCCACCTGGCGGAGTTCTTCTCGGACATCGGCGGCAACGGCGCGTTCGCCGTCGTCATTGCCCTCTACACCGCCGTCCTGGGACTGCTGGTGCCGTCCGGCGGCGGAAAATGGCTGGTGGAGGCGCCGTACGTGATGCAGTCCGCCACCGACGTGCAGATGAACCTCGGCTGGACCGTGCAGATCTACAACATCGCCGAGGCGCTGCCGAACCTCATCAACCCGTTCTTTATGCTGCCGCTGCTGGCCGTGCTCAGGCTGCGGGCCCGCGACCTGGTGGGCTTCACGTTCCTGCAGTTTGTCTTCCACCTGCCGGTGGTGCTCCTGCTGGTCTGGCTCCTCGGGATGACGTTCGAGTTTGTCCCGCCGGTGATGCCTCCGGGGCAGTAGGCGGGGCTAGCCGCGAAGGGCCGCGACGGCGTCCGGCAGCGGCATGAAAAGCGCCGGACCGTGGCCGGGAAGGATCACGGATGCGGCCACCCCGGCCAGGCGGCGCGTTGCCTCGAGGGCCGCGGCCGGGTCCGAGTGGTACATGGGGTGGAGCATCTGGGGTCCGCTGGTCCGGCTCAGCGGATGGCCGGTCACAAAGGAATCCCCGACGGCGATGGCGCCCGCATCCGGGAGGAGGATGGCGGCGTTACCGGGGGTGTGTCCCGGCAGTGCGATGGCTTCGGGACGGCCCGGCAGGTTGCGGAGCGTCTCTGCGTCCCAGGCACGGGCCTGCGTTGCCGGCTGTGCCGTCAGGGCTCCGGCGTTGATGACGTGGAGCAGCCAACGGAAAACGCGCGGGCGCCAGGCACGGACCATGACCTGGCCGAACGTCACCTGGTGCTTTTCCTTGCCCTGGACGTGGGCCAGCTCTTCCGGCGCGCAGAGGACCGGTGTCCCGTAGGTGCCGGCGAAGTAGGCCGCGGATCCGGTGTGGTCCACGTGGCCGTGCGTGATGAGCACGGCCCTGGCATCGGCGGGCTGGAGTCCCAGGTGGCGGATGGACGCCAGGACCAGTTCCCGGTCCGAGGGATAACCGGTGTCGATGAGCAGAAAGCCCGTCTGGTCGCGGACCACCACCCAGTTCGACGCCGGGCCCCGGACGAGATGGACACCCGGTGCCGGCTCGGACATATGGTCAGAGGGCTGCCAGTCAGTGGCTTTCTGATGCACTGCTCAAGGATATCGGGCGCAACCCGGGGGGATGCGGGCGATCAGGTCCACCCGGCTCGCATACTCGATGGCGGACACCGAGCACGGGCTGATCATGATCCGCTGAAAGAGGTCCAGGTGCGTGCCCACGGCGTGCGCCATAGCTGCCTTGACGGGGGTCTGCGTGGGAGAAGCATACGACGACGGCGCCCGGGTGTGCTGCGCGAAGCACCTCGCAGAGTGCTCTGGGCAGTCATCACCCCCAAGCGTAAGTGGACCAGCAGGTCTGCGTGGATCGATTCCCGGGATTTCCTCGATTCCCGGCAGGGGTAGGGCTACCGTGGAGTGGTGACTGATCGACCCGAAGTCTTCACTGTTGGCGAATTGCGTGCAGCCGGGCATGTCCAGAAAGACCTGCGCCACGAAATCCGCGACAACCTGCTGGCCGCGCTCGCCGAAGGCCGTGATCCGTGGCCCGGGCTGTACGGCTTCAGCCGCACCGTCCTGCCCCAGCTGGAGCGTGCCCTGATCGCCGGCCACGATGTGGTCCTGCTCGGCGAGCGGGGGCAGGGCAAGACGCGGCTCCTGCGCACGCTTGCCGGGCTGCTGGACGAATGGTCTCCGGTGATCGAGGACTCCGAGCTGAACGAGCACCCGTACGAGCCGATCACCGAGCAGTCGCGGGCCCGTGCCCTGACTGAAGGGGACCGGATGCGGGTGGCGTGGCGGCACCGCTCCGAACGGTATGTGGAGAAGCTCGCCACCCCTGACACCTCCGTCGCGGACCTCATCGGAGACGTCGACCCGATGCGTGTCGCCGAAGGCCGGCGCCTGGGCGATCCGGAGACCATCCACTACGGGCTGGTCCCGCGCTCCAACCGGGGCATCATCGCCATCAATGAACTGCCGGACCTCGCCGAGCGGATCCAGGTGTCGATGCTCAACGTGATGGAGGAGCGGGACATCCAGATCCGCGGCTACGTGCTGCGGCTGCCGCTGGACGTGCTCGTCGTCGCCTCTGCCAACCCTGAGGACTACACCAACCGCGGCCGGATCATCACGCCGCTGAAGGACCGCTTCGGCGCGGAGATCCGGACTCACTACCCCATCGAGCTGGATGACGAGGTCTCGGTGATCCGGCAGGAGGGGCAACTGGTGGCCGACGTGCCGCCGGTCATCCTCGAAATCCTGGCCCGCTACACCAGGGCGCTCCGGCAGTCCCCGGCGATCAACCAGACCTCGGGTGTTTCAGCCCGGTTCGCGATCGCCGGCGCCGAGACGGTCGCGGCGGCCGCACTGCGCCGGGCCAGCGTGCGCGGGGAAGGCGAAGCCGTGGCCCGGATCGTGGACCTCGGCACCGCGGTGGACGTCCTCACCGGCAAGATCGAATTCGAGTCCGGCGAGGAGGGCAGGGAACAGGCGGTCCTCGACCACCTCCTGCGGACGGCCACCGCGGATGCTGTGCGCGCCCACTATCACGGTATCGATATGGGCCCGCTAGTCGCTGCGCTTGACGGCCACCGGACCGTAACCACCGGTGAACACATCACGGCGCAGGAATTCCTCGAGAACCTTCCCGGACTCAACGGGTCGGGACTCTACGACGAGATCAGCGGGCGGCTGGGCGCCACCAACCAGGGGCAGCGCGCTGCGGCCATCGAACTTGCCCTGGAGGGCTTGTACCTCGCCCGCCGGATCTCCAAGGAGTCCGACGACGAGGAAACCATCTACGGCTAGCCGCAGCGCTGGAAGAGTTACAGCCAGGAGCGGGCGGCCGGAACAGGAGGCGTCATGGCCAGCCATAACCACTCGGCCAGGTACGGCAGGTATGCGGGCGGACCGGATCCGCTCGCGCCGCCGGTTGACCTTGCTGAGGCACTGGACGCCGTCGCCGAGGACGTCATGGCCGGCTACTCGCCCCGGCATGCGCTGCAGGAGTTCCTGCGCCGCGGCGGCCGGAACAGGGAAGGCCTGGATGACCTCGCCCGGCGGGTACAGCAGCGCCGCAGCGAACTGCTGGGCCGGCACCGGCTGGACGGAACCCTCGACGAAGTCCGGAAGCTGCTTGAGACCGCGGTGCTGGAGGAACGCAAGCAGCTCGCCCGCGACGCCATGATGGACAACACCGACCGCGCCTTCCGGGAGATGCAGCTGCAGAACCTGCCGCAGTCAACGGCAGCGGCGGTCAACGAACTGGCCTCCTATGACTGGCAGTCGGGTACAGCCCGGGAGGCCTACGAGCGGATCAAGGACCTGCTGGGCCGTGAAGTCCTGGACCAGCGGTTCTCCGGCATGAAGCAGGCGCTCGAGAACGCCACGGAGGAGGACAAGGCAGCCGTGGCCGGGATGCTGCGGGACCTCAACGGGCTGCTGGACAAACACCGGCGCGGCGAGGACACGGACCAGGACTTCCAGGAGTTCATGGCCAAGCACGGGGACTTCTTCCCGGAGAATCCCCAGTCCGTTGAGGAGCTCATCGATGCCCTCGCCAAGCGCGCCGCGGCAGCCCAGCGCCTGCTGCAGTCGATGTCCCCCGAGCAGCGGGAGGAGCTGATGCGGCTCTCCGCCCAGGCGTTCGGCTCGCCGGAACTGATGGCGCAGCTCGACCAGCTCGATGACAGCCTGCGGGCCTTGCGGCCCGGCGAGGACTGGTCCGGTTCGGAGCGGTTCGAGGGCCAGGAAGGCCTGGGGCTGGGTGACGGCACCGGGGTGCTGCAGGACATCGCCGAACTGGACGGACTCGCCGACCAGCTGTCCCAGTCCTACAACGGGTCCAACCTGGACGACCTGGACCTCGATGCCCTGGCCCGCCAGCTCGGCCAGAACGCCGCCGTCACCGCCCGCACTTTGGCCGGGATCGAACGGGCTATGCAGGACGGCGGCTACCTGCGCAAGGGCAGCGACGGCGACCTGCGGCTCTCCCCGCAGGCCATGCGGCAGCTCGGCAGATCCCTGTTGCGGGACACCGCGAAGCAACTGTCCGGCCGGCAGGGGCGGCGGGACACGCGCGTCGCCGGCGCCGCCGGCGAGCAGACCGGTTCCAGCCGCCCCTGGGAGTTCGGGGACGCCGAGCCCTGGGACGTCACCCGCACCATGACCAACGCAATCCACCGCACGGTGGCCGACGGCGGCAACCCTGCCCGGGGGCTCCGCCTCACCGCTGCCGATATCGAAGTCAGCGAGACCGAGGCACGGACCCAGGCCGCCGTCGTCCTGCTTGTGGACGTCTCCTTCTCGATGGCTGCAGAGGGGCGCTGGGTGCCGATGAAGCGCACCGCCCTGGCCCTGCACCACCTGATCTCCACCCGCTTCCGCGGCGACCGGCTGGAACTGATCACGTTCGGCCGCTACGCCCGGTCCATGGACATCGGCGAGCTGACCGCCCTGCCGTCGCGGCGGGAACAGGGCACCAACCTGCACCACGGCCTGCTGCTGGCCGGCCGCTTCTTCCGCCGGCATCCGTCAATGCAGCACGTCCTCCTGCTGGTGACCGACGGTGAGCCCACCGCCCACCTGCTGCCGGACGGCGAGCCGTGGTTCTGCTGGCCCTCGGACCCGGAAACCATCCGGGTCACCGTGGCCGAACTCGACCGCCTGGGGCGCGGCGGCACCCAGACCACCTTCTTCCGCCTGGGGAACGATCCCAGCCTGGAGCGGTTCGTGCAGCGCATGGCCCGCCGGGTGGGGGCCAGGGTGGTGGCACCCGATGTCGGCGGCCTGGGAGCTGCCGTGGTGGGTGAGTAC
Source organism: Arthrobacter sp. Soil_C_49 (assembly GCF_057656635.1). Lineage (NCBI taxonomy): Bacteria > Bacillati > Actinomycetota > Actinomycetes > Micrococcales > Micrococcaceae > Arthrobacter > Arthrobacter sp. Soil_C_49. The sequence continues at coordinate 377,605 of NZ_JBDGJZ010000001.1, forward strand.
CTGCGCGCGCATTTCCGCGGGCAGGCGTTCGACGACGCCGACTGGACGTCCTGGGACCGCTGACTGCCTTACTGCACGCCTTACTGCACGGCCCGGGTGGGAAGGGTGAGGATTTCCGCGCCGTCCTCGGTAATGGCGATGGTGTGCTCGCTGTGCGCCGTCAGGCAGCCTGTGGCGCTGCGGAGGGTCCACCCGTCAGGATCGGTAACGAGTTCAGCGGTGTCCGCCATGACCCACGGTTCCAGCGCCAGCAGCAGGCCCGGACGCAGCGTGTACCCCCGGCCCTGCCGCCCGGTGTTGGGGACATGCGGGTCCTGGTGCATGGTTGATCCGATGCCGTGGCCGCCGAACTGGGTGTTGATGGGGTAGCCTGCTTCGCTGAGGACCGACCCGATGGCATGGGAGATGTCGCCGATCCGCGCTCCGGGCCCGGCAACTGCAATCCCCGCGTACAACGCGCGTTCTGTCGCATCAATCATGTTGATGCTTTCCAGGGGCTTGGAGCCGCCCACAACGAAACTGATGGCGGAGTCCGCCGCCACGCCGCCCTTGATGACGGCGAGATCAAGGGTGAGGAGGTCGCCGTCGGCCAGTGCGTAGTCGTAGGGCATCCCGTGCAGCACGGCGTCGTTGACGGCGGTGCAGATGTAGTGCCCGAACGGCCCGCGCCCGAAGGACGGCTCATAGTCGATGTAACAGGACGTGGCGCCGGCTTCGATGATCATCTCCCCGGCCCACCGGTTGATGTCCAGGAGGTTGGTTCCCACGGCCGCACGCCCCTTCAAGGCCTGAAGAATATCTGCGACCAGGGCTCCTGTTTCCCTTGCCCGGCTGATTTCGGTGGGGCTCAGGATCTCGATCATGCGGCGCCTTCCTTGGGGAGACCAACAACTATACCCAGCACCGGGCCGCCGGTTCAGTCGCGGGAATCTCCGGCAGGCCCCTGGTCCGGGGAGTCAGCGGATGTGCTGGCCCGATCGGCCGGGGCACCCTGCCGCCGGCTGGCCAACAGGAACGGAACTGCCAGGCTTTGGAAAACACCGGCCAGCGCCAGTGACGCCGGGTAACCGAACAGGTCGGCACTCCTTCCCAGTACAGGCTGCACCACCACACCGCCGCTGGAACCCATCAGCGAATCGAAGCTGAGCACGGTGGCCCGCTGCTTCGACGGGATCATGTCGTTGATGTAGGCCTGCCGCACCGGGGTGGCGGCGGAGTCAATCACCGCCCAGAGCGTCAGCAGGACCAGGGCCACCCAGAACACCCGGGTCAAGCCGAGCACCAGCAAAAGCGCCGCGCTGATGCTGCCGCTGACGATCAGCACGGAGGTGCGTTTGTGGAACAGCCGCCTGGCGTAGGGCGCGAGCCAGCCGCCCACCACCTCGGCGCCGGCCACAATGGCCGCCGCGAGGCCCGCGATCGAGTAGGCGCGGGGGTCGCCGAAGAGTTCCAGCAGGAACGGCTGCAGGGCATAGAAGACGTAAATCCCGACGCCGGCGCTGAATGGGGCGGCGAGCATCACGTACCGCACGGGCGGGATTTTCAGGCCGTTGTCGATCGATGCAGTCAGGACAGTGCGGGTCGCCTGGAGCGGGTGCCTGGAGCGCTCCGGGGTGAATCCGACGTCGTGCATCAGGCTGAAGGCCACCACAAACATCGCCAGCAGTACACCCACCCGCACCAGGAACGGTACACCGAGGTTGGTGGCCTGGGCGATCACGCCGCCCGCCACGGAACCGGCCAGCATTGCCACGCCGGAGACCATCTGGGCACGGCCGAACACTGCCTCCAGCCCGCCTTCATAGCCTGAGTAGCGCAGAGCATCCACAAGCCAGGCTTCAACAGCACCGGAGAAGAACGTGAAACCCAGGCCCAGCAGCACCGACACCACCGCCCACAGCGGGAACGGCGCGGAAAACTGCCACAAAAGGTAGTAAAGGAAAGTGGAGCCGGCCAGGGTCACGGTGCCCAGAAGGAACGACACCCGGCGGCCCCAGCCGTCAGCCACCACCCCGGTGGGAATTTCGAAAATCACCATGCCCACCGTAAAGAACGCGTTCGCGGCGAAGGCCTCGAAATTGCTGAGGCCTGCGTCCAGCAGGAACAGCGTGTTCACGCCCCAGATGAAGGAAGCCGCAAGGGTATTGCCCAGCGTCAACGTCAGGTAGATGCGCTGGACCCTTCGGGCGGCAGCGTTCATGGGTTCGCTGTCCGCGCCGCGCAGAGCGGGGATCACGAGGCCATTCTCGCCCTGATCGGGCCGGTGTGCCAGAGCCGGTTCGCGGGCGTGCACCCGGGCTGGCGGCGTGGCGGGCTGCCCGTGCTGCCCCGGCAGGCAGTGTTCCGTGTCAGGATCAGGGTATGCCTGACCGCCTGATGCTGCTGGACACCGCCTCTCTGTACTTCCGCGCCTTCTACGGCCTGCCCGATTCCATTCGCCGCGAGGACGGGACGCCCGTCAACGCGGTCCGGGGCCTGCTGGACATGATCGCCAGGCTCACTACCGATTACGGGGCCACCCACCTCGTCGCGTGCTGGGATGACGACTGGCGGCCGCAATGGCGGGTGGACCTGCTCCCCACCTACAAGGCCCACCGGGTGGCAGAAGCGAACACCGGTGCTCCGGATGTGGAGGTGGTGCCGGATGCGCTCGAAGCGCAGCTGCCCATGATCCGGACGGCACTGGGCCTGGCCGGAATTGCGATCGTGGGTGCGGCCGAGCATGAAGCCGACGACGTTGTGGGCACCTACGCCAGCCATGCCGGCATGCCGGTGGACGTGGTGACCGGGGACCGTGATCTCTTCCAGGTCTGCGACGACTCCCGCCAGGTGCGGGTCATCTACACGGCGCGCGGCATGCGGAACCTGGATGTAATGACCGAAGAAGTGGTGGTGGGAAAGTACCGCGTGCTGCCCCAGCAGTATGCGGACTATGCCACCCTCCGCGGCGATGCCTCGGACGGGCTGCCGGGTGTGGCGGGAATCGGTGAAAAAACGGCGGCGTCACTGCTGCTGAAGTACGGCACCCTGGAAGACCTGCTCGAGGCAGCAGCGGATGCCGGCAGCGGACTTTCGTCACCGGTCCGCGCGAAGCTGGAAGCCGCCGCGGACTACCTCAGGGCGGCGCCCGCCGTCGTCCGCCTTGTCCGGGACCTCAAGCTGCCTTCCCTGGAGGAGGCCGGCGCCCGGCTGCACCCCGTCGCTGGGGAAGCCCGCGCCGAGCTGGAACGCCTCGCCGTGGACTGGAACCTGGGCGGCTCGGTCCGGCGCCTCCTCGACGCACTGGACCGGACCGGTCCTGCCTAACATCGCCTGCCCACAAGGGGCTGCCTGGTGGAGTGCGCCGAAACTGTCCATTTCTTGAGCAAAAGTGACATCTTCGGCGGGCATCCCTGCGGCTAGGGTGGGCTTCATTGGTTCAAGCAGCTGGACCTCTTCATCGGGGGATTGGAGTGGGTCATGGCTGACAGCCCGGACAGGCGCGGCACTGGTAAGGACGAAAGCCGGAAGAAACGTGGACCGGCCGACGCCGAGGACGTGCAGCAGGAAGAACCCGGGCCGGAGGACGCACTGGACCCGGAAGAGGCGCCCCGGCCTCCCCGTCTTTACGGCTACGACCCGGACCAATGGCCGGAACCGAACTGATGCCGGGCGCGGGATGAAGGCTTCGGGAAGAGGGCACATGGCGGGCAGCAGACAAGCCAAGCGGGCCGTGGCTAAGCTGGGTGTGTTCTGCCATGATCAGTGCTGCTGACGAAAGTGCGGTGAGTGCCATGCCGAAGACGGGAAAGAACGATCACGCCCGCAAGGACGAGCTTCCCTCAACCTTGCAACGCTCGGACCAGAAGGCGCAGGACACCTTCGCCAAAACCTACGACTCCGCGATGGAGTCCTACGACAACGACGAAAGCCGCGCGGCGCGCGCCGCCTACGCTTCCCTGAAGCACAGCTACGAAAAGGTGGGAGACCACTGGGAGCCCAAGGAAAAGCGCGGGCCGTCGGACGAGCGGGCGGAAAAGGGCCTTGGCTCGGATGAGCCCACCGCCGGCGGCGTGGACGCCAACGCCACCAAGAAACACCTGCTGGAGCGGGCCAGGGAGCTGGACATCAGCGGCCGCTCCTCCATGGACAAGGACGAACTCGTCAAAGCCCTGCAAAAGGCGAACGACGCTGCAACCCGCAAGGCCCGCGGCAAGTAAACGCAGCGGCCAGTACAACAACCAGGCAAAGACGCCAGGAGGTTCCGATGTCGGTGAAAAGCACCAAGGACGCTGCAGGACGGGGCGGGCCGGAAGGACGCCAGGGCAATGGCTCCGCCGGCATCACGCCCAGGGACCCTGCCCTGGTCCGGAACGTGGCACTGGTGGGCCGTTCCGGTGCCGGCAAAACCACCCTCATCGAGGCGCTGCTGGAAGCCAACGGGATGATCACGCGGAAGGGCTCAGTGGTTGACGGAACCACCGTGAGCGATTCCGATCCCGCCGCCATCCACCAGCAGCGGTCAGTGGCGTTGTCAGTGGTTCCGCTCCCGGTGGCCGGCATGAAGATCAACCTCCTCGATACGCCCGGCTATCCGGACTTCATCGGCGAACTCCGCGCCGGCCTGCGCGCCGCGGACGCCGTTCTTTTCGCCGTGTCCGCCGTGGACGGGGTGGATGCGGGCACCACCGCGATCTGGCACGAATGCCAGTACCTGGGAATGCCCCGCGCCGTGGTCATCACCCGGCTGGACCATCCCCGGGCTGATTACGACGGCGTCCTGGCCGCCTGCCGTGATGCGTTCGGCGAGACGGTGCTTCCGTTGTATGTGCCGGTCCGGGCCGGCGGGAATGTCACCGGGCTGCTGGGCCTGCTGTCCGGAACGGTCTTCGAGTACCCGGCAGAGGGTTCCGGCCCGGCCGCCCGTGCGGCGGAACCGGGGGAACTGGCGGCAGCGGAGCCTTCCCGCGCGGAGCTGATCGAGGGCATCATCGCCGAGAGCGAAGATGAGACGCTGATGGACCGCTACCTCGGCGGCGAGGACATCGATGCCGGCGTCCTCATCCCGGACCTGGAAACCGCCGTCGCGCGCGGATCCTTCTTCCCGGCGGTGCCTTCCTCGGCGCTGACCGGGCTGGGAACGGCCGAACTGCTGGAGCTCCTGGCCAAGGCTTTCCCGTCTCCGCCCGAGCGCAGCCTGCCGCGGGCTACGGACCTGTCCGGATCCCCGCTCCGTCCCTTGGCCTGCGACCCCGGCGGGCCGCTCGCTGCGGAGGTCGTCCGCACCACGGTGGACGCTTTCCTGGGCCGGGTCTGCCTGGTGCGGGTCTTCTCCGGAACCCTGAGCGGGGACACCCCCATCCACGTCAGCGGGCACGGACTGGCGGACCGCGGACACCAGGACCACGACACCGACGAACGTCTCACGCACCTCTACTCGCCCCTGGGAGCGACCCTCCGGCCCGTCCCTTTTTGTGTCGCAGGGGACATCGCTGCCGTGGCAAAACTGGGCACCGCCGAGACCGGGGACACAATCTCCGCGAAGGACCAGCCGCTGCTGCTGGCCACCTGGGAGATGCCGGAGCCGCTGATGCCTGTGGCCATCGAAGCCGATTCCCACAGCGATGAGGACGCCCTCGCCCGGAGCCTGGGGAAGGTCGCCGCCGGGGACCCGACGCTGAGGGTGGAGCGGAACGCCGAAACCCACCAGCTGATCCTCTGGTGCATGGGGGAGGCGCACGCCGAAGTGGTGCTGGACCGGCTCCGCGACCAGGGCGTGAAGCTGCACACCGTGGAGGTGGTGACGCCGCTGCGGGAAACCTTCGCAACGCGGGCCGCCGGGCACGGACGGCACGTCAAACAGTCCGGCGGCCACGGCCAGTACGCGGTGTGCGACATCGAAGTGGAACCGCTGGCCAGGGGGGCCGGGTTCGAATTTGTGGACAAAACCGTGGGCGGGGTGATCCCGGGAACCTTTATTTCCTCGGTGGAAAAGGGCGTCCGCGCGCAGATGCAACGCGGCGTGGCCTCCGGCTTCCCCGTGGTGGACCTGCGCGTGACCCTGGTGGGCGGCAAGGCACACAGCGTTGATTCCTCCGACGCAGCCTTTCAAGCGGCAGGCGCCCTGGCGTTGAGGGAGGCTGCCGCCGCTGGCAGCATCCAGCTGCTCGAGCCGGTCTCATCGGTGGTGCTCAGTGTTCCGGACGAGCATGTGGGAACGGTGATGAGCGATCTTTCCGGGCGCCGGGGCCGGCTCACCGGGACCTCCTCCTCCGGCGGGGACCGGACCGAAATCACAGCGGAGGTCCCGGACCAGGAACTCCTCAAATACGCGGTGGAGCTGCGCGCCCTCACCGCGGGCACCGGCACGTTCAGCCGCCGCTACCTCCGGCACGATCCGGTGCCGGGGAACCTGGCCGCCGCAGGCCGCTGACCGTCCTGGCGACGGTGCCCACCGATCAGTTTTCAGGAGCTGAGCGTGCCCCGGACGATGCTGACGCTGGAATGTGCCGGATTGCCGTCGAGCGGTTCATCGGACACATCAACGATGGGGTAGCCGGACAGGTCCAGGCCGGATGGAACCTCGAAGCGGCCGGACGGTGAGTTCATGATCCCCAGGCTGACCAGCCGGGACAGGTCCGGGGCGATCAGCCAGACTTCCTGGTAACCGCTGGCTTCGGTTTTGTTGAGCCGTACCTCGATGGTCCGCGAACCGTCGCTGGCCTCGGTCACCGTGGCCGAACCCGTGGCAGTGTAGCGGTCCAGCGGTTCAAGCTGGGCCGAGGCGAGGGTCACCGGAGCGGCCGTCCGGTTGACGGCCAGCACAACCCCGGTGGTGATCAGGACGGCCGCAGCGGCGGCAGCCAGCCACGTCGCCGGCCGCCGCAGCCAGGTCACATTGCTGCGGGGTTTTTCTTCTTGATGTGCTCCGGGACGCGGTTCTTCCGGTCCAGTTTTCCCCGTGGTGGCATCCCGGCCGCGGGCGGGACCCAGCGGATCAGCCGCCACCGCGTCCGTGAGTCCAAGCTGCCGGTGGATCCCTTCCCAGACATTCGCACCCGGGGCTTTCAGTCCGCCGGAGTCCGGGACGGTCCGCACCGCGTTTACGGCGCGCCGCAGCGCCGCAACCTCAGTGCTGCACTCGGGGCAGGAGCGGAGGTGGTCAGCGCTCCGGGCGTCCATTGGCTCGTTTAGGGCGAACAGGCTCAGGGCTTCAGGGTCAAGGTGCTGCATGGTCCACCTCCAATCGGTGTCTCAGGTGGCTAAGGCTGCGGCGGATATGACTCTTGACCGTACCAAGGGGAAGGTTGAGTTCGCGTGAAATCTGGTCGTGGGTCAGGTCATCGTAAAAAGCCAGGCGCATGATGGAGCCCTGGGGTTCGCCCAGCCGGGCCAGCTCGCCGTCCAGGAGCAGCCGGTCCGCCAGGATTTCGGCGGACGCGGACGCCGCTGCGTCCTCAGCCTCGGGCTGCAGTTCCACTGCGGCCAGCTCTTTGCGGGATTCCCGGGCGGCGGCGGCGAGCGCATCCGTGATGGCGTTCCGGGTGATACCTACAATCCAGGCCGGCAGTGCGGCCTTCCGCGGATCGAACGTGGTCCGGGATTTCCATACCCGGATAAAGACTTCCTGCGTCACGTCATCCGCGGCGCTGCGGTTCCGCAGCGCCCGGAGGGCCAGGGTGTACACAAGTGGCGAAAACTGGCGGTAGGCCTCAGCCAGGGCCTTTTCATCGCCGGCGGAAAACGAGTGGTCGAGTTGCGGATTCCAGGTGCCGCCGGCGGAGGGCTGCGCTGATCCGCCATGGTGCTGCTCGTCGCCGGAAGACGGCTGGGCAGAAGATGCCAAACCGGCCTCCTTCCCCTCCTCGGCAATGAGTGTCAGGGCTGACTCGCGGCTCATTCAAGTTCCGCAGTGACAATGACATTGTCACTGTAGTCCTGTTTCTCGTCCAGCCACCGGCCGCCGCACGTCACCAGCCGAAGCTGGTGCGGCCCGTCACGGCGGAACAGGGAACCGCCGTCGAACTTGTCCTTGGCCATCAGTTCAACTGAACGCACCCGGTAGTTCAGCGCAGGGGCGCCGTAGCGCTCAACGGTGACGAGGGTTCCGGCCGGCAGGCCCCTTAACTGCGAAAACGGCGCCCGGTCCGACGTGGTGTCCACGTGGGCGGCGATCACGGCTGCCCCCGCCGCCGCCCCCGGTGCGGGCCCGTACCGGTACCAGCCTGCCTGGTTGAAGGCTTCCGGAATCTCCATCGCCCCGTCGGGGGAGGTGCCCACGTCCACGATCTCCATGCTGATGCTGGTGCCTTCCACTGTCAGGAAACGGGGTGCCGGGTCCCGGGGAGCAGCGGGGGCGGCAGTGGCCTGGCGGAGGGGAACGTCCGGAACAGCGGCGGCTGGGCGAGACATTGGGGGAACCGGAGCCGGCGCGGTGGGGGACGCGCCGGCCTGCGCCGCTGGGGAGGCTGTCCCGGACGGGACAGCCTCCGGCAGGGTTGGTGCTGATGTGCCGCATCCAGTGAGGAGGGCTGCGGCAAGGACGACGGCGGCGCCCGCCCGGGCACGGATGGAACGGCTTGTTGCGACAGTCTTCGCCGGGCCAACCTGCGCTGTGGACACCGGGGCCGGAAGGTGCGGGGACCTCCGGAACCGGGGCGCCGTCGTCGTGCTTTCCATGTCAGTCAGCTACTTGCGGCCGGCCTGGCGCAGGGCCGCGGTGCGGGAAGCAACCACGGCGCCGAAGACGAGCGCGAGGCCTGCTGCTCCGAACCCGGCAACTGCCATGGCCTGTCCGGTGATGCCTTCATCCGCCGCACCCGAGCGTCCGCCCGGAACTGCTCCGGGAGCCGAGTGCAGGCCCTCGATGGTCTGCACGGCAAGCTGCAGGTTCTTGTCCGCAAGGCTGCCCCAGGCGTACACGATGGTGTGCGTGCCCTCGGCCACCGTGACGTCGGCGGGGCCGATGACAGGCTGGGTGGTTCCGGCCGCCGCCACTGCAGCCGGGATGGTGCCCGGGTCAAGCGTGAGCGTCTGCTCGTTCGGGTTTGCCAGGTTGGAAATGACGGCGGATCCGGCAGCCAGGACGTCGACGGCGGGGGCGGCGGCCGTGTGCCGCACCGTCAGCTTGCCCTTGCCGGCGGCAATCGCCGAGACGTCGTTGGTGAACAGGTTGGCCGTCGGCTTCCCTGCGGCATCCAAATTGGCCACCGCCGTGTAGTTGCCGTTGGCGGCAAGGGTCACGTTGACCGGGCCGATCACCGCGGCGGACGCGTCGGCGGCATCCGCGGTGGTGATGGCAAGAGCGTAGGTTCCTGCCGGAAGCGCGAGGGGGCCGGCCAGGGTGCCGGGCGTGAAGTCGTCCAGCGTCCGTTCGCCGTTGACCCACACGTCCACCGTCAGCCCGGGAACCCCGTGCAGGACGGAGAGCTGGGCGTCCCCTTCGGCAGCTTGGGCGGGGCCGGCGAAAGCCAGTGCCGCCGCTACTGCCACTGCCCCTGATGCAAAAATGCTGGTGCGCATGATTTCTCCTTCTTCGGCCCGCCGGGCGGGCGGTTTTTGCTTACACACCTACTACCGCCGGCGGCCGGCATTTGGATGCAGATGCATGAAAGATTCTTCGAGAAGGTTCTTCGACGGGCGGGGCGGCGGTAAGGCTGAGGGGCGAGCTACAGGCACGTCGAGGGCAGGTTGTACTGCAGCTACACCAACACACGCTCAGAGAGTCTCATGACAGCGGGCGAAAGATCTCCGCAAGATTGCCGCCGGACCAAAGTTCTCGTGATGAGAACCCGATACGTTCATGCAGGGGGACATGAATGGCAGCGGATATCCAACAGTCGCGGCAGAGCCCCGCATACAAGCGTGGCGTTCCAGCGCCTCACGGAAGGGGTCTCAATGTCGCAACAGGGCTATAACCAGTATCAGTACCCGAACTATCCCAACGTTCAGCAGAACAATTCCCTGGAATTGGTCTCGGCCAACTCCGGTACTTAGGCCAAAACGCCTGCAGGGCCCCGGATAGAGAGGCCCTGCAGGAAGGTATGAAACAAATCCTTGGCTACTGCTGTCTTTTCAGCGCCCTCGCCAGCCGCGCCACGGCTTCCTCCAGCCGCTCCACGTCAACGTCGCCGTAGGCGAGGCGCAGGTGCCGTGCCGAATCCGTGCCGGGGCCCGAGGGGAAGAAGGAACCGCGCTGGTACTCCACTCCTTCGGCGCTGGCATCAGCCGCGAGCTGGTCCGGGTCGATCCTGTCGTCGCGCAGCCTGGGCCAGAGGAACAGGCCGCCGCCCGGAAGGGTGGTCTCGAATGCTCCCGGGGCTTCCCGTTCCAGTGCCGCCACGAGGGTTTCCGCGCGGGTCCGGTACAGCTCCCGGGCACGTCCCAGCGTGGCGTCGAAGAGCCCGGGGTCCGATGTCAGCGCTTCGCCCACCACGGCCTGCACCAGCGTGGAGCTGTGCGAGTCCTGCCGGCTTCGGAGCGCGGTGATGTCGCCTGCCAGGTGCTCCGGCACCACCAGCCAGCCCAGCCGGAGTCCGGGCCCGAGTGTCTTGGTGAACGTGTTGATGTGGATGACGTGGTCCGAGACATTGAAGGCCTCCACGCTTTCCGGCCCGCCCTCGTACCAGAGTTCCCGGTAGGGGTTGTCGGCGAGGATCACGAACCCGTACTGCTCGGCGAGCCGCACGAGTTCCGCCCGTTGCTGCTCCGGGAGCGTTCCCTGCGACGGATTATGGAAGTCCGGGACGGTGTAGAGCGCCGAGGGCCGGGCCCCGTTCCGCAGGCGGTCCGCCAGTTCCTCGACATCCAGGCCCCGCGGCCCCACCGTCACCGGCAGCGTGTCCGCGGCGGACAGCTGGAGGCCGCGCAGGAACAACGGGAAAATGGGGTTGTCCACGGCCACCAGGTCGCCGCGTTCCACCACCGTCTGGATAGCCAGGGACAGCCCATGGAAGCCGCCGTTGGTGATGATGATCCGCTCCACCGGCACACCCTCCCGGGCTGCAACCCATTCCCTCAGCGGCGAGATGCCTTCCGTGCGGGAGTACTGGAGGGCAGGGACTCCGGGCCGGGCCAGGACGCGGGCGGTGGCGGCTGCCAGTTCAGCTGCGGGAAGGACGCCCGGGTCCGGGATCCCGCCGAGGAGTTCGATGGCGTCCTCCCGCCTGTCCCGCAGGGTGGTGTCGCCGAATCCCTTGGGGGCAGTGAACCCGGTGATCAGGGCAGGTTTGCGGGCCGGCGCGCGGACCACGGTGGGGGCTGTTGCGATGGTCATGATGCCGCCTTTGCTGGCTCGTAGGTCTGGATGGATGCGCGCTCCCCGGCGGCGGAGGTGCCGGTTCCCGGAATCGCGTCCAGGAGCGCCCGGGTGTAGGGGTGCCGGGGGCGGGTAAAGATCTGGTTCACGGTGCCTTGTTCCACAACCTGCCCTTGCCGCAGAACGGACACCGTGTCCGCCACCTGCCGTACCAGGGCGAGATCGTGCGAGACAAACAGGTAGGTCAGGCCAAGGTCGCGCTGGAGCCGGGCGAGAAGTTCGAGGATGCCGGCCTGCACGCTGACATCCAGGGCGGAAGTGGGTTCATCCAGGACCACGACGTCGGGGCGCACCACGAGGGCGCGGGCAATTGCCACCCGCTGCCGCTGCCCGCCCGAGAGCTGCACCGGCCGTCTCGCGGCAACATCCGCAGGCAGGCCAACTGCTTCCAGGGCTTCGTGTACCCGGGCGTCCCGGGCGGCTTTGGCTCCCACTCCGAACCGGTCCAGTGGTTCCCGGACGATCCTGCCCACCCGCCAGGTGGGGTCCAGCGACGTGAACGGGTTCTGGTACACCAGCTGCAGGTGGCGGCGCACATTCCGCAGGCCCGCCCGGCTGAGACCGGCGGTGGGCTGGCCGCCCACTTCAATGACCCCGGCGTCAGCCTGCTCCAGGCCAAGGAGGAGCCGGACCGCCGTCGTCTTCCCGGAGCCGGACTCGCCCACCAGGGCGTGGGTACGGCCGCGCTCAACCGAGAAGGACACATCGTCGACGGCGAGGACCTCCTTGTTCCCGGCCTGGAACCGTTTGGTGACGCCCCTGACGGCGACCTGAAGCTGCCTGCCGCCGGCGTCACCTGGCTGCGCCGCCCGTTGGCTGCGGTACCGGTCCGGATTCAGGGCGGGAACGTCTGCCTGGAGGCTGCGCGCATACTCGGTGCGCGGGGCGGCGAACACCTCGCGGGATGTTCCCTGTTCCTGCACTGCGCCGTTCTTGAGCACCACCAGGGAATCGGCGCGTTCGGCGGCAATCGCCAGGTCGTGCGTGATCAGCAGCAGACTGATGTCCAGCTCCCGGCGCAGGTCAGCAAGCATGTCCAGAATGAGCTTCTGCACGGTGACGTCCAGGGCCGAGGTCGGCTCATCCGCCACGATCAGGGAAGGCCGCGGCAGCACTGTGAGGGCGATCAGGACGCGCTGCAGCATGCCGCCGGAGAGCTGATGCGGGTAGGAGTCGTAGACCCGGCGGGGTTCCGGCAGGCCCACCTGTTCAAACACCTGCAGGATGCTGCGGTACCTGCCCTCCGGATCGGTGCCGCCCGCCAGGGCCGCCGCCTCGTGGGCCTGGGCGCCGATGGTGCGCACCGGGTTGAGGGCCGAACCGGGGTCCTGCGGGATGAACCCCAGGGCGCGGCCTCGCAGGGGCCGGAAGTGCCGTTCAGGGGTGGTGAGCACTTCGGTGCCGTCCAGCCGAACGTTTCCGGCCACCTGCACGTCGCCGTGCGGCAGCAGCCGCAGGATGGCCTTGGCAATGGTGGATTTCCCGGAGCCCGATTCGCCGATCAGGGCCAGGCTCCCGCCCTTGCTGATGGAAAAGCCCACATCGCGGACTACCTCATCCGCGCCGTAGGCAACGGTGAGGCCTTCCACCTGGAGCAGCGGGGTGTTCTCTCTTGCGGGCACTGGTTTGTCCTTTGCGGTCAGGTGCACGGCACTCACTTTGTCTTCCTCAGCCAGCGGCTGATCCGGTTGACGGACAGCACTGTGGCCACAATGACCAGCGCCGGCGCATAGACCAGCCAGGGCGCGGTTGGGTAGGTCTTGCCGGAGGCCACCAGGAGTCCCCAGTCCGATGCCGGCGGCGGATCACCGTAACCGAGGAAGGCCAGGGAGGCGATCACCAGGATGGACGTGCCGAACTGCAGTACCGCCAACACCAGCACTGAGCGGTAGGCGTTGGGAAGGACGTGTCCCAGCAGTGCCTGGATCCGGTTCCCGCCGGACAGGTAGGAGGCCTCGACAAAAGCGGCCCGGCGGACGCGGATCACCTCCGCCCGCATCAGGCGGGCAAAGACCGCGACGGCGGACACTCCGGTGGCGATGGCCGCGTTGATGGTCTGGAAGCCCAAGGAGCTAACGATGACCACCGCGAGGAGGAACCCCGGTATGGCGAGCAGGACGTCGACGAAGCGGCCCAGCGTGGTGTCCAGCCAGCCGCCGCGAAAGCCGCTGGCCAGCCCGATGGCGCTTCCCATCAGCAGGCCGATGAGGACGGCGACCAACGCGCTGGTAACGGACGAGGCTGTCCCGTACACCACCCTCGCGTACTGGTCGCGGCCCAGGTAATCCGTTCCGAACCAGTGGGCCGCGGACGGGGCGGCAAGCTTGCTGGCGGTATCCCCGACAACCGGGCTTTGCGTTGTGAACATGCCCGGCAGCAGCGACCACAGCATCACCAGGGCCAGCACCAGCAAGGACAGTACAACGGTGGGCGGGATTGCGGTACGGGTGCGGATCTTCCCTGCCCCGGAGCTGCGGAGGCGGGCGAAGGTCAGGCTGGCGCTCATGCGTCCACCGCCTCTCTGATGCGGACCCGGGGATCCAGCAGGGGGGTCAACAGGTCGGCGGCCAGGTTGACCGCCACAAAAACAACTGCGGACAGGGACACAACGGCTTGAAGGACCGGCTGGTCCTCTCCCGTGACCGCCTTCTGGACCACGGTCCCGATGCCGTCACGGCCGAAAATAGTTTCGGTGATCACCGAGCCTCCCAGGAGTTCTCCCACGATCAGGGCGATCATGGCCACGGCGGGGAGGGCCGAGGGCTTGACCAGGTGCCTGGCAAAGAGCGTGGCTTCGGTCAGGCCGCGGGAACGGGCCACCAGTGCATAGTCCTGCCGCGATTCATGGTCCAGGCCGGCAATCAATACCTCCGCCAGCGGTGCGGACACCGGAATCGCCAGGGTGACGGCGGCAAAAAGGGTGGCCGCTGCGCTGTTGGGATCCGTGGTGGTGAAGGAGTGCAGGCGGAACGCGAACACTTCGATCAGCACCAGGCCGATCACAAAGTTTGGCACCGAGAGGAAGAACGACGGGATGGAACGCAGCACGCCAGCCACTTTCGGCGGAGCGTAGTGGGCGCCGTAGGCGATGGCCACCGCGAAAACCAGGGAAATCACCAGCGCCGTCGAGGCCAGCGTGAGCGTTGACGGCAGGGCATCACCCACCAGCTGGGCCACCGGCAGGTTGGACTGCAGCGAGAAACCCAGTTGCCCGGTCAGGAACCTGCCCAGGGACAGGGCGAGCTGGACCAGCACCGGTTGGTCCAGGCCGTAGTAGGCGACGATCCGTTGGATGTCCTCCTCGCTCAGTCCCGATTGCGGATCGCGCAGGGTGTTGGTGATGGAGTCGCCCGGGAGGACGCTGATCACCAGGAAGGTCAGGACGTACGCGAGCAGGACGACGGCGGCTGCCTGGGCTGCCCGGGTCAGGGCAAAACGGCGGTATCCGTTGGTCACGGCAGCCATGGTTGCCCCGTTCCGGCTGCGGTGCCGCGTTCGACGGCGGGCGTCACTTGGCGATCCAGGCGGTGTAGAAGTTGGCGTACGCCAGGCCGTTGTACTGGACGTCCTTGACTTTGGGTGAGATCAGGTACAGGCGCTGGACAAGCTGGTTCAGTGGAATGAAGTAGCCCTGCTCGAGGACGTGCTGCTGCAGCTCGCCGGCCACTTTTTCCCGGGCCGGGCGGTCCGAGGCACTGGCGATGGCGGTGGACAGGTCGTTCAGTTTCTGGTCGCTGGTGCCCAGGTTGAACCAGTTTTCACCGTTGTTCTGGCTGGTGAGCACCCCGGCCACCGTGCCGACGTCCACGAAGCTGCGGGAGGTTTGGAACAGCGGCGGACGGCTTGCCTGGATGGCCGCGTAGCCGGCAACGTCCACCACCTTCAGGTTCACCTTGATGCCGATGCGCTGCAGCTGCTGGGCGATCAGTTCATCCTCGGCCTTCGTGGAGGGGACGTAGGGGTTGGGGGTGAGCGGGAACTCCAAGGTCTTCCCGTCCTTGACCCGGTAGCCGTCCGCCCCGGGCTTCCAGCCAGCCTCGTCAAGGAGCTTCACGGCCAGCTCGGGGTCATACGCAAAGGAACCGCTGTACTCCCCGGCTTCGGGGACGTTGCCCTGGATGAAGGTGGTGGCCGCCTCCCAGTCGGAGGTGTAGACGGTGTTGCGGATCTCCTCGCGGTCGATGCCGTGCTGGATCGCTTTGCGGACGTTGAGCTCGTTCGTGGGAAAGGCCTGGGTGTTGACCTGGAAGCCGTCCACAAAGCCCAGGTACTTCGGCGTTCCCACGGTGAAGCCTTGCGCCTTCAGGGATTCAATTTCCTGCGGCTCCACGTTGAACGCCACCTCTGCCTGGCCGGAGGCCACGGTGGAGGTCCTGACGGAGGTGTCTTTGATGACCTTGTAGGTGATGGTGTCCAGGCGTGCCGGACCGGTATGCCCGAGCGCCGCCGGGCCCCAGTTGTAGTCCTTGCGCTTTTCCAGCACGTAGCTGTCACCCTGCTTCCAGGACTTCAGCACAAACGGGCCGCTGCCGACCTCCTGGGCCAGGTCTGCCTGGGCATCCACGGGGAGTGCGAGGGTCTTGGGGGAGAGCAGGATGCAGCCGTGGTAGGCCAGCGTGGCAATGAATCCCAGGGCAGGGGAGGAGAACGACACCCGGACAGTGCTCTCGTCACTTGCTTCGGCGCTGACGAAGTTGCTGGACGGGAACAGACCCACCTTGCTGATGCCGCGCGCCGGGTCGCCCTTGGCCCACGCATTCAGGTTTGCCACTACGGCTGCCGCGTCCAGGGGAGTTCCGTCGGAGAAGGTCACGCCCTTTTTGAGGTGGAGGACGAAGTCCTTGGCTCCGTTCAGTTCCTCCCAGCTGTCAGCCACCCAGGGGCTCAGCTGGCCCTTCTCGTCAACGTAGACAAGCTTGTCGGTGAGCTGGCCCCAGAGGTTTCCCTCGTAGCTGGAAATGGAGGTTTTGCTCGACACCCAGCCAGTGTCGTAGCCCTGGATCAGGAAAGTGATGTTTCCGCCGTCCACGGGTGTGCCGGCGTCGGAGGAACTGGTGGCCGGGACGCCTGCCCCGCAGGCGGTGAGTGCGGACAGTGCGACGGCGCTGACCCCGGCGAGGAAAACGCGGCGTCCAACGGGTGCTGAGTACATGGAGATGCTCCTGGAGAAAGGGAAGAAGGTGTTGTGGGCTTAGATGGCTTTGCCGGGATTGAGCAGGCCCTGGGGATCGAGGGCAGCCTTGATGGAGTGCTGCGCCTGCCGTATCCGGCCGGACAGTTCCAGGGCGGCCCATTCCTGTTTGACGGTGCCCACCCCGTGTTCGCCGGTCACGGTGCCGCCCAGGGCCAGTGCCACCCGCACGAGCTCCGTGGCGGCGTCCGCCAGGGCGGCTGGCGGGCTCGCCGGGTCGTCGCCGGGCCCGATGTCCCTGGTGATCAGCGGATGGAGGTTGCCGTCGCCGGCGTGGGAAACCGCGGAGATGTTGACACCGAAGCGTGCCTCCAGCGCAGGGAACGCTTCGTAGACCTTGGGCAGCTGTGATTTGGGCACGGCGATGTCCTCACCGATGTACCACTGGCCTTCCGGCAGGCCCCGCCCGTTGCGCCGCAGCCCCCACAGGCGGATCCCGTCGTCGTCCGTTTCCTCGGTGACGCGCCCGCCGCGGGCCGTGAGCGCCGCCGCGAGGTCCGCCGCCTGCTCCTCTATGCCGTAACCGTCAAGCTCAATCAGGATCAGTGCGGCGCCCCGGGCGCGGAGTTCCGAGCCCGAATGCCGGTCGATGTTGTCCAGGCTGGGCGTATCGAAGAATTCGATCGCGGCAGGGCGGACGGGGGAGAGCGTGATGGCGGCAAGGCCCGCCGCGCCTTCGGCAGTGCTGTCGAAGAAGGCGGTGACCGTTTTGCGGGCCACGGGGATGGGCCGGAGCCGGACAGTCGCCCGAACCACGATGCCCAGGATTCCCTCGGAGCCAACAAAGAGGGAGGTCAGGTCCAGTCCCGTCACGCCCTTGATGGAGCGGTGTCCCACGGTGACCAGGCTGCCGTCCGCGAGGACGACGTCGAGGGCCAGGATTGATTCGCGGGTCACCCCGTACTTGGCGCAGCGCAGTCCCCCCGCGTTGGTGGCGATGTTGCCGCCGATCGAGGAGATGTCGTAGCTGGCGGGGTCGGGCGCGTAGAAGAGGCCGTACGGCTTGAGCCGGGCGTTCAGGTCGGCATTAATGATGCCGGGCTCCACCACGGCCACCTCGTCCAGCGGGGAAATCTCGACGACGGCAGTCATTCTTTCCGTCGAGACCACCACCTGGTGTCCGCCGGCGGTGGCACCGCCCGAAAGGCCGGTGCCCGCACCCCGCGGCACCACCGGCACCCCCAGTTCAGCAGCCAGCCGGACGGCCGCCTGGACCTGTTCGGCATTTACGGGCAGGACCACGGCGGGGCCCAGGCGTCCGGCGTCGGCTGCCGCGTTCTTGGCGGTGGCGGCGTCATAGCGGTAGCGGTGGGTCCCCGATCCGGGACTGAGCACTTCGAGGTCCGGATGGCGGTCGCGAAGTTCCCGCACGAAAGTCTCAACGGTACGTGGCGGGGCTTCGGTTTCTACTGACGTCATACCGGTTATCTCTCTTCGCGGGTTGGCACGTGCAGCGCGCACGAAAGTCCCAAAAATGCAGGAATTGGGATTTCGGGCGTATTGCCGCAGAACTTCTTGATGAGAAATTAGCCGGGCGGGCGAATGTGCCGCCAGTTGACAGACATGTGAATCAACAAAGCGCAATTCCGGGTAAACGGAATTCTTGCTTCGTAAAAAAGCGACATGTTGCGTCGCTTAATATTTTGCCGTTACGCAGGAAGAAGCCAGGTGACATTTCATTGCTGTGCGAGTCCGGGCATTTCAAAGGCGGTTGAATCGCCTGGTGGTGTGATGGTTTGGTGAGGTAACGATCCAACGAGAGGCCATCCGTGACAGCCACATCAGATCTTGCCCCGCGCCGGCTTCGCGATATTTTTGGCACCTTCGCCAGCGGTTTGACGGTGATCACGAGTTCCACCGCGCAAGGGCCGGCCGGTTTCACCTGCCAGTCCTTCGCATCGCTTTCCCTGGAACCTGCTCTGGTGACGTTCAGCCCTGCCCGGACGTCCACCACCTGGCCGGTACTGCGGGAGGCGGGCGCCTTCACTGTCAATATCCTTCCCGCCGGGCACCAACACCTGGCCGTCCAGTTTGCCCGGTCAGGTGCCGACAAGTTCGCCGGCGTGGGCCACAGCCCCTCGCCGCTGGGCAACCCGGTCCTGGATGACGCGCTGGCCTGGATCGACTGCGAGTTGCATGCGGAGTACGACGGCGGCGACCACACTATTGTGGTGGCCGCGGTGCGCCACCTTGATGCACGGCAGGATGCTGCCCCGCTGCTGTTTTTCAAAGGCCGGTATGGTGAATTGGCCCCGGCCGCGCGCGTGCTGGAGGCCGCCGGATGACCTGAGGCTGGCTGCAGGCTATCAAAGGTGCTTTTCCTGGGCCGGATATTGCTCTCTTCCTTTCATTGCAAAAAACAGGTTGCCGCCCGCTACGGCGGGGAAGCAACCTGTTTTTTTGCGTTTTGTCCCGTCCTGCCTTCCAAGTGGACTATTCAGTGTTTAGTGAAATCAGCGTGAGATAAAGGCCACGAGTTTGCCTGCCCGGTCGTGACGGTCCACCGTCCCCGCCCTGCGCCGGCCACTTTGGCGTCAAGGTCCTTCATCTTCCGGGCGGCAGCCAGGCCTGCTGGCCACGTGTGTCCAGGGCTGCGGAAACATGCCGCCAGGCGGTCGGAATCCCCTTGATGCTGCATTCTTGCTTCACTGCGATCAGGTAGTAAGCTTGCTGACCAATACTAGTAAGCCTGCTGATTAATTGAGGACAGGAGTAGGCCATGGGCACAGTTCTAGCCGCCGCCTCGGCACTGGTGATCGCCGCCGCCGGCGCCGCCGCCGCTCTCAGCGCTCCCTTTGGTGCTGCCGGCCACGGGGGCCAGTATCTTGCCGGCCACGTGCTCCTGGGGCTGGGCCTCGGGCACTCGATTGCGATTCTGCTGCGGACCGCGGTTAAGCGGTTGTTGGAACGGCGGGCAGTTCGCCCTGCCCCTGAGGCTCCCGGGCTGACGGTTCTCGAACGGGAACTGCCTGCCCGTCCGGCCGTCATGGCCCCGGCAGCAACTGCACAGGCAACAGCTCCACGGGCAACAAGGGCTCCGGCAAAAGCGGCTCAGGCGTCCACTGCGCCGGTGACAGTTCTGCCGGCGCCGTCGGCGGCGCTCGGGTCACTCCGTGGCCGGCATGCCGCCTGAGGCTCCGGCGCCGGCCGGTGCCACTGAGGTCGGCGTGCCGGCCCGTACGCGGTTCCGGCTTTGGCGCGCGGCCGCAGCCCTGGTAAGTGCCGCCTGCGTTGCTGGGGCGCTGTATGCGGCTTCCCCGCTGCTGCGGCCCGCAGATTCCGACGCGGCGACCCTTCGGGGCCTGCAGATCAGGGTGCTGAATATCAGCCAGGCCGCAGCGGAAAACAGGATGGACGGCGCACTGGCCGCGCTGGAAGCACTGGAGAAGGACCTGAACGACGCCGCTGGCAAGGGCCTGATCTCACTGTCCCGGTACCGGGGGATCGACGCCGCGGTGGAGGCGGTGCGGGCAGACGTCACCGGTCAACTGGCGGCAGCAGCAGCTGCTACCGCCGCCGAAGCCCCTGCGGCCACCGCATCGGACACGTCCCCATCAGAAGAGGCCGTGCAGCCTCAACAGTCACCCCAGGTTGAAGCCCAGCAGCCGGCGATTATTCCGGTCCCGGCCCCGGCTCCCGTCCAGCAGCAGCCGGTACTGCCGGATGCTGCCAAGGAAGCAAAGGGCAAGGGCAAGGCGAAGCCCTAGCTGCAGTTCCGGGCAGAATGGACGGATGACTTCTCCCGGCAGGCAGCACCAGGCGTTCGCCGCCACACCGTTCGACCTTGGGGCCGTTGGTGCCGGATTGGCGTTCGCGGACTCGCTGCCTGCCCTCACCCGCGCCCTTGGCCGCGTGGCCGGGCGGACGGCTGTAGTGCAGGCGCCGCCGGGCACCGGCAAGACCACCCTCGTCCCCCCGCTGCTCGCCAACCTCCTGTCGCACGGCGGCGGGCGGATCGTGGTCACGCAGCCGCGCCGTGTTGCTGCCCGGGCCGCCGCCAGGCGCCTGTCTGTGCTGGATGGCAGCCCTTTGGGTGGCCGCGTCGGCTACTCCGTGCGCGGCGAGCGGCAGGCGGGCCCGGAAACCGTCGTCGAATTCGTCACCCCCGGCATCCTGTTGCGCCGCCTGCTGTCCGATCCCGGCCTCGAGGGTGTGGCAGCAGTGGTGCTGGACGAAGTCCACGAACGCGGGCTGGAAACGGACCTGCTGGTGGGCATGCTCGCCGAGGTCAGGGAGTTGCGTGGTGACCTCACCGTCGTCGCCATGTCCGCGACCCTGGACGCACCCCGCTTCGCGGCACTGCTCGCCACCACCGCCGCCGGGGAGGACGACGGCGGCGGGCCGGCTGCCGTGGTGGACTGCCCTTCGGTGCTCCATCCCCTTCAAACCGACTGGCGTCCCGCGCCAGGACCACGGCTGGACAGCAGGGGCGTGACGCCCGTATTCCTGGACCACGTGGCGTGGACGGCCGAGGAGGAGCACGTTCGCGCGCTCAGCACGGACAGCTCGGCTGACGCCCTCGTTTTCCTCCCCGGCGCCCGGGAGGTTTCCCTGGTGGCCGCCGACCTTCGGAGGCGGCTGGGCACGCGTGTTGACGTCCTGGAACTCCACGGCCAGGTGCCGGCTGCAGAACAGGACCGGGCGGTTTCCGGGCGACTGCCCGGCGGCAGGGCCAGGGTGATTGTCTCCACCGACCTGGCCGAGTCCTCTCTTACTGTTCCGGGTGTCCGGCTGGTCATCGATTCCGGCCTGACCCGGGAACCGCGCCGTGATTCCGGCAGGGGAATGAGCGGCCTAATCACGGTTTCCTGCTCCCGCGCTTCGGCGGACCAACGCGCCGGCCGTGCCGCCCGCCAGGGTCCGGGCCGCGTGGTGCGGTGCTATGACCAGCAGGCCTACGGCGCGGCCCCGGCCCACGTCACGCCGGAAATCAAGGTGGCGGACCTCACCGGAGCCGCGCTGCTGCTCTCGGCCTGGGGTGCTCCCCGAGGTGCCGGCCTCGCCCTTCCGGACCAGCCGCCGCAGCAGGCCATGGACGACGCGATGGAAGTGCTGCGCGAGCTTGGCGCCGTGGCGGACGACGGCCACGCCACCGGAATGGGTCGGCTGCTGGCCACCATTCCAGCCGACCCGCGCCTGGGCCGCGCACTGCTCGACGGGGCAGCCGCCGCCGGTCCGCTGGCCGCAGCGGAGGCAGTGGCCCTGGTATCGGGTGACCACCGGGCCCCCGGCGCCGACCTCAGCCGCCTCCTGTCCCAGCTGCGCAACGAGCCGGGAGCAACCGCCCGGCGCTGGGCGGAGGACACCCGCCGCCTAGCTGCCCTGGCGCAGCGTGGCCCGCTCGCCGCTTCTCCCGCGCTGCCTGCGCCCGTGACCGGTAGCGCAGTGGTGGGCGCCGTCGTCGCACTCGCCTTCCCGGACAGGGTGGCGCGCCTGGTGGATGCCGGCCCGCCGAACCGCTACCTGCTGTCTTCCGGAACCCGTGCCGGGCTGCCGGCCGGAAGTTCCCTCTCCGGCCACGAATGGCTGGCCGTCGCTGAAGTATCGCGGGCCGACGGCAGGGACTCCGCAGGCACCGGCGCCGTAATCCGCTCCGCGGCGCCGCTGACGTCCGGTCTCGCCGAAGCCGCCGCAGCGCATCTCCTGAGGGAGACCGTGTCGGCACAGTTTGCCGGCGGGCGCGTTTCCGCGCGCAGGGTGCGGCGCCTCGGGGCGATCGTCCTGGCATCCACCCCGGTCCGGCCATCGCCCGCTGAAGGCAGGGCCGCCGTCGCTGAGGCGCTCAAGAAGGAAGGCCTCGGCGTCCTGGAATGGTCGACGGCGGCCCAGGGGCTGCGCCGCCGGCTCGCCTTCCTGCACCGGGGACTCGGCGCGCCATGGCCGGACGTCTCGGACCAGTCCCTGCTGCTGCGGCTCGAGGAGTGGCTGGGGCCGGAACTGGAAGCCCTCGCGGGCGGAGCGTCCGCACGTTCCATCGACCTGGCCCACCCGCTCCGCCGGCTGCTGCCCTGGCCGGCCGCGGCGAAACTGGATGACCTTGCACCGGAATGGCTCGAGGTACCCAGCGGGTCGCGGATCAGGGTCGTGTACCCGGATGTTGCGGATGACACGGCCCGCCCGGTGGTGGCCGTCAAACTGCAGGAGTGTTTCGGCTGGGCAGAGACGCCCCGGCTCCTTGGCGGACGCGTGCCGGTGCTGTTCCATCTGTTGTCACCGGCCCGGCGCCCCCTGGCCGTCACCGACGATCTCGCATCGTTCTGGTCCGGCCCCTATGCCCAGGTCCGGGCGGAAATGCGGGGACGCTATCCCAAGCACCCCTGGCCGGAGGATCCCTGGTCAGCCACCGCCACCGCACGGGTCAAACCGCGCCAGTAGCTGCGTTCCGGGACAGTCTTGCCGGCTGGTTCCGGCTCCGTGAGAACTAAGATACACACTCGAAACGTCGCGTCGATGGGCTGAAACATGCCCCGGTTAGGCTCGTTCCTACCTGGACAGCGTGGTCCACATCAGACATGGAAGGACGTAAAGATGTTTCTCTTGAACAGCCTTAACCTTTTGCTCGACGGCCGCCGCAATGAGGACGGCCGGTCCCAGAACGGCGCCAGCGGAACCAGCGAGTTTCCCGAGGGCCGCCTGACCTCCGCAGCATGGGAAGGCTGGTGGCACGAGGAGGCTGCAGCATGAGGCCCTTTTGGTCGGGCCTGAGGACGGTTCGGTGCTGACTGGATCAGGACCGCATTGACGGGGAATTGTCCCGGATGAATGCGTCCATGGGCCGGGCCAGTGAAGCGCCCACCTCGGTTGCGGGACGTTTCCTGCCCGCTACAGCGAACGAGTGGTCGCCTCCGTCCACCCACTGAAGGACGGCATGGGGGCCGATGCGGGACACCACGTCCGCCAGGATCTCCGGAGTAGCGAAGGTGTCGCGGCTGCCCTGCAGGAACAGCATGGGCGTGGCCAGCCCGTACAGGTGTTCGTCCCGCAGCTTCTCCGGTTTGCCCGGCGGATGCAGGGGATAACCGAGGTATATGAGCCCGGCCGCATCCATGCCGTCCGCTACGGCCATGGACGCCATCCGCCCGCCAAAGGATTTGCCCGCCGCCCAGAGGGGGCCCGTGTCCTGATGCTTCGCTGCCTGCTCCGCCGCCGCGGCCATGGCAGCACGCCAGGCAGCGATGGCCACGGGCGGACGGTCCGGGAACTTCCTGCCCGCTTCCCGGTAGGGAAAGTTGAAGCGCAACGTCGCAAGGCCAAGCCCGTTCAGGGCCGCCGTCAACCCCGTAAGGAACGGGTGCTCCATCCCGGCGCCGGCACCATGGGCCACCACGATGGTGGCGGATGGATTGTCGGGGCGGGCAAAGGCGGCGGTCACGGTGACGTCGCCCACCTCAACGGTCAGTGGCATTTCCGGGGCTGGCATTCCTCCATCATGCCGGACCGGGAGGCCGAAATCTGCCCGCTTGTTACAGCCGGGGTGTACGTTGTCCCCATGGCGAGCGAACAGACCACCGTTACCGTTCCGGGCCCCCACGGGGAGCGCGAGATGCGCATTTCCAGTCCCAGCCGGGTCCTTTGGCCGGACCTGGGTCTCACCAAACTGGACCTGGCACGCTATATGTGCGACGTCGGCGAGGCATTCATCGCAGCCAACGGAGACCGGCCGGTGGCATTGCAACGGTACTCGGACAACATCGACGGCGAGATGTTTTTCTCCAAGAACCCGCCCAAGGGGACGCCGGACTTCATCCGGACGCAGAAAGTGGTTTTTCCGAGTGCCCGGTCGCATCCCATGCTGATCCTGGACGAGCCCGCCGCAGCAGTGTGGGCTGTCCAGATGAACACGGTGGTTTTCCACCCCTGGCCCTCCCGGACCGCGAATACTGACAACCCCGACCAGCTGCGGATCGACTTGGATCCGCAGCCGGGCACCGACTTCGGCGATGCCGTCCCCGCCGCCCTGGTGATGAAAGAGGTGCTGGCCGAGGCAGGACTCACCTGCTTCATCAAGACCTCCGGCAACCGCGGGCTGCACGTCTACGCGCCCATCGAGCCCACGCGGGAATTCCTCGACGTGCGGCACGCAGTAATTGCCGCCGCGCGGGAGGTGGAGCGCCGGATGCCGGAGAAGGTCACCACCGCCTGGTGGAAGGAAGAACGGGGAAAACGGATCTTCCTGGACTTCAACCAGGCCAACCGGGACCGCACCATTGCCGGCGCCTACAGCCCCCGGGCGCTGGCGCACGCCTCGGTCTCGTGCCCCATCTCCTGGGACGAGCTGGAAACCGCGGACCCCAAAGACTTCACCATCCTGACGGTCCCGGAGCGGCTCAAAACCGTGGGTGACCCCTGGGCGGACATGCACAGCACAGCAGGCACCATCGACACACTGCTGGAATGGTGGGACCGCGACGTCACGGCGGGGCTTCAGGAGATGCCGTTCCCGCCCGACTACCCCAAGATGCCGGGCGAGCCGCCCCGGGTGCAGCCCAGCCGCGCCCGGAAGCAGGATTAGCAGGCTATTCGAAGCGGGACGGATCCCCGGTTCCGCGCCGGACTACCTCGGCAACACCACTCGAGAAGTCCACTACCGTGGTGGGCTCCGACCCGCAGTCGCCGGCGTCGATCACGGCGTCCACCTGGTGGTCCAGCCGCTCCTTGATCTCCCAGCCCTGGGTTAGGGGGTCTTCCTCGTCCGGGAGCAGCAGCGTGCTTGAAAGCAGGGGCTCACCGAGTTCTGCCAGCAGCGCCTGGACCACCCTGTTGTCCGGAATCCTGACACCCACGGTCTTCTTCTTGGGGTGCAGGAGCCGCCGCGGGACCTCCTTCGTGGCCGGCAGGATAAAGGTGTAGCTCCCCGGCGTCACGGACTTGATGCTGCGGAACACATCATTGCCGATGTTCACGAACTGCCCCAGCTGCGCGAAGTCCTTGCACACCAGCGTGAAATGGTGCTTGTCGTCCAGCCTGCGGATGCTCCTGATCCGGTCCAGGGCGTCCTTGTTGCCCAGCTGGGCCCCCAGCGCGTAACAGGAGTCGGTCGGGTAGGCGATCAGGCCGCCGTCGAGCACCATACGCACCGCCTGGGCAATGGCGCGGGGCTGCGGATCCTGGGGATGAACGTCAAAGTATCTGGCCATGCACCCGAGCCTACGTTCCCTCGCCGTGCCGCCGCACCACTTGCGCCCCGTGCCGGGGGTCTTACGTGGCAGAGGATGCCGCATCCGGGCGCCGGCGGGGTGGCAGAATGTGGCTCATGGCTATGGAACGGATCGTCGTAGGCCTTCAGGGCGACGACGACGGGGAACTCCTGGTGCGCCGCGCCGCGAGGCTCCTCCACCGGGGCGACGGCGGCGAGCTGCTCGCCGTCCACGTCCGCACCCCGGCCGGGACACGGGCCGAGTCTCCCCAGGCGCTCGAAGCCCAGCGCAGGCTGGTTGCGGACCTGGGCGGAAGCTACCACACCGTCTCGGCGCCCGAAGCTGCCGGCGCGCTGGTGGAGTTCGCCCGCTCGGCAGAAGCGTCCCACATCATTGTGGGGCAGTCCCGCCGCCACCGGATGACAGCACCGTTCAGCCTGGGCGTGGACACCAAGGTGGTGCGGGACGCGGCCGACATTGACGTCCAGGTAGTGCCCCTGGCCCGGAACTCCGGCAGCCGCGGAAGGCGGACGGAACTGGGCGGCGTGCGGACCGGGTTCGGGTTTGCCCTCGCAGCAGTCCTTCCGCCGTTGTTGCAGCTGCTCCTGGCCATGTTCGAGCACAGTGTTGCCACCGCGGTACTGATCCAGCTCACGGGCGCGGTCGCCGTAGCCCTGGTGGGCGGATTATGGCCGGCCGTTGCCGGTGCGTTGTGGAGCAGCCTGCTGGTGAACTACTTTTCCACTCCGCCCCTGGGCGACCTCGCCATCCATGACCCCCAGGACCTCTTGTCGCTGGCGGTTTTTGTCGGCGTCTCGGTTGCGGTGGCGGGCGTGGTGGACGGATCTGCGCGGCGGTCCAAGGAGGCATCCCGGGCACAGGCTGAAGCTGCCACCCTCGGTGACCTTGCCCTGGGCGCATCCCGGTCCGAGGACACCCTCCATGGCCTGCTCGCGGAAGCCCTCGACGCCTTCGGTGCCGCCGGCGCCGCCGTCGTTACCAACCTTCCCGCAGCCGGGCACAGGGATCCGGAGGGTCAGGGACCGGAGCGCAAGCCGCTCCTGCTGGCCGGAGCCGGTGATATTTCCGGCTGGCAGGACGGAACGCAGGACCTGCGCGGCGTTCCGGGCAACACTACGGTCCAGGTGGACCCGGTGACGTGGCTGGTCCTGTTCGGCCGGGAGGTTCCACCGTCAGGGCGGCGGCTGCTCGGCGCCTTCGCGGTGCACGTGAAGGCCCAGCTGGAGCGCCGGCAGCTGGAGGCCAGCCGGCACGAGATCCTGCGGCTTGCCGAAGGAAACACCATGCGCACCGCTATCCTGCAGGCGGTGTCCCATGACCTGCGCACGCCCCTGGCCGGGATCAAGCTGGCGGCCGGCGGGCTCCTGCAAGCCGGTGTCGCCTACACGCAGGCCGAGCAGCGGGAGCTGCTGGAGACCATCGATGCGTGTACGGACCGGCTCGATGCGCTGGTGGGGAACCTGCTGGACATGTCCCGGATTACTGCCCGGTCGGTGGAGCCGCTGCTGGGACCGGTCCGGTGGAGCGAGGCCATTGATGCCGCACTGCGCGGGCTTCCGGAGGGGGCCGTGGCAGTAGCGCTGCCGGCCAACCTGCCGCCAGTGGAGGCGGACCGTGGGCTGTTGGAACGGGTCATTGCGAACATCCTCGAGAACGCGATAAAACACGCGCCGGGTTCGGGAGTGGCGGTAACCACGACGGCGGACGGGCTCGGTGGCGTGACCCCTGAAGGACACCCCTGTGGCGAACTGCGCATCGTGGACCACGGCCCCGGAGTCCCCGAGCGGAACGTGCTGGACATGTTTCGGCCATTCCAGCGGGCGGATGACCTTCCCCACGCCAGCGGCTTGGGCCTGGGGCTGGCCGTCGCCCAGGGATTCGTGCAGGCGATGCGGGGGACCCTTACAGCGGAAGGGACTCCCGGGGGAGGCCTGACGATGATCATCCGGCTGCCGCTCTCCACCGGCAGCCCGGGTGAAGCCGGCAGCATGGGCCCGGCGGTGGACACCATTCCAGGGACGGGCACGGTGTTGACGTGACCGGACCGCAGACGGCAGGACGGCGGGAGCCGGCCGCAGAAGAGGCGCCGCCGCGCCCGGGCGCGAAAATCCTCGTGGTTGATGATGACCCCCACCTGCTGAAGGCGCTGCGCATCACGCTCGCGGCGCACGGCTATGACGTGGCCGTGGCCCAGGACGGCGCAGCCGCCCTGCTCGCCGCCGGCCGCAACGTGCCGGACGTGGTGGTCCTGGACCTCGGGCTGCCGGACATGGACGGCGCGGACGTCCTTGGCAATCTCCGCCGGTGGAGCTCTGTCCCCGTACTGGTCCTGTCGGCGCGCCACGGCTCATCGGACAAAGTGGGAGCACTGGACGCGGGCGCAGACGACTACATCACCAAGCCTTTCGGGCTGGACGAGCTCCTGGCCCGGCTGCGGGCGCTGCTGCGGCGGATCCCCGGTCCGGAATCGGCGCCGGTGGTGGCATCCTCCGGCTTTACCGTGGACCTCGTGCACCGGCAGGTGCTGCGCGACGGAAACGCCGTGCGGCTCACGCCCACCGAATGGAACATCCTTGAAATCCTGGTGCGGAATCCAAAAAGCCTCATCACGCAGCAGCAGCTGCTGGCGCATGCCTGGGGGCCCGCGTACCAGAAGGAAGCCAATTATCTGCGGGTGTACATGGCGCAGCTCCGCAGGAAGCTTGAAGCTGACCCCGGCAACCCCCGCCACCTGCTGACCGAACCGGGCATCGGGTACCGCTTCGTACCGTGAAGACGGGCACGATGATGACCCCTACCCAGGGGGCTGCCCTTTGGGGCAGGATGTTGTCTGGTTCCATTCCTTTCAGTTCAAACTCAAGGAGATCCAGGCATGCCCACTACCCTCAACCCCTACCTCAGCTTCCGTGACAACGCCCGCGAGGCCATGAACTTCTACCAGTCGGTTTTCGGCGGCGAGCTGACGCTCAGCACTTTTGGGGAATTCCAGGCCAGTGAGGACCCGGCTGAAGCCGAAAAGATCATGCATGGCATGCTGACCACCACGCAGGGCCTGGTGCTGATGGGCGCGGACACCCCCAACAGCATGCCGTTCAGCGAGGGTTCGTCCATCTCCATTTCCCTCAGCGGCGAGGATGAAGCGGAACTGCGCGGCTACTGGGACAAACTCAGCGGCGGCGGCAGCGTGACGGTGCCCATGGAACAGGCTCCCTGGGGCGACATCTTCGGGATGTGCACCGACCAGTATGGAGTGGCGTGGCTCGTCAACGTCAACAATCCGCAGGGAGCCGGAGCCGCCTAGCCTGGCTGCCGGGGACGGCCCGGCCAGGCTTCCTTGAGGAGGGACGCCACGCAGTGCGACGATGTACGCGTGGAGTCCCTCTTCGATTTCCTCTCAGACAAATGGTGGCTTGTTTTCCCGATGAGCGCCCTGGCTGGCCACTGGGCAAACACGTGGCGCAAGGCGGGGGACCGGCGGCACCAGCGGAAAATGGAGTTGTATAAGCTCCGAAATCAGGCGCAGGCGGCGGAAAAGGCCTCGACCGCTGACGTGAAGTCCCTGATGGCCGCCCACGACACCACTAACAAGCGCTGGCTGGAGTACGAGCTCGATGTGGGCAAGCTGATCGATTTTCCCCTTATGACTGATGTGCGAGAGCCCCTCACCGTGGCATTCCTGCGTGCAAAGCGCGAAGCCGACGGGCTGCGGCCCGAATCGGCTGCGGACATGACTGCTCCTTACCGCGTTGAGGCCTACCGGAAAGCAGTGGACGGCTTCGCCGTGGCACTGGATGTGGCGGAGCGCGAGGCCAGGCGCCTTCGGGACAGCAAGTTCACCGGCCCGGAACGCGAGCGGCTGGCCACCGCGCGGCAGCTGCTGAAGATCGCGGAGAACCATGCGGCGACGCCGGCGGAACGGCAGGCTGCATACAAGCGGGCACGCCGTGAACTGGACGGCCTGATCGTTCTGCCGGACGTCACCGTGGCAGCGCTGGAGGACAGGATCGCGCCCATGCTCGGCCAGGGCGTGCGCCCCTCGGATTCCCCGCACGGCTGATATCCGGAACATCCCGTGCCCCTCCGCACGCTCTACCTCGACGTCGACGGCGTCGTCTGTCCCTTTGGCCCGGCCGGGCACAACGGCTGGGGGACCCCGTGGCGGCGTGCAGATGCCGGCTTGCTGCCCGTCGCCTTCGCGCCGGAACTGGTGGCTGGACTCAACAGCCTCGCAGCGGCGGAACTGCGTTGCGTCTGGCTTACCAGCTGGGAGGAGCTGGCGCCGCAGTACCTCTGCCCGGCGATCGGACTGGACGGCGCGCGGTGGCCGTACCTGAGGTCCGAAGGAGCCGGAAGCGGCCCCGGCTGGTGGAAGCTCGACGCCATCCAGGACGATGTGGAACGGACCGCGCCCGACGCCGTCGTGTGGGTGGACGACCAGCTCGCGTACGAAGCCGATGCCCAGGCGTGGGCCAGGATCATGGGCCGCCGGGTGCTGACAGTTTCACCGGATCCCCGGCAGGGAATCTCACCGTCGGAGCTGGCAGCAGTCAGTTCCTTCCTCGGACAGCCGGTGTTTTGACCTCCTGCCCGGGGCGCGTACGATCGATAAGGTTTCACGCCGGCTGATTAGCGCCGCAAGTCATTCCAAGCGAACAGCTGGTGAATTATGCTTTGCAAGGCAGCCGGGGGGAAGAAACTGCTGAACGTCGACTCTGCAGATTGGGCAACAGGTGGATATCACCTTAATGGTGGCGCTGGTCATCGCACTGGCACTATTTTTCGACTTCACGAACGGTTTCCATGACACTGCGAATGCCATGGCCACGCCCATCGCAACCGGTGCCATCAAGCCGAAGACCGCCGTGACGCTCGCAGCGATCCTGAACCTCGTGGGCGCCTTCCTGTCCACTGAAGTGGCGAAAACGGTCTCTGGCGGCATCATCCGTGAAGGCTCCGACGGCGTACAGATCACGCCGGACATCATCTTTGCCGGCCTCATGGGGGCCATCCTGTGGAACATGATCACCTGGCTGAAGGGCCTGCCGTCAAGTTCCTCGCATGCACTGTTCGGCGGCCTGATCGGCGCGGCCATAGCAGGCATCGGGTTCAACTCCATCAACCTTGAGACCCTGCTGCAGAAGGTCATCCTGCCGGCGATCTTCGCGCCGCTGATCGCGGGAGTCGTTGCCTACGTCTGTACCCGCCTGGCCTACGCGCTGACCTCGCGCCACGATCCCGAAACCGGGACCAAGCTGACGCAGAAGCGCGGCGGCTTCCGGACCGGCCAGATCTTCACTTCCAGCCTGGTGGCCCTGGCGCACGGCACCAACGACGCGCAGAAGACCATGGGCATCATCACCCTGGTGCTGATTGCCGCCGGCACGCAGACGCCAGGCTCCGGTCCCCAGTTCTGGGTCATCGCAGCCTGCGCCCTTGCCATTGCCATCGGCACGTACGCCGGCGGCTGGCGCATCATCCGGACCATGGGGTCAGGCCTTACCGAGGTAAAGCCCGCGCAGGGCTTTGCCGCGGAAACCAGCACCGCCTCCGCCATCCTGGCGTCCTCCCACCTCGGCTTCGCCCTCTCCACCACGCAGGTTGCGTCCGGCTCGGTCATCGGTTCGGGCATGGGCCGCCGCGGAACCACGGTGCGGTGGAGCATGGTAGGCAAGATAGCCCTCGGCTGGCTCTTCACCCTTCCGGCCGCCGGGATCGTGGGCGCACTGACCGCGCTGCTGGTCAAGACCGGGGTGGTGGGCGTGCTGATCGCGGCTATCGCCGGTACCGCTGCCGTCCTGTTTATGTTCTTCTACTCACGCAAATCCGCCGTGGGCCACCACAACGCCGTCGAGGTCGAGGAAGCCGGCCAGGCCGTCCGCTTCGCCAAGAAGAAGGCGATGGCCCGTGCCCGCGCGGAAGCCAAGGCAAAAGCCAAGGCCGCCTCCGAGGCAAAGGCGAAAGCCAACCCCGAAGCCACACCGGAAACCCCGGCCAAGACGGAAAGCCCGGCCGAAGCGGAAGCCGACGCCATCACAACGAAGGATGCCCAGCGATGAAGTGGTTGGAACTGCTGACCGTGGCCGGTGCCACCCTGGCAGCGGCGGTAACCGTGGTGGTGCTTTACTCGCTTGGCGTCCGGCTTACCGCCATTGCCGGCGACGCGCAGCAGACGTCACCGGGTCTTAAAAAGGCCCTCGCCTACGCCTGCTTTGGTCTCTGCGGGCTGGCCGTGCTCTTCGGCCTTTACCTGATCATTCCGTACTTCTCCGCCTGACCAAGGGAAACCCGGTACCAGCCGGGAAGGGGCCTGCGGATGCCCATTGGCCAGACTCGGGCCAGTGGCTAGTCTGGAGCAATGTCACGGATCCAGTACTTTGTCGCCGCGTCCCTCGACGGTTTTATCGCCACCCCCACCGATGACCTTGCCTGGCTCCTGCAGTTCGACGGTTTCGACGGCGGCATGGAAAGCTACGAGGCGTTTATGGCGGACGTTGGCTGCATCGTGATGGGCGGTGCCACCTACGCCTGGCTCATGGAGCACGAGGCGGACAAGTGGCCCTATCCCGGGACGCCTTGTTATGTCTTCACCCGGCACGAGCAGACTGCGCCTCCGGGGGCGGATATCACGTTCGTGCGCGGGAACGTGAGCGAATTCATCGCGGACTTTCAAGCCGATGCCGCAGGCAGGAACGTCTGGGTTGTGGGCGGCGGCGACCTCGCCGCCCAGTTCGCCGACGCCGGTCTGCTGGATGAACTCATCCTCTCCGTCATCCCGGTGGTCCTGGGCAACGGCAAGCGCCTGTTGCCACTGGCGGGCCCGACGCCGCCACTTGAGTTGACTGCCTCACGCGCCATGGGGAGGGGCATCGTCGAGCTGCGGTACGTGCTGAACGGCAGCGCCGCCGGGTAACCGCTGGCTGAGCCAGACGAAACCCGGCCCGCCCCTTAGACCTGGGCAGGAGCGGCGTTGTCCCGGAGCATGTTGGTGATGCGGGCGGTGGAGAGCCGGCGGCCCTGCTCATCCGTCATCACGATTTCGTGGGTTGCCAGTGTCCGGCCCAGGTGGATGGCCGTGCAGGTTCCGGTCACCGTGCCTGCCGAGATGGACCGGTGATGGGTGGCGCTGACCTCGATGCCCACTGCGTGGCGGCCCGGGCCTGCGTGCATTCCGGCAGCGAACGA
The DNA here is from genome assembly GCF_057656635.1 of Arthrobacter sp. Soil_C_49. NCBI lineage: Bacteria > Bacillati > Actinomycetota > Actinomycetes > Micrococcales > Micrococcaceae > Arthrobacter > Arthrobacter sp. Soil_C_49. The sequence continues at coordinate 410,432 of NZ_JBDGJZ010000001.1, forward strand.
ACCCAGCGTCTCCGCGAGCACCACATGGGCGCCGCCGTGGAGGATTCCGGCCACCTGGGTGTTGCCCTCCACAGGCATTGTTGCCACCGTCCGCTCCGGGCTCATCTCCAGGAAATGAATGCCCATTTTCACCACCAGCGCGCCAATCCCGAATTGGCCAAGCCAGCGGTGGAGGTGCTCCGGGACTCCGGCGGCAGTGAGCTCCCCGGCGTAGGGGCCGGGCGTGAAATTGTCCATCATGGCAACTAGGCTGGCACCTGTGAGTGAAACAACCAAACCGGCCCCTTTCCCGTCCAGCGTCCTCCCGGACCACAACGCCCCGCAGGGCTCAACCGCCCTCCAGGACATCGCAGATCAGGACAAGGGCCCGGCAGAGGCCGGCGGATCGGTATCAGCAACTGCCGCCCCTGTGGTTCCCATCACCGGCCAGCCGCGGCTGCTGGTGCTTGATGGGCATTCCATGGCGTTCCGCGCCTTTTTTGCCCTTCCCGCGGACAAGTTCTCCACCGCCAACGGGCAGCACACCAACGCCATCCACGGGTTCACGTCCATGCTGATCAACCTGATCAAGGAACAGCAGCCCACGCACATTGCCGTTGCCTTCGACGTCTCGGATGAGACCACCCACCGCAAGGCCGACTACAGCGACTACAAGGGCGGCCGCAACGAAACGCCCCGGGAGATGAACAACCAGATTGACCTCATCGGCCAGGTCATGGAGGCCTGGGGCATCAAAACCATCAAGATGCCCGGCTACGAGGCGGACGACATCCTGGCGACCCTGGCGGCCATGGGCGACAAGGCAGGCTTCGAAGTCCTGCTGGTCACCGGCGACCGGGACGCGTTCCAGCTGATCACTGACAACGTGTTTGTGCTCTACCCGAAAAAGGGCGTCAGCGACATCCCCAGGATGGACGCCGCCGCCATCGAGGCAAAGTACTTCGTCAGCCCGGCCCGGTACTCGGACCTCGCAGCGCTGGTGGGGGAGACAGCAGACAATCTTCCGGGCGTGCCCGGCGTGGGCCCCAAGACGGCTGCCAAGTGGATCAACCTCTACGGCGGCCTTGAAGGCGTACTGGAGAACCTGGATTCCATCGGCGGCAAGGTGGGCGATGCACTGCGCGAGAACGTGGAAGCGGTCAAGCGGAACCGCCGCCTGAACAGGTTGCACACCGATCTGGAACTTCCCGTCACCCTGGATGACCTGTACGAGCCGCGCCCCGACCAGGCAGCACTTGAGGACCTGTTCGACCAGCTCGAATTCAAAGCCATCCGCGGGCGGCTCTTCGCGCTCTATGGCGACGACGACACGCCCGCCCCCGAGCGCGCCAGCATTGAAACGCCTGACTTCATCACGCCGTCGGGCGCTGCGGAACTGGAAGCCTTCCTGGCGGCGGGCGCCGGCCAGCGGTCCGCCCTCGCCGTGGACCTGGTTCCCGGCAGGATCGGCGAGGACGCCGCCGGACTGGCCATCGTCCGTGAGGGCGCCGCGGCCTACATTGACCTCGCCGGCCAGGACGCCGACGCCGAAAACGTCCTGGCGGCCTGGCTGCGCGACCCCGAAGCGCCGAAAGTGATGCACGGCTTCAAGGCCGCATTGAAAGCCCTGACCTCCCGGGGACTCGAGCTCGACGGGGTGGTGGACGACACCTCCATCTCCGGCTACCTCATCGAGCCGGACCGGCGCACCTACGAGCTCGCCGAACTCGCCCAGCACCACCTCAACGTCGGCATCCCGGCCGCCACCGCCAAGGCCGGCCAGCTGGAACTGTCCTTCGACGGCGACGACGAAGCCGCCGCGGGCGCGCTGGTGCAGGCCGCCGCCGTCGTCCTTGAACTGAGCCGCTACTTTGAAGCGGAACTGAAGGAGCGCCGCGCCGAGGAACTGCTCTCCACCCTGGAACTCCCGGTCAGCCGTGTCCTGGCCGACATGGAGCTGGCGGGCATCGGGATCGACATGGCCCGGATGGACGAGCAGATCGCAGACCTGGCCAGGGTCATCGACAACGCCCAGGAGCAGGCGTTCGCAGCGATCGGACACGAGGTGAACCTCGGCTCGCCCAAGCAGCTGCAGACCGTGCTGTTCGAGGAACTCCAGCTGCCCAAGACCAAAAAGATCAAGTCCGGCTACACCACCGATGCCGCCTCCCTGAAGAATCTGCTGGAGAAAACCGGGCACGAGTTCCTGGTCCAGCTCATGGCCCACCGCGAGGCGGCCAAGCTGCGGCAGATGCTGGAGTCGTTGAAGAAGTCCGTTGCCGAGGACGGCCGGATCCACACCACCTACGCCCAGAACGTGGCGGCCACGGGGCGGATCTCATCGAACAACCCCAACCTGCAGAACATCCCCATCCGCAGCGAGGAGGGCCGCCGCGTCCGCGGGATCTTTGTGGTCAGCGACGGCTACGAGTGCCTGCTTTCCGCGGACTACTCCCAGATCGAAATGCGCATCATGGCGCACCTCTCCGGGGATGCCGGCCTGATCCAGGCGTACAAGGACGGCGAGGACCTGCACCGGTTCGTGGGCTCGAACATCTTCCACGTGCCCACCGGGGAAGTCACCAGCGCCATGCGCTCCAAGGTGAAGGCCATGTCCTACGGCCTGGCCTACGGGCTGACCTCGTTCGGGCTGTCCAAGCAGCTGGAGATTTCCGTGGACGAGGCCCGCACGCTGATGAAGGACTATTTCGACCGGTTCGGCGCGGTCCGCGACTACCTGCGGGGCGTGGTGGACCAGGCCCGCGTGGACGGCTACACGGCGACCATCGAGGGACGCCGCCGGTACCTGCCCGACCTGACCAGCACGGACCGGCAGCTCCGGGAAAACGCCGAACGGATCGCACTGAACAGCCCCATCCAGGGCTCGGCCGCGGACATCATCAAGCGGGCCATGCTCGGTGTGCACGGGGAGCTCCAGTCGCAAGGCCTGAAGTCACGGATGCTGCTGCAGGTCCACGACGAACTGGTCCTGGAGGTGGCCGCAGGGGAGCGGGAAGCGGTGGAGAAGCTGGTCACCGACCAGATGGCCGCCGCCGCGGACCTCAGCGTTCCGCTGGAAGTCCAGATCGGTGTTGGTCCCAGCTGGTACGACGCCGGACACTAGGAAATCCTGGCAGCCGGGAGGAGCGGGGCGGGATGGACAAGTACTACGTCCGTCAACAGTTCAAGGAACTGTACGCGCCCCGCACCTGCGGTTTCGACGTGATCACCGTCCCGCACCACGGGATCTATCTCAATGACGCCCGCAGGACGCCCCCGGAAAAGCTCAGGACCATCCTCCGCCAACCCGTGAGGCGGCGCTGACACCCGGTGACCTGTGTCGATGCTGGCGGAGCGGGGGAGTCTTTGGTTAGGCTCGGTCGGGTGGCTGAACTGAGCGGTAACTATGAGATCCGGCGTTTCCCTGCGGTATCCGAAGGCAAGGACGGCTATGCGGAGGCGGCCACCTGGTCCCGGGCCGTGTCCTTCGGTTTCCACGAGTCCACCCGGACGCCCGAGCATGTGGCAAAGGCCCTGGCCACCTACGAAGCCGACGGCCGCGTGCTGACCGGTGCGTACCAGACCGGAGAGGTGGCACCGTCGTCGCTGCCGGCCGAGGTTCCGGTGGCCACCTTTGCCACCTTTCGGAAGAGTCTCAACATCGGCTTCGGCAGGATCCTGGAAAGCCAGCTTGTCACGTCCGTGACGGTCCGTACCCCGCACCGGCGGCGCGGCCTCCTGCGCCGCCTGATGAGCGAGGACCTGCGGCTCGCCCGGGAGGACGGCATCGCGGTGGCGGCCCTGACCGCGTCGGAAGGATCGATTTACGGCCGGTTCGGATATGGCGTGGCCAGCTTCGAGCGCAAGGTCACGGTGGACACCACGGCGCGGTTCAGCCTGCGGCACCAGCCCGTGGGCAGCGTGGAGATCGCGGACCCGAAGGTGCTGCTGCAGGTAGCCCCGGAGGTCTTCGACCGCGTGCACAGGCTCACCCCGGGGTCCATCGGACGGCAGGACTGGTACCGGCAGTTGGCGTCGGGGTCCCTCGGCAGGGACGGCAAGGAGGACCCTGCCATCAAGGTGGCCCTCCACTACTCAGAAGATGGAACGGTGGATGGCTACGTCTCCTACAAATTCCTGGGGTGGGACACCGAGCCCTACACCGTGGAAGTGGTTGACCTGGTGGCGGCCGGAAACAGCGCATACCTGGAACTGTGGCAGTTCCTCGCCGCCATTGACCTCGTGGAGCGCGTCTCCTGGGCTGAGGCGCCGCTGGATGATCCGCTGGCCTGGGCGCTGACCGATCCCCGCTGCATCGCTTCCTCGGACAGCCGGGACATGCTGTGGCTCCGCATCCTCGACGCCGGCAAGGCCCTGGAAGCCAGGCACTATCCGGCGGACGGCCGGCTGGTCCTTGAAGTCAGCGACCCCCTCGGCCTCACGGCAGGAACCTTCGTCCTCAACGTCGCGGGCGGCCAGGCCGCCGTCGAACGCCTCCCCGAAGGCAACCTGGCGGACCTGTCCCTGGACATCTCCGCCCTGTCCTCCATCTATCTGGGCGCAGTCTGTCCGGTCACGCTGACGGCGGCAGGCCGGATCGGGGAGAGCACGCCGGGCTCAGCCCTGAAGGCCCGGCAGATGTTCGCCGTTGAGCGGTCCACGCACTGCCTCACCCACTTCTGACCCCGCCCCCTGGAAGCAGAAGCGGCCGCTTTGACCCGTGTAACGGGCAGCGACTAGAATAAACGGGCGTGTGTTACGTGTGCATCGCTATGGTTCGCATTTGAACGCCACGCAATCAGGATGACCCGGCAATCCGCCGCGCTCCGCCTCCAGGTCAGTACCCGGAAGTGGTGGTCACCTGACCGACTAACTATCCACAACGGAGCCCCTACTACATGACCATCACCTCCACCGAGAAGCCCGGTACCCCCGTAGTCGCCATTAACGACATCGGTACCGCTGAGGACTTCCTCGCAGCAGTCGACGCGACCATCAAGTACTTCAACGACGGAGATCTCGTCGAAGGTACCGTCGTCAAGGTCGACCGCGACGAAGTTCTGCTCGACATCGGTTACAAGACCGAAGGTGTCATCCCCTCCCGCGAGCTTTCCATCAAGCACGACGTTGATCCCGGAGACGTTGTCTCCGTTGGCGATCAGGTCGAAGCCCTGGTGCTCACCAAGGAAGATAAAGAAGGCCGCCTGATCCTCTCCAAGAAGCGCGCTCAGTACGAGCGTGCCTGGGGCGACATCGAGAAGGTCAAGGAAGAAGACGGTGTTGTCACCGGTACCGTCATCGAGGTCGTCAAGGGTGGTCTTATCCTCGACATCGGCCTGCGCGGCTTCCTGCCCGCATCCCTCGTCGAGATGCGCCGTGTGCGCGACTTGGCTCCGTACATCGGCCAGCAGATCGAAGCCAAGATCATCGAGCTGGACAAGAACCGCAACAACGTGGTCCTGTCCCGCCGTGCATGGCTCGAGCAGACCCAGTCCGAGGTCCGCTCCACGTTCCTCAACAAGCTGGAAAAGGGCCAGGTCCGTCCCGGCGTCGTTTCCTCCATCGTCAACTTCGGTGCCTTCGTGGACCTGGGCGGCGTAGACGGCCTGGTTCACGTTTCCGAGCTGTCCTGGAAGCACATCGACCACCCGTCCGAGGTTGTCGAAGTTGGCCAGGAAGTCACCGTCGAGGTTCTCGAGGTGGACCTGGACCGCGAGCGTGTTTCCCTGTCGCTCAAGGCTACGCAGGAAGACCCGTGGCAGACCTTCGCCCGCACCCACGCCCTAGGCCAGGTTGTTCCGGGTAAGGTCACCAAGCTCGTTCCGTTCGGTGCGTTCGTCCGCGTCGAAGACGGCATCGAAGGCCTGGTCCACATCTCCGAGCTGGCTGTCCGCCACGTGGAGCTGGCAGAGCAGGTTGTCTCCGTTGGCGACGAACTGTTCGTCAAGGTCATCGACATCGACCTCGAGCGCCGCCGCATCTCGCTGTCCCTCAAGCAGGCCAACGAGGGCGTCGACGCCGACAGCACCGAATTCGATCCGGCTCTGTACGGCATGGCCGCAGAGTACGACGAAGAGGGCAACTACAAGTACCCCGAGGGCTTCGATCCCGAGTCCAACGAGTGGCTTGAGGGCTACGAGAACCAGCGCGCCGCCTGGGAGCAGCAGTACGCTGACGCCCAGACCCGCTGGGAAGCACACAAGAAGCAGGTTGCCCAGCACGCTGCCGACGACGCTGCAGCTGCAACGTCCGGTGACAGCGATTCCGGCACCACCAGCTACTCCTCCGAGCCTGCTGCCGCCGATACCGGTGCCGGCACCCTGGCTTCGGACGAGGCACTCGCTGCTCTCCGCGAGAAGCTGACCGGCAACTAATTGCCACCGGCCCTTTCCGGGCTGACACAACGGACCCCCTGCCTTCGGGCGGGGGGTCCGTTGTCTTAACCAGCATCTTCGCCGGCATATGGAACCCACACCTTCCCCTAGAGGACGACGACGGCCCGTACCGTTCCGTCGTCGTCCGGAGTCAGTGTTGCCCCCGCCGCAGCCAGGATGCGCTGGGCCCCGATGTTTCCGGCCAGGGTGCGGGCTGCCACTTCGGTGAGTCCGGCCTGGCGCGCCTCGGCCAGGACAAGGCGGAGGGCAGCGCTCCCGATGCCGCGGGAGCGGAAGCTCCTGCCGAGCCAGATCCCGGTTTCCGCGGTTTTCCGGCCGTTCCCGGGATCGACCCGTTTAAGCCGGATGGAGCCCGCGGGGCTGCCCCCGGCGAAGATGGCCCAGGTCTTCTCGCTGGCTTCCCCGTCCAGGCCCGCTGAGGCGGCCCGGTGGTAGCTGATGAACCATGCCGTCCGTTCCAGGTTCCAGCCCGGCCCGCCCAGCGGGGGAGCCACCTCGTCCGGGGAGGCATCGCGTTTGGCCAGTTCCAGGAGTTGCTCCAGGACCGTTTCATCCACGTCCACCAGGGACACATCAGGGGAGCGGGACATCCACCCATTCCGTTCCCTTGGGGGTCAGTATGGCGGTGCCTGCAGTCAGGAGCTGCAGGCGTTCCGCGGCGCCGGCGATGGCCCCAGTGTCATCCGGTACAGCCACGCGCAGGACGGTGTGGCGGGCAGTGTAGCTCGTTTCGGCCATGACGAACCCGGCGGCGCGGAGGTCGTTCTCCAGCCGGCCGGCAGCAGTGTGTGGCACTTCAGCTGCGCAGATGCGTAACCGGCTACGGCGCACCATGGGCACCAGCGCCAGCGCTGAGGACACGGACTCCGAGTACGCGCGGACCAGGCCGCCCGCCCCCAGCAGGACCCCGCCAAAGTAGCGCACGACGACGGCGCTGACATCGCTGAGGTCGGCCGCCCCGGGTGCCGTTTCCCTTTTGGCCAGCGCCTCAAGCATGGGAATCCCCGCTGTTCCCGACGGTTCGCCGTCGTCACTGGAGCGTTGGATGTCCCGGTCCGGGCCGATGATGAAGGCTGAGCAGTGGTGCCGGGCATCGTGGAACTCGCGGCGCAGGCCTGCCACCAGGTCCCGGGCTGCTTCTTCCGTGCCGGCCCGGCGCAGGACAGTGATGAACCGGGATCGCTTGATCTCGATTTCGTGGCGGAAATCCCGGCCGGGAGCCAGCGTGGTGTAGCTGGCAGCCCGGCTCTCGTTCTCTTCCACCCGCCCAAGTCTAGTTGGACCCACGCCGCGAGGTTCCTGGCGCGGACGGAGCGAGGGCAGGGGAGCGGCGGGGATTAGGGTGGTGGAGTGCTGAAAATCGGGTTGACGGGCGGAATCGCATCAGGGAAGTCAGTCGCTGCGGCGCGGCTCAAGGAACGCGGCGCAGTGCTGGTGGATGCTGATGCACTGGCCCGGGATGTGGTGGAGCCGGGCACCGAAGGCCTTGAGCGGATCGTCGCCGAGTTCGGCGGCGGGATACTTGACCAGGATGGCCGCCTGGACCGGCCGAAACTGGGCGCCCTGGTGTTCGGAAATCCGGAACGCCTCGAGGTCCTGAACGGGATCGTCCATCCGCTGGTCCGGTCACGCGCTGCGGCCATCGTCGCGGCAGCGCATGACGACGCAGTGGTGGTGCAGGATATTCCGCTCCTCGTGGAGACCGGGCAGGGCAGCGACTTCCACCTCGTGGTGGTGGTGGATGCGCCGGAGGACATCAGGCTGCAGCGGATGCTGGACCACCGGGGGATGACGGAGGAGGCTGCCCGTTCACGGATGGCGGCCCAGGCGAGCCGCGAGGACCGGCTGGCCGCTGCCGACGTCGTCCTGCATAACTCCGGCAGCCTGCAGGACCTGGTGGACCAGGTGGACCGGCTCTGGGACCAGAGGCTAGTGTCCTTCGCCGGCAACCTGGCGGCAGGAGCGCGCGCCGAACGCCACGGAGGCCCCGTCCTGGTCCCCGCCGATCCGCTGTGGGCCCAGCAGGCCCAGCGGCTGATGAGCCGGATTGCCAGGGCCCTGCCCGCGGGGCAGCGGGACGCGGCGCGGCTGGACCATATCGGTTCCACGTCGGTTCCCGGCCTCGAGGCCAAGGACGTCATAGACCTGCAGCTGACCGTACCCGATATTCATGCCGCCGATGCCCTGGCTCCCGCGCTGGCCGCCGCCGGGTTCCCCGTGGTTCCCGGCATCACCGCTGACACCCCCAAACCCACCCATCCAAGCCGCGGAGAATGGCAAAAACGCTTCCACGTCAACGCCGACCCCGGGCGGGACGTGAACCTCCACATCCGGGCCGAAGGCTCCGCCGGCTGGCGTTTCGCCCTTTGCTTCCGGGACTGGCTCCGCGCCGACCCGGCAGCCGCCGCGGAATATCTGGCGGTGAAGCGACGGCTGGCGGCCGCCCACTCCGGTGACCGGTCCACGGCAGGTTACGCGGAGGCGAAGGAAGACTGGTTCACCGCCGCTGAAGAAGACCTGGAACGCTGGGCTGAAGCCTCCGGCTGGCAGCCGCCGTCGTCCGGCTCCTGACCTGCGGGGCACCGTCCCGGCCCGCCGCCGTCGAATCCTTGCCCCGGAACTGCCTTGCTTGTTCGCCCGTAACGGACTGGCCCATACAGTGTCGGTGCCCGGTTGTAGATTAGATCCATGAGCCTTGCGCAGGAGATCAATCGTGTTGTAGCACCCTTCGAGGTGATCAGCGAGTTCAAGCCGGCGGGCGACCAGCCCGCCGCCATTGCGGAGCTGACGGAGCGCATCAAAAACGGTGAAAAAGACGTAGTGCTGCTGGGTGCCACCGGTACCGGCAAGAGCGCCACCACGGCCTGGCTCATCGAGCAGGTCCAGCGGCCCACCCTGGTGATGGTGCAGAACAAAACCCTCGCCGCGCAGCTGGCCAACGAGTTCCGGGAGCTGCTGCCCAACAACGCAGTGGAGTACTTCGTCTCCTACTACGACTACTACCAGCCCGAAGCCTACGTGCCGCAGACGGACACCTTCATCGAGAAGGACTCCTCCATCAACGAGGAAGTGGAACGGCTGCGCCACTCCGCCACCAACGCCCTGCTTACCCGGCGGGACGTCATTGTGGTGGCCACAGTGTCCTGCATCTACGGCTTGGGCACGCCGGAAGAGTACATCGCCGGAATGGTCACCCTGCGCAGGGGCCAGGAAATGAACCGGGACGCGCTGCTGCGCAAGTTCGTCTCCATGCAGTACTCCCGCAATGACATGGACTTCCACCGCGGGACCTTCCGGGCACGCGGGGATACCGTCGAGATCATCCCCATGTACGAGGAACTGGCCCTGCGGATCGAGTTCTTCGGCGACGAAGTGGAGAACATCTACACCCTCCACCCCGTCACGGGCGACGTCATCCGGGAAGAGACCGAGATGTACGTCTTCCCGGCCTCGCACTATGTGGCCGGACCTGAGCGGATGACCCGCGCCATCAAGTCCATCGAGGACGAACTGGCCAACCGGCTGGCGGTCCTGGAGGGGCAGAACAAGCTCGTGGAGGCGCAGCGCCTGCGGATGCGCACCACTTATGATCTCGAAATGATGCAGCAGATGGGCTTCTGCAATGGCATCGAGAACTACTCACGGCACATCGACGGCCGCGCCGGCGGAACCGCCCCGCACTGCCTCATCGACTACTTCCCGGACGATTTCCTGCTGGTGGTGGACGAATCCCACGTGACCATCCCGCAGATCGGGGCCATGTATGAAGGGGACATGTCCCGCAAGCGCACGCTGGTGGACCACGGCTTCCGGCTTCCGTCCGCCATGGATAACCGGCCCCTGAAGTGGGACGAGTTCCTGGAACGCATCGGGCAGACCGTCTACCTTTCCGCCACCCCCGGCAAGTACGAGCTGGGCAAGGCCGACGGCTACGTACAGCAGATCATCCGCCCCACGGGCCTGATTGATCCAGAGGTCATCGTTAAACCCACCAAGGGCCAGATTGACGACCTCCTCGGCGAGATCAGGACCCGGGTGGAGAAGGACGAGCGTGTCCTGGTCACCACGCTGACCAAGCGCATGGCCGAGGACCTCACGGACTACCTCCTTGGACATGGAATCAAGGTGGAATACCTGCACTCCGACGTCGATACCCTGCGGCGCGTGGAGCTGCTGCGTGAACTGCGTATGGGCAGCTTTGACGTCCTGGTGGGCATCAACCTGCTCCGTGAAGGGCTTGACCTGCCGGAAGTCTCGCTCGTCAGCATCCTGGACGCTGACAAGGAAGGCTTCCTGCGGTCCTCGACGTCACTGATCCAGACCATCGGCCGTGCGGCCCGCAACGTGTCCGGCCAGGTCCACATGTACGCGGACAGGATCACCGATTCCATGGCGAAGGCCATCGACGAAACGAACCGTCGGCGCGCCATCCAGGTCGCCTACAACACCGAAAGGGGCATCGACCCCCAGCCGCTTCGGAAAAAGATCGCCGACATCACTGATCAGTTGGCCAAGGAAGACGCCGATACCCAGGAACTGCTCAGCAACAACCGCCTCGCCAAGGGCGCCAAGCGGAAGTCCGCGGCCAAGGGTGCTGCACAGGTGCGTTCGGACGGCCTCGCCGCCGCTCCCGCCGAGGACCTGGTGGGCCTCATCGAGCAGCTGACCGAGCAGATGCACGGGGCGGCAGCCGAGCTCCAGTTCGAGGTTGCCGCGCGGATCAGGGACGAGGTCAGCGAGCTGAAGAAGGAACTGCGCCAGATGCAGGCCGCCGGACACGCCTGACGCAAACACGCACGCGGGAGCGGCCGGCAGCCGCCTGGGGTACAGTTAACGTCACGTAGGGGAGTATCCCAAGCGCTACGATCGTCAACACGCAGGGCAAGGTTGCCCCGCCGGGCGTAGCGGGCCGCCGCATCAGCACCAAGTGCACAGGCAGGCCGGAGAGACTTACAACGCATCTCTGTACCCTGCGAAAGGCTACCCTGTGCTCGATTTGCCCGTCTGGTTTGAGGTCGGCTCCTTTGTCGTCCTCGGCCTCATCCTCCTGATTGACCTTCTCCTGGTGGTCCGCCGCCCCCACGAACCTTCCATGAAGGAAGCCGGCCTGTGGGTGGCGTTCTACGTCAGCCTCGCCCTGGTCTTCGCCGGCGCCATGTTCGCGTTCACCGGACCCGAATACGGCGGCCAGTTCGTCGCCGGCTGGGTGACCGAATACAGCCTCAGCATCGACAACCTGTTTGTCTTCATCATCATCATGGCCAGGTTCTCCGTGCCCCGGAAATACCAGCAGGAAGTGCTGATGGTGGGCATCATCATCGCCCTGATCCTGCGCGGCATCTTCATCCTAATCGGCGCCATCGTCATCGAACAGTTCAGCTGGGTGTTCTACATCTTCGGCGCCTTCCTGCTCTGGACTGCCTGGAAGCAGGCCCAGGATGAGGGCGAAGACGAGGAGGACCGGGAAAACCCGCTCATCGCGAAGATCCGCAAGATCATCCCGATGTCCGAGAAGTACGACGGCGGCAAGCTCCGCACCGTGGTGAACGGCAAGAAGGTCTTCACCCCGATGGTCATCGTGTTCATCACCATCGGCATGACCGACCTGCTGTTCGCCGTCGACTCCATCCCCGCCATCTTTGGACTCACCCAGAGCCCGTTCATCGTGTTCACGGCCAACCTCTTCGCCCTGATGGGCCTGCGCCAGCTGTACTTCCTGCTGGGTGGCCTGATGAACCGCCTGATCTACCTGAAGCACGCACTGTCCTTCATCCTGGCGTTCATCGGCGTCAAACTGGTCCTGCACGCCATGCACGTCAACGAACTGCCGTTCATCAACGGCGGCCAGCACATCGAATGGGCTCCCGAGATCCCCACCTTCGTGTCCCTTGCGGTCATCGTGGGCACCATCCTGATCGCAGTGGTGGCCAGCCTCCTCAGCTCCAAGGCCAAGGAGGCCCATCTCGATCCCCGGCTCGAGGACGACGTGCGGAAGAGCCACAGCGACGTCGACTAGTTTTTCCCGCTTCCTCTGGGACGAGTGATCCCGGCCGCCCCCGCGGCCGGGATCACTTGTTTAAAAAGCACTGCAGGACGGAAGCGGCGGGGTCTATGCTCGGATCATGGCCGGCACTTTGATGACCGAAAGCGGAGTGCGCCGGGTGCAGCGGCGCACCGTGGTGCTGTTGAGTGCAGCCCAGGTGTTTGGCGGAATCGGGACCGGCGCCACCGTGTCTATCGGCTCCATCCTCGCCGTCGAGCTCTCCGGCTCCAGCGCCTGGGCGGGCGCGGTGGCCACGGTGATGACCCTGGGCGCGGCACTGGCTGCCCTGCCGCTGGCCGCCCTGGCTGACCGGCGGGGCCGCCGCATGGGCCAGGTCGCGGGACTGTCGGCCGCCATGGCCGGCGCCCTGCTGATGGTCCTGTCCGTGGTCACGGGCCTCTTCGTCCTGCTCATCCTGGGCGCAGCCGGCATCGGGATAGGCACCGCCGCGAGCCTCCAGGCGCGCTTTGCCGCCGTCGACCTCGCGGACGCCGAACACCGCGGCCGGGCACTGTCAGCCGTCGTGTGGGCCGTAACAGTCGGAGCCGTCACCGGACCAAACCTGATCCAGCCCGGGGCCGTGGTGGGCCAGGCCCTCGGCCTGCCTCCTGTAGCGGGTCCCTTTGTTATCTCTGCTGTTGGACTGCTCCTCGCCGTCGTCCTTTTGTTCTTTGGCCTTCGCCCGGACCCGCTGCTGCTGGCCCGGGAACTCGCCGCCGCGACGGCACGAAATCAGGATGTCAGCCGGCCCGCAGGCCGCCCCGTTAACCAGCCGGCAGCCCTGCAGGCCCGGGCGCCCGGATCGCTGCTCCGGGGGATGCGGGCCATCCGCGCATCGCGGGCAGCCCTGCTGGCGGTGGCCGCCCTGGTGGGAGCGCACGGGGTGATGGTGGGCGTGATGTCCATGACGCCCCTTCACCTGCAGGAGCTCGTTGCCGGGCCGGGCCACGCCGGCCATGCGGCCACCGGGGACGTCCTGGTGATCATCGGCTTCACCATTTCCCTGCACATCGCCGGGATGTTCGCGCTGTCACCGGTGATGGGCTGGCTGACGGACAAGGCCGGCAGGACTGAGACCATCATGATCGGCTTCGCGACGATGATCACCGCCGTCGCCGTTGCCGGCTTCGGCCAAGCCTCCACCACCGCGGTGGCGATTGGTCTGGTGCTGCTCGGTGTCGGCTGGTCCGCGTCCACCATCTCGGGCTCCACGCTCCTGGCTGAAAGCGTTGCCCAGGAGTCCCGCGTGGTGGTGCAGGGTGTGTCGGACATGCTGATGGGCATTGCCGGTGCGGTGGGCGGTGCCGCATCAGGCCTCGTCCTCAGCCAGGCCGGCTACCTGGGGCTGAACCTGGCGGGTGCGGTGATTGGAGCTGCGGTCCTGGCCGCCGCCATCGTGACGCGGGTGGCGCGGCGGCGGCAGTCCCTGTCGCCCTGAAGGCACGCACCGGCCCGGCCCCGGATCAGTTCCGGACCCCGCGCGCCATGCCCAGCAGGCGGTTGAAGATCCCCTCACCGTCGTCGGCAATCCCGTCATGATGGAAGTCCGGTGTTTCCCAGACCTGCAGCCCGCGGACCGCTGCGGCCGTTTCGAGGGAAAGGTCCCGTTCCACATAGATGTCGTCCGAGTAGACGGCGGCCGCGACAGGGACCGTATTGGCGGCAAGCCGGCCAGCATCGTACAGCGGCTTCCAGTCCGGCTTGGCTGCCAGAAGCCCGGCGACGTCGCGCAGCGGCCGCAGCGCCGGGTCCTGGTCGAAGTACCACGGATATACCATTTCACCGGTCAGCAGCAGCGGATCCGCGTCCGGCCGGAACTCCGGGAACTCGCGCAGTACCCGCCACGCCGACCAGTCCGTGGCCTCGCCCTGACCGTAAATGGACTCGTGCATCAGGGCATAAAGCGGGTTGGAGCGGCGCGAGACGATGCCCTGCACCTGTTCCAGGAACGAGTCCGTCAGCCGGGGGCCGCCGGCAGCCTCCGTGAACGCATCCTCAAGCAGGTAGTGGAGGCTGTCCACCCTTGTATTGCCGCCCAGGAAGGCACCCACCATCTGGAAACGCTCCACGGTGAGGGGGCCGCCGTCGGGCAGGAACTCCTGCGTGGTGCGCAAGTGGTGCGCAATCCTGCCAACCGTGGCCCGGTCCTCGGGGTACCAGGTGAAGTACTCGGCGTTGCGTGCCGCTACCCGCTTGAACGTTGCCCGGTACACGTCGTCCGCAGGGCTGGCGAGCGGCGCCAGCCCGCCGGTGATCAAGGCCTCACGCAGCCCCTCCGGGGCGAAGGAGAGGTAAGTGAGCGCGCAAAAGCCGCCGTAGCTCTGCCCGTAGATGCTCCAGGGCGGTGATCCCAGGGCGGCGCGGATCAGCTCGGCGTCGGCCACGATTGAGTCCGCCCGGAAATGCTCCAGGTAGGCTGCCTGCTCGGACGCCGACCCGCGCAGGGGCAGCGTGTTCCGGTCCAGGGGAGTGGACAACCCGGTGCCGCGCTGGTCCAGCATGAGAATCCGGAAGTCTTTGCCGGCGGCCTTGCTCCAGCCGCCCAGGGAAGCGAACCTGTTGCCGCGGCCGCCAGGGCCGCCCTGCAGGAACAGCAGCCACGGGAGCCTTGCTGCTTCCTCGGCGCTGTGGGCCGCCGAGACGTACTCCCGTGCGAAGACGGATATTGTTTCGGGGCTGCCGGAAGCGTCGAAATGGTCCAGGGGCACGGTGAAGTAGTGCTCGACGGTCCGCAGGCCGCGGAACTCGTGCCGGGCCCTGACCTCGTGACGTACGGCGGCAGTTCCGGAGGTGAGCCGGCCGGCGGCCACGCGTGTCTCAGTCATGTGCGTCAGCCATTGGCGGCGGCGGGGACTGCACTGCCGAACTGCTCCAGCGCCTCGCCGGTGAGCCGGAACGTGGACCAGCCATCCATGGGCCGGGCGCCCAGCCGCCGGTAGAAATTGATGGACGGCTCGTTCCAGTCCAGGACGCTCCACTCCACCCTCGCGTAGCCATTGTCGACGGCGATGCCGGCCAGGTGCTGCAGCAGGGCCTTGCCGTGCCCCTCACCGCGGGCTTCCGGGCTGACGTAAAGGTCCTCCAGGTAAATCCCGTGCACGCCCTCCCAGGTGGAGTAGTTCAGGAACCACAGGGCGAAGCCGCGGACCTCCCCGTTGTCATTTTCCGCCATCGCGGCGAAGACCCTGGGGTTGTCGCCGAAGAGAACCTCTTGCAGCATTTCCGGAGTGTTCCGGACTGCGTCCGGTTCCTTCTCGTAGTGCGCCAGTTCGTGGATCATGCGGAGGATCGCGGGGACGTCGTGCGGGGTTGCAGGGCGGATTACACTCATTGTTCGAGCTTACCGCCGCCGCCTGTGCCGGTGCAGTCAGCCGGTGCAAGCGGGCAGCACGGCGTGCCGCGGCCAGCGGTCAGAGCCGGTTGACGTCCGTTACCCGGATGACAGCTGTTCCGGTGTCGTTCGACGCGTCCAGGTCCACTTCCGCGGAAATGCCCCAGTCGTGGTTCCGGGCGGGGTCGTCAAAGATCTGCCGGACCTTCCACACCCCGGGTTCCTCAGTGATGATGAGCAGCCCGGGGCCACGGGCATCCGGGCCGGTGCCGATGTCGTTGTGTTCATCGAAGTATTCGTCCAGCGCGTCCTCCCAGCGCCCGGCGTCCCAGCCGGCGGCGCCGTCCAGTTCACCCAGGGCTTCCGCGTCCTCGTCCGCGAACAGCTCCACCCGGCGGAACATTTCGTTGCGCACCATCACCCGGAAAGCGCGGATATTGGACGTGAGCGACGGCGGGGGAGGCGGCGGCGCGTCGTGGGGAGTGGGAGCCGCACCCGAGGTCAGTTCCTCCCACTCATCCAGCAGGCTCGAGTCAACCTGCCGGACCAGTTCGCCCAGCCAGGCATTGAGATCTTCGAGGTCATCGCGGAGCATGTCCTGCGGCACCGTCTGCCGCAGCGCCTTAAAGGCATCGGCGAGGTAGCGCAGCACGATGCCTTCCGAGCGGGCCAGTCCGTAGAACTGGACGAACTCGCCAAAGTTCATGGCGCGTTCGTACATGTCCCGCACCACCGACTTGGGAGCCAGTTCAAAGTCGCCTACCCACGGGGCAGCCTTGCGGTACACCTCGAACGCTTCGCCCAGGATCTCAGCCAGCGGCTGCGGATACGTCACCTCATCGAGCATGGCCATCCGCTGGTCGTATTCGATGCCGTCGGCCTTCATGGCCGCGATGGCCTCGCCGCGCGCCTTCTTCTGTTGCGCGGACAGGATCTGGCGCGGCTTTTCGAGTGTCGCTTCGATCACGGACACTACGTCCAGGGCGTACGACGGCGACTCCGGGTCGAGGAGCTCCAGCGCCGCGAGCGCGAAGGGGGACAGCGGCTGGTTGAGGGCGAAGTTGGGTTGCAGATGGACAGTGAGGCGGACGGTGCGGCCGTCCGGCCCCTGCTGCCCGGCGGGAATCCGCTCAACCACTTCGGCGGCCAGCAGTTCACGGTAGATTCCCAGCGCCTTCTTCATCAGCTGCAGCTGGGAGGACCGGGACTCGTGGTTTTCCGTCAGCAGCCGGCGGGCGGCGGCGAACGGGTCACCGGGCCGTTCCATCAGGTTCATAAGCATGGCGTGGGTCACCGTGAAGCTGGAAGTCAACGGGTCCGGCACCGACTCGACCAGCCGCTTGAAGGTGGGCTCGCCCCAGGAGACAAAGCCTTCCGGCGGCTTCTTTTTCACCACCTGCCGCAGCTTCCGCTGGTCGTCGCCGAACTTGGCGGTGGCCTTGGCCATCGCCTTGACGTTCTCGATGACATGCTCGGGAGCCTGCACCACCACCGTGCCCGCGGTGTCGTAGCCGGCCCGCCCGGCGCGGCCGGCGATCTGGTGGAACTCACGCGGGTTCAGCAGCCGGGTGCGGACGCCGTCGTACTTGCTCAGGGCGGTCAGGACCACGGTGCGGATGGGCACGTTGATGCCCACCCCCAGCGTGTCCGTGCCGCAGATGACTTTGAGCAGCCCTGCCTGGGCCAGCTGTTCCACCAGGCGGCGGTACTTCGGGAGCATGCCGGCGTGGTGCACCCCGATGCCGTGACGGACAAGCCGGTTGAGGGTCTTGCCGAAGCCGGCGGCGAAGCGGAAGTTGGCGATCAGCTCCGCGATTTTGTCTTTCTCCTCGCGGGTGCACACGTTGATGCTCATCAGTGTCTGGGCGCGGTCGATGGCTTCGATCTGGCTGAAGTGCACCACGTAGACCGGCACCTGCCGGGTGGACAGCAGCTCCTCGAGCGTCTCGTGGACAGGAGTCTCGTGGTAGTAGTAATGCAGCGGGATGGGCCGTTCAGCAGAGCTCACGGTTGTGGTGGGACGCCCGGTCAGGTCCGTCAGGCCCTTCTCGAACCTGCTGACGTCACCGAGCGTGGCGGACATCAGGAGGAACTGCGCCTGGGGGAGCTCCAGCAGGGGTACCTGCCAGGCCCAGCCGCGCTGGGGGTCCGAGTAGAAGTGGAACTCGTCCATGACCACTGATCCCAGATCGGCGGCTGCCCCTTCCCGGAGCGCGGTGTTGGCCAGGATTTCGGCCGTGCAGCAGATGATCGGTGCGTCCTGGTTGACCCCCGAATCGCCCGTAATCATCCCCACGTTTTCGGCCCCGAAGATCTCGCACAGCGCAAAGAACTTTTCCGAGACGAGCGCCTTGATGGGGGCGGTGTAGTAGCTGCGCCGGCCCTGGGCCATGGCCTGGAAGTGCGCGGCGATGGCTACCAGGGACTTCCCGGAGCCCGTGGGGGTGGCAAGGATCACGTTGGCGCCGGTGGCCAGCTCCATGATCGCCTCGTCCTGCGCGGGGTACAGGTCCAGGCCCCGGCTCGCCGTCCAGTCGAGGAACCGGGAGTACAGGGCATCAGGATCTGCGGCGGACGCGGGCAGGCCCCGGACGGAGGCTTCGGGCAGCTGGTCAACAAGTTTCATTGTTTTCCAGCTTAGTGCCCGGAAGCGCCGGGAAAACCGCCCGGGCGCGGGTTAGGCTTCCCGGTACCTGCGGCACCAGAAAGTGGAGAAGCGTATGAATTGGGATCCGGCAAAGTACGTGCAGTTCGGCGATTACCGGGACCGCCCATTCTTCGACCTCACCGGCAGGGTCCACGCCGACCGGCCGGTGCAGGTAGTAGACCTGGGGTGCGGTCCGGGGAACCTCACCGCCACCCTGGCCGGGCGCTGGCCAGGGGCCGACGTTGTGGGCCTGGATTCTTCGGCCGAGATGCTCGCCAAAGCCGCGGCTGCCGCGGCCCGAACACCGGGCCTGCGCTTTGAACGGATGGATATTGCCGAGTGGTCACCGTCCGCGGACACGGAGGTGGTGGTGAGCAACGCGGCCCTGCAGTGGGTGCCCGGCCACCAGGACCTGATGCGGAAGTGGCTCGTGGAGCTTCGCCCCGGCTCCTGGTTTGGCATGCAGGTCCCCGGAAACTTCAACGCCCCGTCCCATGCGCTCATGCGCGAACTGGCCGGTTCGTCCCCCTGGGAGCCGAAGCTGCGCGGAGTGCTGCGGGGCGGCGAGTCCGTGGGCGGGCCCGCGGAGTACCTGCGGATCCTGCTCGACGCCGGGTTCACCGCCGATGCCTGGGAGACCACCTACCAGCAGGTGCTGCCCGGCCCGGATCCGGTCCTCGAGTGGGTGCGGGGCACCGCTCTTCGTCCGGTCCTTGCGGTCCTGTCACCGGAAGACGGCGCAGAGTTCGAGGGCGAATATGCCGCAGCGCTGCGGGACGCGTATCCGCCTACTCCGCACGGCACGGTATTCCCTTTCCGCAGGGTCTTCGCCGTGGGACGCAAGGGATAACCCGGCAAAGTTCATTCGGTTGTTGTTCTCCACACGCCGGTCACGCCGCATGACAGCAGAAGAAAGTGATCTGCCTTACAATTGCCGGGTTGGCCGATTGGGGGACGGCCGCCAGCCGCCCAGGCCGGCGTCCCCAACCGCAGGAGGTACGGTGCTGATCGCTTTGATGAGGCGGCTGCTGGAGGGGCACAAAACCCGGATTGCCGGCATCGTCCTGCTGCAACTGGTGCAGGCCGCGGCCAACCTGCTGTTGCCCACCGTCAATGCGGCCATCGTCGACCACGGCATCGTGCCCGGGAACACGGCAGTAATTTCCCGCCTGGGCGTGGTGATGGCGGTGATCGCCGTCCTGCAGGCGGCAGCCGCCATAGCAGCGGGATATCTTGCTGCTGTGGTGGCCATGGAGATGGGCCGGCAACTCCGCGAGGAGATTTTCGCCAGGATCCAGTCGCTGTCCTCCCAGGATGTTGCCGTCTTCGGAACCCAAAGCCTCACTACCCGGGCCACCAACGATACGCAGCAGATCCAGGCCTTTGCTGTGCTGGTGTTCACCATGCTGGTGGCCGGCCCGGCCATGGGCGTGGGCGGGGTGGTCCTGGCCGTACAGCAGGACGTGGCGTTGTCGTCGGTGGTGATCTTTATTGTGCCCCTGCTCCTGCTGGTCATGTACCTCATTGTCCGGCGGCTGATTCCGCTCTACCGCGAAGGCCAGGAACTGCTGGACCGGGCGGGCGGCATCTTCAGGGAACAGATCATGGGTGCCAGCGTGATCCGTTCCTTTGTCCGCCAAAACCACGAGGTCCGCCGGTTTGCCCGGGTCAACAGGAGCCTCACCGCCAACAACCTCTCATCGGCGCTGCTTGTTGCCGGCATGCTCCCGCTGGTCATGCTCGTGGTCAACATCTCCTCGGTGGCCGTGGTGTGGTTCGGAGGGCACCGGATCCAGGCCGGCCAGATGAACATCGGCGCCCTGACGGCCTTCATCGCCTACATCCTGCAAATCCTGCTTGCCATCATGATGTCCATGTACGTCCTCATGACGGCGCCCCGCGCATCAGTGAGCGCCGAACGGATCAGCGCCGTCCTGGATACCGAGCCGTCGGTACGCCAGCCGGAGAACCCGGAGGCCCTTTCCCTGCAGCGCCTGCAGCCGCTTCCCGTGACGGCCGCTCCGCTGCAGCCGGTTCTTCTGCAGCACGCCGCCGCGGGCGACGGCCCGCGGCCGCCGCAGCCCCTGCCGGCCACGCTGGAGTTCAGCCACGTAGGCTTCTCCTACCCGGGAGCCGAGGCGCCAGTCCTGAGCGACATCAGCTTCACCGCCAGCCCGGGCACCATGACCGCAATCGTGGGTTCAACCGGCAGCGGAAAATCGACCCTCCTCAACCTCATTCCGCGCTTCCTTGATTCCACGGCGGGCCGCATCAGCCTGGGCGGGGTGGACATCCAGAGGGTGTCGCTGGACAGCCTGCGGGAATCCATGGCGATAGTCCCGCAGCGGTCCCACCTTTTCACTGGCACTATCGGCGACAACCTGCGGATGGCGAAACCTGACGCCACGGACGCCGAACTCTGGGAAGTCCTGGAAACTGCCCAGACCATGCGCTTTATGCGTGACCTGCCGCTGGGGCTGGCCACGCCGCTGGGTCAGGGCGGCACCAATCTGTCGGGCGGCCAGCGCCAGCGGCTGTGCATTGCCCGGGCATTGCTGCGCCGGGCTCCGCTGTACCTCTTTGACGACAGCTTTTCCGCCCTCGACTACGACACCGATACCCGGCTGCGGCAGGCCCTCGAGGCAGAGCTGGCAGCGGCCACGGTGGTTATGGTGGCGGAAAGGATTTCCGCGGTTGAAGGCGCGGGCCTGATCCTGGTGCTCGACGGCGGGCGGCTGGTAGCGCAGGGAACGCACCAGGAGCTGCTGGAAGTGTCCGCCACCTACCGGGAAATAGCCGAGTCGCAGCTCGCCCTGGACGGCCGCCGGTGACCGCCGGAACCGACGCCGGTGCGGGGGTGCGCTTCTGGCCTACGGCCCGGCGGCTCCTTGGGCTCCTCCGTCCGTTTCGGCTGCAGATGCTCGGTGCCATTGCCGCCACCTGCGCTTTCGCGGGGCTCAACGTGGCTGCCCCGAAGTACCTGGGTGACGCCACCGACGTCGTGGTGGACGGCGTCCTCAGCGGGAACCTCGACCAGGAAATGCTGGGTCTGATCCTGGGGGCGGTAGCGCTCATGTACGTTGGCGCCTCCCTCTTCAACTGGATCCAGGGTGCGCTCTCCGCCCGCGCGGTGCAGGGCCTGATGTACGGACTCCGGGAGGCGGTGGAGGGCAAACTGCACCGGCTGCCGGTCACCTACTTCGGCGGGCAGTCCAGGGGCGACGTCCTGAGCCGGGCGACCAACGACATCGACAACATCACCCAGGCCCTGAACCAGCTCCTCACCCAACTCATCATGTCTGTCCTGATGCTGTGCGGCTCGCTGGCCATGATGCTGTGGATCTCACCCGTGCTGGCCGCCATTGCGATTGCGACGGTGCCACTGTCCACCCTGATCACCGTGCAGGTGGCCCGGAAATCCCAGGCCCAGTTCGAGAAGCAATGGATGGAAACGGGACAGCTGAACGCCCACATGGAGGAATTCATCACCGGCCACGAGGTGATCAAAGCCTTCGGGCGGCAGGCACAGGCAGCGGACGTTGTGGCCCGGAGCAATGAGCGGCTGGCCAGGGCCGCCACCAGGGCGCAGTATTCGGCGGGGGTGGTGCAGCCCCTGATGGTCCTGATGTCCAACCTCAGCTACATCGCCGTGGCGGTGGTGGGCGCCCTCCAGGTCATCGCCGGGTCCATGACCATCGGCGGGATCCAGGCTTTCATCCAGTTCAGCAGGCTCTTCACCACGCCCGTTGGCCAGATCGGGGGCATGCTCAACCTGATGCAATCCTGCGCGGCCTCGGCGGCCCGGGTCTTCGCCCTGCTTGATACGCAGGAGGAACCCGCCGACGCGCCGTCCCCGGCTTTAGGTGCGCCTGCTGCTCCAGATGCCCAAGGCCGGGAAGGCCGCATCGTCTTCGACAATGTGACGTTCGGATATGCGGGAGCAGCGCCGGCGGTGCGCAACCTGTCATTCACCGTGGAACCGGGCCGGACGGTGGCGGTTGTCGGGCATACCGGGGCAGGCAAGAGCACGGTGATCAACCTCCTCCTGCGCTTCTGCGAACCGGATGCCGGCTTGATCACCGTCGACGGAACGGATATTGCCGAGGTTCCCCGCGACAGTCTGCGGGCCCGCTTCGGCGTAGTGCTCCAGGACGCGTGGCTCTTCGCGGGCACCATCCGCGAAAACATCGCCTACGGCAGGCCCGGCGCCACCGAGGCGGACATCCTTGCCGCAGCCGAGGCCAGCCACGTGGACCGCTTTGTCAGGTCGCTGCCGCAAGGGTACGACACCGTCCTCGAGAACGGCGGTGACGGCCTCAGCCAGGGGCAGCGGCAGCTGATCACCATCGCCCGGGCACAGCTGGCGGCCCGTCCCGTACAGGTCCTCGATGAGGCAACAAGTTCAGTGGACTCAAGGACTGAACTGCTGATCCGCCAGGCCATGCACCGGTTGCGCCGGGGCCGGACCAGCTTCGTTATTGCGCACCGTTTGTCCACAGTCCGCGACGCTGATCTAATTCTGGTCATGGATCACGGACGCATCGTCGAGCAGGGCACCCACCGGGACCTCCTCGCTGCGAACAGCTATTACACCCGCCTCTACAACGCACAGTTCACCATGCAGGCGGGTCGCAGCGGCGCGCTCGAGGCCGGCATTTGAACGCGCCGGCCGACTTCCCGGGGACATGGAAGCCCAATGCAGCCAGTTCCGTGCCGCTGTTCGAGCAGCTGCGGCTGCAGGTAATCCACCTGGCCGACGGCGGAAAGCTGCCGCCGGGAACCCGGTTGCCCGCCGTCAGGGCTCTGGCCGAACGGCTGGACGTCGCACCGCACACCGTCGCCAGGGCGTACAAGGAACTCGAGGCGGCCGGCGTCGTGGCCACCCGGGGGAGGAACGGCACCGTGGTCTGCGCCCGTGACGAGCGCCTGGGCGGCCTGTCCGCCGCGGCAGCAGACTATGCGGCCGCCGCCAAGGCCCAGGGCGCATCGTTCGCGGAGGCCGTGCAGCTGCTGGCTGCGGCCTACGACGGCGGCTGAGCGCCCCGCGTGGGTGTTCGAAGAAGTTTTCGATTAGCATTAGTGGGTGCCTAAAGCCGTAGCTGAAGAATCTGCCATCCAATCCGTTGAAGTTTCCCTGGCCCGGTCCGCCGCGCCCAGGCGCCCGGACCTCTCCCGCCTGGTCGTCAAGGGGGCGCGGGAGCACAACCTGCGCAACGTGGACCTGGACCTGCCGCGCGACGCCATGATCGTCTTCACCGGGTTGTCCGGCTCCGGCAAATCCTCCCTCGCCTTCGACACCATCTTCGCCGAGGGCCAGCGCCGCTACGTCGAGTCGCTCTCCGCGTATGCCCGCCAGTTCCTGGGCCAGGTGGACAAGCCCGACGTCGACTTCATCGAGGGGCTCTCGCCGGCCGTCTCCATCGACCAGAAGTCCACCAGCAAAAACCCCCGCTCCACCGTGGGAACCATCACCGAGATCTACGACTACATGCGCCTGCTCTGGGCACGCGTGGGCCGGCCGCACTGCCCTGTCTGCGGCGAGCCAGTGGCCAAGCAGACACCACAGCAGATCGTGGACCAGCTGCTCGAGCTTGACGAAGGCACCCGCTTCCAGGTCCTGGCTCCCGTGGTGCGCGGCCGGAAGGGGGAGTTTGTTGACCTTTTCAAGGAGCTCACCGCCAAGGGCTACTCCCGCGCCCGCGTGGACGGAAACCTGGTCCAGCTCAATGACCCGCCCAAGCTGGGAAAGCAGTTCAAGCACACCATCGAAGTAGTAGTGGACCGCCTGGTGGTCAAGGAAGGCATCAGCCAGCGCCTCACCGACTCCATCGAAACCGCGCTGGGCCTGGCCGAGGGCAGGGTGCTCGCCGAGTTCGTGGACCTCGAAGCTGACGATCCCCACCGGCTCCGGGCCTTCTCCGAAAACCTGGCCTGCCCCAACGAGCACCCGCTGGCGATTGACGAAATCGAGCCGAGGTCCTTTTCCTTCAACAACCCGTTCGGCGCCTGCGCGGCATGCAGCGGCATCGGCACCAAGCTGGAAGTGGACGAGGAACTCATCGTCCCCAACCCCGAACTTTCGCTGTCCGAGGGCGCCATCGCTCCCTGGTCCCTGGGCACTGCCACCACCGAATACTGGAACAGGCTCCTCGAGGGCCTCGCCAAGGAACTCGGTTTCTCCATGGACACTCCATGGGAAAAGCTCGGCAGTGACGTCCGCCAAACAGTGCTGCACGGCAAGGACCACAAAGTGGTGGTGCAGTACCGCAACCGGTTCGGCCGGGAACGGAAATACAGCACCGGCTTTGAAGGTGCCATCCAGTACGTCCACCGGAAACACGGCGAGACCGATTCCGAGTGGGCCCGCGACCGGTATGAAGAGTACATGCGGCAGATTCCCTGCCCTGCCTGCAACGGCGCGCGCCTCAATCCTGCGTCCCTGTCGGTTCTCATCAACGGGAAGTCCATTGCCGACGTCGCCGCCCTTCCCATGCGGGACTGCGCCGACTTCCTGAACAACCTGGTGCTGACCGGCCGTGAAGCGCAGATCGCACACCAGGTGCTGAAGGAGATCCAGGCACGCCTGACCTTCCTGCTGGACGTCGGATTGGAATACCTGAACCTCGAACGGCCGTCCGCCACGCTGTCCGGCGGCGAAGCCCAGCGCATCCGGCTGGCCACCCAGATCGGTTCCGGCCTGGTGGGGGTCCTGTACGTGCTCGACGAACCGTCCATCGGACTGCACCAGCGCGATAACCGGCGCCTCATCGATACCCTCACCAGGCTCCGCGACATGGGCAACACGCTCATTGTGGTGGAGCACGACGAAGACACCATCCATGTGGCCGACTGGGTGGTGGACATTGGACCGGGCGCCGGCGAGCACGGCGGCCAGGTGGTCCACTCCGGCTCCTACAAGGAGCTGCTGGAAAACACCGCTTCGCTGACCGGCGACTACCTGTCCGGGCGCAAGAAGATTGAGGTCCCCAAGAAGCGCCGGAAGTACGACAAAAAGCGTGAACTGAAGGTGATCGGCGCCCGGGAAAACAACCTGGTCAACGTCGACGCCGCCTTCCCGCTGGGCCTCTTCACCGCCGTGACCGGCGTCAGCGGGTCCGGCAAGTCCACCCTGGTCAACGAAATCCTCTACAAGGTGCTGGCCAACAAGCTCAACGGCGCCAAGCAGGTAGCCGGCCGGCACAAAACGGTCCAGGGCCTCGAACACCTGGACAAGGTGGTGCACGTCGACCAAAGCCCCATCGGCCGGACACCGCGCTCCAACCCGGCCACGTACACCGGCGTTTTCGACAACATCCGCAAGCTCTTCGCCGAAACTACCGAAGCGAAGGTCCGCGGTTACCTTCCCGGGCGCTTCTCCTTCAACGTCAAGGGCGGGCGGTGCGAAGCATGCTCCGGTGACGGCACCCTGAAGATCGAGATGAACTTCCTGCCGGATGTCTACGTGCCCTGCGAAGTGTGCCATGGTGCGCGCTACAACCGCGAAACGCTGGAAGTCCACTACAAGGGCAAAACCATCGCGGACGTGCTGAACATGCCCATCGAGGAGGGCGCCGAGTTTTTTGCGGCGTTTTCTCCGATCGCCCGTCACCTCAACACGCTCGTGGACGTGGGTCTGGGGTACGTCCGGCTCGGGCAGCCTGCCACCACACTGTCCGGGGGCGAGGCCCAGCGCGTGAAGCTGGCAGCGGAACTGCAGAAGCGGTCAAACGGCCGCAGCGTTTACGTCCTGGATGAGCCCACCACGGGCCTGCACTTCGAGGACATCCGCAAGCTGCTGATGGTGCTGCAGGGACTGGTGGACAAGGGCAACACGGTGATCACCATCGAACACAACCTGGACGTCATCAAGAGTGCCGACTGGATCGTGGACCTGGGTCCTGACGGCGGCTCGGGAGGCGGCCAGATCGTCGCTGCCGGCACGCCTGAGCAGATCGCCAAGTCCACTACCAGCCACACTGCTGCGTTCCTGGCCGAAATCCTGCCGTAGATCGCCCGGCCGACGCAGGAATATTCCGTGGCGGGAATGCGAGTTTCAGGCACGAGTGCTGTCGTGAGAAACTAACCCGGTGACTCAAACAACAGTGCCCGTGATCTTTGACCTGGACGGCACTCTTGTCGATCCGGCCGGTGGGATAACAGATGGAATTGCCGCAGCCCTTCAGGGGCTGGGGCTTCCAGTTCCCGGCCAGGAACTGCTCGAAGCGATGATCGGCCCGAAGCTGAGCGATTCCCTGCTGAACGTGGCCGGGGTTCCGGCCGGGCTGCTGGATGAGGTTATCCGCCGCTACCGGGAGTACTACGTGGCCACCGGAATCGGCCAGAGCCGCCTCTACCCGGGCATCCGCGAAGTCCTGGAATCTTACGCGGCTGCAGGCCGGCCGATTGCCGTGGCGACGCAGAAACCCCAGGGGCTCGCCCACACCGTCCTGGCACATCACGGGATCGACGGGCTGTTCCAGGGAATCCACGGCTCGGCAGATGACGAGTCTGCCGTGGCCGGGGTCCCGGTCGGAAAGACGGAAATCATCGCTGCCGCCCTGAAGGACCTGGGCACGCACCACGCGCTGATGGTGGGGGACCGCGCGCAGGACGTCGCTGGTGCCATCGCCAACGGCCTGGACTGCATCGGAGTTGCCTGGGGGTTCGCACCCGACGGCGAACTGGAGACTGCCGGAGCTGTGGCCGTGGTGGCAACCGCGGCCGAACTTGCGGGCACCATAGACCGCCTTGAAACCATCCACTTGGCTGCAATGAGCGAGGTGACCAACGATGGAAATGTTTGAAGCCGTCCGCTGGACCACGCGCAGCCTTATTGCCGGCACCTGCCGGCCCTCCGTCGTCGGGATCGAAAACGTCCCCGCCGACGGGCCCTTCATCGTGGCACCCAACCACCTGTCCTTCTTTGACAGCGTCATTGTCCAGGCGCTGATGCCCCGCCCGGTCGCCTTCTTCGCCAAGGCGGAGTACTTCACCACCGGCGGCGTCAAGGGCAAGGTCATGAAAGCCTTCTTCGAATCGGTGGGTTCCATCCCGGTGGAACGCGGCGAACAGGCCGCCAGCGTCCAGGCGCTCAAGACCCTCATGGACATCCTCGAATCCGGCCGCGGAATCGGCATCTACCCGGAAGGGACCCGTTCACGCGACGGCATCCTCTACCGCGGCCGCACCGGAGTGGGCTGGCTGGCCCTGACCACCGGTGCCCCGGTGATCCCCGTGGGTCTGATCGGGACCGAAAACCTGCAGCGCGCCGGTGAAAAGGGAGTCAGGCCGCAACACTTCACCATGAAGGTGGGGGAGCCGCTGTACTTCGACAAGACCGGGCCGGACCACTCACTCCCTGCCCGCAGGCAGGTCACGGACCGTATCATGGACGCGATCGCCGAGCTCAGCGGCCAGGAACGCTCCGCCAGCTACAACCAGAGCAAGGTCATCGAGTAGCTGCCTTGCCGGCTATGGCACCCCGCGTGCCTCAGTAGAATGGATAGGTGGCAAATCCAGCAAGTTACCGGCCCCAAACGGGCGAAATTCCCACCAACCCGGGGGTGTACCGGTTCCGCGACCCGAACGGCCGCGTCATCTATGTGGGCAAGGCGAAAAGCCTCCGCTCCCGGTTGAACTCGTACTTCGCCAACCCCGCAGGCCTGCTGCCCAAGACCTACGCCATGGTCCACGCAGCCAGCAGCGTGGAATGGACCGTGGTGGGCAGCGAGCTGGAATCGCTGCAGCTGGAATACACCTGGATCAAGGAATTCAAGCCCCGCTTCAACGTTGTCTTCCGGGACGACAAAACCTACCCCTACCTCGCTGTCACCATGGGCGAAAAATATCCGCGGGTGCAGGTGATGCGCGGAGACAAGAAAAAGGGCACCCGCTACTTCGGCCCCTACACTGCCGGTGCCATCCGGGAAACCATGGACACCCTCCTCCGCGTCTTCCCGGTCCGCAGCTGCAGTGCGGGCGTCTTCAAGCGCGCCGAGGCCAGCGGCCGGCCCTGCCTGCTGGGCTACATCGATAAGTGCGCAGCGCCCTGCGTGGGCCGGATCCCGCCGGACGACCACCGGGCCCTCGCGGAGGATTTCTGCGCTTTTATGGGCGGTGAAGCCAAACGCTTCATCAGCAAGCTGGAGAAGCAGATGGCCGAAGCCGTGTCCGAGCTGAACTACGAGCGGGCGGCGCGCCTGCGCGATGACATCACCGCGCTTCGCAAAGTCTTTGAACGCAACGCGGTGGTTCTTGCGGAAGACACCGATGCTGACGTCTTCGCCCTCCATGAGGACGAGTTGGAAGCCGCCGTCCAGGTATTCCATGTCCGCGGCGGCCGGATCCGCGGCCAGCGCGGCTGGGTGGTGGAGAAGGTGGAGGATTCCACCACTCCTGACCTGGTGGAGCACCTCCTGCAGCAGGTGTACGGGGATGAGGAGCAAAGCCACGGCAGGCTGCCCCGCGAGGTGCTGGTGCCTGTCGCACCCAGCAACGAGGCGGAACTCACGGTCTGGCTCAGCGGATTGCGTGGTGCCAAGGTGGACATCCGGGTGCCGCAGCGCGGGGACAAAGCCGCGCTTATGTCCACGGTCCGCGAAAACGCCGAACATGCCCTCAAGCTCCATAAGACCCGCCGCGCGGGCGACCTCACCGTCAGGTCCCAGGCGCTGCAGGAACTCCAGGAGGCCCTGGACCTGCCCGTGCCGCTGCTGCGCATCGAATGCTTTGACGTTTCGCACGTGCAGGGCACGAACGTCGTGGCCTCCATGGTGGTGGTGGAGGACGGGCTGCCCAAGAAGTCCGATTACCGGAAGTTTTCCATCACCGGCGACGCGGCGTCCGATGACACTGCGGCCATGCACGACGTCCTCACCCGGCGGTTCCGGCATTACCTGAAGGACAAGTCGGCGCAGGTGGACGAATCCGTCCTCAACGCAGGCGGCCCGGGCGCCGCGGAGGCGGACCTGGTCCAGGCAGGGCCCGGCCAGGCAGAAGCGGCTGACACAGCAGTCCGGCAGGACACCGCCCTGCTCGACACCACCACGCCGGCACCCCGGGCCAAGTTCGCCTACCCGCCCAACCTGGTGGTGGTGGACGGCGGCAAGCCCCAGGTCAACGCAGCGGCCCGTGCCCTCGCGGACCTCGGCATCGACGATGTGTACGTGGTGGGCCTGGCCAAACGGCTGGAGGAAGTCTGGCTGCCGGACAGCGACTTCCCCGTGATCCTGCCCCGCACGTCCCAGGGCCTGTACCTGCTGCAGCGGATCCGCGACGAGGCGCACCGGTTCGCCATCTC
This sequence comes from Arthrobacter sp. Soil_C_49, assembly GCF_057656635.1. Taxonomy (NCBI): domain Bacteria; kingdom Bacillati; phylum Actinomycetota; class Actinomycetes; order Micrococcales; family Micrococcaceae; genus Arthrobacter; species Arthrobacter sp. Soil_C_49. Next base: position 440,126 of record NZ_JBDGJZ010000001.1, read on the forward strand.
GTTCCACCGGCAGAAGCGTGGAAAGGCCATGACCGCCTCCGCCCTGGACGGGGTACCGGGGCTGGGAGCTTCCAAACGGAAAGCCCTCCTGGCGCACTTCGGATCGGTCAAAGGGGTCAAGGCAGCGTCGGCGGCAGAACTGTCCGAAGCGAAGGGCATCGGCCCGGCCCTGGCCAGCGCCATCGTGAACCACTTCTCGGGCAGCGGACCCGAAGCGGCCCCGGTGCCGGCGATCAACATGACCACCGGCGAGGTCATCGAAACCTGACGGGTTCCGGACCACGCCGGAGTACGCAGAAAGTTCACCGGATTGACCAAAATCCAGCCACGTCCGCTGAAACTTAGCGGACTTCAGCGATTCTTAGCTAGGGTTGGGGAGGGGTGCGGGCCAACGCGGGCCGCCCCACCAGGCAACTGAAGAAACGGGGCGGACTTAATGGCAGACACAACGGCGGAATCCGGAGCAGGGGAGGACGGGATGCAGCCCGTCAAGCCGCTCGAAGCGGAACTGCTGGTGGTCACTGGGATGTCCGGAGCCGGGCGGAGTACAGCTGCTGACGCGCTGGAGGACCATGGCTGGTACGTCGTGGAAAACCTGCCGCCGCAGATGCTGGGCACCCTGGCCGAGCTCGTCTCGCACGCGCCGCAGTCCATCCCCAGGCTGGCCGTGGTCATCGATGTGCGCAGCAAGGGACTCTTCGCGGACATCCGCGCGGCGCTGGGCGCGCTGGCTGCCAGCGGTGTGACCTTCCGCGTCCTCTTCCTCGATGCCAGCGACAACGTGCTGGTCCGCAGGTTTGAACAGGGACGCCGGCCGCACCCCCTGCAGGGCGGCGGCCGCATCCTTGACGGCATCGCCGCCGAACGGGAGCTGCTGCAGGAACTGCGCGACAGCTCCGACGTCGTGCTGGACACCTCGGGTTACAACGTCCACGGCCTGGCCACCGCCATCACGGAGCTTTTCAGCGAGACCGGCCCGGTGGCCCTGCGGTTGAACATCATGAGCTTCGGCTTCAAGTACGGGCTGCCGGTCGACGCCAACTACGTGGCGGACGTGCGCTTCATCCCCAACCCGCACTGGGTGCCCCAGCTCCGCCCGCACACCGGCCTGGACAAGGACGTCAGCGATTACGTCCTTGAAGCCGAAGGCGTCAAGAACTTCGTGGACCGCTACGTCATGGCGCTGGAACCCGTCCTGGACGGCTACCGCCGCGAGAACAAGCACTACGCCACCATTGCCGTGGGCTGCACCGGCGGCAAACACCGCTCGGTGGCGGTCGCCGTCGAGCTTTCCAAGAAACTGGCCCAGTTTCCCCGCGTCACCGTGACCACCACGCACCGGGACCTGGGCCGGGAGTAATGTCGCTCTTCACCGGTGCCCTGCCGCTGGTTCCACCGGCCGGAACGGCCCCGAACCAGCCGGTCAAAGGGCGGAACGTTGTTGCACTCGGCGGCGGCCACGGCCTGTCGGCTTCCCTTTCGGCCCTGCGCCTGCTCACCACGGAGCTGACGGCCATCGTCACGGTAGCGGACGACGGCGGGTCTTCCGGGCGTCTGCGCGACGAGTACGGCGTCCTCCCGCCGGGAGACCTCCGGATGGCCCTGTCCGCCCTGTGCGATGACACGGACTGGGGCCGGACCTGGCGCGATGTTATGCAGCACCGCTTCCGCCCCGGAAAGGGCCCGGGCGGCTCCCTGGACGACCACGCCACGGGAAACCTGCTGATCGTCACACTTTGGGAGCTGCTCGGGGACGCCGTCGCCGGGCTCCGGTGGGCGGGCGCGCTGCTCGGAGCCCGCGGCCAGGTCCTGCCCATGTCCACCGAACCCTTAACCATCGAAGGCGACGTACGGGTCACCGCCCCGGACGGCACCTCGCAGCTGGAGACCATCCACGGCCAGGCACGGTGTGCCGTGGCCGGTTCCCTGGAGTCGGTGCGCCTCCTGCCCGAAGCCGCACCCGCCTGCGTGGAAGCCCTCTCCGCCATCGAACTGGCGGACTGGGTGATCCTGGGACCGGGCTCCTGGTACACCTCCGTGCTGCCGCACCTGCTGCTCCCCGAGATGCAGCAGGCGCTGTGCCACACCCCGGCCAAACGCCTCCTGACCATGAACCTGGCCACGGACACCAAGGAAACCAGCGGCATGAGCGCTGCCGACCACCTCCATGTCCTGCGGCGGTACGCGCCGGACTTCAGCATAGACGTGGTCCTCGCCGACCCCGCATCGGTTCCCGACCTGCCTGAGTTCCAGAAGGCCGCCGCGATGATCGGAGCCGAGGTGGTCTTGGGTAAAGTAGGGGCGTCGGGCCGCCGACCCGTCCATGACCCCCTGCGTCTGGCCACGGCGTACCACGACATTTTCGGGAACAGTTAGGAAGGTGCCATGGCACTGACAGCATCAGTCAAGGAAGAACTTTCCCGTCTGGACATCAAGAAGTCATCAGTCCGGAAAGCGGAAGTCTCAGCCATGCTGCGCTTCGCCGGCGGGCTCCACATCATCTCCGGCCGGATCGTCATCGAAGCCGAGGTGGACCTGGCCTCAACGGCCCGCCGCCTCCGCGCGGCCATAGCCGAAGTCTACGGACACCAGAGCGAAATCATTGTGGTCTCCGCCGGGGGACTGCGCCGCGCCAGCCGCTACGTGGTCCGGGTGGTGCGCGACGGTGAGGCGCTGGCCCGGCAGACGGGCCTCCTGGACGGCCGTGGCCGCCCCGTGCGGGGGCTGCCGTCCGCCGTGGTCAACGGTTCCGCAGCCGACGCCGAAGCAGTGTGGCGGGGTGCCTTCCTGGCCCATGGCTCACTCACCGAACCCGGCCGCTCCTCCTCGCTGGAGGTTACCTGCCCGGGCCCGGAGTCGGCGCTGGCACTGGTGGGCGCCGCCCGGCGCCTGGACATCCAGGCGAAGGCCCGCGAGGTCCGGGGTGTGGACCGTGTGGTCATCCGCGACGGCGATACCATCGCAGCCCTCCTCACCCGCATGGGCGCCCACGACGCCCTCATGGTCTGGGAGGAACGCCGGATGCGCAAGGAAGTCCGCGCCACCGCCAACCGGCTGGCCAACTTTGACGACGCCAACCTGCGTCGCTCAGCCCAGGCCGCGGTCGCCGCGGGCGCCCGGGTCGACCGGGCACTGGAGATCCTTGGCGACGACGTGCCGGAGCACCTGAAGTACGCCGGCGAACTCCGCGTGGCGCACAAGCAGGCCAGCCTGGACGAACTGGGCCGGCTGGCCGATCCCGTGATGACCAAGGACGCCATCGCCGGACGGATCCGCAGGCTGTTGGCCATGGCGGACAAGCGTGCCCTTGACCTGGGCATCCCTGGAACGGACGCCAATGTGACGCCGGAAATGCTGGACGAGTAACCGGCCCATAGAATCAAAAAGATTCCGGGTGCCAGACGCCCGGATGCACAATCCGAGAGTTACCAACCGGACCAAGGGTCCACGATATTGGAGGATTTTGTGACCGAGTACGTACTGCCTGAACTCAGCTACGACTACGCTGCCCTGGAGCCGCACATTTCTGCGCGCATCATGGAGCTGCACCACAGCAAGCACCACGCCGCCTACGTGGCCGGCGCCAACAACGCCCTGGCCCAGCTGGCCGAAGCCCGCGAGAAGGGCGACTTCGCCAACATCAACCGGCTGTCGAAGGACCTCGCGTTCCACACCGGCGGGCACATCAACCACTCCGTGTTCTGGAACAACCTCTCCCCGGACGGCGGCGACAAGCCCGAGGGCGAGCTGGCAGCGGCCATCGATGACGCTTTCGGTTCCTTCGACGCGTTCCGCGCCCAGTTCTCCGCAGCCGCACTCGGCCTGCAGGGTTCCGGCTGGGGCTTCCTGGCCTACGAGCCCATCGGTGGGAACCTGGTCATCGAGCAGCTGTACGACCAGCAGGGCAACACGGCGCTGGGCACCACCCCGCTGCTGATGCTGGACATGTGGGAGCACGCCTTCTACCTGGACTACGTCAACGTCAAGGCCGACTACGTCAAGGCGTTCTGGAACATCGTGAACTGGGCCGACGTCGCCAAGCGCTTCGAGGCTGCCCGCACCAACGCCACCGGACTCATCACCCTCCGGTAGTGACATGCGCTACACGCGCCTGTAACAAACTTCACATTCGGACTTAAACCAACCGCAATGTGGACCGTCCGCCCCCGCACTTGCGGGGGCGGACCCAGTTAAACGTAAGATAGGTCACGGAAGGCGGTTAGCCTTCAGCAATGAGGCTGGTCGCCCTCCGCATGTAAATCATCTCTGCCCAATGGCGTGCGGGATCTGTTAGTTGGCTTGATAGCCCGCTCAACTAGTTGTGCTTCTCAAAGCACCAAGGAGACTGAAAAAGTGACGACCCGTATTGGTATCAACGGCTTTGGCCGTATTGGCCGCAACTACTTCCGCGCGGCCCTGGCACAGGGCGCGGACCTGGAGATCGTTGCAGTCAACGACCTCACCAGCCCGGAGGCCCTCGCCCACCTGTTCAAGTACGACTCCGTGGGCGGCCGCCTGAAGGAAACCATCGAGGTCAAGGACGGCAATATCGTCGTCAACGGCAACGTCGTCAAGGTCCTGGCTGAGCGCGATCCCGCCAACCTCCCCTGGGGCGAGCTGGGCGTGGACATCGTGATCGAATCCACCGGTTTCTTCACCAAGGCCGCCGATGCGCAGAAGCACATTGACGCCGGCGCCAAGAAGGTCCTGATCTCCGCCCCCGCTTCGGATGAGGACATCACCATCGTGATGGGTGTCAACCACAACCTCTACGACAATGCGACGCACCACATCATCTCCAACGCTTCCTGCACCACCAACTGCCTCGGTCCGCTGGCCAAGGTGGTTAACGACGAATTCGGCATCGAGCGTGGCCTGATGACCACCGTCCACGCCTACACCGCAGACCAGAACCTGCAGGACGGCCCGCACAAGGACCTGCGCCGCGCACGCGCTGCAGCCATCAACATGGTCCCCACCTCCACCGGTGCAGCCAAGGCCATTGGCCTGGTCCTGCCCGAGCTCAAGGGCAAGCTGGACGGCTACGCCATCCGCGTTCCCGTCCCCACCGGCTCCGCCACCGACCTCACCGTCACCGTCTCCCGCGAGACCACCGTGGAGGAAGTCAACGCCGCCCTCAAGCGCGCTGCCGAATCCGAGGAACTGCAGGGCTTCCTGACCTACACGGACGAGCCCATCGTCTCCTCCGACATCGTCGGCGACCCCGCCTCGTCCATCTTCGACTCCGGCCTGACCAAGGTGATTGGCAACCAGGTCAAGGTTGTTTCGTGGTACGACAACGAATGGGGTTACTCCAACCGACTCGTTGACCTTACGGAGCTTGTGGCGTCCAAGCTGGGCTAGGGTTAGACACATGACATCTCACACCCTCAACGAACTGATCGCTGAAGGTGTCCGCGGGCGGTACATTCTGGTTCGAAGTGACCTGAATGTGCCGCTCGACGGCTCTACAGTGACTGACGACGGCCGGATCAAGGCCTCCCTGCCAGTGCTGCGAAAGCTCACGGACGCCGGTGCCCGCGTGCTGGTAACAGCCCACCTCGGACGCCCCAAGGGTGCCCCGGAGGAAAAGTACTCCCTCAAGCCTGCGGTTGCCCGCCTGGCTGAGCTGGCGGACTTCACAGTCACACTGGCCGCTGACACCGTGGGCAGCTCCGCAAAAGACGCCGCAGCATCCCTCCAGGACGGTGAAGTGCTGGTCCTGGAGAACGTCCGCTTCGACGCCCGCGAAACCAGCAAGGACGACGCCGAGCGCGGCGCCTTCGCTGACGAGCTGGTGGCCCTGACGGGCGACAACGGCGCCTATGTGGATGACGCCTTCGGCGCCGTGCACCGCAAGCACGCCAGCGTGTATGACGTCGCCACCCGGCTGCCGTCTTACCTGGGCGACCTCGTGCACACCGAGGTGGAAGTTCTCCGCAAGCTTACGGCGGACACCCAGCGCCCCTACGTGGTGGTGCTCGGCGGCTCCAAGGTCTCGGACAAGCTGGCGGTCATCGACAACCTGCTCGGCAAGGCGGACACCATCCTGGTGGGCGGCGGCATGCTGTTCACCTTCCTCGCCGCGGCCGGCCATAAGGTGGGCTCCAGCCTGCTGGAAGAAGACCAGATCCCCGTGGTCCAGGACTACCTGAAGCGCGCAGCGGACGCCGGCACCGAATTCGTGGTGCCTACGGACGTGGTGGTGGCGGAGAAGTTCGCCGCCGACGCCGCCCACGAGACCGTCGCCGCTGACGCCATCGAAAGCAGCAGCTTCGGTGCGCAGGGTATCGGACTGGACATCGGACCTGACTCGGCGGCTGCTTTCGCCGAACGGATCAAGGGTGCCAAGACCGTCTTCTGGAACGGCCCCATGGGCGTCTTCGAATTCGAGGCGTTCTCCGCCGGGACGCGTTCCATCGCCCAGGCCCTCACCGAAACCGGCGCGTTCACCGTCGTGGGTGGCGGCGACTCAGCTGCCGCAGTCCGCACCCTCGGGTTCGCGGATGACCAGTTCGGGCACATTTCCACCGGTGGCGGCGCCAGCCTGGAATACCTCGAAGGCAAGGAACTCCCGGGGCTTAGCGTCCTGGACCGGTAGTAATAGCGTCCGGTAGCCGTACCGGACGTCCGGCCGGCAGGTTGCCCCGCGGCAGCCTGCCGGCCGCATACATATCAAAGACTTTTGGAGAATACGTGACATCGTCAACGAACGGCGCTTTTGACCGCAAGCCTTTCATCGCGGGCAACTGGAAAATGAACATGGACCACGTCCAGGCCATCACCCTCCTGCAGAAACTTGCCTGGACCCTTTCAGATGCCAAGCACGACTACAGCCGGGTGGAGGTCGCCGTCTTCCCGCCGTTCACCGATCTGCGCGGCGTGCAGACCCTGGTCCAGGGCGACGACCTGGATATCGCCTACGGCGGCCAGGACCTCTCCCAGTTCGATTCCGGCGCCTACACCGGTGACATCTCCGGCCAGTTCCTGAACAAGCTGGGCTGCAAGTACGTGCTGGTGGGCCACAGCGAGCGGCGGACCATCCACAACGAGTCCGACGACGTTCTGAATGCCAAGGTCAAGGCTGCCTTCAAGCACAACCTCGTTCCCGTGCTCTGCGTGGGTGAAGGCCTTGAGATCCGCCAGGCGGGCACGCACGTCGAGCACACCCTCGCCCAGCTCCGTGCCGCTGTCGCCGGGCTAAGCCCGGAGCAGGCCGCTGAGCTTGTTGTGGCCTACGAGCCCGTCTGGGCCATCGGAACGGGCGAGGTTGCGGGACCGGCAGACGCACAGGAAATGTGCGCCGCCATCCGCACTGAGCTTGAGTCCCTTTTCGATGCCGCAACGGCTGCCAAGACCCGGCTCCTGTACGGTGGTTCGGTCAAGGCCAATAACGCCGCAGCCATCCTGAAGGAACGCGACGTGGACGGCCTGCTGGTGGGTGGCGCAAGCCTCGATCCGGCCGAGTTTGCTAATATTGTCAGGTTCGAGAGTCACCTGGTGACGGACTAGTCCGTCCCGCCGCGCACACTCCCGTCATTCCAACTTTCTGAAAGGCCGTCGTGGACGTTCTTCATGTCATTCTGCAGATCCTCCTTGGCATCACCAGCCTCCTGCTGACGTTGCTGATCCTCCTCCATAAAGGACGGGGCGGCGGACTGTCCGACATGTTCGGTGGCGGCATGAGCTCGGGCCTGAGCTCCTCAGGGGTTGCTGAGCGGAACCTGAACCGGTTCACCATCATCCTCGGCGTCACCTGGGGCATCGTCATCATCGCCCTGGGACTTATTATGCGTTTCACCGGCGGCGGAGACTCCTGACCTCCGGATAAAAGGTTCCGCGCGGGCACTGCCGCCGCGCCGGTCCGCGAACTAAACTGTGGCTGTCGGTTCCCCGGCAGCCACAGTTCTGTTTAACAGGCAGGAGCCCCGATGATCCATCCAACATCAGGTTTCCGGGGCACCCGTGCGGGTGCAACGGCAGGTACAGGAACGAGCCTCGAATCGGGGGAGCACGGGAACAGCCTTCCGCGCATCCGGATCTCGTACTGGTGCGCCAAGGGACACGAAACGCAGTTGGTGTTCGTCAAACTTCCCGAGGACCAGATTCCGGCGGTGTGGGATTGCCGGCGGTGCGGTGCGGTGGCGGCAAGGGACGGCGCGGCGCCCGCTGATGCTGACATCCTCGATGACGGCTACAAGAGCCACCTGGAATACGTTAAAGAGCGGCGCTCCAGCCAGGATGCCGAAGACCTCCTGGCTGGAGCGCTGGAAAAGCTACGCGCCCGCAGCGTCCTTCCGGACGAGTTGCTGCGGGACACGTGACGCCGCATTTTCATCAATAAGCCACAAGGTCCGTGATGTACCGCGGGGACCCGCAGCAGGAACCTGGACCGGGTTGGCGCCGGCCAGTGCCAAGCCCACAGCGCCGGCTTTGTCTTCGCCAGCCACTACCATCCAGACTTCCGTGGCGGTATTGATAGCCGGCAGTGTCAGCGAGACCCGCAGGGGAGGGGGCTTGGGCGAATTGCGGACGCCCACCACGGTGCGGGTTTTCTCCCGGATGCCGGCCTGCTCGGGGAAGAGTGACGCGATGTGTGCGTCCGGTCCCACACCCAGCAGGACAACGTCCAGGCGGGGGAGCGCCGAAGGTTCCTCCGGCCGGTCATCAGACATGTCGGCTGCATGTTCCTCAGCTGCGGCCTCCCGCAACCGGCGCGCATAGTCCTCCGCTGCCTCCTCCGGGCTGCCGAACTGGTCCGATGAGCCGGGCTCATGGACACGGTCCGGGTCCACCGGGATGTGCGAGAGCAACGCCTCGTACGCCTGCCTGGTGTTCCGGTCATCATCGCCGGTCGCGACGAACCGCTCATCACCCCACCAGAAATTGACCTTCGACCAGTTGACTGCGGGAGCAGCCGGAGAGTCAGCAACAGCCTTAAGCGTCCCGATGCCCACCGTGCCGCCGGTCAGCACCACGGTAGCTTCACCGTACTTGTCCTGCACATCAACAAGCTTGGTAATCAGGCGCGCCGCAATGGCTGCCATCAGCACCGACGAATCAGGATGGATGCTTACTCTTGGCTCAACGCTCACTGGGTCGGACGCTCCTTAGATTGGTACGTGGCAGTCCCATAGTAATCACTTCGCCGAAGACTTCGTCCGGGTCCAGGCGCCGCAGCTCCTCGGCCAGGCAGTCGCGGAGGCTGCGGCGGGGCAGTGTGATCCGCTGGGCGGGCTGCCCCGGCTGGGTCAGCTCGGCCACGGACAGTCCCGGGCGGAAGAGCTGGACGTCGCCGCCTGGACGCGTGAGCCGTACGCGCCGGATGCCGGTCCCGGCGGGGTCAGCCACGATGGTCACCGGTGCTTCCAGGGCCAGGGTGAGCCAGGCCGCGAGGAGGATGGTGGACGGGGAGTCCGAGGCACCCTCGACGGCGACGGCAGTCACCGGCGAGGAGTCCACTTCGTCCAGGGCCGCCGCGAGCTGGATCCGCCAGTTGGTCAGGCGGGTCCAGGCCAGGTCCGTGTCGCCGGCCCGGTAGGTTTTGTGGATCCGCGCCAGTGCCGCCTGCGGGTCGGGTTCGTTGGCGGAGTCGGTGATCCGGCGGTGGGCGATCCGGCCGATGGAGGTCTCGCAGGCGTTTTCCGGGGCGCCGTGCGGCCACCAGGCCACGATCGGTGCGTCCGGGAGCAGCAAAGCAGCGACGAGGGACTCGGACTCATGGGACAGTTCTCCGTAGCCGCGCAGCACGATCACCTCGGAGGCGCCGGCGTCACCGCCCACCCGGATTTGGGCGTCGAGCCGGTCCGCTGCGTCGGCTCCGGCGTCGGCCAGGACGATGATCCGGCAGGGGTGTTCCCGGCTGGCATCGTTGGCGGCCTCGATCGCTTCTTCTTCAAGTCCGGATTTTGTGACCACCACGAGGGTGAGTACCCGGCCCAGTGCGATCACGCCGCCCTGCTCGCGCAGGGCCATGAGCTTCTTGGAAACGTTGGAGGTGGTGGTGTCCGGCAGGTCTACAATCATGGCCTTCTCCAGGTTCGTCCGTCGCGGGCCAGCAGCTCATCGGCGCTGGCCGGCCCCCAGGAACCGGGGGCGTAGGGTTCGGGCTGCTCGTCCAGGGTGGCCCAGTAGTCCTCGAACGGGTCAAGGATCTTCCAGGACAGCTCCACTTCCTCATGCCGCGGGAACAACGGCGGCTCACCCAGCAGCACATCCAGGATCAAACGCTCATACGCTTCCGGGGACGACTCGGTGAAGGAGTGGCCGTAGCCGAAGTCCATAGTCACGTCGCGGACTTCCATCTGCGTGCCCGGGACCTTGGAACCGAACCGGATGGTCACGCCCTCATCGGGCTGGACCCGGATCACCACGGCGTTCTGGCCAAAGTCATCCTCCCCGTGGTCACGGAACAACAGGTTCGGTGCACGCTTGAACACCACCGCGATCTCCGTCACGCGCCGGCCCAGGCGCTTGCCGGCGCGAAGGTAGAACGGCACCCCGGACCAGCGGCGGGTGTGGATGTCCACCCGGATCGCGGCGAACGTTTCGGTGGTGGAGTTGGCGGGGATGCCTTCTTCCTCCAGGTAGCCCTGGACCTGCTCGCCGCCCTGCCAGCCGCCGGTGAACTGCCCCCGGGCTGAGTGCGTGGACAGATCATCGGGGAGCTTGACGGCGGCGAGGACCTTTTCCTTTTCGGCGCGCAGGTCATCGGCGTTGAAGGAGATCGGTTCCTCCATCGCTGTCAGGGCCAGCAGCTGGAGCAGGTGGTTCTGGATCACGTCCCTCGCGGCGCCCACGCCGTCGTAATAGCCTGCCCGGCCGCCGGTGCCGATGTCCTCGGCCATGGTGATCTGGACGTGGTCCACGTAGTTGGCGTTCCACAACGGCTCGAACAGCTGGTTCGCGAAGCGCAGCGCCAGGATGTTCTGGACCGTCTCCTTGCCCAGGTAGTGATCGATCCGGAACACGGCATCCTGCGGGAACACCGACTCAACGATGTCGTTCAGCTTCCGGGCCGACTCGAGGTCGTGCCCGAATGGCTTCTCGATGACCACACGCCGCCACTTGTCGCCCTCGGCCTGCGCCAGGCCGTGCTTGGACAGCTGCCGGCAGACCTGTTCGAACGCCTTCGGCGGGATCGACAAATAGAACGCATGATTTCCGCGGGTGCCGCGGACGTCGTCGAGTTCCTTGATCGTCTCGCCAAGACGCTCAAAAGCGCCGTCGTCGTCGAACTCGCCCTGGACAAAACGGATGCCCTCGGACAGCTGGTTCCACACCGCCTCATCAAAAGGCGTGCGCGCGTAGGCCTGCACCGAGGCCTTCACCTGACCGGCGAAATCCTCATCAGTCCACTCCCGGCGCCCAAAACCCACCAGCGCGAAGCTCGGCGGCAGCAGCCCGCGGTTGGCCAGGTCATACACAGCCGGCATGAGCTTCTTGCGGGCAAGGTCGCCAGTGACTCCGAAGAGCACCAGCGAGGACGGACCGGCAATCCGGTTCAAACGGCGGTCACGGGGATCCCGCAGCGGATTACGCAGCGTTTTGCCGGGACGCGTCCCGGGCGACCTGCCGTATTCAGTTTCTGGCATGTTGCTTTGTGCCTTAGCTTTCGGTGACGGAGGCTGACCTGGCGGACAGCGCAGCAATGATGTCCTGCAACTGTGCCACACCGGCGGCACGGTTCGTCAGGTGCAGGCGAAGCACTGGGCGTCCGTGCTCGCTGAGGACCTGGGCATCGCCCGCGGCCTGCGCGGCAATCAGTTCCCCGAAGGTGAAGGGACGCTCCGGGATGGCAAGGTCTTCCGCCGCAGCAGCGGTTACCTGAAGGAACACGCCAATCGCGGGGCCGCCCTTGTGGAACTGGCCGGTGGAGTGCAGGAACCGGGGGCCCCAGCCGAAAGTCACCGGACGGCCCGTGACAGCCGCGAGCTCGTCGCGGACGCCTTCCAGCTGCGCGAACGCCAGCCGGTCAAAGTACGCCTGGACACTCAGGTAGCTGTCCGCCTCGAGCGTGTCCAGCAGCGCCTTGACGGCGCCCTCCGCAGTGGAAGCATCGCCCAGCCAGTCGCCGCCGCGGACCTCGACGGCACCGTCAACGAAAGCTGCCGGCGTGGGCTCGGGCTGCGCGTCCAGCAGGCCGCGGGCGGCCACCTTGGCAGCCTCCACGTCCGGCTGGTCGAACGGGTTGATGCCCAGCAGGCGGCCGGCCACGGCCGTGGCAAACTCCCAGACCATCATCTGCGCGGCCAGGCCCCCGGCGATGGCCACCTGGTTCTCACCGAGTTCGACGTCGGCATCCGCGGCTACCAGCCGCACCACCAGGACATCCGGCGCGCCGGAAGTCACCTCAGGTGAAGAAGGGCCCGCCACCACCGGCAGGACGCCGGTGCCCAGCTTGCCCGTGGACTCCGCGATCAGCTGCTCAGCCCAGTCGGCGAAGCCCACAATGCCCGAACCGTCCTCGGCGATGACGATCTTGTTGCGCAGCGGGCTGGTCCCGCCCAGCGCGGTTCCCAGTGCCAGGCCGATGTTCTCGGGTGCATCCTCATTGAGGACCTCTGCAGCTTCCTCAGCCTCATCCAGGAAGGCCTGGATGTCCACGCCGGCCAGGCCCGAAGGCACCAGGCCGAACGCGGTCAGCGCCGAGAAGCGGCCGCCGACGTTGGGGTCAGCGTTGAAAACGGCCCGGTAGCCGGCCTCGCGGGAAGCCTTGTCCAGCGGGGAGCCCGGATCGGTGACGATGATGATCCGGCTCGCGGCATCGATCCCGGCGTCGTTGAACGCCTTTTCGAAGACCCTCCGCTGGGAATCAGTCTCAACGGTGGAACCGGACTTGGAGGAGACCACAATGGCGGTCTCCGCCAGCCGGTCCGCCAGGGCAGCACGGACCTGGTCAGGGTCCGTGCTGTCCAGCACAGTCAGCTCGACGCCGGCGGTACCGGCGATGACCTCCGGAGCCAGCGAGGATCCGCCCATGCCGCAAAGCACGATGCGGGTCACACCTTCGGCCCGGAGGGCGTCACGGAGTTCGAGGATCTCCTTTACCAGCGGCTGCGAGACGGTGGCCGCCTCAACCCAGCCGAGGCGGATCGCGGACTCGGATTCGGCGTCGGGACCCCACAGTGTGTGGTCCTTCGCGAAGATCCGGGTGGCGATCCGGTCCTCCACCAGAGTGGGAAGGTGCTGTTCAAGTGCCTGCTGTGCGGCACCGGTGGCTTCGTAGCTGAGTGTGCTCATCGTTGGTTAGGAAGCCTTCCGTGCAGAGGCCAGGGCGCCCTCGACGTCGCCGAGCAGCTCCTTCCAGCTGGCCACGAACTTGTCCAGGCCTTCGGATTCGAGGATGGCGACGACGTCGTTGTAGGAGATGCCGAGCTTCTCGAGCGCGTCGAGGGTGGCGTTGGCTTCCGCGTAGGTGCCGGTGATGGTGTCACCGGTGACCACGCCGTGGTCGAAAGTGGCGTCCAGCGTCTTCTCCGGCATGGTGTTCACCACGCCGGGTGCAACGAGCTCGGTGACGTAGAGGGTGTCCGGGTAGGCCGGGTCCTTCACGCCCGTGGAGGCCCACAGCGGGCGCTGGGGGAGTGCGCCGGCTTCTGCCAGCAGGGCCCAGCGCTCCGTGGCGAAGAGCTCTTCGTAGACCTGGTAGGCCAGGCGGGCGTTCGCGACGCCTGCCTTGCCCTTGAGGGCCTTGGCTTCGTCGGTGCCGATGGCGTCCAGGCGCTTGTCGATCTCGGTGTCCACGCGGGAGACGAAGAAGGATGCCACGGAGTGGATCTTGGAGAGGTCGTGGCCGTTTTCCTTGGCCTGTTCCAGGCCGGCCTGGAAGGCGTTGATGACGGCGCGGTAGCGCTCCAGGGAGAAGATCAGGGTCACGTTGACGCTGATGCCTTCGGCCAGGGTTGCGGTGATCGCTTCGAGGCCCTCAAGGGTGGCCGGGATCTTGATCAGGACGTTGTCCTTGTTGACCTTCTTGTACAGGTGCTTGGCTTCGGCAATGGTGCCGGCAGTGTCCCACGCCAGGCGCGGGTCAACTTCGATGGACACGCGGCCGTCGACACCCTTGGTGGCTGCTGCCACGGGAGCGAACAGGTCGCAGGCGTCGGCGACGTCGGTGGTGGTGATCTCGAAGATGGTGTCCTCAACGCTGGCCCCGGCTGCTGCCTGGGCGGCGATGGTGGCGTCGTAGTCCGTGCCGGAGGTGATCGCGGCGTGGAAGATGGACGGGTTGGTGGTCACGCCAACCACGTTCTTTTCTTCGATGAGCTTACGCAGGGTGCCGGTGTCGAGGCGTCCGCGGGAAAGGTCATCGAGCCAGATGGAAACTCCGGCCTCGGAAAGCTGCTGGGTGGGAGTAGTCATGGTGTTTATCTCCTCAGAAATTGGTTATTAGGCCTGGGCGGCGGCGAGGGAGTCTTTGGCAGCGGCGGCTACTGCTTCCGCAGTGATGCCGAACTCCTGGAAGAGGCGCTTGTAGTCGGCGGAAGCGCCGTAGTGCTCGAGGCTGACGGAACGGCCGGCGTCGCCGACGAATTCCTTCCAGCCCAGGGCAAGTCCTGCTTCAACGGACACGCGGGCCTTGACGGCCGCGGGCAGCACGGACTCGCGGTACGCGGCGTCCTGCTTGTTGAACCATTCAACGCACGGCATGGAGACGACGCGGGCGGCGATGCCTTCGGCCTGCAGGGTTTCGCGGGCCTGGACGGCCAGCTGGACCTCGGAGCCGGTGGCGATCAGGAGCACGTCAGCCGGAACGGTGGCGCCGTCCTTGGACGCTTCGGCCAGGACGTACCCGCCCTTGGCGACGCCGGCCACGGAACCGAACGTGTCGCCGTCGGCCCGGCCTTCGCCGCGCTCCCAGGTGGGGATGTTCTGGCGGGTCAGCACGATGCCGGCGGGGTTGCTGTGGTTCTCCAGCATGGTCTTCCAGGCAACAGCCACTTCGTTGGCGTCGCCGGGGCGGACCACGTCCAGGCCAACGATGGCGCGCAGTGAGGCGAGCTGTTCAACCGGCTGGTGGGTGGGGCCGTCTTCACCGAGGCCAATGGAGTCGTGCGTCCAGACGTACAGGGACGGCACACCCATAAGGGCGCCGAGGCGGATCGCGGGGCGCTGGTAGTCGCTGAAGATCAGGAACGTTCCAGAGAACGCGCGGGTGCGGCCGTGGAGGCTGATGCCGTTCACGATCGAGGCCGCGGCGTGTTCGCGGATGCCGAAGTGAAGGACGCGGCCGTAGGGGTTGCCCTTCCAGGCGTCCGTCTGCTTGGAGGCGGGAACGAACGACGGCGAGCCTTCGATGGTGGTGTTGTTCGACTCGGCGAGGTCCGCGGAACCGCCCCACAGTTCGGGCAGGACCGGGCCCAGTGCGTTCAGGACCTTGCCTGAAGCGGCGCGGGTGGAGACGTCCTTGCCGGCCGGGAAGACCGGAAGGGCCGCGTCCAGGCCTTCGGGAAGTTCCTTGGCCTCGATGCGCTGGAGCAGGGCTGCGCCTTCGGGGTTGGCTGCCTGCCAGGCGTTGAAGGACTCTTCCCATTCCTTCTTGGCGGCCGCACCGCGGTCCACCACGGCGCGGGCGTGGGCCAGGACTTCCTGGTCAACGTCGAAGGACTTGGCGGGATCGAAGCCCAGGACTTCCTTGAGCGCTGCGACTTCCTCGGCACCGAGGGCCGAGCCGTGGATCTTGCCGGTGTTCTGCTTCTTGGGTGCCGGGTAGCCGATGATGGTGCGCAGCGAAACGATGGAGGGCTTGGAGGTTTCAGCCTTGGCGGCGAGGAGTGCCGAGTAGAGCTCCTGCACGTCTTCCTTGTATTCGCCGGTCTTGGTCCAGTCCACGCGCTGGACGTGCCAGCCGTAGGCCTCGTAGCGCTTCAGGACATCTTCGGTGAAGGCGATGTCGGTGTCGTCCTCGATGGAGATGTGGTTCTCGTCGTAGACAACAACGAGGTTGCCCAGTTCCTGGTGACCGGCCAGCGAGGAAGCCTCGGACGTGACGCCTTCCTGCAGGTCGCCGTCGGAAGCGATCACCCAGATGGTGTGGTCGAACGGGCTGGTCCCCGGGGCGGCGTCGGCGTCGAACAGGCCGCGCTGGCGGCGCTGGGAGTACGCGAAGCCGACCGAGGAAGCCAGGCCCTGGCCCAGCGGGCCGGTGGTGATTTCCACGCCGGCGGTGTGCTTGTACTCGGGGTGGCCCGGAGTCAGCGAACCCCAGGTGCGGAGTGCCTCAAGGTCCTTCAGTTCCAGGCCGTAGCCGGAGAGGAACAGCTGGATGTAAAGCGTCAGTGAAGTGTGGCCCGGGGAAAGGACGAAGCGGTCCCGTCCCAGCCACTCGGGGTTGCGGGGATCGTGGCGCATCAGCTTCTGGAAGAGAAGGTATGCGGCCGGCGCGAGGCTCATGGCCGTTCCGGGGTGGCCGTTGCCCACCTTCTCCACGGCGTCCGCAGCCAGGACGCGGATAGTGTCCACCGCGCGCTGATCCAGGTTGGTCCAAGACAGTTCTTGCTCTTCCAAATGTGGCACGAAAACCGGGCCCCTCTCTGTGCTGATGCCAGGCGGCACACGGGTTCCGTTTGAAGGCACGCTGTGTGGCGCCCGCTGCGGTGTGTACCAGCCGTTCACCATCGAAACGTTGATCTTTCACTCAGCCACTGGCCAGCCTGGGAATGCGTTTTCCACCGCTTCCTTGCTGCGTGCTGATCTGTTTGACAGCTTAGCTCTATTCCATTCTCCGGGCGGCCCAAATCTCACGTTGTGGACGCAATGTCCCCTTATATGAATCCCCCTGAAGTGAGGTTGAGTTAATCTGCTCGAATCAGTGCGCGAGCAATCACCAGCACCAAATGGAGGCCGATTGCCGCGGGGACATAACGGGCCGTTGGGAGGGGAGCAGCACGGTATGATATTTGGAGGCCAGCGCCGGGTTGCGGACCTTTCCGGCCGCCGGAACTCCCGGCCGGCGCGCGGATCACGTTAATGATGCTTCCGCCGGTGCCCGCAAGGGCAAGGCCTCATGACAAAGCTGGACAACCAGACAGAACTGCCAACAGAACGGGTGACTGCCACCGTGAGCACAACAGATACGCCGCTGAACGCATCCCGGTCGAGTGCCGGGATTGCCCGTAAGGCAAAGGCGTATCTCGCCCTCACCAAGCCCCGCGTGATTGAGCTGCTGCTGGTCAGCACCCTGCCCACCATGATCTACGCCGAACGCGGCTTTCCCTCCATCGGGCTGATCCTGGCCACTTTGGTGGGCGGCGCCTTTGCCGCCGGCAGCGCGGGAGCCTTCAACTGCTACATCGACCGCGACATCGACAAGCTGATGCACCGCACCGAGAACCGTCCGCTGGTCACCGGCGAAGTCACGCCGCGTGAAGCCCTCATCTTTTCCTGGCTCCTCGGCGCGGCAGCCATCGCCATCCTGTGGTTCGGAGCCAACCCGCTGTCCGCCTGGCTGGGACTGGGCGCCATCTTCTTCTACGTCGTGATCTACACGATCATCCTCAAGCGGCGCACAGCGCAGAACATCGTATGGGGCGGCGCCGCGGGCTGCTTTCCGGTCCTGATCGCGTGGGCCGCCGTCACCAACTCGGTGGAGTGGCCCGCCGTCATTCTCTTTATGGTGATTTTCCTCTGGACGCCGCCGCACTATTGGCCGCTGTCCATGCGCTACGGCGAGGACTACCGCAACGCCAACGTCCCCATGCTCGGAGCCATCGCCGGCGCCAAGGTGGTTTCAGTCCAGGTGGTCCTCTACGCCTGGGCCATGGTGGCCTGCTCGCTGCTCATGATTCCCGCCGGCGGGGCTGGCTGGGTCTACACCGCCACGGCCGTCCTGGCCGGCGCCTGGTTCCTGTACGAATCGCACTCGCTCTACAACCGGGCCCAGCGCGAGGACATCTCGGACAAGCGCGCCATGAAGGTCTTCCACGGATCCATCAGCTACCTCACACTGCTCTTTATTGCCCTCGCGGTGGATCCGTTCGTCGGCCCCGCGGTGATGGCCGGCTGACAGTACAAGGTCCGCACTCCGGTGGTTGAGCCTGTCGAAACGCTGATTTCGACAGGCTCAACCACCGGAGTTTTTTAACCACCCGGCCACCAACGCGCGCTCACTCGTGGCCGCCTCATCACCAACGAGCGCTCACTCGTGGCCGCCTCATCACAGACGTGCGCTCACTCGCGCCGCCTCCTCCAGGTGGCGCGCTGTTTTGTCGGACCGCAACGACCAGCACTCCCGTGAAGTTCCCCGAAGGGTCGTACTCTCTTCAAGAGATTGACAAGTTTGTCATATCCGTCACGTTTCATGTCAGACACCGTGATGATCTGGTTACTGTGGAATGGATCCTGCCCGCGAGCAAAGGAAAATCCATGGCACAGGCGCCCGATCCCTCCACCGTCCCTACCACGGTCCACAGTCCGCCCACACCAGGAAAGAACGCCCGGAAGTTCGTTCGGCCCGGCTTCCTGAAGCACCTCGGCGCCGACGTCCCGGCGTCCCTCGTGGTGTTCCTGGTAGCCCTCCCGCTTTCCCTCGGCATAGCGGCAGCGTCCGGGGCGCCTATCATGGCCGGACTCATCGCCGCCGCCATCGGCGGCATCGTGGCCGGCAGCCTTGGCGGGTCCCCGCTCCAAGTGAGCGGGCCCGCGGCGGGGCTCACCGTTGTGGTGGCCGGCCTGGTCCAGGAGTTCGGCTGGCAGGTGACCTGCGCGATCACCGCTGCGGCCGGCGTCGTCCAACTGCTTCTGGGCATCAGCCGGGTGGGGCGCGCCGCGCTGGCCGTCTCGCCCGTGGTGGTGAAGGCGATGCTCGCCGGCATCGGCATCACCATCATCCTGCAGCAGATCCACGTCCTGCTGGGTTCCCAGCCGGCCGGATCCGCCCTGGAGAACCTCGGCGCACTGCCTGCGGCCATTACCAACGTCGAATTGCACGCGGCCCTGCTGGGGCTCACCGTCGTCGGCATCCTGCTGGGCTGGAAGTACCTCCCGGCAGCGGTTCGCCGCGTTCCCGGGCCGCTGGCCGCCGTCGTTGCCGGCACCGCCCTCTCTGTTGCGTTCGCCCCGGGCGTCCAGCGCATCTCCTTCGACGGGTCAATTTTCGACGCCGTCGCGCTGCCGCAACTGCCCGAGGGCAACTGGCGTGCCGTCGCCTTCGCCATCATCTCCATGGCCCTGATCGCCAGCATCGAATCCCTGCTGTCCGCGGTGGCCGTGGACAAAATGCATACCGGGGCGCGCACCAACCTTAACCGGGAGCTCGTGGGCCAGGGGGCCGCCAACATACTGTCCGGGTCCCTGGGCGGCCTGCCGGTCACCGGCGTGATTGTCCGCAGTGCCACGAACGTGGAGGCAGGAGCAGCCACCCGCGCCTCCGCCGTCCTGCATGGCGTGTGGGTCCTGGCGTTCTCCGCCATTTTTGCCGGACTGATCCAGCTGATTCCGTTGTCCGTCCTGGCCGGGCTGCTGGTGATCATCGGCGCCCGCCTCATCAAGGTTGCCGACATCCGCACCAGCCTGCGCACCGGCGACCTCCTGATCTACGTGGCGACCCTCCTTTGCGTGGTATTCCTGAACCTGCTCGAAGGCGTCATGATCGGCCTGGCCCTTGCCGCGGCCAGCGTGCTGTGGCGTGTGCTCCGGGCCGCAGTCCACGCACACCAGCCCGTTTCGGCGTCGGCCCCCTGGCGCGTCACCATCGGCGGCTCATGCAGCTTTTTCGCCCTGCCGCGGCTGAACCGGGTGCTGCACTCGGTTCCGGCAGGAACCGACGCGGTGGTGGAGCTGAATGCGGACTACGTGGACCATGCCTTCCGCGAGGCCCTGATCGCCTGGCAGAAGCAGCACGAAGCGGCGGGCGGGACTGTCCTCCTTGAGGAACACGGAAACACCCTCTTCCAGGACGCCGCACACCGGACACCGCAGCGGCAGGAAGCCCGGGAGCTTCCGCTTCCGCCCAGGAACTCCTGGCAGTCCGCCGGGTCCGCCGTGGACGGAACCGCGGGCCCGGCGGGCAGGGAAGCCAGGCCGCTCGGATCCCTCCTTGACGGGATCAACAAATACCACCGCCGCTTCGCCGACCAGGTCAAACCCCTCGTCCAGGACCTGGTGGAAGGCCAGAACCCGGACACCCTGTTTGTTGCCTGCGTTGACTCCCGGGTGAACCCGAACCTGATCACCAGCAGCGGGCCCGGCGATCTCCTCACCTTGCGGAACATCGGCAACGTGGTGTGCCACGACGGCCAGGACGCGTCGATCGATTCGGCTCTGTCCTTCGCGGTGAAGGCCCTCGATGTGGATTCAATCGTCATCGGCGGCCACTCAAACTGCGGTGCGATGAAGGCGCTGATCGCGGATGCCGAGGGAAACGGCAACGCCTCGCTCGGCGCCGGCTTCGATGCCTGGCTGAACCACTCGCGCCCCAGCTACCGGGAACTCGCGGACCATCCCGTGGCGGTGGCCGCTGAGGCTGCCGGTTACAACCGGGTGGACCAGTTGGCCATGGTGAATGTCGCCGTCCAGTTGCGCAAATTGGAGCGCCATCCGGTGGTCGGCCCTGAACTCGCCGCGGGCAGGGTGCAGGCTACCGGCCTGTTTTACGACATCGCCACGGCCCGCGTGCTGCTGGTGGAGCCGGACGGCATCCAGTTCCTGGATCCTGCCCAGGCTGCCGCACAATCCGCTGCCCCGGCGTTCGCCCGCTGACAGGCGAGGAACACGCCTGCGGTTAGTGCATCAGCGGTGGAATAGGAGCGCCCCCGGTTCGAAACGAACCGGGGGCGCGTCGTTAAAGAGCGGCGGAGAGCTACTCCACCGGGCTCGCTTTGGCGAGATCCCAGGCGTTGGTCGACGCCACCATCAGCAGCGCAGCCCCGAGCATGTGGGCTGCCACCAGGAGGGCCGGAATACCGTTGTAGTACTGGGTGAAGCCGATGATGGCCTGCAGGACGGTGACTCCCAGCAGTCCCAGGACTGCCGTTCGGAAGGGCCCGCTAATCCGCCGCATGACCACGAGCGCCAGCGCGACAACGGTCCCGGCCGTAATCAGGTAGGCCGGCACGGCGTGGATGTGGGAGAACAGGTCCCAGTCCAGCCCATTGCGCGGAGCATCGGCGTCGCCGGCGTGCGGGCCGGCGCCGGTGACCACCACGCCGAGCATCACGGCAATGGCGGAAAAAAGCGCGACGGCGGCCGTCACCGGTCGCATGATCCCCGGCAGGGCTGGGTGCCGGGCAGCCTGGAACCGGCCGGTCCGGCCGAAGGCGCGGTTCACCAGCAGCGTGGCAAACACCACCAGGGCCATGGACACGAGGAAGTGCAGTCCCACCACCCAGGGGTTGAGGTTGGTCAGTACCGTAATGCCGCCGATCACGGCCTGGGCCGGAATGCTGGCCAGCAGGCCAAGGGCCAGCAGGAAGAGGTCGCGGCGCTCCTTGCGGAGGTTCCACAAGTACACCAGCATCAGAGCCGCCACTGCCGCCAGGGCGAAGGTCAGGAGCCGGTTCCCAAATTCGATGAACCCGTGGATTCCCATTTCCGGGGTGTTCACCAGGGAGTTGTCGGTACAGCGGGGCCACGTGGGGCAGCCCAGGCCGGAGGCCGTCAGACGGACCGCTCCGCCGGTCACCACCAGGAGGGTTTGCCCGATCAGCGAAGCTACGGCAAGGCGCCGCACCCGGACATCCACGCTGCGCGGCAGCCGGGACGACAGGCGGTTTACGAACTGGGGGAGGCGTGACGCCGTGCTCACGGATATCTCAATTCCACTTGAACCAACGGATGGCTGCTGCCCCGGCGATGACCGTCCAAAGCAGCAGGATAAGGGCGGCGCCGCCGTCGAGCGCACCGCCAAGGAAAGCTTCGCGCAGGGATTCACCGAGGGCGCCGGAGGGCAGGAAATGCACCAGCGACTGGGGGCCGGCGGGCAACCGTTCGGCGGGGATGACAATCCCGCCCAAGGCACCCAGCAGGATCCACAGGAGGTTGGTGATGGCCAGTGTCGCTTCCGGCCGGACTGTCCCGGCCACCAGCAGGCCCAGCGCGGTGAAGGCGGCCGCGCCAAGGACCAGGAGAAACAGCCCGGGGGCCCACCCGGCCGCGGCAGGCCGCCAGCCCAAGGCAAATGCCACTGTGCTGACGACGGCGACCTGCAGGCAGAGCACCGCCATAACCGAGAGTGCCTTGCCGGCGATCAGGCCGCCGCGCCCCAGCGGGGTGGTGGAAAGGAAGCGGAGCACGCCGTAACGGCGGTCGAAGCCGGTGGCGATGCCCTGGCCGGTGAATGCCGTGGACATCGCGCACAGCGCAAGGATCCCGGGGACCGCCACGTCCACGCGGCTGCCGCCCATTCCGTCAAGGAACGGCGTCACGGTCAGGCCTACGAGGGCCAGGAGCGGCAGCACCACCGCCAGGATCAGCTGCTCGCCGTTGCGGAGCATGGCCAGGGCCTCGTATTTGCCCTGCAGCAGCACGCGGCGCAGCAGGGAGGCGGGCCGCTGTGCCCCGGACACTCCGCCCAGCGCGGCCATGGGTGCGCTGCCGGCATCAGCGGAAGCGGCGCCGGAGGCTGTCGCATTCATCGGATGTCCTTTCCCGAGATATCCAGAAAGACGTCTTCAAGGCTACGCGCCTGCAGGCTCATGGAAGCAGGCATGATGTTGTGTGCCTCCCACCACCGGGCGAGGGCCGCGAGGTGGGCGGGAGTCAGGCTGCCGGTCATTGAATAGCTGCCGGCGCGGGTCTCGGAGATGGTGATGCCGTCCGGCAGGACGCCGTCGAAATCCAATCCCGCAGCAGCTTCAAACTCAAGTGTCCGGACGTGTTCGGCGCCGGCCTCCACGCCGGGATTGCGCTGGAGCAGTTCCTGCACGGTTCCCTCGGCAACGTTCCGGCCGCCGTCGATGATGTAAACGTAGTCAGCCAGGCGCTGGGCGTCGTCCATCAGGTGCGTGGTGAGGACGATCCCCATCCCCGCATCCCGAAGCTCGGTGATCAGATCGAACACAAGCTGGCGGGACTGCGGATCCAATCCGGCGCTGGGCTCGTCCAGGAACAGGACTTCCGGCCTGCCGATCAGCGCCGCGGCCAGGGCGAGCCGCTGCTTCTGCCCGCCGGAGAGCCGGCGGACAGTGGTCCGGCTGAAGGTATCGATGCCCAGCCGCCGGATCAGGTCGTCCACGGGCCACGGCCGTTCGTACAGCCCGGCGATGTGCCGCAGCAGCGGAACGGGCCTGGACGACGGCGGCAGCCCGCCGTCCTGGAGCATCACACCGACGCGGGAGCGCAGGTCCGCCCCGGCCGTCGCGGGGTCCTGGCCCAGCAGCGAGATAGTGCCTCCGCTGCGCTTTTGGAGGCCCTGGGCGCACTCGAGGGTGGTGGTTTTTCCAGCGCCGTTGGCACCCAGCAGCGCGGTCACCTGGCCGCGCTCGGCAATGAAAGAGACGCCGCTCACCACCCGGAGCATTTTTCCGTCCAGGCTGGCAAGCGGGCCAACATCCTTAACTAGCCCGCTGATGGACAGAACCGGGGATTGGGGGGATCGCACCCCAGTATTCTACGGGATGTAGTATTTTCCCCGGTCCTTCGGGAACGGGGAAAGCGCAGCACAGGTCAGCCTGCCCTTACTGGAACGCGGGACTAAATTACGACACTATTGTGTTGTGTATTCCATGACCCACGCTACTGCTGTGCCCGTTGCCGGGCACGGGGCCCTTGAGGCTCCCGCAGACCGCGGCCGCCCGGCCGCCGGTCCGGTGGCCGACGCCGACGAGCGCACCCGGGACCGGGTCCTGTCCGCCGTCCTGGAACACGGACCTGTCAGCGCCGCCGAGCTCGGCGACCTGCTGGGCTTCACCCCGGCGGCCGTACGGCGGCACCTGGACCATTTGTCCCGCGCAGGCGTCATCGAAGTCAAGCGCGTGGCCAGGTCGGGTGCGGGCGCGGGACGTCCCGCCCGCCGCTACGTCCTCAGCTCGCAGGGCCAGTCCAGCCTCGGCAACGACTACCTTGATATCGCCGCTCTGGCTCTCCAGCAGCTCCAGAAAATGGCGGGCCCGGACGCCGTCCGGGCTTTCGCCGTCGAACGCTTCTCCGAGATGGAGCGCCGCTACGCGCCCGAAATCGAAAAGGCCGGCCCGAACGTCACCGACCGCGCCAGGGCGCTGGCCCAGGCGCTGAGCCGTGATAATTTCGTCGCGTCGGCAGCCTCCATCGAGGCCAAGGCTCCGCTCCCGGCGGCCCTCTCCAGCGTCCAGCTGTGCCAGGGCCACTGCCCCATCCAGCAGCTCGCCGCCCGGTTCCCCGTTTTCTGCGACGTGGAGACCGAGGTGTTCTCGAGGCTGGTGGGCGTGGACGTGCGCCGGCTTTCCACCCTGGCGCGCGGCGGGCACGTCTGCACCACCCATATTCCTACAGGCCGGCTGTCTGCCCAGGCGCCCACAAAGCTCCCGGCAGCCCCCGCCAGCCTGAATGAAGTAACCAACCAGCAGCAAGAAAGGCCGTGATGACGGACCAACTATCAGAGAAAGCGGTAGCCGAAAACACTGTGATCTCGGAGATTCTGGAAAAGAATCCCGAGCTCCACGGCATCGGCACCTACGAGTACGGATGGGCCGACAAGAACGACGCCGGCGCCAACGCACGCCGTGGGCTCAACGAAGAGGTAGTCCGGGACATTTCGGCGAAGAAGAGCGAACCGGAATGGATGCTCGACCTTCGACTCAAGGGCCTGAAGTACTTCGACCGCAAGCCCATGCCCACCTGGGGCGCGGACCTGTCCGGCATCGACTTCGACAACATCAAGTACTTTGTCCGCTCCACCGAGAAGCAGGCAGCCACCTGGGAAGACCTTCCCGAGGACATCAAGAACACCTACGACAAGCTGGGTATCCCCGAAGCCGAAAAGCAGCGCCTGGTTTCCGGTGTCGCCGCCCAGTACGAGTCCGAGGTTGTCTACCACCAGCTGCGTGAGGACCTTGAGCGCCAGGGTGTCATCTTCCTCGACACCGACACTGCCCTGAAAGAACACCCGGAGATCTTCCAGGAGTACTTCGGCACCGTCATCCCGGTGGGCGACAACAAGTTCGCGTCGCTGAACACCTCCGTCTGGTCCGGCGGCTCCTTTGTATACGTCCCCAAGGGCGTCCACGTGGACATCCCGCTGCAGGCATACTTCCGCATCAACACGGAAAACATGGGCCAGTTCGAGCGCACGCTGATCATCGCCGATGAGGACTCCTACGTCCACTACATCGAAGGCTGCACCGCGCCGATCTACACCTCGGACTCCCTGCACTCCGCCGTGGTGGAAATCATCGTGAAGAAGGGCGCCCGCGTCCGCTACACGACCATCCAGAACTGGTCCAACAACGTGTACAACCTGGTGACCAAGCGTGCCATCTGCGAAGAGGGCGCCACCATGGAATGGGTCGATGGCAACATCGGTTCCAAGGTCACCATGAAGTACCCGGCCGTGTACCTCGTGGGCGAGCACGCCAAGGGCGAGACCCTGTCCATCGCGTTCGCCGGCGAAGGCCAGCACCAGGACACCGGCTCCAAGATGGTCCACATCGCGCCGAACACCAAGAGCTCCATCATCTCCAAGTCGGTGGCCCGCGGCGGCGGCCGTGCAGCCTACCGCGGCCTGGTCCAGGTCCGTGAAGGCGCCAAGCACTCCGCCAACACCGTCCGCTGTGATGCACTGCTGGTTGACACCATCAGCCGCTCGGACACCTACCCGTACATCGACATCCGCGAGGACGACGTTGTAATGGGCCACGAGGCAACTGTTTCCCGGGTCAGCGAAGAGCAGCTCTTCTACCTGATGTCCCGCGGCATGCGCGAAGACGAAGCCATGGCGATGATCGTCCGCGGCTTCATCGAGCCGATTGCCCGCGAGCTCCCCATGGAGTACGCACTTGAGCTGAACCGCCTGATCGAACTGCAGATGGAAGGGTCCGTCGGATAACGATGACTGAAATCACTACTGAAAAGGCACGCATCGGCGCGCCCTCAGCCCAGCCGTTCATCGACGGCTTCACCGAGGAAGGCGAGAGCCTTTCGCCCATCAACGCGGGCAACAAGGCACCGCTCGCCGGGGATTCGGCCAAGAGCCACTCCCACGGCGGCGGCGTCGGCATCCCGGACAGCTCACGCGCCGGGCGCCTCACGTCCTACAAGCTGGCCGACTTCAAGCCGCTCACCGGCATGGAGGAAGACTGGCGCTTCACCCCGCTCAAGCGCCTCCGCGGGCTGCACTCCGAGGTCCTGTCCGGCGCCGCACCCACCGTGGTGGTCAACGGTCCCGAGCAGGTCACTGTTGAAAGTGTCGGCCGCGAGGACCAGCGCATCGGTACCGCCGGCATCCCCGAGGACCGCGTGTCCGCCAACGCCTGGGAGAACTTCGCGGGCGCAACCGTGCTGACCATCCCGTCAGAGTTCGAGGCGACAACGGAGATCAGCGTCGACATCGAAGGCACCTCCCTCGAGGCCGCCGCCCAGCACCTCGTGATCGTCGCCGGGAAATTCTCCAAGTCGGTTGTAGTCCTGAACCACAAGGGCTCCGCCGTGGTTTCGGAAAACGTGGAGATCATCGTCGAAGACGGCGCCAGCCTGACGGTCATCTCCCTTCAGGAATGGAACGACGACGCCGTCCACGCCTCCTCCCAGCAGGCGAAGATCGGCCGCGACGCCAAGCTCAAGCACGTCATGGTGAGCCTCGGCGGCGACCTGGTCCGCGTCACGCCGTCGGCCCGATTCACCGCCCCCGGCGGCGAGGCTGAAATGTTCGGCCTGTACTTCGCCGACGCCGGCCAGCACCTCGAGCAGCGCCTCTTCGTCGACCACGCCGTAGCCAACTGCAAGTCCAACGTGCTCTACAAGGGCGCACTGCAGGGCCGCAACGCCCACGCCGTCTGGGTTGGCGACGTCCTCATCCGCAAGGAAGCCGAAGGCACCGATACCTACGAGGCCAACCGCAACCTGCTGCTGACTGAGGGCGCCCGCGCCGACTCCGTGCCCAACCTCGAAATCGAGACCGGGCTGATCGAGGGTGCAGGCCACGCCAGCGCCACCGGCCGGATGGACGACGAGCACCTGTTCTACCTGATGGCACGCGGCATCCCCGAAGATGTTGCCCGCCGCCTGGTGGTCCGCGGCTTCCTGAACGAGATCATCCAGCAGATCAAGGTCCCCTCCATCGAGGAGCGGCTGACCGACGCTGTTGAGCGCGAACTCGCACTGACGGACAACTAGAAGGCACGGAGCACGGGTTTACAGATGACTGACCAGCCAAAGGGCGAGCTTGTCTGCAAGGTGGATGAAATCCAGCTGAAGCAGGCGCTGCGGATCCTGATCGACGACTACCCGGTGGCCATCGTCAAGGACTCCATGGGGGAGATCCACGCAATTGGCGATACCTGCTCGCACGCGGACATTTCACTGTCCGAGGGCGAAGTGGAGGGCTGCGCCATCGAATGCTGGGGCCACGGTTCCCAGTTCGATCTGCGCACCGGCGAGCCGCTGCAGCTGCCGGCCTACGATCCCGTGCCCGTGTTCGCCGTTGAGGTGCGGGGCGATGAGGTCTATGTGGACTTCACCAACATCCTCAACGGCGCCGAAGCCCCAAACTTCAGCTAGCACCACAGATTTACGAACCAACTTCCAGACAGAGACCGCACCGGAGCCGCCAGGCACGGTGCAGAGGAGAACAAGACATATGTCTACTCTTGAGATCAAGGACCTGCACGTCAGCATTGAGACGGAGCAGGGCACCAAGGAAATCCTGAAGGGCGTCAGCCTGACCATCCGGACCGGCGAAACCCACGCCATCATGGGCCCCAACGGCTCCGGCAAGTCCACGCTGGCCTCCACCATCGCAGGCCACCCGCGCTACAACGTGACCAGCGGCTCCATCACCCTGGACGGCGAAGACGTCCTGGAAATGAGCGTTGACGAGCGCGCCCGCGCCGGCGTCTTCCTGGCCATGCAGTACCCCGTGGAGGTCCCCGGTGTCAGCATGACCAACTTCCTGCGCACCGCCAAGACCGCCATCGACGGCCAGGCACCGGCCCTGCGCACCTGGACCAAGGACGTCAAGGCTGCCATGGAGCAGCTGCGCATCGACGCCGACTTCGCCCAGCGCAACGTCAACGAAGGCTTCTCCGGCGGCGAAAAGAAGCGTGTGGAGATCCTGCAGCTCGAACTCTTCAAGCCCAAGTTCGCCGTCCTGGACGAGACTGACTCCGGCCTGGACGTCGACGCGCTGAAGGTTGTCTCCGAAGGCGTCAACCGCGCGCACGCCGAAGGCAACATGGGCACGCTGCTCATCACCCACTACACCCGCATCCTGCGCTACATCAAGCCTGACTTCGTCCACGTGTTCGTGGACGGACAGGTTGTTGAGGAAGGCGGCCCCGAGCTCGCCGACCGCCTGGAAGAAGAAGGCTACGACCGTTACGCCAAGGGTGCCGGCGCCGCCGCTGCACCCGCCGCGGTCCAGGCCTAGTAAGGACTTCGCCATGACCGAAATCAACGCGTCCCGCACCAGCCTGGAGGACGTTGAGGAAGCGCTCAAGGATGTGATCGATCCTGAGCTCGGCGTCAACGTGGTGGACCTCGGCCTGCTGTACGGCCTGAAGTACTCCGACGAGGACGGCGCGCTGCTGATCGACATGACCCTGACCACCGCCGCGTGCCCGCTCACCGATGTCCTCGAGGAGCAGGTTGGCAAGGCCCTGGACGGCGTGGTTGACGACTGGCGCCTGAACTGGGTCTGGATGCCGCCATGGGGTCCGGAACGGATCACCGACGACGGCAAGGACCAGATGCGGGCCCTCGGCTTCAACATCTAGATAAGTACGACGACGGCGGGTCACCTTTCAGAGGAAAGGTGGCCCGCCGTCGTCGTTCCCCGCTCTCTCCCGCCCTAGAGGTTAGGCGCGGAGAACGTGTCGCACTGGTTGATGTCGCCCGTCTGGTAGCCCTGGTAGAACCACCGCTGGCGCTGCTCACTGGATCCATGCGTCCAGGCTTCGGGGGAGACGCGGCCGGTTGCGGCTTCCTGGATCCGGTCATCGCCGACCGCTGAGGCAGCGGACAGGGCGTCGTTGAGGTCCTGCTGGGTGAGCTGTTCAAGGAACGGCTGGCCGTCCGGGCCCGGCTGGGTTGAGGCGTGCCTTGCCCACAGCCCGGCGTAGCAGTCAGCCTGGAGTTCAACGCGGACCGCACCTGATTCCGGGCCCTGCGGATCCTGCTGTGCCCGGTCCAGGTTCCCCAGCACGTTCTGGATGTGGTGCCCGAACTCGTGGGCCACAACGTACTCCTGCGCGAGCGGGCCGCCCGAGGATCCGAACCGGTCCACCAGCTCCTGGAAGAAGCCGGGGTCGAAGTAGGCGGTGGTATCCGTGGGGCAATAGAACGGTCCCACGGCGCTGGAGGCCGTGCCGCAGCCGGTGCTGACCCCCTGTTCGAAAATCACTGTCTCCGGCTGCGGGTACTGCACGTTGTACTGCTGCAGGTATGCCGGCCAGAAGGCGTTGAGGCTGTTGACCGTGCCCGTGATGCGGCAGTCCACCCGGGCGTCGGCGTCGGCGCCTGTTTCGCAGGCCGGTGCCGTGCCCTGGCTTTGAGGCTCCTGCCCGGCCCCGGCCAGCCCTTCAAGCAGCTGCGGATTCACACCCAAGAGCGTGGCGATCAGCAGGATGAGCCCGCCGCCGATGCCGCCGCCCACCTTCACTCCGCGGCCCATGCCGCGCCTGTCCTGGACCTGTGACGGATCCAGCTGCACATTGTCGTTGAAGCTCATAAAGTCACAATACCCGCGGGCCCGGACTTCAACCGGTGCCCGCCGGTAAAGTTGATCCGATGCCTTTCCTCAACCACATCCAGCGCTGGGCCGAAGAGCGCCCGCACGACACCGCCGTCGTGGTCGCCGGTCGCCGTCTTACCTGGGCGGAGCTCCGCGATGCCGCTGCCGCCCTGGTTCCCGGCACCAAAGCGGTGACGTCCCTGTGCGAAGCAAACTCGGTCGATTTCGCCGTAAAGTTCGCCGCCGCAGTAGCCGGCGGGCGCCAATGCGCCGTCCTCGATCCCGCCTGGCCCGAAACCCTGCAGGAGGACATTGTCCGCCGGGTCCAGTCGTCCGCCCGGCCGGCGGCCGTGTCCGCGGAGGAGGATGAGCTGGCCGACGGCGGGCCGGAGGCCACTTTCCTGATCGGCCTCACGTCGGGCACCACCTCCGTCCCCAAGGCGTTCACGCGGTCGCGGCGGTCCTGGCAGGAGTCGTTCAAGGCTTCGATCGAGTTCTTCGGGCTGGGCCAGGACGACGTGACGCTTGCGCCGGGCCCGCTGGCGGCAAGCCTGAACCTGTACGCACTGTCCGAATGCCTCTACGCAGGTTCGGAATTCCAAACCCTTGAAACGTTCGACGTCGGCGACGTCCACGCGGCCATCACCTACGACCGGGTCACCAGGCTGGTGCTGGTGCCCACCATGCTGCGCATGCTGAGCGAACGTGGACTGACCGGATGCGTGGATGCATCCGGCGTCCGCACCATCATTTGCGCGGGGTCCAAGCTGGATGCGCGGACTTTGGAGGCCGCCCGCCGTTGGGCGCCCAACGCCACGATATACGAGTACTACGGCGCATCCGAGCTGAGCTTTGTGTCCGGTGCAGGCCTGGCAGCAGGGGAAGCTGCCGAAGTTGGCGGGACCGGGATCGGCAGGCCCTTCCCCCGTGTGGACGTCAGGATCCTCGACGACTCGGGCGAACTCCTGCCGGACGGTGCTGCCGGCAACATTTGTGTGCGCAGCGGGATGGTCAGCAATGGCTACCTGTGGGGTGATGACGGCCAGGCCCTCAGGTCTTTCGACGGCTGGTTCACCGTAGGGGACCAGGGCTACCTCGAAGCGGGGGAGCTGCATATCCTGGGCCGCCGCGCGGACATGATCCTTACGGCCGGCAAGAACGTCTATCCGCACGAGGTGGAACTTGCCCTCGCAGCCGTGCCCGGGGTGGCCGCCGCCATCGCCGCCGGGATGCCGGACGACCTGCGCGGCCAGCGCGTTGTGGCCGGGGTTGTACCGTCCGCCGGTAGTGTCACTGCCACCCAGCTGAAGGCCGGGCTGGAGAGCATCCTGGCGCGCGACAAGTGGCCGCTCCAGTACTATTCGGTCACCGAACTGCCGACCACCGACCGCGGGAAAGTCAGCCGGAACCTGCTGCTGGACTGGATCAGCGCGGGAGACCCGAGGATCCACAGCCTTGGCGCCTGAGCTCCTCCCGCCCAACCGCCAGCCTGTCATCATCGCTGCGCGGCGCACGCCCGTCTGCCGGACCAACGGTGCATTGCGGAAACTCCGCGCCCACGAGCTCCTCGCGCCCGTCCTGCGTGAGATCGTGGCAGGGCTGGAGCCTGCTGCCGTAACCGATGTGGTGATCGGCAACGCCGTGGGCGGCGGCGGAAATGTGGCCCGGCTTGCACTGCTCGAAGCCGGTTTGCCGGTCAGCGTCCCCGGCCTCACAGTGGACCGCCAGTGCGGTTCCGGCCTGGACGCCATTGTCCTTGCTGCCGGGCTGGTGGCAGCAGGCGGCAACCCCTTGTTTCTGGCCGGGGGAGTGGAAAGCACCAGCACGGCGCCTTTGCGGGCGCACCGGAATGACGACGGCGGGCCCGAGTTTTACCCGCGGGCCCAGTTTGTGCCGGAGAAGTTCGGCGACCCGGACATGGGTGTGGCGGCCGAGACTGTGGCCCGGAAGTATGGCATCGGCAGGGACCGGCAGGACGCCTTCGCCCTGTGCAGCCACCAGAGGGCCCTGGCGGCGGCAGAGGCGGGATACTTCGACGGCGAACTGGTGCCGCTGAGTGCTGGAACCCGCACGGTTGCGGCGGACGATGGACCGCGCCGCGGGCTGAGTTCCGCTGTGATGGCCCGGTTCCCTGCGGCTTTCGTGGACGGAGGGACCGTCACCGCTGGAAACTCCTGCTTCGACGCGGACGCCGCCTCCGCCGTCGTGATCACTTCACTGCAGCGCGCGCGGGACCTGGGCATGCCCGACGGGCTGCTGGTGCTGGGCACCGGCACCGCCGGGGTGGAACCGGAGGTGCTCGGCATTGGTGCGGCCTCCGCGGCACGGGATGTGCTGGCTGCGGCGGGGGTGACCGCTGAAGAGCTGGATTTGGTGGAGTTCAACGAGGCGTTTGCCTCGCAGACGCTGGCCTGCCTGGACGAGCTGGGCATTGACGCCGGACGGGTAAACCTCGACGGCGGTGCGCTGGCCCTGGGGCACGCGTACGGTGCATCCGGGGCTGTCCTGGTGACCCGGCTGCTCGCACAGGCGCGCAGGAATGGCACGCCGGGAAGCCTGGCGCTGGCCATGATCAGCATCGCCGGCGGCATGGGGACCGCCGGGTTGCTTCAGTATGAACGCTTCCAACCGCCTCTATCGGCGCTTTAGTCCTCCGCCTCGCCCAGGCCGCGGGCAGCGAGCGCCTCGCCCGTCTGCCGGGCGAAGGCCACGGAGGTAATAAACACGGGCAGGATCAGTGCCCGTGGATTGCGCTCGAGTCCCCGTGCCCGGGCGGAGTCGCGGACATCCGCGAAGGTGCCGGCGATGTAGGGGATGCTGCGCAGCATGATGCCGATGGTGAGGGCGAAGCGCTCGGGGTCGGCGCCGAGTCTTTTGAAGGGCGTCGCTGCCTTGACCACGCCGTCCAGGAGCTTTTGCACCGGTGTGGTGGCTGTGAGCAGCGATGCAGCCACTACGCAGATCAGGATGTTCAGGACGATCCGCGCAGCCGTGGGTGCGCCGAGCTGCCACCACTGGAAGAGCCCGATCACCAGCAGGACTGCGGCCAGCGGCCGGACGGCACCCCAGAGCCGTTTCAGGCCGGCGCCGGTAACCAGGAAGAGGCCGCAGAGTACGGCGAGGACCGCCGTCGAAATGCGCCAGTCCTGGATGATGAAGGAGGCGAGGCCGCAGCCGAACACCAGGAGGAACTTCAGGGCCAGCGGTGCGCGGTGGACCAGGGAATTCCCAGGGACGTAGTTGGCCAGGAGGAAGCCGTGGCCCCTCATCGCGGGCTCGGTTCTGTGGTGTGCAGGCCGTCCATGCAGAGGGTGCGGTAGGCGGCCACGGCGGCGGCGGGCGCACCGTCGAAGGCGACCTGGCCGTTTTCGATCACCAGCACACGGTCCATTTCGAGGGCCAGGTCAAGGTCGTGGGTGGACATGATGATCTGCTGGTCCAGTCCGGCCAGGGTCCTGCAGAGGAGCTCGCGGTTGCGGAGGTCCAGGAGGGTGGAGGGCTCGTCGAGCACCAGGACTTTGGGGTCCACCGCGAGAACGGCGGCGAGGGCCATCAGCTGCCGTTCGCCGCCGGAGAGCTCGTAGATGCTCTGGTCTGCAAGGTGCAGGAGCCCGAGGCGCTGCAGCGCTGCGTCCGCCTGGTTCCGGCGCTCGGTGCCGTTCTTTACCGAGCGCCGGAGGGAGAGTTCCACGTCTTCCCGGCCGGTGGGCATCACCAGCTGGGAGAGGGGATCGGTGAAGACGAAGCCGACGTTCCTGCGGACCCTGCGGACGGCACTGACTGTATTGTCGCCGTCGACCTCCACCGTGCCCCTTGTTGGCTGGATGAGGCCGTTGACCAGGCGCAGGAGGGTGGATTTCCCGGAGCCGTTGGCACCGATGACGCCCACGCGCCGTTCCGTGAGCCGGAGGTCGACGGCGTCAAGGAGGACTTTGGGGTGCGGAGAGTTATCTGTCTCGACGGCGACCGTTACCTGGTCAAAGGTCACTGCGGGCATGCGGGAAATCCTAGGCCTTGGTGGTCTGCGTGGCGGCGGCGGTATTGGCGGGGGTGCGGCGGACGCGGCGTACCAGGATGTCCGGGAATGCGCGGTGCAGGGCGACGGCGATGACCGCAGCAAGGATGTTCTTAATGATGTCGCCGGGGTAGAACACCAGGTCGCTCAGGAAGGCCTGGCCCAGAGTGGCCTTGGTGTTCAGGGCGATGCCTGCGACGCCGAGTGAGTGCACCACTACGATGCTGGTGACCGTGGCGGACAGGAAGAGCCAGAGGGTGCGGGCTTTGGTGGCACGGCGGATCACTACAGTGGCGAGCCATCCCACCACCAGCGCGGCGATGGGGAAGGCGATGATGTACCCGGCTGAAGGGCCGGCGAGGATGCCCAGGCCGCTGCGGCCCTGGCTGAAGATGGGCAGGCCGGCGAGGCCCAGCAGGGTGTACAGGCCGACGGCGGCGAAGCCCCTTCCGGGGCCGAGGACCAGTCCGGTGAGCATCACCGCGAGGGTCTGGAAGGTGATGGGCACGCCGAACCCGTTGACGGCGAGGCCGGGCACCAGGGCTGCGCCGGCCACGAGGGCGGCGAAGACGGCGATCAGGCCGAGGTCGGTGGCGTTCCAGCGGCGCCTGGATTTGGGGGCGTTCGTGACGGCGGTGTCGGTGCTGCTCATGGGAGTCCTGTCGGGGTTGTACAAGCGGAATCTAATGTACTGCCGACGTTACCGCCGCGCGACTGCCCCTATTTTGTAGGGGGCCTACTAAAGCCGGGAGCAGCGGCTGACGGCTGGGCACAACTTCGCCGTCTTCATGTGCCCGCCCGGATCGGTCACCGGCGCACCCGGTAGTTCAGGTGCAGCACCCGGTTGCCCTGGAGAACCACGTCGGGGTCCTCCAACAGGTGCTGTGCGTGGACCGACCCGAAGTAGCGCTTGCCGGACCCGAACACGACGGGTACGACGTCCATACGCACCTCGTCCACCAGGCCCGCGGCAAGCATCTGGCCACCAACGTCACCGGCGGCGACCTCGACGATGCGGCCACCCGCAAGCTCTTGCGCCTTGGCCATGGCTGCCTCGACGCCGTCGACGAAGTAAAACGGAGCCTCGGGATCCCAGGCCTCGGGCTGCGGCCGGTGCGTCACCACAACCACGTGGTCGATCCCGCTCGGAGGCGTACCATCCCAGCCGTCGGTCAGGTCGAAGACATGGCGGCCCGCAACCGTCACCCCGATCCGGTCCCAGTACGGCCGGGTGTAATCGTAGGACGCCTGCGACACCTTCAATACGCCGCTCCCGTCCAACGGGACATCTCCGCTGGTCAACCAGTCGAACAGCGGTCCGGGCTGGTCATTCACGTCCGCGATGAAGCCGTCCACCGACACCGAGCCATACATGACCACCTTGCCCACGGGCTCTCCTCTTCTCTGGGTGCCCCCACAGTAGCGTGTCGTGAACTGCCGCTCCAGCAGGAAATCAATCGGCCGGCTGCATCTTGATCTAGGGCCGCTGCAGAACACCTGCGAG
Source organism: Arthrobacter sp. Soil_C_49 (assembly GCF_057656635.1). Classification (NCBI taxonomy): domain Bacteria; kingdom Bacillati; phylum Actinomycetota; class Actinomycetes; order Micrococcales; family Micrococcaceae; genus Arthrobacter; species Arthrobacter sp. Soil_C_49. The sequence goes on from NZ_JBDGJZ010000001.1 coordinate 475,445, forward strand.
GTGCTGATTTCTCGTCTCGATCAGTTTTTGGAGGTAACGGGCCAGCACCAGCTTCTCGACCAGCCGTCCAACGATTCCGAACGGTGCCGCGAACTCGACACGATCCACCATGGTTGTTCCTTCGGCATCCTGCCGGAACCCATGGACGTGCCGGAACCGGCGAAACGGACCTTTGACCTGCTCATCAACAAAATAGTCAGGTGCGTGCATTTCGGTAATCCGGCTGGTCATCCGCAGCGGGATGCCGAAATGCCATGCCCGCCACGTCACTTCCTCATTCAAGGAGATCAGCCCTGTTGTCACACCGGCTACGGCTTCTTCGCGAGACTTTGCCATTGAGCTTTTGTGAATATCGATGCTCCGGGCAAGATCAAACAACTCGGATTGCTGCCTGTTTGTCCGCGTTATGCATTCGAAGAAGACCGCCATGGTCAGAGTATTGCAGCTACTCCCAGCGCTGGGTCAACCAATGTCCTTGGGGACGCAATGAGCATCTGCATCGACCGCTTCGGCCTGCTGGGTAGTGTGAGGGGGTGGACTTCTCCCGTGAACTTCCTGATGGCACTGTGACTGCGGCTGTGGGCACAGGCCTTAAGGTCGCCAGGGACGACCTCGGCCTGCATCGTCTCGAAGCCGCGACCCTGCTGCACAACAGCGCATCCCAGAGGGTGCTCGACAAGAACGGCTTCGAGGCCTATGGGACGGCGCGTGCCTACCTCCGCATAGCCGGCCTGTGGCAGGACCACCGCATGTATCAGCTAATCCTCTAAATATCGACCGGCCCTCGCTGACGCTCACCACCGCGAGTGAACCGGGCTCTACGCCCCTGGCAGCACCAGCAGGTAGCCGGTGGGCAGTTCGCTGCTCCAGCGTCGCGGCTCGCGGGCCACGAACTGGGTGGCCAGCTGTTCCGGAGTGAGGAGGCTGTTAGGTTCGGGGGAAGGACCCCACTGCCCGCTGCCGTAGGGGTAGAGCGGATCCTGTACGCGGATGCCCGTTACCGTGAAGTCCGGGAACTCGCCTGGATCGCCGACCGATTCAAACCCGCTCATCACCCACGCGTGGCGGCCGCTCCACATAACGAGCCCAACGGGCCGGCCAGTGCTAGCCATGGCACGTGCCGCCGTCTGGAGTGCATCCTCGTAATCGGGAATGCTGACCACAGCGTAGGGCCCCATCCCGGCCTCGGTGAGGACCTGCGCCCAGCCGAACGGGTTGGCGCCGTTGAACGAATTGGATGAATGTGCGCGCGCCCTCTCCCACAACTCGCCCTGCTGGCCGGGATCGGTCCAGCTGCCGCCCCCTGTGTCGTCGATCAGGTTATGTGCGATCTGGATGCTCGCTGCAACACACCAGTCGAAGGTGTACTGCGGAACAAAGTCCCCCTCCTGGTAAAGGTTGAGGGCGAACGGCTGGGGGACACTGGCCGGGGTGGGAACCGGTGGCGGGGTCTCGGCTGCAGGCGCCTGCTGAGGGGCGATGGCGGCTTCGGTCGCGGCCGTCGTCGCAGAGGCAGTCGACGGCGGCTGCTCAGTGGGTGCCGCGTCAAGGCCGACGGTCTGTGTGCAGCCCGTGATGAAACCCGCCAGGACAATGAGCCAGGCCAGAAGGCGGGTGCGGGCACCGTTCATGATCGGTCCAGTCTAGCGCGGACCGCCGGGAAAGCCCCGGGCCGAACCTATGCAAAGCCCCGGCCGGTAACGGTGCCTACCGGAACATGGCGTAAAAGAGCAAAGCCAGGCCGGGTCCGAGGGACTGCCCGATAGCACTGAACAACAGCCGCTTCTCCGTGATCCATAGCCAAATCCCCAGGAGCATTTGGCCCGCGCAGCAGAAGATCACTACGGCTGACCCGCCGGCAGTGTTGCCAGCGGTGTTCAACACCCACAGTCCTGCAAGGATGCCCAGCCCGAAGGTGATGTTGTAGGCGCCAATGTTCATCGCCCACATGCGCACGGCCGCGACATCTTCAGGTTTGATCAGAAAAAGCCGGTAGAAACGGCGATCACCGTGAAGGAAAATCTCCACCAGGCCGACGGCAATCAGGGCCAAAGCTGTTGTCCCGGCGAAAATCTGGCTCAGTAGATTCATCCCGCGCCCTCCTCAGGGCAGGGCCGGCCACCCTGCCGCCTCTCGTGCAGGATAGGGCCTGAAGGGGACCGTCTTCAAGGTGTCAGAAGGCGTAGCGGATGCGGCAGTAGGGGGCGATGTCCTCAATAAGCGCGGTCAGTTGCCGCACGTAGCGGCCCTTGGTGCCTGACCGGTAACGGACATTGCTGAAGCCGTTGGATGAGACTTTTGATTCCTGCAGGTCCGGACGCCACAGCACCTGCTCGGCCTGCGGGTGCCACCCCAGATTAACCTCGTGGAGGCGCTCGTTGTGGGTCAGGAAGATCACCTCTGCCGCGAGCTGGACCTTGGCGGCGGGCGACAGGGTGGCGTCGAGCTGGCGCAGCAACTCCTCCCAATCCACGAGCCAGGTGTCGGTAATGATGACGGGGGAGAAGTTCACGTGCACCTCGTACCCCGCATCCACGAAGTCGTTGATTGCGGCCAGGCGTTCGGCTACCGGCGAGGTCCGGACGTCGATCGATTTCGCCATGTCGGCGGGCATCAGCGAAAAGCGGATCCTGGTGTGGCCGCCGTGGTCCCAGTCCAGCATTGCGGGGTTCACGTACTTGGTGGCAAAGGAGAGCTTGGCGGTGGGCAGGTCGCGGAAGAGCGCGACGAGGTCCTCCACGTTGTCGCTGATGAGGGCATCGACGGAGCAGTCGCTGTTTTCACCGATGTCATAGACCCAGAGCTCCGGGTCGCACTGGTTCGGCTCGAGCTTCATCCCTTGGCGGGTGGCATGCCGTTCAAGGGCGCCTGCAATCTGGTCGATGTTCGCAAACACCGTCACGGGGTTGCTGTAGCCCTTGTGCCGGGGCACATAGCAGTAGGCGCAGGCCATGGCGCACCCGTTCGCGGTGGAGGGCGCAATGAAGTCCGCCGACCTGCCATTTGGTTTGACGGTGAGCGCCTTTTTGACCCCAAGGACCAGGGCCTCAGTCTTGATCCGGGACCACCGTGGCACATTTGTTTCATCCCCATGCACCTCCGGGATGTTCCAGTGGTTCTCAACCAGCCTCACCTCGGCCTCCGGCCAGCGATCAACGATCTCCTTGCCTCGGGGAAGCTCCAGCGCGGCGGGCTGCGCATAGATCCGCCGGATCTGCAGCAGCCGGTTGAATTCCATAGGAACATTCTCCCAAGCGGCCAAAGTCGTCCCTGACGGTTAAGCCCACGGCCTATTCGCGGATTTCTTCCCGCACCGGTTTCAGGTGCCCGGGGACTCCTCCGGCGGAAAGGGCGGGAAACGTGCAGGTGAACTCGCCCCGGTATCCGAAGAGGAAACCGAGGAACGGGTTCCGCACCTGCATCTGGATTGTGTAGACCCCTCGATCGTCGTCGAAGTTCTCATACAAGTCGGCTGTGCCGGTGAGGGCGGCTGGAAACTCGAATGCGGCGAAGCCCTCGTAGAACCGCTGTGCCCCGGTTTGCAGGTGGAGGGAGCCGTCGGCCAGAACCTCCAGGGCGACATCGGTTGCCAGGTGCTGGTGGGTGCCAAGGTAGTCAATAACTCTGCCCCTTTGCGGGCTGTGCACCATGGTGGCGTCGAACCGGCGACGTGTGGCCCCGGGCAGTTCGAGTGTCCTGACGAATGTCACCGTGGGGCGGCCAAACCCATCAACGTATGGGTAGTTCTCGATCGTGAACGGGATGTCCTTGCCGCGGTCGGGGAAGAGGATGTTGCGGTAGGCGCCCAGCCGCAGGAAGGGAACAGTCCACCATGCCCCGCGGCGCACTTCCGAAAACACGCCGCGCCCCACGCAGGCGTAGCCGGCGGCAGCATCAACGCCGAAACGCTGCTGCAGCATCGGGTGCAGCTTTTGGAAGTCCTCACCCAGTCCCAGCTCAAAAATCGACGCCATGGCCATCCTCTCCGGAAGGGGTGACGCCAGCGAACGGCGCATCCAGGCGGGCGAGGGCCGAAGGGGCGCGCCCGGACCGCAGGTCCGGTGGAATGCGCAAACATCGACCCGCCCTGGGCACCGTCCGGTGCGGCGGTAAAAACCAGGAGGCACCGGCCAGTGCCAGGCCGGTGAGTGCGGCGGCCGCACTTCGTTTATCCACCGCCTCGCGTAGCAACATACACGCGGTCAGGGCGCCCCCCGCCCTGGCGGCGGCGTCGAGGAACCACCGGTTCCGGGAGCCTTTCGGATCAAGGTCCCGCTCCGCCCACAGCCTCAACCGGTCAAAACTTATGGCTGTCGCCCAACCTAATGCCGGCCGGACCAACCACGAATCCATTGCCTTTCCGGGTGCTCCCATGCCCGGCGAATAGTTGTAGCCCGTGATGAAGCGAAGCCCGTCCCCGGTGGGGATATACCGCCAATATCCTGAACCCTGGCCAATCGGCGAGAAAAGGTCAGCGGTATCGAATTTCAGTACCGACGTCGCTTGGCCGTCCGGCCGGAACCGATGCCCTAAGGATGTCCCGGTTCCGTGGATGGTGTGGAATGGAAGACGGAACTCATAGCGGAAATGCTGAAGCCCTCGCCCGTTCTCCGAAAGAGGAACTATGCGGGAAAACCGCAAATCCCAAGCGGAGTGCAAGGATGTATCCTGGCTCAGCTTCCAGACGCGTTCCAAGGGAGCCTGAATGCGGACCTCAACATAAATCTGCCGCCGCGCGCCGGACTTTCCCCTGCCTGAACTTTCCCCCATTTGAGCATCATAATCGGCAGGCCGCACCTACTCCTCGGCGGGCCGCCTGCGTTGCTGTTTCGTTGTTGACCGCTGCTTCTTCGCCACCAGGCGACGGCGGGTGGAGCCACGGGTGGGTTTCGTCGCCCGGCGGTCAGGAGGAGCCGCAGCAAGCGCTCCTGCCACGAGGTCAGCGAGCTTGGCCAGGGCAATCTCCCGGTTGCGCAGCTGGGACCGCTGCTCAGAGGCCGTCACCGTGACCACTCCCGCCGTCAGACGCGGCCCGAGGCGCGATAGCAGGATCAGTCGCTGGCTGTCTGAAATCGCCAGCGAGTCTTTGACCTTCCACGAAAGTTCCGCACGGCTGTCCGAGGTGTTGACATGCTGGCCGCCTGGTCCCGACGACCGCGAAAACCGCCAGCGGAGTTCCGACGCCGGGATCGTAAACCCCGGCAACACCTCCAGATCCATGCAACCAGCGTCGCACGAATCTGGACCATTCAAGAAGCCGTAACGGTCACGGCACGTGTCGCCTGCACCTCACCCGTCACCCAATGCAGGAAATCGATGGCGATGGTGTACTTTCCCGCCACCGGTGGACGCAGCAGGAAGTCAAACTTCTCGGCCGCACCCGATTTGAGGATGCTGGTGACCAGCGGCTGGCCGGCCGCCGAGGGCTGAACCGCCGGTCCAGCCGGATTGGGCGTGTTCCAGAAGGGGCGCCCATCGTGGGCGATCAGCTCAGCGATTTCGGCCGGCCTGCCCGCAGCATCAAGGAAGCGGGTTCGGGTGGGAAAATAGTCGACGTTCACCATGCGGACCAGTGTGGGCGCGATGCCGGCCCTGATGACATTGGCGCGCATCGCGCTGATCGCCCAGACTCTGTCTCCAGTTGGCCGGTTGGCTACCGCTCCGCCGAGGAGCACGAAGTGTTTGGGTTCGAAGCGGTTGAGCCCCGCATCGTCCCCCGACAAACCCGCTGCATGGTTCAGTTCGTGCCAGCGCGGGTCAATGGAATAGGGAGCGATCAATGTCTCGGTGGCGATGTCGTAGAGCGGGCCCTCCACGGAATGGCGGCGTGTTCCCCGCGGGGGTGGAGGGGTACTCACCGGGGGATCAATGATGATTGGTCCGAACATGCCCATTTGCACGTGCAGCGGTGTGTTGACGTGGCAGTGATAAAAATACGTTCCCGCGGAGCCTCGGTTGGGGTTTCCGGCCTCGCCCACGTCTGGCCTCCATTGATAGGTGTAGTGCCCGGAGACTTCGTAGGAGGTGTGGCCCACACCGTCGTTCCGGGGGTCCGGTTCGATGCCGTGCCAATGGATGGTGTGGACCCTCTTGCTGGGTTTGATGGTGCCGTGGAACACCTGTCCCTCCGTCAGCCGCAATAAGGGTGCAGGAAGTCCACGGCCTGAATTGCCGCTTTCAAAACTCCAGAATTCAATTTCGGGGCCGTTCGGCAACCTCAACTTCCTGTTGAAGAAGTCGAACTCCATTCTTACGTCCGGGCGCTGGAGGAATTCAGTCTCCGGGCTGCCTTCGTGGGGTTGATCCGACGCGAACTCCACCTGGCTCCGGTACTGGTGATGGCCTTCGGCCACAGTGCCCGGAAGACCCGGATCGGGGCTGGTGCCCGCGGCCAGTACCCAGTCAGCCACAAGGCCGCCCGGATAGAGTCCGCCTGCCGCCGTCTGGGAAGGCTCCGCGTGGCAGTGCATCGGATACCTCCAGTCGGCCGAGCGGGCATCCCACACCGGGGCAACCACATCCGGTGGACGGCGAACCGGAAGCAGTGATTCCTTTCGGTCCAGCGGAGTCAACTGGACGGTGTCCTCCCAGTGCTGCAGGATGACGTCGCCATCGGGGCTGACCCGTCCGTCCTGACGCAGGAAATCAAGCCCGTTGGCCCGTACGGTCCACACATGGTTCCCGTGGTAGTGAAGCTGGTGGTCCACGACGCCGGCGTTGATCATCCTCATCAGCTGGCCGGTGCGGACGGCGCCGCCAGCCGGTGAGGCGCTGAAGTTCCGGACGTCTGTTTCCCGGGGGTAGCCCGAGGGCAGCGTGTCCTGCTCCCGGCGTTCGTTGAATCCTTCATCGGCGGTTACTGCCAGTGACTGGTAGCCCGAGTACCCATTGATGGTGAAGTACCGGGGCACGGCCTGTGTGGAGACGGGGTTGACCGGGCGGCCCCGGGCGGCGATTTGCGCCCAGACAGGATCGACGTCGTGGCACAACCACAGCCACTGGCGCTCGAACTCGGGTCCGCCGGGATAGAGCTGCCAGGGGCTCGACGGGTCTATGACCACTAGCCCGCCGTAAAGGCCAAGAGTCCGTTCCACAGGCTCATTGCCGGGGTCCGAAAACAGATACGTCCCAGGTGGCGGCGCTGCGAATTCGAGAAGAGAGGATGATCCCGGAGCTACAGGGCCAGTGCTGACGTCGCCGCCGGACGGGCGGGCGCCATGGAAACGGAGTTCGTGATGTTGAGAAAGATGATTGTGCACCCTGATCCTGATGGTGCTGCCCGACTCGGCGATAAGAGTCCGGTCCGGGAAATAGCTGGCCCAGTACTCCTTCCTCGCCAGGTACTGCCCCGGGTTTTCCGGGTCATCCCGCAGCGGGCCAGGCCTGCCAATGGGAGGCGGCGGGGCGGCAAGGGGATATATCCGGCTCACCACCACGTTTCCGGCCGCAGTGAAGACCCGCGGGCTCATCCACAGCGGCGGGTTGACATCGGACACGTTGCCCGGGCGCTCGCCGAAGCCCCGGTGGTAGACCAACGAGCCGTCCACCATTGCTACGTAACCCTCATTGATGTGGAAATCCAAAGTGTTCATGGCCGTACCTCGCTTGCGGTAAGGGGTGGAAGTGCCAGGCGGTAGGCTTTGTCCTCCTGCCCGTCCGAGTAGTCAAGCTCCAGTTCCTGGGGGTCATGCGGCGCCAGGTAACTGATGAGTATGTGTTCGGACCCGCGAGGTGCCAGGGGGCCGGGAGCGCGGTCGGAATCCATGGGAGTAATTGTTGTAGCTGATCGGCTAAGCCTTAGCCGAAGCTGCCCCGAGCTGAATAGCACGGGTGCAGCTGAGGCATTACTCAGCTGCACTTCCAGCAGCACGACGTCGGCCCAGGTGCGGTTCACCGGTTCCGGCCACTCTGGGCGTCCCAACGCCTCCCCGTCGTGGCCGTGGCCGTCGACGCCGAGATCCGCGATGCTGCTGACGTGCCGGATCTCCGAGCGGCTGCCGCGGCCACTGCCCGCGTCCATGTAGGAAGCAGCGGCTGCGAGGGTCTTGAAGGCCGGTCGGCCCCGGGCATCGAGGCGGGCAAGGCGCCCAGCGCGAAGAATGGCCAGTGATCCAAAAGCGGTGGCAGCACTTGTGGTTGCGTTCTCCGGGCTCCGCCCGACGACGCCATAGGCGCTCCCGGCCAGCAGCAGGAAAGCGCCGCCGCCCAGGACCATGCCAAATTGACGGCGGCTTAAACTGCGATCACTGGTCTGGTTGTTGTGGGAATCCATAAACCCTCCCGCTGTCGATGCGGACTCTTCGCTTGCTGGCCCTGGTGTCCCCAAAGCTTGGCTTGTGCCTCTTGGGAAATCCTTGGCACGGCACCCGCGACGGCCTCTGTCCGGGTGTTCCTTTCGTGAGTCCAGTCTCGAAGTGCCGGCACCAGGGCCGTTCAACGGTAGACTTGAACGGGCCGTTCTGTCGGCCATTGCCGCCCACGCCCACCACAGATGCTTCGGGCTGCGGCTTATCCCTGCTGTGAAAGGCTTTACCTGCTGTGATTACTGTCCAGGATCTTGAACTGCGAGCCGGCGCCCGGCTCCTGATGGACCAGGTGAGCTTCCGCATCGACAAGGGAGACAAGATTGGCCTGGTGGGCCGCAACGGTGCCGGCAAGACCACGCTGACCCGCGTCCTGGCGGGAGAAGGACTTCCCGCAGCCGGGAAGGTGACCCGCAGCGGCGAGATCGGTTACCTGCCGCAGGACCCGCGCACGCCGGACATGGAACAGTTGGCCCGGGACAGGATCCTGTCCGTACGAGGCCTGGACATCGCCCTTGGCAAGCTGCGCGTGGCCCATGACGAGATGGCCAGCGACGACGCCGCGGTCCAGCGCAAGGCCATGAACCGCTATGACCGGCTTGAGTCCGAGTTCCTGGCGGCCGGTGGTTACGCCGCCGAAGCGGAGGCCGCCGCAATCTGCTCGAACCTCGCGCTGCCGGACCGCCTCCTGAACCAGCCGCTCAAGACCCTCTCCGGCGGCCAGCGCCGCCGCGTTGAGCTGGCCCGGATCCTGTACTCGGACGCCGAGACCATGCTCCTTGACGAACCCACCAACCACCTCGACGCCGATTCGATCGCCTGGCTGCGTGACTTCCTGAGAAACCACCAGGGTGGACTGATTGTCATCAGCCACGACACCGAACTGCTCGAAGCCACCGTCAACAAGGTGTTCCTGCTCGACGCCAACCGTGCGCAGATCGACTTCTACAACATGGACTGGAAGCGCTACCTCACCCAGCGCGAGACCGATGAGCGTGCCCGCAAGCGGGAACGCGCCAACGCCGAAAAGAAGGCTCAGGTCCTGATGGACCAGGCCAACAAGATGCGTGCCAAGGCCACGAAGGCTGTGGCCGCCCAGAACATGGCCAAGCGTGCCGAACGCCTGTTGAGCGGACTGGAGGCTGTCCGGGAGCAGGACCGCGTGGCAGCGCTGCGGTTCCCGGATCCGTCGCCCTGCGGCAAGACCCCGCTCACCGCAGAGGGCCTCAGCAAGTCCTACGGTTCCCTCGAGATCTTCACGGACGTGGACCTTGCCATCGACCGCGGCTCCAAGGTTGTCATCCTGGGCCTCAACGGCGCCGGCAAGACCACCCTGCTGCGCATGCTGGCAGGCGTGGACAAGCCCGATACCGGTGACGTCATCGCCGGGCACGGACTCAAAGTGGGCTATTACGCGCAGGAACACGAGACCCTCGACGTTGACCGCACCGTGCTGGAAAACATGCGCTCCGCTGCTCCCGACATGAAGGACGCCGAAGTCCGCGGCATCCTGGGCTCGTTCCTGTTCTCGGGTGACGACGTGGACAAGCCCGCCGGGGTCCTTTCCGGCGGCGAGAAGACCCGCCTCGCCCTCGCCACCATCGTCGCCTCGAGCGCCAACGTCCTGCTCCTGGACGAGCCCACCAACAACCTCGACCCCGCCAGCCGCGCCGAAATCCTGGGCGCCCTCAAGAACTACAGCGGCGCCGTCGTCCTGGTCAGCCACGACGAAGGTGCAGTCGAAGCCCTCAACCCGGAGCGCGTCGTCCTGCTGCCCGACGGCGTCGAAGACCACTGGAACGAAGACTACCTGGACCTGATTACCCTGGCTTAAGTCGTCTTCCCTAGGTGGCTCCGCTACGCGCCGTAGGTGATTTCCCGCGTGCTAGCTCGTTCCTCGCTTAGACGCACGCTGCATAAATCACCCGCACTACCTCGCTTGTGGGTTGGTCACCGGTCAGCGTGGTTCAGTTCTCAGCGCACCTTCAGTTCCAGGGCTTCGGTAATTTCTTGAAGTTGCCGGTAGGTGATGCTGAACATTGAGTTGTGGTCGCCCGCTCCGGCCCAGAGTACATCGTGCTTTTGGAGCGACTCGTCCAGGAGGGTCCTGATCTTTTCGGGGTGGCCCACGGGGGCGACTCCACCTACGTGCTGGCCGGTGTGCTGCAGCACGAACTCGGGGGAGGCCCGGCGGATCCGTCCTTCGCCCAACTGTCCGGCCACCAGCTTTGTGTCCACCCGTGCGGCACCACTGGCCAGAATCAGCAGGGGCTCCCCGTTAAGGTCAAAGACCAGACTGTTGGTGATTGCCGCGAGGTCACATTCCAATGCCCCGGCCGCCGCGAGTGCGGTCGGGACACCGGCCGGGAAGGTCCGCACAGTGTCGCCGACGCCTGATCGCACCAACGCCGAACGCACCAAGGCAACGGGGCCGCCGTCGTACTCCGCCATTGTTCAGAAACCCTGGGCGTCGAGGAGGGCGTCTTCTTCTTCCTCGGCGGTTGGGTGCTTCCGCTTGCGAGTAGCAGGCGGACGACGGCGGGCTGCCGCGGCAGCCGAATGCAGCGCACCTTCGGCGGACTCGTCGTCGTCCTCGGCATCTATGGCGGCGTTACGGGCCTGCTGGCGGGCGGCATAACCGAAGCCGACGAACATCAGCACGCCGAAGGCGAACCACTGGAGTGAGTAGGACAGGTGGGTGCCCTCCTCGGTGGACGGCTTCGGGAACGCCAGGGGCATCTCTGCGGCGGGCGGCGTCTCTGAGGCGAGCTGCCCGTAGGCACCCGTCAGCAGGGGGTAGCCGAGCTGCGCGGAGTAGGCCGCGAGGTCAATGGAGGCCAGCTGTCCCTCCGGCGCGCCCCGCTGCAGTTCAGGCTCGGGATGCTTCAAACGCACGACGGCGGTCACCTCACCCGGGGGAGGAGCCGGCACGGAATCGGGGCTGCCGGGATTCTTGTTGCCGATAGGCAGCCATCCCCGGTCGATGACCACGGTTTCGCCGGTCGTCAGCCGGAACGGGACAACCACCTCGTAACCCGGCTGGCCGTTCAGCGGCCGGTTCCGGACGATGCGCTGCCCGTCAACAAGATATGAGCCTTTCAGCTCAACCTGCGTCCACTCTCTGGCCGGGTCCAGCTGAGCAAACTCGTCCCTGACATCGGCGAAAGGGACAGGGGCCGCCGAGTAGTTGGTGACCACACGGTTGATCTCAGCCAGGGTCTCGGCCCGCCGGTCCATCTGCCAGCGGCCAAGGAAAACACAGGCGGAGGCGAAGATCCCGGCCAGCAGGAGATAACCCAGCCATTTGCTGGAAAAGAGGAACCGGTACATTCAGCTGTCCTGCTCCAAGGCACCGGATACCCGGCCGTCCTCGAGCGGCACAGTTTCCTTCCACAGGCCACGTGTTTGAAGGTAGTCCTCAAGCCACTCGCGGTGGTCGCCACAGGCAAGCCACGTCTTGCGGCGCTCCGGGGTATGGATCTTGGGGTTGTTCCACAGCAGCTGCCATGAAGCCTGCGACCGGCACGCCTTGCGGGAGCACACGGCAGCAGATTCGCCCATCACGGGATCCGTTCCCGCAGCGAAGTCGAAAATACTCATGATGCCCTCCGCTCCTGCTCAGTTGGTGTTTCGTCGTCGTCGGTGATCAGCTCGCCCTGCAGGACCTCGCTGCCATGCCCGTCCTCGGCCGACGGCGGAGGCGGACTTTCAATTTCCGCGAGCGGCGCGGAATCGAGCAGGAGGTCGCTGTGCCCCTCGGCCTTGTCGTTGCCGTTTGCGATGACTACTGCTATCCACGGCAGGAAGACCGCACCGGCAACCATCACGATCTTAAACCAGCCATCCACCACGAAAATCATGATCAGGCACACCATGCGGATGCCCATGGCCAGCGCGTACTTGACCATGCGCTGGTGCATGTCCTCCGAGTGCGCGCCAGCAGCTTCCGTGATGCTGTGGACTTCCGAATCGCCGGAGAACCGCCCTGGTTCTCCGGCCGCGGCTTGTCCCGCATGGTTTTCAAGGGTCACGGTGGCTGATCACGCTCCAAAGGCTTGCATCAATTCTCTCACCATCGGCAGTGGCGCCCAAACCCTGCCCGGGACGGGACGCTAAGATCAAAGTCAGCCAAACCACCCTCATCTACCGCGGTGCATCATGCCGCAGAAATCCGGAGCCCCTACATGACTGAAGCAGCCACCGCCCCCCGCAGCGTCCTGATCACCGGCGGAAACCGCGGCATCGGGCTCGCCATTGCTGAAGCTTTTCTGGCCAATGGCGACAAGGTGGCGGTGACCTACCGCAGCGAATCGAAACTTCCGGAGGGGATCCTGGGCGTCCGGGCCGACGTCACCGACGAGGCCTCCGTGGATGCTGCCTTCAAGGAGGTGGAAGCTGCCCATGGTCCCGTGGAGGTGCTGGTGGCCAACGCCGGCATCACCAAGGACACCCTGCTGCTGCGCATGAGCGAAGATGACTTCACGTCAGTCATCGACACCAACCTCACTGGTGCCTTCCGCGTCATCAAGCGTGCCTCCAAGGGCATGATCCGCCTCCGCAAGGGCCGCGTGGTCCTGATCTCCTCCGTATCGGGCCTGTACGGCGCGCCCGGGCAGATCAACTACTCCGCTTCGAAGGCGGGCCTGGTGGGTATTGCCCGTTCCCTGACCCGCGAGCTGGGCTCGCGCGGCATCACCGCCAACGTGGTGGCGCCGGGATTCATCAACACGGACATGACGGCAGAGCTCCCCGAAGCCACCCAGAAGGACTACCTGTCCAGCATTCCCGCCGGCCGCTTTGCCGAGGCCAGCGAAGTGGCCAACGTGGTCCGCTGGATTTCCAGCGACGAGGCGGGTTACATCTCCGGCGCCGTCATCCCTGTTGACGGCGGCCTGGGCATGGGGCACTGACCCCTCAGCACACTAGGTGCAGGGTGCTTCTTTGTGGGGGTTGCACAAGCGAATCATCAGGACGCACTGGCATGATGGACAGCAGACCATCAGGGATTTAGACGTTTCGAACAAAGGGAGCTCGTATGGGACTGCTCGACAACAAGACCGCTATCGTCACCGGATCATCACGCGGCATCGGCGCTGACGTAGCCAAGATCCTCGCCGGACAGGGTGCCGCGGTGGTGGTCAACTACCGCCAGAAGGCTCCGCGCGCCAACAAGGTGGTGCAGGGGATCGAAGCCGCCGGCGGCCGCGCCGTCGCCGTAGGTGCTGACCTCACCACCCAGGAAGGCGTACAGGCCCTGGCCTCCGCCGCCATGGAGAACTTCGGGTCGTTGGACATCCTGGTCCTCAACGCGTCCGGCGGCATGGAAACCGGCATGGGGGAGGACTACGCGCTCAAGCTGAACCGCGATGCGCAGGTCAACATGCTCAACGCAGCCGTGCCGCTCATGAAGGAAGGCTCCCGCGTGGTGTTCGTCACCAGCCACCAGGCCCACTTCATCAACACGGTGCCCACCATGGAGGCCTACGAGCCCGTGGCCCGCAGCAAGCGCGCCGGAGAGGACGCCCTGCGCGATCTCATCCCTAACCTGGCCGAAAAGGGCATCAGCCTGGTGGTGGTGTCCGGCGACATGATCGAGGGCACCGTCACGGCCACGCTCCTGGACCGCTCCACGCCGGGTGCCATTGAGGCGCGGCGGGCCGAGGCCGGCAAGCTGTACTCCGTGGAGGAGTTCGCGGAGGTAGTGGCAAGCATGGTCACGGCCGACGTCGAGTCCGGCCACACAGAATATGCCGGCGGCGCCGACTACTTCGGCAAGGGCGCCCAGCCCGCCAGCTAGGCTTCCCACGCACACGAGAAGGGCCCACGCCGCAAGGAATTCCTGCGAACGTGGGCCCTTTCCCTATTAAGAGTTAAGAGTCGCTAGACTCCGGCGACGTGGCGGACGGCGTCCAGGTATGGCATGTTGACGGCGGCATCGGCCACGGCGCGCACGGCAGGTTTGGCGTTAAAAGCGACGCCGATCCCGGCCGCGCCGAGCATGTCCAGGTCGTTGGCGCCATCGCCCACGGCCACCGTGTGCTCCAGGGCGATGCCTTCGGCCGCCGCCCACTCGCGCAGGTACTTCTCCTTCGCCGCGCGGTCCACCACCGCACCGAGCACCTTGCCTGTCAGGGCGCCGTCCACGATCTCCAGCTCGTTCGCCTGCCAGTAGTCCAGGCCCAGCTCACCGGCAATGGGCTCCAGGATCTGGTTGAACCCGCCGGACACCACGGCCACCACATGACCTGCCGCCTTGAAGGCGGCCACGAGCACGGCCGCACCCTCGCTGAGTTTCACTTCCTTGCGGACGGAATGGACGACGTCGGCCGGCAGCCCGGCGAGCACCTGCACCCGTGCGTGGAGGCTTTGGGTGAAGTCCAGTTCCCCGCGCATGGCGGCTTCGGTCACAGCGGCCACCTCCTCGCGCTTGCCGGCGTAGGCGGCGAGGAGTTCGATGACCTCCTGCTGGATCAGGGTGGAATCGACGTCCATGATCAGGAGCTTGCGTCCGGCTGAGCGGAGGCCGTTCGGAACCAGGGCGGTATCGAATCCGCCGATCGAGGCCTCGGCCACCGCACGGCGCAGCCCGGCCAGGCCGGCCGCCGTTGCGTCGGAAAGCTCGAGTTCGGCCACGCTGACCTGGTAGCGCTCGTCACCGAGGCTGTTTTCCGAGAGCACCTTGGCGCCGCTGGTGGTGAGGACGGAACGCAGCTGCTCCAGCCCGGTAGGGGTCACATTCAGGCCGTAGCTGACCGCAGTCACGTTCGAAGTCATGCCTGCAATCTTAGCGAGCGGGGGTGCGGTCCCTTGAATTCATTGCGTCCTGCCGGCCAGTGAAGACGCTAGCTCAGGCAGAGGCAGAACGGGTGGCCGGCCGGGTCAAGGAACACCCGGAAGGTTGTTCCCGGCTGGTATTCGTGCTTGGTGGCACCCAGTTTGAGCACCTCTGTTTCGGCGGTGTCGAGGTCGTCCACCTCAACGTCGAGGTGCATCTGCTGCGGTACATCCTGGCCGGGCCACTGCGGCGGCGCGTAGGAGTCCACCTTCTGGAAGCTCAGGGCATCGCCGTGATCGGCCTTAATGGACCACCAGTCCTCCCCCTCCTCGATCTTCCAGTCGAGCAGGGCGGCATAAAATTCCGCCAGTATTTTCGGGTCAGGACAATCGAGAACAACCACGGGAAAGCGTGCGATAGCCATGGCCAACACTCTAAGTGCGGCTGCGCGATCGGCCAACGGTTTCGGCGGCCTGAATTTGCGGTGTCGGGCTGGTCACACCAGTTATCAGTCGCCATGTTTTTTGTCCTAGTGTCTACTCCTATGAGTGATGTTCTGGAACTGGACTCCGTCAGCGTTGTCCGAGGCAAAAAGACCCTGCTGGACAAAGTCGACTGGCAGGTCAACGACGGCGAACGCTGGGTGATCCTCGGCCCGAACGGTGCCGGCAAGACCACACTCCTCCAGATTGCTGCCGCCCGGATGCACCCCAGCAGCGGCACGGCAGGGATCCTTGACGAGATCCTGGGCCGGGTTGACGTCTTTGAGCTCCGCCCCCGCATCGGGCTTTCCTCAGCCGCCCTCGCCACCCAGATTCCTGAGCACGAGAACGTCCTCAACGTGGTGGTGACCGCCGCCTATGGCGTGACGGGCCGCTGGCGCGAGGGGTACGAGCGCGACGACGAACGGCGGGCTTTCCGCCTCCTCAACGACTGGGGGATGGGCCCCCTCCTGAACCGCACCTTCGCAACGTTGTCCGAGGGGGAGCGCAAGCGCGTCCAGATCGCCCGCGCCCTGATGACCGATCCTGAACTGCTGCTGCTGGATGAACCGGCCGCCGGCCTGGACCTCGGCGGCCGCGAGGAACTCGTCCACAAGCTGGGGGAACTGGCCCGTGACGAGGCCGCGCCCGCCATGGTGCTGGTGACCCACCACCTTGAGGAAGTTCCGCCGGGCTTCACGCATGCCATGCTGCTGCGCGACGGCGGCGTGGTGGCCGCGGGCCCCATCACTGAGGTGCTGACCGCCGAAAACCTGAGTGAAACCTTCGGCCTGGACCTCGATGTGACCGAGAACGCCGGCCGGTACACCGCCGTCGCCCGCCGCTAACGGCGCCACCGCAGCACCTTGGATCTCCTCAGCAGCATCTTAGTGTCCATCGCCGGCCTCTGGGCCGGCACTATCAACGCCGTGGTGGGCTCCGGCACCCTGGTGACGTTCCCCGTCCTGATCGCCCTGGGAGTCACACCCGTTGTTGCCTCGATGAGCAATGCGATGGGCCTCGTTTTCGGGACGGCCGCAGGGGCGTTCGGCTACCGCCGGGAGCTCAAAGGCCGCGGCCGCCAACTGATGCGGCTGCTGCCGGCGTCCCTGCTCGGCGGCATCTCCGGCGCCTGGCTTCTCCTGCACCTGCCGGAAAAGGTCTTCCACTACGTGGCCCCGGTCCTGCTGGTACTGGCCCTGCTGATGGTGGTATTCCAGCCGCGTATGCAGGCCTGGGTGCGCAACCGCGAGGAGAACCCGGAGCACGCGGTGCGGGACAAACGGCACGCTGTCCTCCTGGTGGTGCTGGTCTACCTTGCCGGTGTTTACGGAGGCTACTTCGTGGCTGCGCAGGGGATCCTGCTGGTGGGCATCCTGGGCGTCTTCCTCACGGGCACCATCCAGAACGCGAACGCCATGAAAAACATCCTGGTGCTCGGCGTGAACCTGGTGGCTGCCATCTCCTACCTGCTGTTCGCGTTCGACCGGATCAACTGGCTCGTGGTGCTGCTGATCGCCGTCAGCTCAAGCATCGGCGGTCTCCTGGGCGCCAAAGTGGGCCGCAGGCTTTCCCCCACAGTGCTGCGCGGGGTGATCTTCGTCCTGGGGCTGGTGGCCCTCGGCTTCATGATCGCCAATCTGCTGAAATAATCTCCCGGTGACAATCCACTATCTCCAGTCCGCCGCCGATCCCCGCGTGACCGACTACACCCAGCTCACGGACGTGCACCTGCGCAAGCTCCGGGAACCCGCCGAGGGCATGTACATCGCAGAGTCCTCCCGGGTGCTGCGCCGTGCGCTGGCTGCCGGGCACCAGCCGCGCTCGTTCTTCCTGGCGGAAAAGTGGCTCGACGATCTCCAGGACGTCCTCGGGGCCCACCCGGATGTACCCGCCTTTATCGGCAGCGCCGCCCTGCTGGAGGAGATTACCGGCTTCCATCTTCACCGCGGCGCCATGGCGGCCATGCAGCGTCCCGCCCCGGTGCCGCTGCCCGAACTCCTCGCCGGCGCGCGCCGCGTGGCCGTGCTGGAGGACATCGTGGACCACACCAATGTGGGGGCCATCTTCCGGTCGGCCGCCGCCCTGGATATCGACGCAGTCCTGGTTTCGCCCCGCTGCGGAGACCCGCTCTACCGCAGAAGTGTCCGCGTGAGCATGGGCACCGTCTTCCAGGTGCCGTGGGCACGGCTCAACAGCTGGCCGCAGGACCTGCACCTGCTCAAGGACCACGGCTTTACCGTCGCGGCCCTGGAGCTGACCGATGATGCGCAGGACGTGGACAAGGTCGCCGCTCAGAACCCGGAGAAACTGGCCCTGGTGCTTGGCACCGAAGGCGCCGGCATGAGCGCAGAGACGCTTGCCGCCGTCGACCTCGCCGTCAAAATCCCCATGCGCAACGGGGTGGATTCGCTTAACGTAGCTGCCGCCTCAGCCGTGGCGTTCTGGGAGCTGCGCCCCCGCGACGGGCGCCGGAACTAAGCACCGGCGCGGTTCGCTGGCACCGTGCTTATCCGCTATTATTGATAGCTGGCCGTCCCGAGTCTTTCGGCGCGGAACGCGGCCATCCCATTCATACCTGACAACTGGCAAAATCCAGTTGTGTGAACAAAGGTCCCATTATGAAGTCTGATATCCACCCGAAGTACGAAGCTGTTGTTTTCAACGACCTGGCTTCCGGCGTCAAGTTCCTGACCAAGTCCACTGTGTCTTCCTCGAAGACCATCGAGTGGGAAGACGGCAACACCTACCCGGTCATCGACGTCGAAATCTCCTCCGAGTCCCACCCGTTCTACACGGGCAAGCAGCGCATTATGGACTCCGCAGGCCGCGTCGAGCGCTTCAACGCTCGCTTCAAGGGCTTCGGCGGCAAGAAGTAAATTCACTTCGCCCAAGCTTTCCAGGGAAGCCCGCACCGGCAACGGTGCGGGCTTTTCGCGTTAACGGCGCGACGCCGTCTGAAGGGCCCAAACGCGTGAGCTGCGGCCGCTTGGCGCCGGGGCGCGCTTGTGGGGCAGGATGGAAGCCATGACCGCTACGCCATCTCCAGCAGCTGATTCCGCTTCCCGCCGGCATGGCGAGTACAAAGTCCCCGGCGGCAAGCTGGTGGTGGTGGACCTGGACGTCGCGGACGGCCTGCTCGCCAACGTCTCCGTCAGCGGTGATTTTTTCCTGGAGCCGGACGCGGCACTCCTGGACATTAACCGCGGACTCACGGGACTGCCGGAAGGTGCGACGGCGTCCGAGCTTTCCGCCGTCGTCACCGCTTCGCTGCCTCCCGGCGCCGCCCTGTTCGGCTTCTCTGCCGACGCCGTCGCCATCGCGGTCCGCCGCGCCCTGGCGAAGGCCACCTCCTGGGCCGACCATCACTGGAACCTCATCGCGCCCACAGTCCTGCCCACGGAAATCAACGTCGCCCTGGACGAGGTACTGACCGAGGAAGTAGGTGCCGGCCGCCGCAATCCGACGCTCCGGTTCTGGGACTGGCAGGAACCGTCCACGGTGATCGGCAGCTTCCAGTCCTACCGCAATGAGGTGGACCCGGACGGAGTGGCGAAACACGGGATCAAGGTGGTCCGCCGGATCAGCGGCGGGGGAGCGATGTTTATGGAGGCAGGCAACTGCATCACCTACTCGCTGTACCTGCCGCAGACCCTGGTGGACGGCCTCAGCTTCGCCGACTCCTACCCGTTCCTGGACGCGTGGGTGATGGCCGCGCTGGAGAAACTGGGCATCACCGCGTTCTACGTGCCGCTGAACGACATCGCCACGGACCAGGGCAAGATCGGCGGGGCTGCGCAGAAACGCCTGGCCAACGGCGGCATGCTGCACCACGTCACCATGAGCTACGACATCGACGCCGACAAGATGGTGGAAGTGCTCCGCATCGGCAAGGAAAAGCTCTCGGACAAGGGCACCCGCAGCGCCAAGAAGAGGGTGGACCCGCTCCGCCGCCAGACCGGCCTGGCCCGCGCGGACATTATCGCGGCCATGATGGAAGTCTTCGCCGAACGGTACGGCGCCACGCCCTCGGAGCTGACCCAGGCTGAGCTGGCCACGGCCCGCGAACGCGTCGCTACGAAGTTCGGCACCGAGGAGTGGCTGCGCCGGGTGCCGTGAGCTTACCGGGCAGGTAAACCGGCGGCCTGCGCCTTGAGTGCCCGCAGCAAGTGGCTGCGCTGCTCGATGATGATCCTGCGCAATGCCCGGGGAGCGTCGGCCTGGGATTCCAGCCACTGGTCCGTCCGCTGAATGACCGGATGCTCCGCCGGGACCGCGCCATCCGCGAGGTCCTGCGCCAGCGGGTAGAGGCCACGAACTATCCGGCTCGCAATCTCGATGCTCCGCGAGTCCCAGGCGCTGCGCAGGCACTCAAAGTACGGCTCCACATAGGGTTTCAGCAGGTCGGCAGGGGCAGTCATAAACCCGCTGATGGTGGCGGTCAGCAGCTGGTTGGAGAGTTCGTTCCCGTGCACTGCCGCCTTCCATGCCGCGGCTTTGACGTCCGGATCGGGCCGGGCGGCAACGGCAGTGGCGTGGCCGGCGCGTCCT
This sequence comes from Arthrobacter sp. Soil_C_49, assembly GCF_057656635.1. Lineage (NCBI taxonomy): Bacteria > Bacillati > Actinomycetota > Actinomycetes > Micrococcales > Micrococcaceae > Arthrobacter > Arthrobacter sp. Soil_C_49. The sequence goes on from NZ_JBDGJZ010000001.1 coordinate 495,556, forward strand.
GAGGCCGTATTGTCGCGTGCCAGCTCGGCGTCCAGCTCGGCAACCGTCGCCTCGCCGTTCGCCGCGAGGGCATGCCAGATGTGCCAGCGCAGCTCGGCGTCTACTGCGAGGCCTTCCACCGGCCCGGCCCCGTCCAGCAGGCCCTTGAGCCTGGGCAGCATGGCGGGGTTGTGCCTGCTGAGGGTGGCAAGGGTCCGCGCCCAGGCCAGCTGCTGGTCGGAGCCCGGCTTTGCCTGCTCCAGTTCAGCGGCGGCCTTGGCCAGGAAGGCGGACCGAACGGCAGCGCGCTCCCGGGCCGGAGTGTAGCGGTCGACGGCGGTGCCTGCGTTTTCGAGGATGTTCAGCAGCACCCCGATCCCGGTTTCAGCCGGACCGAACGCGGCAACAGCGTCCACGTACCGGGAAGCGGGGCCCACTCCGTCCCGGGCGGAGTTCCACAGCGCCGTCCAGCAGAGGGCCCGGGCCATGGGATCGGCTATCCGGTCCAGCGATGCACGCACTGTTGCCTCGGAAGCCGGATCCAGCCGGACCTTGGCGTAGGTGAGATCGTCGTCGTTAACGAGCAGGAGCGCGGGGCGGGGCAGGCCGGCGAGCTGGGGGAGTTCCGTCCGTGCACCGGACACGTCCGTTTCGAAGCTCCCGGTACGGACCAGCGCGCCGCCGCCGTCGAAGTCGTAGGAGCCCACTCGAAGCCGGTGAGGCCGCAGCTCTTCCCGTCCCGTCACCGGGTCCGTGGCCTCCTGGACGATGGCCACCCGGCCCGGGGCGCCGTCATCGTCCATTGCCTCGAAGTCCAGTGACAGGGTGGAGATGCCGGAGGTCTGGAGCCACTGCTGCGCCCAGCCGGCGAGGTCCCGCCCGGACGCGGTACTGAGGGCTGCCAGCAGGTCCGCCAGGGACGTGTTCCCGTACGCGTGCTTGCGGAAGTATGAGCGGGAGCCGGCGATGAAGGCTTCGAACCCCACGTAGGCCACCAGCTGCTTCAGCACGGAGGCGCCCTTGGCGTAGGTGATGCCGTCGAAGTTCTGCTTGGCGGCTTCCAGGTCCGGGATGTCCGCCACGATGGGATGGGTGGTGGGCAGCTGGTCCTGGACGTAGGCCCAGGCCTTGCGCTTGTTGGCGAAGTTGACCCAGGCGGTGTCCCAGTCCGTGGCGCGGTCCACACCCAGGGTGCCCATGTAGTCGGCGAAGGATTCCTTGAGCCACAAGTCGTCCCACCACTGCATGGTCACCAGGTCGCCGAACCACATGTGGGCCATCTCGTGCATCAGGGTATTGGCCCGCGCCTGGTACTGGGCATCCGTGGCGCGGGAGGTGAAGACATAGCTTTCGGTGAACGTCACCAGGCCCGGGTTCTCCATGGCGCCGAGGTTGTATTCGGGCACAAAGGCCTGGTCGTATTTGCCCCAGGGGTAGGGGTAATCGAAGAGCCGGTTGAAGAAGTCCAGGCCCTTTTTGGTGAGCCGGAACAATTCGTCCGCGTCGAAGGAATCAGCCATAGAAGCGCGGCAGTACAGCGCGAGCGGGACATCCAGGGAAGTTCCGTCGTCGAGCGTTGCCTGCCAGCGGTCCTGCGCCTTGAAGTAGGGCCCGGCAAGCACGGTGGTGATGTACGTGGACATGGGCTCGGTGGTGGCGAAGTCCCAGCGGGCCGCGGCGGGATCGCCGCTCAACAGGGTGCGGGTGACCTCCGCCCCGTTGGAGGCGACATGCCAGTCCCTGGGTGCCGTGACCTGGAAGGTGTAGGTGGCTTTCAAGTCCGGTTGCTCAAAATTGGCGAAGACCCGTCGGGCGTCTGCCGGCTCGTACTGCGTGTAGAGGTAGCAGCGCCCGTCCGCAGGATCCACGAACCGGTGCATTCCCTCGCCGGAGCGGCTGTAGAGGGCCGTTCCGGTTACGGTCACCTGGTTCTCCGCCTCGAGGTTGTCCAGCCTGATCCTGGCACCGTCCACCACGTCCTCCACGCGAAGCCGGTTGCCGTTCAGCAGCACGCTGTGCACCGCGCTGCCGATGAAATCAAGGAAGGTTGAGGCGCCCGGCCGGGCGGTGAAGTTGATCACGCTGCGGGTGGGGTAGCCGGCCACGTCCGGGTCCGGCGCCTGCCGCACGTCCAGCGAAACGTCGTAGCTGGTGGTACTGATCAGGGCTGACCGGGCGGCAGCTTCATTGCGCTGCAGATTCTCATGTGACACCCAGCTATCTAATCACGGGGCTGGTGTCCAAAATCACGCGGTGATCAGCAGGGCGGCGGCCAGCCCCAGGAGGGCGATCAGGAGCCAGGATGCGAGGGCTGCCAGGAGCGCGCGCCCGCCTGTGAGCAGCAGGGTTCGGATCCGTACCGCCGAGCCCAGACCGAACAGTGCCGCGCCGAGCAGGATGTCCTGCAGCGCCGCCCCTGCCTCCAGCCATCCGGCGCTAAGCCAGTCTGTGGACCGCAGGCCCACCATGGCCATGAAGCCCAGCACGAACAAGGGCACCACCGGCGGGAGCTTGGCGCGGGTATTGCCTGCCACGCCGGAACCATCGGTGCCTTCGCCGTCGCCTTCACCGTTGCGGACGGCCAGCCGCATATGGGCGCCCGCTATGGCGGCGACGGGCGCCAGCAGGAGCACCCGGGTGAGCTTAACCACGACGGCGATGCCCAGCGCCGCGGTTCCTGCGGTCTGCGCCGTGGCCACCACCTGCCCCACGTCGTGCACTGAGGCGCCTGTCCAGGCGCCGAACGCGGGCGCGGAAAGCTGCAGGGGATGGACGAACAAGGGCAGGACGCCGATGGCAAGCGTCCCGCACAGGGTCACCAGCGCCACCGGCAGGACAGTGTCCACGTGCCGGATGCGCCGGACTGCGGCCATGGCACCGATCGCGGACGCACCGCAGATCGAAAAGCCTGTCGCCACCAGCAGCGCGGTCACCGGCGGCAGCCGGAACAGCCGGGAGATCAGGTAGGTTCCGCCGAAGCTGGCTGCCACCACCGCGGCGATCAGGACCAGGGCAAGCCAGCCCAGTTCCAGCACGTCCATGATGCTCACTTTCAGCCCCAGCAGGATGATCCCGCCGCGCATCAGGTGTTTCCCGGCAAAGTCCAACCCGGGCCGGGCCCTTCCCGCGGTCCAGACCCCTGCCGCGGGCAGATTGGCGGCCAGGACGCCCAAAACGACGGCCAGGGTCATCGCCGGGAGGACGGGAACGAGGCGGTGGACCAGGAAGGCAACAGCCAGTGCAACGGCCGCCGTGGCCAGGCCGGGGATCAGCCGGTCAGCACGTTCGGGCAGGCCGGAACCCGGGGCTGGGAGGCTTCTGCTGACTGGCACTCACCTACTGTGCCGGAAAAGTTCAGGAATCCACGAACCAGACGGCTTGCGCCAACACGCCAGAATGGATGGCAGTAATGAATTCGAAACAAAAAGATGGTTGGCTTGTGGACATGTCAGACCTATTCCAGGATTACTCCGTGGCCGCCGGCCGGACCGGAGCCTACGATGAGATGTTCGCCCCCGGGCAGCAGGCCCGGGGCTCCTATGAGCAGGTGGCGGACGCCCTTCGCAAGCTCTCCCTCGCCGATGTCAGCGCACGCGCCGACTCGATGGCCCGCACCTTCCTGGACCGTGGTGTCACCTTCGATTTCGCCGGCGAGGAGCGCCCGTTCCCGCTGGATATCGTCCCCCGGGTCATCCCCGCGGCCGAATGGGACGTACTGGAACGCGGGGTTGCACAGCGCGTGCGCGCGCTCGAAGCCTTCCTCAACGATGTGTACGACAAAATGACCGTGGTGTCCGACGGCGTGATCCCCCGGCAGCTGGTGACCACCAGTGCGCACTTCCACCGCCAGGTGCACGGCTTTGAGCCGGCCGGCGGCGTCCGGGTGCATATCTCAGGTATCGATGTGGTCCGCGATGCCGCCGGCACGTTCCGCGTGCTGGAGGACAACGTGCGTGTTCCTTCCGGCGTGAGCTACGTCCTGGAGAACAGGCGCGCCATGGCCAAGGGCCTGCCCGAAGCCTTCGGCCAGCAGCTCATCCGGCCGGTGGAGGAGTACCCCCGCCGGCTCCTCTCAGCACTGCGCAAAACTGCACCCGCGGGCGTGGACGACCCCACCGTCGTCGTCCTCACTCCCGGCGTATTCAACAGCGCCTACTTCGAGCACACCCTTCTGGCCGGCCTGATGGGTGTGGAACTGGTGGAGGGCCGCGACCTGATCTGCCGCGGCAACCGCGTCTACATGCGCACTACCGCCGGTGAGCAGCGCGTGGACGTGATTTACAAGCGGATCGACGACGACTTCCTGGATCCGCTGCAGTTCCGGGCCGATTCCATGCTGGGCTGCCCCGGCCTGGTCAACGCCGCCCGGGCCGGCGGCGTGACCATCGCCAACGCCGTGGGCAATGGCGTTGCCGACGACAAACTCGTCTACAGTTACGTCCCTGACCTGATCCGCTACTACCTGAGCGAGGAGCCCATCATCGCCAACGTGGACACCTACCGCCTGGAGGAAAAGGAAGCGCGGGAGTACACCCTGGACAACCTCTCCGAACTGGTGGTCAAGCCGGTGGACGGGTCAGGGGGCAAGGGCCTGGTGATCGGGCCGGACGCCTCCAGGGACGAACTCGACGCCCTCCGCCAGCGGGTCATCGCAGACCCCCGCGGATGGATCGCACAGCCGGTGCTGCAGCTCTCCACGGTGCCCACACTGAGCGGGGACAAGTTCGGGCCGCGCCACGTGGACCTGCGTCCTTTCGCAGTAAACGACGGCGAGAACGTCTGGGTGCTGCCCGGCGGCCTCACCCGCGTGGCGCTGAAGGAAGGATCGTTGATCGTCAACTCCAGCCAGGGCGGTGGTTCCAAGGACACCTGGGTCCTGGCGGATTCGCCGCAGGTGCCGGTGGAAACCGTGCCGCGGCCCTCCATCTCCGTCCGCGAACGCGTGTCCGTGTGGCCTGTGGAAAGCAACTGGCGGGACCGCCAGTCGGAGCAGCAGCAGTGAGCCCGTCCGCCGCCGGGCCAATCTTTTTGACAGTTTCGGGCCCGCAGGAGGTAACCGCGAATGCTTAGCCGAATTGCCGAGTCCCTTTTCTGGATCGGCCGGTATGTGGAGCGGGCCGATGGCACCGCCCGTATCCTCGACGTCCACCTGGAACGCCTGAACCACCTCCCCATGGAGGAACGCAAGAGCGTGGCCCAGGAACTCCTGGCGGTGATGGGCGCGCGCCCGCAAAGCGAGGACTTCGGCCTGCCGGAGCTGCTGCACGCCCTGGCCTACGACAAGACCAGTGCCACCTCCATTGCCGGCTCCCTCGGCGCAGCCCGGGAGAACGCCCGCCGCGCCAGGGAAACTGTTTCGTCCGGCCTGTGGGAGAGCCTGAACACCACCTACTACGGGCTGAGCCAGCACCGCAAGGACGTGGTGGGCACCTACCGGTTCTGCAACTGGACCCTGGAACGCACCGCGATGGTCAGCGGCCTCGCCGACACCACGGTGAGCCATGACGAGAGCTGGCTGTTCCTTGTTCTGGGACGCTCCCTGGAGCGGGCCGACATGACCGCACGCATGCTTTCCACCCGCGACGTCCTGTCCGCGGGCATGTCGTGGGTGAACATGCTCCGCTGCGCGGGTGCTTACGAGTCCTTCCTGCGTACCCGGCGGGCCGCCTTCGGGGACCAGCACGCGGCAGAATTCCTGCTGCTGGACCGGCTGTTCCCGCGCTCCATCGTGTACGCCCTGCGCGACGCCGACGAGTGCCTGGCCAAGCTTGATCCCTCTGCCCAGCGCGTCGGCTTCATCAACGACGCCCGCCGCATCGTGGGGCAGGCCCGCACCTTCCTCGAGTTCCACCGCACCGACGACCTGATGTCCGAGCTACCCGAACACATGGAACGGGTGCAGAAGGCAGTGTCCCAGGCCTCGGACGCCATTTCCCGTAAGTACTTCAATCAGGCGGACGAACTGGCCTGGGTGGGAGAAGTTTCATGACCCGGCTGAGCATCGTTCACAAGACGGCCTACAAGTACAACAAGCGCGTCACCCTGTCCTACAACGAGGCCCGGATGACGCCGCTCACCGACTCCCAGCAGGTCGTGCTGGAATCCGTGGTCAAGGTGTCGCCGCCGCAGGCGGCCGTCAGCACCTACCGGGACTACTGGGGGACCAGGGTCACCGCATTCGACATGCAGATGCCGCATGAGCACCTTGAAGTGGTCTCCAACATCACCGTGGAGGTGCACCGCGCCGAGAAAATCCCGTCCGAGTCCGATATTGCGGGCTGGGACGTCCTGGCCGCACCCGAAACGCTCAACACCTTCAGCGACTGGCTTCCGCAGTCCCGGCTGAGCGGACCCGGCGACGAAGTCCTGGGCATCATTCCCGGCGTCGTCGAAGGCAAGAACCCGCACGAGGCCGCGATGGCGGTCTTTGAATGGATGCGCGGCGAGATGACCTACATGTCCGGCTCCACCGCTGTCACCACCAACGCTGAAGAGGCCTGGGGCCAGCGCAAAGGCGTGTGCCAGGACCTGGCCCACCTCGCCATCGGCGCGCTGCGCAGCTGCGGCATTCCGGCCCGGTACGTGTCCGGGTACCTTCACCCGCGCTCCAGCGCGGGCATTGGCGAAACCGTGGCCGGGCAGTCGCACGCCTGGCTGGAGTGGTGGGACGGGGACTGGCGCAGCTGGGATCCCACCAACCACAAGCCCGCCGGGGATTTCCATGTCACCGTGGCCCGGGGCAGGGACTACCGTGACGTGCCGCCGTTGAAGGGCATCCTGTCCGGCGGGGGCGGATCGGCGTTGAGCGTCAGCGTGGAGATCACCCAGCTCGCCTGACCGGCACGCTTTTTGGCGGGTTACTCCGGGGAGGCTTTGGCCGCGCCGCTGAGCTGGGTCCACCAGGTGAGCGGTTCGGTGACTTTGAACCGCCGGCCGGTGATGCTGTCCGGCGTGATCCGGACGAACGCGTCCTTTTTCCCCGCCTGCCAGGGGAACAGGTACAGCTGGGTGGTTTCCATGATCTGTTCGGTGCCGGTAACGACGTCGGCCGTGCCCTTGGCCACCACGCTCCAGGCCAGCCCGGTGTCCGGATCCACGCCGTCTGCTTCCAGCGCCACGGCGGCACCCTTCGAGGAGCCGGCCAGCTTGGTGCCCTCGCCGGTCCGGAAGACGAGCGTTCCCCCGTCCACGGCGTAGTTGACTGGGAAGATGTCCGGGCGCCCGTCCGCAAGGACTGCGAGCCTGCCCACGGAGACCGTCCGCAGCATGGCCCAGCACTCGTGGTGTTCCAGATTCTGTACGTCAGGGGAAGACTCGCGGCTCATGCCGCTGAGCATACGCCTACCAGGGGCTGGGCTTGTAGTCCTTGAGGAACACGCCGTACTGGTCCTCGCCGTTCTCGCCCATCACGATGGGGTCGTAGACGCGCGCGGCTCCGTCCACCAGGTCCAGGGGCGCGTGGAAGCCCTCTTCCATGAGCCGGACCTTGGTGAAGTGGGGGCGTTCGTCCGTGATCCAGCCAGTGTCCACGGCGGTCATGAGGATGCCGTCGGTTTCCAGCATCTCCTGGGCGCTGGTCCGGGTCATCATGTTCAGCGCAGCTTTGGCCATGTTCGTGTGCGGGTGGCCGGGGCCCTTGTACGCACGCGAGAACTGGCCCTCCATGGCCGAGACATTGACAATGTACTTCCGCCGCGCCGTGGACAGTTTCATGGCCGGCCGCAGCCTGCTGACCAGCAGGAACGGGGCCGTGACGTTGCAGAGCTGGACTTCGAGCATCTCCAGCGGATCCACCTCGTCCACCACCTGGGTCCAGCTGTTGATGGTGGCCAGGTCGGGAACCAGCCCGCCGGCGTCGATCGCTGTTCCGGAGGCGATCCGCTCCAGCGAGGCCGAACCGGTGGAAAGCGCCAGCGAGGTGATGGCATCTCCGGCGAGCACCGGGTGCTCGGTGACGCTGCTGGCCAGTGCCAGGGGGTGCTTGTCGTGCGCGTGGCCGAAGGTCACCAGCTCGGGGCCGCCGTTGGCCTGTTCGAGGGCGGCGGGCAGCGGCTCATCCTCCGCATCGACCAAAGGCTTGTAGGCATTGCCGGACCGGCGGACGGTCTGGGCCGCGTTGTTGATGATGATGTCCAGCGGGCCGGCCTCGTTGAGTGAGTCGGTCAGGGCCATCACCTGGGCGGGGTCCCGCAAATCGATGCCCACGATCCGGAGCCGGTGCAGCCACTCACCGCTGTCCTCCATGGCAGCGAACCGGCGGGCGGCGTCCTTCGGGAACCGGGTGGTGATGGTGGTGTGGGCGCCGTCCCTGAGCAGCCGGAGCGCGATGTACATCCCGATCTTGGCACGCCCGCCGGTGAGCAGCGCGCGGCGGCCGGTCAGGTCGGTGCGGGCGTCGCGCTTGGCGTGGTTAAAGGTGGCGCATTCCGGGCACAGCTGGTGGTAGAAAGCGTCCACCTGGGTGTAGTGCTGCTTGCAGATGTAGCAGGGGCGGGACCTGATCAGGTGGCCGGCCACCTTGCCGGTTGTGGAGGGCGCCAGCTTGTTCCCGCGGGTCTCGTCGTCGATCCGGTCCGGCGCGGCGGTGGCCGTCAGGGCAATGACTGCCCGGTCCGCCTCGGAGATGATGTCCCGTTTAGTGACCCGGCGGTGCCTCTTGACGGCCTTGAACATCTTGCCGGTGGCGCGGCGCACCGAGATGTAGTCCGGGTGCTCCTCGTCATAGGCGTGGATCGTGTTGAGGACCTTGAGGCATGCCTGGATTTCCTCAGGCGTCAGATCGGGGGAGCTCATTGTACTGATTTTACAGCCTGGAACTCCCGGCGGCCCCCACCGTGCAGGGGCCGCCGGGGGAGTGCCCGCGCGGAACGGTTCAGGAAATACGCGCGCCCGGTGCAGCCTCGGCTGAGGCCGCTGCGTGCCTCTCGGCCACCTTGTCCACAGATTCGCGCACACTCGGATACTTCTCGACAGCGGCCTTGATGGCGTTCGGCACGAGGTGCAGGTTGTCCGCCGCGAGCTTACGTTCATCGTCACCGGGCTCCGGAACCTCCTGGCCCTTGGCCAGGACCGTTATCCCGGAATCCGTGACCTTGAAACCACGGGCACGGTCAAGCTCCGGGTTTAGTCCGATGGCTGCACCGGCCGGTACCTTGACGTTCTTGTCGATGATGGCACGGTTGATGACCGCACCTTCGCCGATGTGGACCTTGTCCATCAGGACAGAATCGATGACCCGGCTGCTGGTACCCACGAAGACATCGTTGGAAAGGACTGACCCTTCCACGACTCCGCCCGAAATTACTACGCCGCTGGAAACGATCGAGTCCAGGGCCGTGCCCACGGTGTCGTTCTTGCCCCTGACGAACTTAGCTGGCGGCGAGATGCTCTGCCGGGTGTAAATGGGCCACTCGGAGTTGTAGAGATTGAAGACCGGCAGCGGGGAGATGAGGTCCATGTGGGCGTCGTAGAAGGAGTCGATGGTGCCGACATCGCGCCAGTAGGTGCGGTCCCGCTCCGTGGAGCCGGGGATGTCGTTGAGGGTGAAGTCGTAGACGCCGGCTTCGCCTTGGTTCACGAAGTAGGGAATGATGTCCCCGCCCATGTCGTGCTTGGTGTCCAGACGCTCGGCGTCCACGTGCAGCGCAGCGACCAGCGCGTCCGCGTCGAAGACGTAGTTGCCCATGGAGGCGAGGAACTGGGACGGGTCCGCTGCCAGGCCGGGTGTGCTGGCGGGCTTTTCGACGAAGGCCGCGATCTTCTGGGGATCGTTCTGGTCCACTTCGATGACGCCGAACTGATCGGCCATGTGCAGGGGCTGGCGCACGGCGGCGACTGTTGCCTTGGCACCGCTGTTGACGTGCTGGGCCACCATCTGGGCGAAGTCCATGCGGTAGACGTGGTCCGCGCCGACCACAACGACGATGTCGGGGTTGGCGTCGTGGATGAGGTTCAGTGACTGGTAGATGGCGTTGGCGCTGCCCAGGAACCAGCTCTTGCCCACACGCTGTTGCGCCGGGACGGAGGCAACGTAGTTGCCCAGCTGGGTGGACATACGCCAGGTCTCGGAGATGTGCCGGTCCAGGCTGTGCGACTTGTACTGGGTGAGGACGACGATCTGCAGGTAGCGGGAATTCACCAGGTTGGACAGGGCGAAATCGATCAGGCGGTAGCTTCCCGCAAAGGGCACCGCGGGCTTCGCGCGGTCTGCCGTCAGTGGCATCAGCCTGTTTCCCTCGCCGCCTGCGAGGACAATGGCCAGGACTCTTTTGTTCAACGGCATAATGGTCGCTCCTGTACGCCTTCGTATCTCCCCAAGACAGTCCGGCATGCCCGGACTCCTTCACACTAGAACAGTTATGCGTGAAGGACTACCTTGGGTCTTGTGCGAATAGACATTGTGACTAAAGAGTTTCCGCCGGAGATCTACGGTGGCGCGGGTGTCCACGTGGCCGAATTGAGCAGGGTGCTTAGTAAGCACGTTGACCTGCAGGTTCGTGCTTTTGGAGCTCCCCGCGACGCCGACTATCATGGCGCGGCGGTGACCTCCTACGCAGTGCCCGAGGACCTCGGCTCAGCCAACGCCGCTGTGCAGACGCTGGGGGTGGATCTGCGGATCGTTCCGGACATCGAAGGCGCGGACCTTGTCCATTCGCACACCTGGTACGCCAACATGGCCGGGCATCTCGCGTCCCTGCTCCACGGCATTCCGCACGTGCTCAGTGCCCACAGCCTGGAACCGCTGCGCCCCTGGAAAGCGGAGCAGCTCGGCGGCGGGTACGCCTTGTCCTCCTGGGTGGAAAAGACTGCCTACGAGGCCGCGGCGGCCATCATTGCCGTCTCGGAGGGCATGCGGCAGGACATCCTGCGCAGCTACCCCAACGTGGATCCCGCCAAGGTGCGCGTGGTCCACAACGGCATCGACGTCGAGATGTGGCAACGTGACGTGAACGACGACGCCGTCCGCGCCCTGGGCATCGATCCGGACAAGCCCAGCGTGGTCTTTGTGGGCAGGAACACCCGCCAGAAGGGCGTCCCCTATCTCCTGCGCGCGGCCGCAAAGCTCCCCGCCGACGTCCAGCTGGTCCTGTGCCTGGGCGCGGCCGACACCCCGGAGCTCGCTGCCGAGACCGCGCGCCTGATTGAGGACCTGCAGCGCGAACGCACCGGCGTGGTGCTCATCGAGCGCATGCTGCCCCGCCATGAGCTGATCCAGGTGCTCAGCCACGCCACCGCCTTCGCCTGCCCGTCCATCTACGAGCCGCTGGGCATCGTCAACCTGGAGGCCATGGCGTGCGGCGCCGCCGTGGTGGCCAGCGCCACCGGCGGCATCCCTGAGGTGGTGGACCACGGCCGGACCGGCCTGCTGGTGGACCTGGAGCAGGTCACCGACGGCACCGGCACACCGCTTGACCCGGAAAAGTTCGTCACCGAGTTCGCTGCCGCCCTCACGGAAGTGGTTTCCGATCCTGCCCGCGCCCGTGCCATGGGCCAGGCCGGCCGGAAGCGTGCCGAGGAACATTTCTCCTGGGAATCCATCACCGAAACCACCCTTGAGGTATATCGCTCCGTGCTGCCCGCACAGGGCTGACGTTTCCCGAAGGTCAATAGCGACGACGGCGCCGCCCGCCTCGCAAGGCGGGCGGCGCCGTCGTTATTGCTGCCGTTTGGGACGGTTACTTCCGGTTCCCGGCCGTTCGCGCCAGCAGGACCTTCTCGTCCACCGGCGCCTTGCCGCTGGCGCGCTGGCCGCGGAAGTAGGCGCGCGCCTCGTCCTGCCGTTTCTTCTCGGCGCCGGTGGCGATGGCGGCGCGCACGTGGTCTTCCCCGTAGCCGAAGGCATCCACGAGGTCCAGGGCGTGCGGCCGGATCTTCACCAGCAGCCTGTTGATGTACTCGCCCACCGTCCGGCCGCGCTGCATGGAGAGGCGGCCGTTCATGAGGTACCAGGACAGGTTCTTCTCGATCAGGGACAGTCCGAACAGGTCCCGCAGCCAGGTCAGGACCGTTTTGGTGCCGGGATCGGCAACATCGCGCAGCGCGTCCGTGAAGGCCTCCCACTGGAGCAGCTCTGCATGGGCCTGCGCAGCGTCGATCAGTTCGTTCTGGTGCCGGTTGAACAGGGCTGCGCCCTGCTCGTGCGACAACCGGCCCGAGCCCTTAAGCGCCGCCGCGGCCTCCGCCACCATGGCCTGCACCCGGTCGGTGAGCAGCGCACGCTGGCCTTCCTCGTCGCGAAGGGCGATGGCGGCCTTCTGCACCGAGCCGGTGTCGGCGACGAACTGGGCCACCTGGCGCAGGCCGGTGCGGTGGATGGCCGCGCCGGTAGCCTGGCCCACCACGTACCGGGCCAGCACGCCGAAGTCCACGCTGCGGAATTCCTTGGCGTAGTCCGCCAGCAACCGTTTGGCCACGAGCTGCAGCAGGACGGTGTTGTCGCCTTCGAATGTGGCGTAGACATCCAGGTCCGCCCGCAGCGAGGCGAAGCGGTTCTCGATCAGGAAGCCGGCGCCGCCGCAGGCTTCCCGGCATTCCTGCAGGGTGTCCAGTGCATGCCAGGTGCTGAGCGGCTTGAGCGCCGCGGCCAGGGTTTCGAGGTCCTGGCGGTCTTCGTCCGTGTCGTGCGCGCCGGAAAAGACGTCGTCGAACTTCTGCAGCAACTGCTCGTGGGCGAACCCCGCCGCGTAGGTGGTGGCGAGCCGGGTGAGCAAGCGCTTCTGGTGGCGCTGGTAGTCCAGCAGGACCTCCTCTTCGGTGTGGGAGGAAGCGTTGAACTGGCGGCGTTCAGTGGCGTACTGGACGGCTGCCTTCAGGGCCACCTTGGAGGCTGCCACGGCGGCACCGTCGAGTGACACGCGGCCCTGCACCAGGGTTCCCAGCATGGTGAAGAAGCGGCGGCCGGGGCTGGCGATGGGGGAGCTGTAGGTCCCGTCCGCGTCCACGTTGCCGTAGCGGTTGAGCAGGTTGGTCCGGGGGATACGGACATTGGTGAAGTGCAGGCGGCCGTTGTCGATTCCGTTGAGCCCGCCCTTGATGCCGTCGTCCTCGCCGCCGATGCCGGGCAGGAACTCCCGGGTTTCCGGGTCCCGAAGGTCCACATAGAAGGCATGGACACCGTGGTTGACGCCGCGGGTGACCAGCTGGGCGAACACCACGGAGCCCAGGCCGTCTATGGCCGCGTTGCCGATGTAGTCCTTCCACGCCGCGCGGAACGGCGTGTGCACCACGAATTCCTCGGTGGCGGGGTCGTACGTGGCGGTGGTGGCGATGCTGGCTACGTCCGAGCCGTGCCCGGTTTCGGTCATGGCAAAGCAGCCGGGGATCGCCAGGCTCATGATGCCCGGAAGCCATTTGGCGTGGTGCTCTTCGGTCCCGAGGTGCATCACTGCGGAACCGAAGAGCCCCCACTGGACGCCGGCCTTGATCTGCAGTGATGGATCCGCCACCACCAATTCCTCGAAGCCGGCGATGTTTCCGCCGTGGTCATCGGAGCCGCCCAGCGATTCCGGGAAGGCGCGGTGCACGGCCTCGTTCTCAACGAGGTACTTCAGTTGGCCGAACACCCTGGCGCGGTGTTCGGTGTGCGTGAGCCCCTCGATCTTGTGCAGCTCAGGCCGCGCTGCAAGGGTCCTGGCCTGGCGCCGGACCTCGGCCCACTTCCCCAGGAGCTGTTCACCGAGCACGTCGACATCGACGGCCGGCTTGGCTTCAGCTGTCCTTGGGGCAGCAGCGGCCACTGTTGCGGGGCGCTGCCTTCTTCCGGCGGGACGGTCCACTAGTTCAGTCATCTCGTAGTCCTTCGTTGGTGCTGACAGATGTGTGGTGGTGCTGCGGCCTACTGGTACTGCCGCTTCGGTTGTTTGGGCAATTGCGGAGTTGCGGTGAGGCGTTACGACCGGGCGGACGGGGACAGTTCGGGGGCGATGCCGACGCACAGCCAGTCGGTGATCTGCCGCGCCATCGCTTCCTGGCCGGGCTTGGCAGGGGAATCGGTGGTGCTGAGCCACTGTTCGCCCGCGTTCCGCACCATGCCGATGGCCGCTTTGGGCCAGTAGCCGATGACTGCTTCCTTGCCATCACCCAGGTGCGAGCGCATGGGCGTGGCGATCATTTCCGCCACGGCGTCAAAGAAGTGCCCCAAAGCGGCGGATCCTGCCCCGGGGTCCCGGGCAGTGTCCGCATCAGCGGCAGGGCTGGTCACAAAGGTGTAGACGTTGGGACTTGTGCTGGCCATCTGCAGGTAGGCGGTGACCATGGCCAGCAGACCTTCGCGCGGAGTATCGGCACTCTGCGCCGCCTCCCGGATCCGGTGCTGCATCTGGCTGAGGACAACCTCGCCCACCGCCTGCTGGAGTCCTGCCTTGTCGCCGAAATAGCGGTAGAAGACGGACTTGGAGGTACCGGCGGCAGCCGCAATGTCTTCCATCGAGGCGTCGCTGCCCAGTGCGTGCACGGCCCGGCGGGCCGCCTTGATCAGCTCGCGGCGCCTTTCCTCCCGGTGGCTCTGCCAACGGGACGAGCGGCCGTCGCCACCGACGGCGGCGGACGCGGGTGAGGAACCGGTTTGCTGGATGTTCACGATACCCAGCGTATCAGGTACGCTGGGTATCGGTAACCGCACGTGACCCGAGGAGATATCCATGTCCATTGACGGACAGACCACCACCGGACCCGAATCCGGCGCTGCCGCCGCAGCCGCCCCACACCTCCGCCGGGCCGTCGTCGTTGGCGGCAACAGGATCCCGTTCGCCCGGGCCGGCGGGGCCTATGCCAAATCTTCGAACCAGGACATGCTGACGGCGGCCCTGGACGGGCTGATTGCACGCTTTGGCCTGCAGGACGAGCGGATCGGGGAAGTGGCCGCCGGGGCCGTCCTGAAGCACTCCCGGGACTTCAACCTCACCCGCGAAGCCGTCCTCGGTTCCGCTTTGTCACCCGAAACCCCCGCTTACGACCTCCAACAGGCCTGCGCCACAGGGCTCGAGACGGTGGTCGGCCTGGCCAACAAGATCAAGCTGGGCCAAATCGACTCGGGTATCGCCGGCGGCGTGGACTCCGCCTCCGATGCACCCGTGGTGGTCAGCGAAGGCCTCCGCGAAGTCATCCTCGACCTCAACCGGGCCCGGAGCCTTCCGCAGCGGCTGCAGATCCTCAGCCGCTTGCGGCCCAAGGACCTCGCCCCGCTGGCCCCCGGAACGTCTGAACCCCGGACCGGTCTCTCCATGGGTGAACACCAGGCGCTCACCACCTCGCAGTGGAAGGTCTCCCGTGAGGCGCAGGACGAACTGGCACTCAACAGCCACCGCAACCTGGCAGCGGCCTACGACAACGGATTCTTTGACGACCTCATCACCCCGTACCGCGGCCTGACCCGCGACGGGAACCTGCGGCCTGACACCTCATTGGATAAGCTCGCGGGACTCAAGCCGGTCTTTGGGAAGAACCTTGGCGCCGACGCCACCATGACGGCCGGCAACTCCACTCCGCTGACCGACGGCGCCTCCACCGTGCTGCTGGCCTCGGAGGAGTGGGCCGACGCCCGCGACCTGCCCAAACTTGCTGCGGTGGTGGATGCCGAAGCTGCGGCAGTGGACTTTGTGCACGGCAAGGATGGCCTGCTGATGGCACCGGTCTTCGCGGTGCCCAGGCTGCTGGCCCGGCAAGGACTCACCTTGGCGGACATTGACTTCTTCGAGATCCATGAAGCCTTTGCATCCACTGTCCTCAGCATGCTCGCCGCATGGGAGGACGAGGACTTCGGCCGGACCAGGCTCGGCCTGGACGGCGCGTTCGGCAGCATTGACCGGTCGCGGCTGAACGTCCACGGATCCTCCCTTGCTGCCGGCCATCCCTTCGCCGCGACCGGCGGCCGCATCGTCGCCTCGCTGGCCAAGACACTGCACGCCAAGGCCAGCCAGGAGGGCCGGCCCGCGAGGGGCCTGGTGTCCGTCTGTGCGGCCGGCGGCCTGGGCGTTGCCGCGGTTCTGGAATCACTGTAGGGGCACCGGATGACTGACACGTACGCACAACTCGTCAACCACGGCCTGGGCAGGAATGTGGCCAGGAAGCTCGGGCTGCCCCAGCCCGCAGTCCTTCGCCGCTACCAGCCCGGCCAGCCGCTGGTCACCGGGCCCATCGTGGTCCAGGGAGACACGGCCGGCGCCGACAGCCTCGCTGCGGAACTGCTCTCCTGGGACCTCGACGTCAGGAGGCACGCTGTTCCGCGGGAGAAGCTCGGGGCCATCATCCTGGTCCTGGATGAAGTGGCACGCCCTGAAGACCTCGGAAAACCGGTTCTCGCCGCCGCCGCTTCCCTGCGGGACCTCAGCCCGGGTGGCCGGATCATCACCGTATCCCGGCCGGCGTACGATGCTGCCTCGCCCGCCCAGGCAGCCGCCCGGCAGGGAGTGGACGGGCTCCTGCGCTCCCTGGCCAAGGAACTGCGCGCCGGTGCCACGGGCAACGGCGTGCTCCTGGGCCCGGATGTGGCGACAACAAGTCCCAGCTCGCTGGGGGCCGTCCGGTTCTTCCTCTCCGGCCGGTCCGCCTTTGTGGACGGACAGTTCGTGACCGTATCGACGACGGCGGGGGAACTTCCGGAAGACGCCGCGAAACCGCTGGCCGGACGGGTCGCCGTCGTCACCGGGGCGGCGAGGGGTATCGGTGCTGCCATCGCCAGGACCCTGCACCGCGACGGAGCCACACTGGTCCTGGTGGATATCCCGGCGGCCGGCGACCATCTGGCTGCGGTGGCCAACGAGGTCAAGGCCACCGCCCTCCAGCTGGACATCAGCAGGGAGGATGCCGGGCAACGGATCCTGGAGCACGCTGTGCAGCGGCATGGGCGCCTCGACATCATGGTCCACAACGCCGGCATCACCCGGGACAAACTCCTCGCCAACATGGATGAGTCCCGCTGGAGTTCCGTGATCGACATCAACATTGCCGCGCAGCTGCGGATCAACGAGGCCCTGCTCGCTTCGGAACACTTCCGCAGGTCTCCCCGCATAGTCTCGGTGGCGTCCACCAGCGGTATCGCCGGCAACCGGGGACAGACGAACTATGCAGCATCAAAGGGAGGCGTGATGGGGATGGTCCGGGCCACCGCCCCGCTGATTACGTCCCACGGGGGAACCATCAACGCCGTTGCGCCGGGCTTCATCGAAACCGAGATGACCGCCCGGATACCCTTTGCCTTGCGCGAGCTGGGCCGCCGCCTGAATTCGCTGCAGCAGGGCGGGCAGCCAGCGGACGTCGCGGAAACCATCGCCTTCCTCGCCAGTAACTCCGCCGGCGGGATCAACGGCGAGGTCCTTCGGGTCTGCGGACAGAACCTGGTGGGGGCATGACGCCCGCGCAGCCGGTGATCCTGGGGGAGATGCCGTCGCTTTCCAAGCTGTACGTCAATGCCGCGGCACAGGCGGCCCGCCGGCGGCTCCTGGGGGCCCAGGACGGTTCCGTCCTCCCGGCAGAAAGCCATGAGGTCCGCGGGGTGGCGGTGGACGTCGGGAACCTGACTGCCTACCAGCACCTCATTGGTGAAACCGCCAGCGACGTCCTGCCGGCCGGCTTCATCCACGCACTCGCGTTTCCCGTCGCCATGAGCGTGATGAACCGGGATGACTTTCCACTTCCGCTGCTCGGCATGATCCATCTCCGGAACCAGGTGGAACAACGGTCCCCGGTGCTTTTCACCGACGCCCTGGACATCACGGCCCGGGTGGAGAACCTGCGCGGTCACCGGGCCGGCACCCAAGTGGACCTGGTCAGCGAAGTGCGCCGGGCGGGGTCGGCAGAGACCTGCTGGCGCGGTGTCTCCACTTACCTCGCGAAGGGGGTCTTCCTGCCCGGGATCGACAAACCCTCGCCTGCGCCGGTCCGGGCCGATTTCAAGGCCCCAGACCCCACAGCCCTGTGGCAGCTGGGGGTTGATACCGGCAGGGCCTACGCCGCCGTGTCCGGCGATTTCAACCCCATCCACCTCAGCGTGCTCTCGGCAAAGGCTTTGGGAATGCGCCGCTCCATCGCCCATGGAATGTACCTGGCATCACGCGCGCTCGCCGACGTCGGTGCTGCCCGCGGTGATTCCTTCACCTGGGAGGTCGACTTTGAGGCGCCAGTGTTCCTTCCCTGTCGGGTGGCCCTGGACATCAGCACCGTCCAGGGAAGTTCAGGAACATGGGAGCGATCCGACTTCACAGCGTGGAACCCCCGGTCGGGCCGCCGGCATTTCAGCGGCTCCGTGGCTGTGCTCCAGCCCTTTGATTTACGACGACTCGGCGTCAGCTCCGGGCCGGACGGAACGCAGGATCCGGTGCAGGCTGAGCAGGATTGACTCTGACGCCGGCACGGCGCCCCGGTCCAATTCCCGTCCGGCGGTGGCAGCCATGCAGGCTTCCACCGCTGTCCGGGCGGCCTCAAAACGCAGGGCCTGCTGTTCGGGATCTTCATCGCTGTACGAGCACAGCAGTTCCCCGGTGGCCGTGATGGCGTCGGCGAGGGGGACGTTGTCCTGCAAGGGGACGGTGTACGGCACAGCGCTTTCCCAGATCACGTCGGAGAGCACGTCAGTCATGTCCTGGACGTGGAACGTAACCCGCTCAAGCTGGCGCAGGTTGCGGTAGTCGAGTTCCATGTCGCGGGGGTGCAGCTTACGCCGCGGGTTCGCCCGCCGGCTGGCGTCGGCTTCCTTAACGAGGTGCCGGACGGAGCGGGCGGCGGATGCCAGCTCGTCGGAACGGCGGGACCAGTCCTCATGCTCGGGCGGCCACTTTTCCTTCAGTGCGGTACCCATGTCGGTCATCTGCCGCCCCAGGGCCAGGCGGAGGTCGTCCAGGCTCGCCGCTGCTGCTTTAAGGTGGAGCGGCGGAAAGACCAGGAAGTTGACGGCAATGCCCACTGCGACGCCGGCGCCCATCTGCACCAGGTAGCCGAAGGAAAAGTCATCGGCATTGCTGCCGCCCACCAGCAGGACCAGCAGGGCCGCCGTCGGAATCCAATCGCTCCCTGAGCCAAGGCCCGGCAAGCCGCCCAGCAGCACGCCAATGCCCATAAAAAGCGCCACCGTCAGTGGCGAAGGATCCGAAATGTTCACCAGGACCGCCGCGAGCCCGATGCCCACGGCCAGCCCGATGAGGGCCTGCACGCCCTGCCGGACGGAGCCGGCCACGTTGTGGTACATCGCCACCAGGGCCCCCAAGGGCGCGTAGTAGGCGTAGTGGGATGCGCTGCCGGGCATCAGCGGTGCGATGAAAAACGCCAGGCCCGCGGCCAGGGCAGCTTTCGCTGCCAACTGCAGGCGCTGCGCGGCGAAGGCCGCGGACAGTCCTTCCACTGCCTGCTTCAGGAATCGGGTTCCCCCGGCCCACCGGATTGCCGGTCGTGCTTGAGATTTGCCCATCCGGCCAACACTAGGGTGCCTGGTCCGCAACCACAAAGGCGCTGGTCAGGTCCCCGCAGGAACCCGGCCGGGCAGCCGTTCAGGACGAAACAGCCGCTGAACGGCGAACGGCAGCAGCCAGCCGGTGCGCCTTTCCCGGGGTCCGCCCCTCCTCCGCACGCCGGGGAATATAACCGAAACCGAGGCCATGGGCGGGGTCGGCAAATCCGAGGGCGGCGTTCGCGCCTTCATGGCCGAACGCGCGGTGGCTTCCGAAATTCCGGGAAGGATGCGGCTTCATAAACACTACGGCGAAGGCGTTGTCCAGCCCGGATGACCGGTCCAGGCCCCACACCTGTTCTTGGGACATCAACTCCAGCGTCTGCGGAGTGAGGAAACCCTCCTTGCCGTCAACGCCCGTGGTGGCCGCTGCATAAAGCCGGGCCAGGCCTTCCGCGGAGCCCACCCCGCCGGCAGCGGACATGCCTGCGCTCCGGACGCTGCGGATATTGGGCAGTTCCATGATGGTGCTGACGGGGGCGTTGCTGTTCAATCCTTCCAGGCTGAGGGGATCAACCCATACCTCATCCGAATCGGCCGTGTAGAGGACATCCCGGTAGCGGGGCTCCAGTTCTGCGGGGAGGCCGAGGAAGAAGTCGATGCCCAGCGCTGTCCGGATCCGCCGGTCATAGATGCTTTGCAGGGATTCTCCCGCCGTGCGGCGGCACAGTTCCTCCATGATGATGCCGATGGTCAGTGCGTGATAGCCGAATTGCCGGCCGGGCTGCCAGGAGGGCCGTGCCGCGGCCAGCCGGGCAGCAGCGTCAGCAGTGGTGAACTCGTCCAGGGCGAACCCGCCCTCCACGCCCATGAGACCGGCCTGGTGGGACAGCGCCTGCCGCACCAGGAGCCGGTCCTTGCCGTGGACAGCGAACTCCGGCCAGTACTTGGCCACGGGTGCGTCAAGGTCAAGCAAACCGTCCTGGACCAGGAGTGCGATGACCATGGCGGCCACTCCCTTGGAGCAGGAGTACGCGCCCGTGATGGTTTCCTGGTCCATGTCCGGGCCGCCGGCAAGCTGCACCACTGGTGTCCCGTTCCGGTACGCGGCCAGTTGCGCACTGTACTGCGGGTCCCCGGCCAGGAGGGATTCGAACAACTCCAGTACATTTTCGAAACCGGGCGCTACAAAGCCGTGAGAAATCTGCATCCCGTCAGTCTAAAGCGAGAAACCGCTTCCTTCAGGAATCAGCACCGTGCCCCGGAGCAACTTCCTCACCCGGCTTCACCGGCCCGGGCGGTGTTCCGTCTCCGAACGGCCTTCCCCCCAGTGACTCCCGCCCGTGAGGTTCAAGCCACCCGCCAAGGGCAGGGCCGGCGGGAACGATCCCGGTGGGGTTGATGTCTTCGTGCACGATGTAGTAATGCTGCTTGATCTGCACGAAGTCGATGGTGTCCCCGAATCCGGGGGTCTGGAAGAGGTCGCGGGCATATGCCCACAGTGCCGGCATCTCGCTGAGTTTCTGCCGGTTGCATTTGAAGTGCCCGTGGTAGACGGCGTCGAACCGGGCCAGGGTGGTGAACAGCCGCACGTCGGCTTCGGTGATGGTGTCTCCCACCAGGTACCGCTGCCGGGACAGGCGGTCTTCCAGCCAGTCCATGGCCGTCCAGAGCCGTTCGTAGGCAGAGTCATAGGCTTCCTGCGAACCGGCGAAGCCGCAGCGGTAGACGCCATTGTTGACCTCGGTGAACACCCGCTTGTTGACCTGGTCGATCTCGTCCCGAAGGTGACCGGGGTACAGCAGGGGTGCGCCGGGCCGGTGGAACCGGGTCCACTCGGTGGAAAAGTCCAGCGTGATCTGGGGAAAGTTGTTGGTCACCACCTCGCCGGTGGCAACGTCCACGATCGCAGGGACAGTGATGCCCCGCGGGTAGTCCGGGAACCGTTTGAAAAAGGCCTGCTGAAGGCGTTCAATGCCCAGGACCGGATCAACGCCGCCGGGGTCCAGGTCAAAGGTCCAGGACCGGGCGTCGTGGGTGGGGCCGGGCTGGCCAAGGGAAATCGCATCCTCAAGCCCCAGTAGGCGGCGGACAATCACCGTCCGGTTGGCCCAGGGACAGGCCCGCGCCGCAATGAGGCGGTAGCGTCCGGCCTCAACCGGCCAACCGGGTTCCCCGTTGGGGCCTGGCCTGCCGTCCGCGGTGATCCGGTCTTCGATGTAGTTGGTGTCGCGGTTGAACTCCGCGCCGCCCGTTACATAGGCGCCGCGGGTGCTGTGCCCGCCGGGTTTGCCACTTGCCGTCTGCTGGGTCCTGTCCGTGTCCTGGCTCATAGAACCACCCTATGCGCCCG
This sequence comes from Arthrobacter sp. Soil_C_49, assembly GCF_057656635.1. Taxonomy (NCBI): domain Bacteria; kingdom Bacillati; phylum Actinomycetota; class Actinomycetes; order Micrococcales; family Micrococcaceae; genus Arthrobacter; species Arthrobacter sp. Soil_C_49. The sequence continues at coordinate 517,266 of NZ_JBDGJZ010000001.1, forward strand.
GCCGCAGGATTGTTGAGATCGGCTGCCAGGCCGCCAGCCAGGATGCGGCCACCAGGGCAGCAAACAGGAGAATCCAGATGCCGGAGGGGACCGCCGTGGCACGGTACAGCAAGTAGGCGTCGGACGTGGCAAGCCTGTCCCTCCGGCGCAGGTGCACATGGGTGAGCTTGCCAAGGTCCCGTACCGCACCGATCAGGAGTACCAGGCCCAGGATGACGGTGACGTGGCCGGCAAACGCTGCAGGAACCAGGAAAATCAGCGCAATGCAGCCAAGAATCGCTCCGATGGTGATCAGGAAGCCCGCGGCGTTGCGGAGGAACACCAGGGTGGCGGCCAGGGCAACGGCACTTGCAGCAATGACGGCCGGCCCCCATCCATTAAATCCGCACCATACAAATGCTGCGCCAACCAGGGCGGGCACAGGATAGCCCCAGAAGCAGGACCAGGCGGTGGCAAGCTTGCTCCGGCTGTAGGTGGTGGTGGTACCGGAATGGTCAAACCTGAGCCGGATGCCGGAGAGCCGCTGTCCGCTGGTGACAGCCGCGACGGCGTGCCCGAGTTCGTGGGTGGCGGTGGCGAGCAGGCCCACATACCGCCAGGACCTGCGGGGGATGGCCAAGGCAGTGGCGATGCACACCACCAGCAGCAGCTCAGTGGCGGTGATGGTGGGGATATCCCTTCGGCCGAATGCATCCAGGAACGTCGTCCAGGGGTCGGTGGGGAGGATCACGGGGTGCGGTCCGGGGAGGGGTGGGCATTTTCGGGCATAAGCCCCTACGGTACTAGGGATGGCTGGGTGCGGCCGGAGTACCGTGCCGCCCGCAGAACAAGGGCCAACTGGAAACCAGGAACAGGGGAACAACGTGTCATCACTGAAAGAACGGCTGCAGGCCGACGTGGTCATCCACATGAAGGAGCGCAACAGAACCGCGCTCACCACCGTCCGGAACGTCCTGGGCGAAATCGAGACCCGTGAGAAATCGGGTAAGACTCCGGTCCAGCTTGATGACCTGCAGGTGACGTCCCTGCTGCAGAAGGAAGCCGCGAAGCGCCGCGAAACGGCGGGAATCTACGCAGAAGCGGGGCAGCCGGACCGTGCGGCGGCGGAAATCGCTGAGGCGGAAGTCATAGAGTCCTACCTGCCCAAACCGCTGTCGCAGGAGGAAGTCGAGGCGATCGTGGATGAGGTCATTGACGGCCTGCGCGCCGCAGGCCGTGAACTGACACCCCGGCAGATGGGCGAAGTCATGAAGCCGGTGACGGCGGAGGTGGCAGGGCGCTTCGACGGCAAGGAAGTCAGCCAGATCGTCCGGCGGAAGCTCGCTTAAAGGCGAGAGGCACGTCTCCCGATGGGACGTGCCTCTTGCTCAGTTGGAATGGCTGAATCCGCCGCTCCACATGACCGCCTGATCAGCCCTCGCACTCGGTGCAGTAGCTGTGGCCGTCTTTCTGGCGCGCAATCTGCGAGCGGTGGCGGACCAGGAAGCATGAGTAGCAGGTGAATTCGTCCTCCGCCTGCGGAATGACCTGCACCACGAGCTCCTCGGCGACGAATTCGCCGCCGGGTACGCCCGCGCCGTCCAGGCCGTCAGCTTCGTCCAGCTCAAGCACAACGCTGCGCGCGTCGGGAGCATTTGCTGACTGAAGCTGCTCGAGTGAGTTGTCCTGCGATTCCTTGACGTCGGAACGCAGTTCATCGTAATCGGTTGCCAATTTAGGTGCTTCTCTTTTCTTTGGTTCGTCTGTCGCGTATGAAACGTACAGCATCATCCGGGTATTCCCCAATAGCCGGAGTATATTGACCGCCGCCTGGGTACAGGTTCAAAGGAAGGCCGGCGCAGTATTCGTTCTGCTGCGGCGGCCGCAGGGGCAGGGAAGGCCGCCGGAAAAGAAGCGGCCCCGGATTGAGTCGAAGGGGTATATGTGGAGCAGCTGACTGCAGAATTCGGTGGTGCCGGACAGGCCGGCATGGGTGTTGGTCCCGTCCTCGAAAAGTTCGATGCAGTAGACAGGATTGCCGTCCTGCGCGGCGGCGGCCTGGGTGACCTGATTTTTGCCATCCCTGCCATGGCCGCGCTGAAAGCAGCATATCCGGGGGCTTCCATAACGCTTCTTGGCACTCCGGCGCACAAGGCACTGATAGCCGCGACGAAAAGCCCGGTGGACGACGTCTGCGTCCTGCCCCTTTCCGAAGGCGTCCGGCCAGGCGAGGAAAACGAGGAAGAACTGGACCGGTTCTTCCAGGAGATGCGTGAACGCCGCTTTGACCTGGCAGTCCAGCTCCACGGCGGGGGACGGTACTCGAACCCGTTCCTGCTCCGGCTGGGCGCCCGGCATACGGTGGGGACCCGCACACCGGATGCGGCGAGCCTGGAGCGTACAGTCCCTTACCTCTATTACCAGCACGAACCGCTGCGGGCCCTGGAAGTGGCGGGTTTCGCCGGCGCGTTCCCGGTTGACCTTGAGGCCCGGCTCGCTCCGGCGGAAGGGCTGCGCCCCTTTTCCGGAACGTCCGACGACGGTACCCGGCCTATGGTGGTCATCCATCCCGGCGCCACCGATCCCCGCCGTCGTTGGCCCGTTGAGCGGTTCGCCGAACTGGCTGCGGCCTGCGCCGCCGACGGCTTCGAGGTCATTGTTGTGGGGGACAAGAGTGAGCAGGAACTCGCCGCGCGCATCGTCGAGCTGGCCGCCGCGGGACCGGTCCGTTCCATGGCGGGAGAACTGGATATGGCAGGTCTGGTGGCGCTCCTGGCCGGAGCGGCAGTGGTGGTTGGAAATGACAGCGGCCCGCGGCACCTTGCACAAGCCCTGGGCGTGCCCACCGTGGGAATTTTCTGGGCCGGAAACGTCATCAATGCCGGGGCGCTGGGCAGGAGTCTTCACCGCCTCCACGCCTCCTGGGTGACGGCCTGCCCCACGTGCGGGATTGACGTCACGCAGGTAGGTTGGACGGCGCCACGCTGCGCCCATGACGATTCCATGGTGGCGGACGTTTCGGTGCGTGACGTGCATGAGGACGTCCGCAGCCTGGCGGCGACTGATGTGAGCGGGCAGGGCGTATGAGCCTCCCGGAGACTGCCCCCGCCGCGGCGGCCAACGGATTGCATGATGGGAAACCCGAACTCCTGGTCCTTCGGGCGCTCAAACTTGGGGACCTGCTCGTGGCAGTGCCGGCACTAAAGGCCCTCCGCCGAACCTTCCCGGAGCACAGGCTCCGGTACGCGGCCCAGGGATGGTTGTCCGAGGCACTGGGACTCGTGGGCGGTTATGAGCTTTTTCCCACCCACGGCCTGGATGAGCCATTGGCCATGGAGCCCGGCATTGTGGACGTTGCCGTGAACCTGCACGGCAGCGGGCCGGAAAGCCAGGACCGGATCGAGGCGTTGCAGGCCCGGCAGACCATAGGGCACCGCAGCCAGTACCGGGATGGTCCGCCCTGGCGTGCCGAACTGCATGAACGCGAACGCTGGGTGAAGCTGCTGGAATGGCACGGCATCGAAGCCGACCCTTTGGACATCCACCTGAATACACCCCACGTGCCGAGCCCTGTTCCCGACGCCACGGTTTTGCACGTGGGGGCCGCGTACGGCAGCCGCCTCTGGCCTGCTGAGCGCTTCGCGGCAGTCGCCTCCACGCTTGCCTCGGCGGGGCACAACGTTGTGTTCACCGGTGGCAGCGGCGAACGGGACCGGGCCCTGGATGTCTGCCGCCGGTCCGGCTTTTCGGAGGACAAGGTGCTTGCGGGGCGGCTGGGGCTGGCCGAATTCGCAGCAACCATCGCAGCAGCACGGCTTGTGGTCTCCGCTGATACGGGAGCAGCCCACCTGGCATCTGCCTACGGGACGCCGTCAGTGGTGCTGTTTGGCCCCGCTCCGCCCGAGATCTGGGGTCCGCCCCCTGGTCCGCACGTGGTCCTGACGCGTGCCGAACTTCGGCGCGGCGACACCTTTGCAGATCAACCCGATCCGGCGTTGCTGGCAGTTACGGTCCCGGACGTCCTGGCGGCGGTGCGGGAGTTGGGCGTGCTGTAGGTCGGGCAGGGCAAAGCCAGATCAGGTACCGCGCGGGTCCCGGGCTGCGCCCCGGGGAAGCATCCACGCATCCTGCACGCGCATTGATGCCGGCAGCCGTCATTGAGCTAAAACAACCGGGTGCGGGCCGGGATGGGCAAGCCGGACCAGTGCGGCGATGGCCTGGGCTATTTTCCGTCCGCCCTGGACCGAGGGCTCGATGGGGTTCGCGTAGTCCGCGTCCTGGCGGCAGATGAGCCGCAGGTCTATCAGTGCTGTCCCCTGCGAAAAGGCGGCCCTGGTAATGGAGTCATTGAAAAGGGCCAGCGCCGCCTTGATGACCTTCTGGTTCGGCTCGGAGGACGGCGTGTCGTAGATGGTGCATACCGCTGCCGGCAACCCCTGCGCCAGGACCGCAGCCAGCATGGCCCGGTAGTCGGCGTCGAACCTGTCACTCGCCGCTGCCAGCAGCAGCAGCGCCCCGGCAACGGAGGCGGGTTGCTCCTGCAACAGCGGGGCATAGCCCAACGCGTCGTTTCCACCGACGCTCACCACGAGGTGGCTGGCGTCCGCAGGCAGGCCGCTGAGCTGGCGGGCGACGCCGGTGATGACGTCGCCGTCGATCGCCAAGAGGGAGCACTTCCAGCCCGGCAGTTCCTGCCGCAGCTGGGTGACGACGTCCGGGCCGCCGCTAACGTGGGCGCCGTTGTCGAAGATGGAATCGCCCAGGAGCACCACGTGGCCCGGCTCCCGGCCCTGACCCGCTGCGTTATTCATGGCTGCAATGTTCCACCCTTGCCCGCACAAGGGCACCCGGGGGGGGCGGCCGGCCTAGCTGCCATGCCGGGCAGCCAGGAACGCCGCCAACGCCGGGTTGTCAATCCCGCGGGCCAGCCAGGGAACGGCCTGCGCCGCCGCTTCATCGCCGAGCACAGCCCTGTGGGACTGTCCCCGCACCACGAATTCCCGCATTCCGCTCCGGCTCGCCAGCTCAGCCAGCTGGTCCACGAAGGCCGAGGCACGCGGTGAGCGGCTGGCAAGGGAAACTTCCGCTGCCGTATCCAGGAGCCGGGCGGAATACCAGAGGTACCACGGCTTGGGTCCGAGGCCCCGGTCAATCCAGTGTGCAGCAGCTGTGAGATCGCCGTGCTCCATGAACAGCCGGGCTTCGGCACCGGCCGCCAAGGCCATAAAGCAGTGGTCACCGGCCAGTTCGGCCATCACCCATGACCGGTCGATCAGGGCTGCAGCCTCCTCCAGCTCCCCGGCTGCCAAGTGCGTCTCTCCCCGGAGCCCGGCCACAAACGGCTCGAACGAGGTCCAGTGCTCTTCCGTGATCCAGGCCTGCGCACGGTCCAGGGACACGGCCGCCTGCTCCAGCTCTCCACGAAGCAGGCGGACCCGTCCCAGCAGCGCCGCACTGAATGCCTGCTGCCGCCGGTTCCCCACGGCCTCAGCCAGCCGCCCGGACTCCACCAGTGCGGTCACGGCGGCGTCGTACCGCGCCGTGTCCGAGGCCAGCATTCCCTGGATGGCCAGGACCCGCGCCTGTTCGTCCGGGAAACCCTGAGCTGCGAGCATCGCCCGGTCCAGCCAGCCGGCAGCACGGTCCGGCACACCCCGCTGCACGGACAGGTAGCCCAGCTCGCGATAGGCGGCAGCGGCGGTGCGTGAGGAGCCCACGGGCCCTTCAGCCTGGAGGGCCCGGTGCAGGAAGTCTGCCACTTCGGCACCGCGGCCGCCCGCCTGGTGGATCAGCGCCCCGGCCAATGCCACCAAGGACTCGGCGAGCAGATGATGGTTACCTGTGCCGCGTGCCAGCACCACGGCGAGCCGCAGCTGCTCCAGCCCCCGGTCCACGGCACCGGCCCACAGCGATGCGCCGCCGGCATCCAGGTAAGAACGCACCGTTGCCGGGGTGGCCGGCACCAAGGGGTCCTTCTCCGGGGCGGCGTCGGACAATGCCTGCCGGATCTCCGCGGGCAGCGGCAGGCCCAGCTCCTGCCGGTAGAGGTCCCCGCACTTGGTGACATGCTGGCGGGCCCGGCGGTGCTCGCCCATTGCCACCAGGGCCTTGACCAGGACGGCGTTGCTGTCTGCATGGAAGGGATCCCGGTCCAGGGCCAGGGTTGCCAGCTCCGCCGCCTTCCCGGGAGTTCCCGCGGCCAGGGCGGCCAGTGCTGCCTCGTAGAGCAGGGACTGGACGATGTTGTCGAAGCGGAAGCGCTGGTCCGCCAGCCAGGAATCGAAGACGGGGCAGTCGACGAAGGACAAACCCTCCAGCAATTGTCCGGTGAAGCCGCGCGGGTCCATGCCAGGATTGGCGGCCGAGTCCACCACTTCCAGGGCGTCGCAGCGCCACGGCGGCTGGAGCTCCAGCCGCAGGGGATCACCGGCCACTGTTATGCCGTCCAGTGCGCGCCGCAGCTCGGACAGATTCCAGCGCAGGGCACCGAGGGCGTCGGCAGCATCCGGAAAGAGCAGCGACGCCAGGCGGGCCCTGCTGATGCCCTCGCCCTGCAGGGCAAGGTAGGCAAGCACGGCCCAGGCCTTGCGGCCTCTGGGCTGCAGGGGAGATGCGCCAAGGGACTCGATCACAGGAGGACCGAGGAGCCGAATCCATTTCTCGGCCATACGGCCCATGCTACTGCCACCCGTCCCGGGCGTCTGCCGCGCTCACACGCTTGCTCACACGCCCGCCCCACACACTGGCTTCACCACATCAACCCACACTCACACGAGGTGCACCATGGAACTGCTTGGCCTACTGCTCTTGGGACTCTGGGTCCTCATCGCCACCGTTTGCGCTGTCCTGGCGGACGGCCGGGGCCGCACGCCCGACGTCCGCTCCACCGCACCCTGGTCCGCGGGCAACCTTCCCAGCGAGCCTTACGCGGCGCTTCGCATGTAGGTCCTTCGGTCCAATCAGCAGGAAGTACGACGGCGGGAGCCCGCTATGGTGCCGGCTCCCGCCGTCGCACCATGTGCAGGTGAGGGCCCCGGTGCTTGCCGGAACGGGAAAACGCGGGACACTGGAAGCCCCCACGACGAAAGCGGACCACCTTGATCAAGCTCCAGCAGGACGCCGACGGTTTTATCCGGATGAACCGGCACTTTCCCGAGAACCTCACTGTCACCGTCGTCTTCGCAGATGGCGCCACGGAGGAGTTCCCAGGCCGCCGGCTCAACCGTGCCTACGATGACGCTTTGGCTGAATACCGCGCCCAGAACCACCTGGATGCCAAAGGCTTCCAGCGGGGGCCGAGGAAGAAAACGGGCTCAGGCAACAAGATCGATTTTGTGCGCGTCTATCCCGGAATGGGCCGGCAGGACTAGCTGACGTTCAAAAACAGCGGGGAACGCAGGCCGCCCGGGAGAGCTACGCCGGGAGGCAGTTATAACGGGCGCTTGGCAATTTTCTTGACCCACGCGGGGGACTCAAGGCCCTGCTTCTTATCAGTTGAGAGGCGAAGGCGGGCGGCCCGGACGATGACGCGTTCCTGTGCGGGCGAGACGTAAGGCTTCTGCTCGCCGTCTGACGTTTTCTTTTCCGCTACTGCACTCATCGATCCTCCTCCGGGTCCTCGTCCACTTCATTGTCCGGCAAGGGAGGCAACAGGTCCAGCGTGGCCTCTCCGTTGGCCAAGGGGCGGGTCCAGGCTTCCGCAATGATTTGAGCCTCTTCCGGCCCGGCGAGGTTGCTGGTGCTGAGCAGCTCCAGCACCGCGAGGCCGATGTCCTGTTTCTCGGGTTTGCTGTCCACCGAGGCCTCCAGGGCCCACTGGGCCCTGCGCCACCATTCAGCACGGCTGTCCGCTTCGGCTTTCTGCCGTAGGGCCCGGTCATCAGCTACGGTCCGCTGCCGAAGGGTATTCCACCCTATAAAAGCGGCCAGCAGGGCGCCGAGCACCACGGCCAGCGGACCCAGGGCGGCAACGATCTGCCACCACTCGGCTGGCCCGCTGTCCAACGTGACATGGACGGGGCCTGGCGGTGGTGTGGTGGTGTTCACCGATCCAGCTTAGTTCGGCACCTGCCGGCTGAAAGAGTGGGACATCTCACACGGGCTACGCATGGCAAGCAGTGGGGGAGGAGTGTCCAAACACAAAGAAGCCCCGGAAAATCAATGATTTTCCGGGGCTTCCGTTTGTGCGCGGAGGGGGACTTGAACCCCCACCCCCTTTCGAGGACTAGCACCTCAAGCTAGCGCGTCTGCCATTCCGCCACCCGCGCAGGTGGTATTTCGGGAACCGTTTCCGCCTTTCAGCGTTTCGCATCTCTCCGAAGCAGCGAGAAAAACTCTAACACGACTTTCCGGGAACAACGAATCGGGCCAAATGGGTAGGCTGAGGGCAGCGAACCGGCGCTGTGTTCCACCTGTCATTTCAAAGTGAGGAGCTTTCACATGCCTGATGTCCTGCCCGAGGATGAAGTTGTCCGTATCTGCCAAGAGCTCATCCGGATAGACACCTCAAACTACGGTGACGGGTCGGGACCGGGCGAGCGCGCAGCCGCGGAGTACGCAGCCGGGCTCATTGAAGAAGTCGGCATGGACGCCGAGATCTTCGAGTCTGCTCCCGGGCGGGCGAATGTGGTGACCAGGATGGCGGGCCAGGATCCTTCCGCCAGCGCCCTGGTAGTGCACGGCCACCTCGATGTGGTTCCCGCGCTCCGGGACCAGTGGTCCGTGGACCCGTTCGGAGCCGAACTGAAGGACGGGCTCATCTGGGGCCGGGGCGCCGTGGACATGAAGGACATGGACGCCATGATCCTTTCGGTCCTGCGGAGCTTTGCCCGGACCGGCAAAAAGCCCAAGCGCGACATCATCTTCGCCTTCTTCGCTGACGAGGAGGCCGGCGGCGCCCTGGGTGCCCGGTATGCGGTGGACAAGCGGCCGGAACTCTTCGAGGGCGCCACGGAGGCCATCTCCGAGGTGGGCGGATTCTCGGCAACCATCGGGGGTCAGCGCACTTACCTCCTGCAGACCGCCGAGAAAGGTATCTCCTGGCTCCGTCTGGTAGCCCACGGCAGGGCCGGCCACGGTTCCCAGATCAGCACGGACAACGCTGTCACCCGACTGGCTGCCGCAGTCACCCGCATCGGCGAATACAAGTGGCCCATCGAGCTGACCCCCACCACCCGGCAGTTCCTGGACGGCGTGACCGAAATCACGGGAGTGGAGTTCGACGCCGACAATCCGGACCTCCTGCTGGACCAGCTGGGAACCGTGTCCCGTTTCGTCGGAGCCACCCTGCAGAACACCACCAACCCCACGCTGCTCAAGGGCGGCTACAAGCACAACGTCATCCCGGAATCCGCGGAGGCCCTCATCGACTGCCGCACCCTGCCGGGCCAGCAGGAGCACGTCCTGGAAATCGTGCGGGAACTGGCGGGAACCGGCGTGGACGTCAGCTACGTCCATAACGACGTCTCCCTCGAAGTTCCCTTCGCCGGCAACCTCGTGGACTCCATGATCGACGCCCTGCACTCGGAAGATCCCGGCGCAAAGGTCCTGCCGTACACGCTCTCCGGGGGCACGGACAACAAGTCCCTCAGCCGGCTCGGTATCACCGGCTACGGCTTCGCACCGCTGATGCTCCCGGACGAGCTGGACTTCACCGGCATGTTCCACGGGGTCGACGAGCGCGTCCCCGCGGACTCGCTCAAGTTCGGCGCCCGGGTGCTCAACACCCTGCTCACCAACTACTGAGAAGGCGGCCATGACCCCGGAAGACGTCCTGCCGGACGAACTGCTGGAACGGATCCGCACCCGCGCCGCCGGCTACGACCAGGACAACAACTTCTTCCACGAGGACCTGCAGGAACTGGTGGAGGCCGGTTACCTGAAGCTTTTTGTCCCCACGGACGACGGCGGCAAGGGACTTGGGCTCGCGGTGGCGGCGCAGTGCCAGCGGAGGCTGGCAACGGCTGCCCCCGCCACCGCCCTGGCGGTGAACATGCACCTGGTATGGACCGGCGTCGCACAGGTCCTCGGCGCGCGCGGGGACGCGTCGCTGGACTTCGTCCTGCAGGAGGCGGCCGCCGGCGAAATCTTCGCCTTCGGCAACTCCGAAGCAGGCAACGACTCCGTCCTCTTCGACTCCCGCACCGCGGCGCAGCCACTGCCCGGCGGCGGCTACGCCTTCACCGGAACCAAGATCTTCACCAGCCTGTCCCCGGCCTGGACCAGGCTGGGGATCTTCGGTAAGGATCCGTCCGGAAGGGACGGCGACGGCGAACTCGTCCACGGTTTTATCACCCGGCAGACGCCGGGCTACCGGATCCTTGACGACTGGGACACACTCGGGATGCGCGCCAGCCAGTCCAACACCACGGTCCTGGAAGGCGTTGAAGTCCCGGCAGACCGGATCTTCCGCAAGCTCCCCGTGGGTCCCAACCGGGATCCCCTGATCTTCGCCATCTTCGCGTGCTTCGAGACGCTTCTGGCCGCCGTCTACACCGGCGTGGGGGAGCGTGCGCTGGCAGTGGGGGTGGAGGCCGTCAAACGGCGTACCTCGTTCAAGAACGCCGGACGCAGCTACGCACAGGACCCGGACATCCGCTGGAAGGTCGCGGAAGCGGCGATGGCCATGGACAACCTGTACCCGCAGCTGGCATCGGTCACGGCCGACGTCGACCGCCTCGCAGACCACGGCCCGCAGTGGTTCCCCAAGCTCGTGGGCCTGAAAGTGAATGCCACCGAAACCGCGCGGCGCGTGGTGGACCTGGCCATCCGGGTGAGCGGGGGATCAAGCTACTTCCGGGGCTCCGAGCTCGAGCGGCTGTATCGGGACGTCCTGGCAGGCATGTTCCACCCGTCCGACGACGAGTCGGCCCATAACACGGTAGCCACCGCCTGGCTTGGGCCGCTGGAGGATTAGACGGTCCGCCGACAGGTGTTTCCTAGACGGTCCGCTGGACCTGCATGACCCGGCGGCGCAGCCAGAACCGCCTGCCTCCGCCCACATACAGCTTGCTGCGCTCCAGCTCCCACTTGCCGTATTCGGAGTGTTCCACCAGGCGGCGCCGTGCTTCGTGCAATGAATCCACAGGACTGACCGTCAGTACGAGGTACTCGTACTGCTTCGCATAGTCCCGTTCCCGCTGGACCGAGCTGGTGAGAAATTGTTCCTTCATTTGCTCTCCATTTTCGTCCTTTTCCGGCTAACGTGAAGTCATGAGCATCGATCCGCGTGTCGCGCTTCAGTCCTTGACCACCGCTTTGGAAGAACACCTTATAGCAGCATCGAACCGCCGCGGAGATGGAGATCCCTCCGTCGAGGCGGCGTTTTTTGCTGTTGCCGATGCCTTTGAAGTCTACGAGGACGCCCTCTACGAGGCCTACAACGAGGTCACCCCGCTCCAGGTCTTTGATGACGAGGACGAAGAGGATGAAGAGAGCGACGTCGATGACGAGGACCTGGAAATCGTCGAGGACCGGAACCTCTGACCCAAAGGCCGCACCATGGACGGCCTAAGCCCTAATTGAGCGCTGAAGCGTCCTCCAGGGCGCAGGCAATTTCGGGCGGCAGCGGTGTCAGCTGCGCATCCAGAATTTCCTTCAGCTGCGCAGGCGTGCGGGGCCCCACAATTGCCGTGGATACACCGTGCTGTGACAACAGCCAGCTCAAGGACACATCCTGCGGTGTCCGGCCCAGCCCTTTCGCCGCCATGCACACTGCTTCCACCGTCCGGGATGCTTTGCCGTCAAGGTACGGCTCCACGTAGCCGGCTGCCGCCGCCGACGCTCCGCGGGAACCGGACGGGATGCTGCCGCGGTACTTGCCGGTCAGCACACCTCGGCCCAGCGGTGCCCACGCCATGAGGCCCAGGCCGGCATCCTCGACGGCGGGGATGAGCTCCGCCTCCGGCTTCCGTTCCAGGAACGAATACTCGGCCTGCGCAGCCACCAGCGGAAACCCGGCGACCGCCGCAGCCTTGGCCGTCTGCCAGCCGTTGAAGTTCGAGACTCCGGCGTACCGGGCACGGCCGGTCCGTACCGCGAACTCCAGAGCGGACAGTGTCTCGTCCAACGGCACGTTGCCGTCCCAGGCCTGCGCGAACCAGACGTCCACATAGTCGGTGCCGAGCCTGGCCAGGCTGGCCTCAAGGCCGCTGAGCATTGCGTTCCGGGACGTGTCCACACCCCGCCGGCCATCCGGCGCCGTCATTCCGGCCTTGGTGGAGATGGAAATCTCGGTGCGGGCCACGACGTCGCCCAGCAGGGAACCGATCATCGCCTCGGACCGGCCGTCAGCGTAGGACGCCGCTGTGTCAACGTGCCGGCCGCCGGCATTGAGGAAGGTGCGCAGCAATTCCGAAGCGTCCTGTTCGTCCGTCTCGCCGGCCCAGGACATGGTGCCGAGGGAAAGGGCGGAAACTCGCAATCCACTGTTGCCGACGTAACGCTGCTGCATAGCAGCAAGCTTACGGGCAGAACCAGCACCGGCATGCCGTAGGGTCTTATCGTGAACTGGTTTGAGGCGGCCCTGCTGGGCCTTGTGCAGGGACTGACCGAATTTCTACCTATTTCATCGAGCGCGCACCTGAGGATAGTGGGGCAATTCCTGCCGAACGCCGAGGATCCGGGCGCGGCTTTCACGGCCATCACCCAACTGGGAACCGAGACTGCGGTGCTGATCTACTTCTGGCGGGACATCGTCCGGATCGTCAAGGCCTGGGCCGGGTCACTCACCGGAAAAGTGTCCCGGCAGGACCCTGACGCCCGGATGGGCTGGCTTGTCATCCTGGGCAGCCTTCCCATCATCGTCCTGGGCCTGCTGTTCCAGGACCAGATCGAATCCGTGCTTCGCAGCATGTGGATCGTGGCCACCATGCTGATTGTGTTCGGCCTGATCCTGGCCGTCGCGGACGCGGTTGGCAAGCAGAAGCGCGACCTGAACCATCTCACCTACAAACACGGCATCCTCTTTGGCTTCGCACAGGCGATGGCGCTGATCCCCGGCGTGTCCCGGTCCGGCGGCACCATTACGGCCGGCCTCCTTATGGGCTATACCCGCGAAGCTGCCGCACGCTACTCGTTCCTGCTGGCCATTCCGGCCGTTTTTGGCAGCGGGCTCTTCCAGTTATACAAAACGGTGTCCAAGGAAGGCATCACCGGCCCCTACGGTCTGGCGGAAACGGCCCTCGCCACCGTTATCGCCCTGGTGGTGGGCTACGTCATCATCGGCTGGTTCCTGAAATTCGTCTCCACCCGCAGCTACCGCCTGTTTGTCTGGTACCGGATTCTCCTGGGCCTCGCCCTGTACCTGCTTCTCGGTTTCGGTGTCATCGGCGCCTAGCACTAGGCTTGGTCTGTGAAATCCTGGACTTCCCGCCCTGTTCCTGACGTGCCCGGCAGCATGCCTGCCATCCGGTTGTTCGACACCGCTGTAGGGCGCGAGGTGGCCCTGGAACCGGACGGGCAGCCGTCCATGTACGTCTGCGGGATCACACCGTACGACGCCACGCACATGGGCCATGCCGCCAGTTATGTGGCCTTCGACCTCCTGAACCGGGCCTGGCGGGACGCCGGCCACCGCGTCTCCTACGTCCAGAACGTCACGGATGTAGATGATCCGCTGCTGGAACGTGCCACCGCAACAGGGGTGGACTGGCGGAACCTGGCGGCCAGCCAGATCGAACTCTTCCAGACGGACATGGAGGCGCTGAACGTCCTCGCTCCGGACCAGTACGTCGGCGCCGTCGAATCCATCTCCCTGATCGTTCCGGAGGTGGAGCGCCTCGTCAGCCTCGGGCTGGCTTACAAGGTGCAGGGCACCAACGGCGAGCCTGACGGCGATGTTTATTACGACGTCGAAGCGGCCGGCAAGCAGTCAGTGTCCCCGGATGCCTGGACCCTGGGTTCCATCTCCGGGCTGGCTGAAAGCGAAATGCTGGAGCTTTTCGCCGAACGCGGTGGCGATCCCGGCCGGTCCGGCAAGCGGCAGGCACTGGACCCTCTGCTGTGGCGCGTGGCGCGCGAAGGCGAGCCGAGCTGGCCCGGGGGGAGCCTCGGAGCAGGGCGGCCCGGCTGGCACATTGAATGCACGGTGATCGCGCAGAAGTACCTGCCCTCGCCCTTCACGGTCCAGGGCGGCGGGTCCGACCTGATTTTCCCGCACCACGAGATGGGAGCGGGCCACGCCTATTCCCTGGCCGGCGTCCCGCTCGCAAAGCACTATGCCCACGCTGGAATGGTGGGCCTGGACGGCGAGAAGATGAGCAAGTCCAAGGGCAACCTGGTGCTGGTCTCGAAGCTGCGGGCGGCAGGGGAGGACCCGGCCGCCATCCGCCTGGCCATCCTCGCCCACCACTACCGTTCGGACTGGTCCTGGACCGATGAAGGGTTCGAGGCCGCGAAGGCGGATCTCGCGGCGTGGCGCCAGGCGCTGGCCTCCGCTCCCGGCGGCTCGGCTTCCCCCCTGATCGCTGAAATGCGCGCAGCCCTGGCTGCAGACCTCAACGCTCCCGCCGCCGTGGCGGCCGTCACCCGCTGGGCAGGACAGGCCAACGCCGCCGCAGGCCCCGCCAGCGGCGAGGACCAGGCATTGGTGCGGGACGCCGTCGACGCCCTTCTCGGCATCCGCCTTTAATAAGGGCTGCCTCCGCACCCGCCCGAGGGCAGGTCCGGAGGCAGCTCTTTGAGCACGTCCCGGGGGACTGTACCGGCTAGGGCCGGTCCTGGCCCCGGCGTTTGAGGTAGCGTTCGAACTCGCGCGCGATGGATTCACCGGTTGCTTCCGGAAGATCGGCCGTGTCCTTCGCCTCCTCAAGCTGCCGGACGTAGGCCGCGATTTCCGGGTCCTCGGTGGCCAGCTCGTCCACGCCGCGCTCCCAGGCGTCCGCTTCCTCCGCCAGCTCGTGTGTGTCCAGCGGTACCTGGAGCAGCTCCTCGATGCGGTGGAGGAGAGCCAGCTGCGCCTTCGGCGAAGGGGCCTGTGCAACGTAGTGCGGAACCGCGGCCCACAGCGAGACGGTGGGGATGCCGGCCAGCAGCGAAACCTCAGAGAGGACTCCCACGATGCCCACCGGACCTTCATACTGCGACGCTTCCAGGTTCATGCGTTCCCGCAGCGGCCCGTCGTCCGAGGAAGTACTCACCGGAATGGGCCGGCTGTGGGGAACGTCCGCCAGCAGCGCGCCCACCAGGATCACGTAGTCAACGTTCAGCGCTTCGGCATGGACCAGGAGTTCGGCCGTGTACGCGCGCCATTTATAGGACGGCTCGGTGCCTTGGACAAAGATGACGTCCACGTTGGAATTGGGCGCGCTGGCCTTGTAGATGCGCGTGGAAGGCCACTTGATCTTGCGTTCGCCGGCGGCGTTCCTGCGGATCGTGGGGCGCGTGAACTGGAAATCGTAGTACTCGTCGGCGTCGATGGACGCCACCTTCTTGCCGCCCCAGAGCTTGTTGAGATACCGCAGCGAGTCGCTTGCGGCCTCGCCGGCGTCATTCCAGCCTTCAAAGGCGGCAAGCATCACTGTCACGCGCTGCCCATCAGGCACAGGCTGCAGGAACCGTTCGCGGGCGGGTCCTGCCCCCGGTTCGGTGGTGTCTCCCTCGAAGCTATTCATTTCTTCACCCTACGTCCAAGGAGGAGGGTGTTGCATTGAATGAAGCGCCGAAAAATGCGCCGTTCACGGGGGAAAGGGGCGTGAGGAGCCCCGTATTCGCCCAAGGCGTAGCCCCAGCCTGCCTTCAGGCTGTCCCCGTAGACTGGGTGGATGCGACTCCCAGCCACACCTTCCCCGCTCAAAGCCGCCCTCTGGGACATGGACGGCACCATAGTGGATACCGAGCCCTACTGGATCGCTGCGGAACACGCGCTGGTTGAGGCCCACGGCGGAACCTGGTCCCACGAACAAGCCATGCAGCTGGTGGGCCAGTCGCTCACGTTCTCCGCCGGGCTGCTCCAGCAGGCCGGCGTCGATCTGGGCATCCGGCAGATTATCGATACCCTGACCGCCGAAGTGGTGGCCAGCGTCCGGCAGCAGGTGCCGTGGCGCCCGGGCGCGCGGGAACTGCTCGAAGACCTGCACCAGGCGGGGGTGAGGTGCGCGCTTGTGACGATGTCCGAGGGGCCCCTCGCCCGGGAAGTGGTGGCCAGCCTTCCCCGGCCGTACTTCGAAGTGGTAGTCACCGGGGATACCGTGGCGCAGGGCAAGCCGCACCCGGAGGCGTACTTGAAGGCAGTGGAACTGCTTCGGGAAACCGATCCGGATCTTTCCCTGGAGCACTGTGTGGCACTGGAAGACTCAACGCCGGGAGTGGCGGCGGCAGTCGCTTCGGGCGTGGCCACCGTTGCCATTCCTCATATCGTTCCGCTGCCCGAGGACGAACGCTACGTCCTGTGGGATTCCCTGGCGGGCCGGTCGCGGGCGGACCTGGAGGACCTCCTGTGGGCCCGTACCGGGTCCGCCCGGCACGAAGCCGCGACGTTGGAAGGGGCCGGGGCACCGGGGACCGCCCATGACTGAGACAGCTGCTCCGGTCCGCCGTGAGGGCATACCGCTGGGACGGATCGCAGGAGTCCCGGTTGTCCTGGCCTACTCCTGGTTCATCATCGCCGCCTTCACGGTGATTGTTTACGGGCCGGTCCTTGACCGGAGCAACCCGGCGCTCGGTGCCAGCGCGTACGTTGTGGCGTTCGCCTATGCCGTGCTGTTGCTCATCTCGGTCCTCGTCCACGAACTGGCCCATGCCCTGACGGCCAGAATCTACGGCTGGCCAACCCAGAAGATTGTGCTCAACCTGTGGGGCGGGCACACCCAGTTCGACAGCTTCACGGCCACTCCGGGCCGGTCAGTCCTGGTGGCCCTGGCCGGCCCCGCCGCCAACTTTGTCCTCGCCGCTGGCGCCTGGCTGGTGCTCAACGGTGCCGCCCTGGGCAGTGTTGCCGAAATCCTCACCAACATCTTTATGTGGGCCAATTTCCTCATTGGCGTCTTTAACGTCCTCCCCGGGCTGCCGCTGGATGGCGGCCGCCTGGTGGAATCCGTCGTCTGGAAAGCTACCGGCAGCCAGGCCAAGGGAACCGTGGCAGCAGGATGGGGCGGCCGCCTGATCGTGATCGCCCTCGGCTACTGGTTCATCCTCCGGCCGCTGCTCGCCGGCGTTTCGCCCGAGTTCAGCCTGCTGATGATTACGGTCCTGGTGGGCGGCTTCCTCTGGATGGGCGCCTCCGCCGCCATTCAACAGGGAACCCTCCGGGGACGGCTGCACCTGGTCAGCGCGGCAGGGCTGTCGACGCCGGCCATCGGGCTGCCGGCCACGGCGTCAGTCCAGGACGCCCTCAGGACGGGAGCGCCGACGTCGGCCTCGGTGGTGGTGTGTGCAGCAGACGGACGCCCAACGGGCGTAGTGGACCCGGCCGCCCTGCAGTCTGTCCCGGCGGCGGCCGCCGCAACCACTCCGCTGAGTGCGGTGTCCTACGCCCTTGCCCCCGGCGCCTATGTGCCTGAGTGGTCAAAAGGGCAGGAGCTCCTGCACTTCCTGTCACAGCTTGAAGGCCGGGACTACGCCGTTGTGGACCACAACGGCAAGGTGACGGGGCTGCTCTCGCAGGACGCGGTGCTGTCCGCCATTACCGGCAGGCGCCCGCGGCCGGATGGGCGCCGGCAGGGCAGGAACCGGTAGAGTTACCAGCCGGCAGCATTGCCGCCGCCACAGCTTGACGCCTTCACTAACGAACACGTGAGGCACAACAGTTTTACAGGAGCGAGGAATATCATGAGCAGCGAAACTGCCGTCAACGAAGCCGCCGCGGCAGCCCAGCCCGGTGTTGGCCCCGGCGCCTCGCAGCCGGTGGGAGCTGCCCGTCGGCGCGGACCCTTCCGTGAAGGCGAACGCGTCCAGCTGACTGACGAGCGCGGACGGATGAACACCGTCACCCTCGAGCGGGGCGGCGCGTTCCACACCCACCGCGGTTTCCTGAACCACGATGACATCATCGGCAAGATGGACGGCTCGGTAGTGGTCAACAATGTTGGCCAGCAGTACCAGACGCTGCGCCCGCTGCTCTCGGACTTTGTCCTCTCCATGCCCCGCGGCGCTGCCGTTGTTTATCCCAAGGACGCCGGCCAGATCGTCACCATGGCGGACATCTTCCCCGGCGCCCGGGTGGTGGAGGCAGGAGTTGGCTCCGGCGCCCTGTCCATCTCCCTGCTTCGCGCGGTCGGGGACAGCGGTTACTTGCACTCCTTCGAACGGCGTGAAGAATTCGCCGACATCGCCCGTGGAAACGTCGAGACCATCTTCGGCGGCCCCCACCCTGCATGGCAGATCACCCTGGGCGACTTCCAGGAGGAAGTTGTCCGGACCGAGGAGCCCGGCTCGGTTGACCGCGTGGTCCTGGACATGCTGGCCCCCTGGGAATGCCTGGACGCCGTGGCGACTGTCCTCGCGCCGGGCGGCGTGTGGATCAACTACGTCGCCACCGTTACCCAGCTGTCCCGCACAGCGGAGGCCATCCGCGCAGACGGCCGGTTCACGGAACCTGACGCCTGGGAGTCCATGGTGCGCGGCTGGCACCTCGAGGGCCTCGCCGTCCGCCCGGATCACCGGATGGTGGCCCACACCGGCTTCCTGCTGGTCACGCGCCGGCTGGCGGACGGCGTTACGGGCATTTCGGTGAAGCGACGCCCCTCCAAGACGGACTTCAACGAAGAGGACGTCAACGCCTGGACACCCGGCGCCGTGGGGGAGCGGCTGGTCTCGGACAAGAAGCTCCGGCGCGCCGCCAGGGACGCGATCGCGGGCACAAACGTCAAGGACACGCCTTAGATCAAGATCTAGTCCATATTTCGGGAGTCGCCATCCCTACCTGCCATCTTGGGGCTAAGGTCTTAATAGAAGCGCAGGAAGGGGCTGATACATCATGGAGACGCCAAACCAGGACTCCGGACGTACACCGGCAGAGCAGTCTGCCGCCAACGACCTCTCGGTTGCCGACCGCCAGGTCAACATCCTCCGGGACAAGCTCAGGCACATCGACCGCCAGTTGGCTGCGGCAACGCAGAACAACACCAAGCTGGTCACCATGCTTGAAGCCGCGAAGGCCGAGATCCTCCGGCTGAAGAACGCATTGGACCAGGAGGGGCAACCTCCCTACAGCTTCGGCACGATTCTTCAACTGAATCCGCGGCGGCAGCCGTCGCCAGGCAACAGCGGGCAGGCGGCCACGGAAGAATCCGTGGACATCTTTAACGCTGGCCGGAAGATGCGGGTGGGCATCAGCCCCCTCGTCAACATCAACCAGCTGGCGGTGGGCCAGGAGGTCCTCCTCAACGAGGCACTCCTCGTTGTTGCCGGCCTGGGCTACGAGCGGGCCGGTGAGCTGGCCACCCTCAAGGAGATGCTCGGCGCGGACCGCGTCCTGGTGGTGGGACGGGCCGATGAAGAGCGGGTGGTCCGGCTGTCCGGGGCGCTCCTGGCTGAAAAGCTCCGCGTGGGCGACGCCCTCTCGATTGATTCGCGGACCGGCTACGCACTCGAGAAAGTACCCCGGTCCGAGGTGGAGAACCTGGTCCTCGAAGAGGTCCCGGATATCACTTACGAGGATATCGGCGGGCTGGGGCCGCAGATCGAACAGATCCGCGACGCCGTGGAGCTGCCGTTCCTGCACCCCGACCTTTACCGGGAACACGGCCTCAAGGCGCCCAAGGGCATCCTGCTTTACGGTCCTCCGGGCTGCGGCAAGACCCTGATCGCCAAGGCTGTGGCCAATTCGCTGGCTGCCCGCGCCGCAGAGCGTTCCGGAAACGTGGACCTGAAGAGCTACTTCCTGAACATCAAGGGCCCGGAGCTCCTGGACAAGTATGTGGGCGAGACTGAGCGGCACATCCGCCTCATCTTCTCCCGTGCGCGGGAGAAGGCGTCAGACGGCAGCCCCGTGGTGGTGTTCTTCGACGAAATGGATTCACTGTTCCGCACGCGCGGCACCGGGATTTCCTCCGACGTCGAAACCACCATCGTGCCCCAGCTGCTGAGCGAGATCGACGGCGTCGAGCGGCTGGACAACGTCATCGTCATTGGTGCATCCAACCGCGAGGATATGATCGACCCCGCCATCCTGCGGCCCGGCCGCCTGGACGTGAAGGTCAAGATCCACCGCCCGGACGCCGAGGCTGCGGCGGACATCTTCAACAAGTACATCACCACGGACCTGCCGTTCCACGAGTCCGACCTCGCGGAGCACAACGGCGACGTCCAGGCCACGGTGGACGCCATGATCCAGCGGACCGTGGAAGCCATGTACTCCACGGACAAGTCCAACGAGTTCCTGGAAGTCACCTACGCCAACGGTGATACCGAAATGCTGTACTTCAAGGATTTCAACTCCGGCGCCGTCGTCCAGAACGTGGTGGACCGGGCCAAGAAGTACGCCATCAAGGATCTCCTCATCACCCACCAGAAGGGGCTCCGGATCGAGCACCTGCTCAGGGCTGTCGTGGACGAATTCCGCGAGCACGAGGACATGCCGAACACCACCAATCCGGACGACTGGGCACGCATCTCCGGCAAGAAGGGCGAACGGATCACGTACATCCGTACTATCGTCCAGGGCAAGGCCGGCCAGGAGCCAGGAAAATCGATCGAAACAATGCCGACCACAGGGCAGTATCTATGACGGCAGCGCAGGTACCCGCCGCCGGGGGCGCCCTCCCCGTGGGCGGGGCCATGCGTGTCATGGGAGCAGAAACCGAATACGGCATCCATGCCCCGTCCGCCCCGTCCGCGAACGCCACCATGATGAGCGCCCGTGTGGTGCAGGCCTATGCCCAGGTAACCCGCCAGCGCGCAGCCGGCGGGGCGGAAACCCGCTGGGACTATACAGACGAGGAGCCCCTGCACGACGCCCGCGGCTGGACCGTTGACCGGGGCTCGGCGCATCCCAGCCAGCTGACTGACCAGCCGCCCGTGCTCGATGCGGAAGCGGTGGCCCTCGCCTACGGCCGGGAAGAACTGGAGCTCGACGGCCAGGACGAATCCGGCACCCTGCTGATGAACATGGTCCTCGGGAACGGGGCCCGGCTGTACGTGGACCACGCACACCCCGAGTACTCGAGCCCTGAGGTCACCAACCCCCGGGACGCCGTCACCTGGGACGCCGCGGGAGACCTCGTTGCGCTTGCCACAGTGCGGCGGCTGGCGGCGGACCCCGATCTGCCGCCGGTGAACCTGTACAAGAACAACACTGACAACAAGTCCGTGTCCTACGGCTCCCACGAGAACTACCTGATGCCGCGGTCCGTACCGTTCGGGGATATTGTGCGGGGCCTGACGCCCTTTTTCGTCAGCCGCCAGATTCTTTGCGGGTCCGGACGCGTGGGGATCGGCCAGGATGCGTCCACCCCGGGCTACCAGATCAGCCAGCGCGCCGACTTCTTCGAAGCCGAAGTGGGCCTGGAAACCACCATCCGCCGCCCCATCATCAACACCAGGGACGAACCCCACGCGACGGCGGACAAGTACCGGCGCCTGCACGTCATCATTGGCGACGCGAACCTGAGCCAGGTTTCCAACTACCTGAAATTCGGAACCACCGCCATGGTCCTCAGCCTTATCGAGGCCGGGCTCGCACCCAAGATCGAGGTCCATGAGCCGGTTCCCGCCCTGCAGACGGTCAGCCACGACACATCCCTTACCGCCACCGTCCGGCTCCTGGACGGCCGGCGGGTAACAGCCCTGGACCTGCAGTGGATGTACCACGAGGCAGCGGCCAAGCTGGCACAGGACACCGGAGTGGGTGATGCCGTGGACGGCGACGGCCACACCCACGATGTCCTGGACCGCTGGGCCACCGTCCTCACCCAGCTGGACAACAACAGGGCGGCAGCAGCCAGCTCCGTGGAATGGGTGGCCAAGCTTTCGCTCCTGGAGGGTTACCGCGACCGCGACGGACTGGAGTGGAACGACGCCCGGCTGGGGCTGATCGACCTCCAGTGGGCGGACATCAGGCCTGAGAAAGGCCTGTACTACCGCCTCCTGGCGAGGAACCGCATGGACAGGATCGTCGAGGACGCCGCCATAGCGGCGGCGGTGGCAGAGCCGCCGTCGGACACCCGCGCGTTCTTCCGCGGCAGATGCATCAGCAGCTTCGGCAAGGACGTGGTGGGCGCCAGCTGGGACTCGGTCATCTTCGACGTTCCCGGGTACGGCAGGCTCCAGCGTGTACCAACCAGGGAACCGTTGCGGGGAACCAAAGCGTTGACAGGAGCGTTGTTCGAACGCTACCGGGAAGCAGGCCCATTCCTCGGAGAATTGCTGGGACACAGCACCGCTCCGCCTGCGGCGTAAACCGCGCCGGAAGACCCGCTTCGTGGCAGGATGGGCATATCGGAGGATCCGCCGGATCCGACGACAGGAAAGGGAGAGGTAACAATGGCAGGCCAGGAGCAGCAGCAGCCGCAATCGCGCGACACCCAGGTCGACGAGGACATTCCCGAGGCACCCCCGGCGCCGCCCGAAGCACAGGCATCAGCAGCCACCGAAGGCGTTGATGACCTCCTCGATGAAATCGACGGAGTGCTCGAATCCAACGCCGAGGAGTTCGTGCGCGCCTTCGTCCAAAAAGGCGGCCAGTAACCCGGACCGGAGGGTGGCGGAAGCCGCGGCCGGCCGGATCTGTACAGACGTTGAAGAACTACGTTCAAGGAGTGCATGAGTGCAGGAATCAACCGCCAACCAGGTAGCCGCCAACGCCACCTCGTCCTTCACCGAACATCTGCAGCGGGACCGGCCCGAACTCCTGCCTTATAACAGGGGCGTTCAGGCCGGTGCGCCCGGCGCCGCTCCGCTGCAGGTGCCGCATGCTACAACCATCGTTGCGTTGAGCTACGCCGGCGGTGTGCTGATGGCAGGGGACCGGCGGGCCACCATGGGCAACGTGATTGCCAGCCGGCACATTGAAAAAGTCTTCCCGGCGGACCGTTACTCCGTCCTGGGCATCGCCGGCACCGCCGGCATCGCCATCGACCTCACCCGCCTGTTCCAGGTTGAACTCGAACACTACGAGAAAATTGAAGGCACCCTCCTCAGCCTCGAAGGCAAGGCCAACCGGCTGGGGGCAATGATCCGCGGCAACCTTCCCCTCGCCCTGCAGGGACTCGCCGTCGTACCGCTCTTCGCAGGCTTCGACACCAGCGCCGGCGTCGGGAGGCTTTTCTCCTACGACGTCACCGGCGGCAGGTACGAGGAACACGAGCACCACACAGTGGGCTCCGGTTCAGTCTTCGCCCGGGGTGCGCTGAAAAAACTGTGGCGGCCCAACCTGAGCGCGGCCGAGGCCGTCGCCGTCGCCGTCGAGGCCCTCTACGATGCGGCCGACGACGATTCCGCCACCGGCGGCCCGGACACCGTCAGAAAATTGTGGCCCGTGATCTACACCGTTGACAGGACAGGCGCCAGGCGGGTGGCTGAGAACGAACTCGCCGCCGCGGCCGAAAACGTCATTGAAGCCCGCACCAACGCCGGACGGGAGGCCTGACAATGACACAACAGTTCTATGTGTCCCCTGAACAGCTGATGAAGGACCGTGCGGATTTCGCACGGAAGGGCATCGCCCGTGGCCGCTCGGTCGCCGTGATCAGCTGCGCCGACGGCATCGCGCTGGTGGCCGAGAATCCATCCCCGTCCTTGCATAAGATCGGCGAAATCTACGACAAGATCGCGTTCGCCGCCGTCGGGAAATACAACGAATTCGAAAGCCTCCGCCAGGCCGGTGTGCGCTACGCCGACGTCCGCGGCTATTCCTACGACCGTGAGGACGTCACCGCCCGCGGCCTCGCCAGCGTTTATGCCCAAAGCCTGGGCGCCGTTTTCACTGCAGAACAGAAACCCTTTGAGGTGGAACTGGCCGTGGCGGAGGTAGGTCCCACCCAGGCTGAGGACCATCTCTACCGGCTGACCTTTGATGGGTCCATCGCCGACGAACACCAGTTCGTGGTGATGGGCGGACAGGCGGACAAGGTCTCGTCAGCCATCGATGAGGGCTGGCGCAGTTCACTCAGCTTTGCCGACGCCCTCCGGCTCGCCATGGCCGCCCTGGTTCCTGCCACGGAATCTGACGCCCAGCCGAAGACCTTGCCCGCCACGGCGGTGGAAGTGGCCGTCCTGGACAGACAGTCCGAGAGCTCACGGGGCTCACGGCGCGCCTTCCGCCGGCTTGACGACGCGGATATCACTGCACTGCTGGCCTAGGAGGACACATGGACAAGAGAATCTTCGGTATCGAAACGGAGTTCGGGATTTCCTATTCCAGCCCCGACTCGAGGCCTCTTGCCCCGGAGGAGGTGGCCCGGTACCTCTTCCGCAAGGTGGTCAGCTGGGGCCGGTCATCCAACGTCTTCCTGACCAACGGCTCGCGGCTCTACCTGGATGTAGGATCCCATCCCGAATATGCAACGGCGGAGTGCGACGACCTCGCCCAGTTGATCGCCCACGACCGGGCCGGTGAACTGATTCTCGATGACCTGGTGGACGAAGCCCAGGCCCGGCTCGCGGCGGAGGGCTTCAACGGCACGGTATACCTGTTCAAGAACAACACGGACTCCGCCGGGAACTCTTACGGCAGCCACGAGAACTACCTGATTCCGCGCCGCGGGGAATTCTCCCGGCTCGCCGAGATCCTGATTCCGTTCCTGGTCACCCGGCAGCTGATCGCCGGCGCCGGGAAGATCCTCAAGACCCCGCATGGGGCCACCTTCGCCTTTTCCCAGCGTGCAGACCACATCTGGGAAGGGGTTTCCTCCGCCACCACCCGGTCCAGGCCCATCATCAACACCCGGGACGAGCCGCATGCCGATGCCGAGTTCTACCGCCGGCTGCACGTGATCGTGGGCGACTCGAACATGTCCGAAGCCACGGCCCTGATGAAGGTGGGCACAGTGGACCTGGTCCTGCGCATGATTGAGGCCGGGGTGATTATGCGGGACATGCGGATGGAAAACCCCATCCGGAGCATCCGTGAAATCTCCCACGACCTCAGCGGCCGTGCACTGGTCCGGCTGGCCAACGGGCGCCAGCTGACAGCACTGGAGATCCAGCAGGAGTACCTCACCAAAGTCACCGCGTTCGTCAAGGAGCACGGCGCCCACAACCCCCACGTTCCCGTGATCCTCGATCTGTGGGAGCGGACCCTGAAGGCGATCGAAAGCGGCGACACCCGCAGCATCGACACGGAGATCGATTGGGCCATCAAGAAGAAGCTGATGGACAACTACCGCGAACGCCACGGGCTGGGGCTAGACGCCCCGCGGATAGCCCAGCTGGACCTGACCTACCACGATATTTCCCGCAGCCGCGGACTGTATTACCTCCTGCAGTCCCGCGGGGCTGTGCGCCGGATCGTGGACGACACCGTCATCAAGGACGCCGTGGACGCACCGCCCCAGACAACTCGGGCGAAACTGCGTGGCGACTTCGTCCGGCGGGCACAGGAGCTGGGCCGGGACTACACCGTGGACTGGGTGCACCTGAAACTGAATGACCGGGCCCACCAGACCATCCTGTGCAAGGATCCCTTCCGCAGCGTCGATGACCGGGTGGACGCCCTTCTGGACTCTATGGGCTGACTCTCAGGTTCAGGGGCTATTCTGGATGAGGCCTTTAATCGGGCCCTCCCGCGGCGCTGCCCGCCCACGTGCGGATCGCCGCCTCCATCCTGCCCCGACGAAAGTTCTCTTACGTGCGCCGACTACTAGCAATCCTTCTTCCCGCTCTGCTGCTGTTGACCGCCTGCGGCGGTTCTTCGGCAGAGCCGGAACCCACCAGCAAATCTGCTGGTGAGACTGCGAAGTTCGACTCCCTCAAACTGACTGACAACGGGGACAAAAAGGCCCCTGGCGTGGAGTTCGACAAACCGCTGGAAGTGGCTGACCCCACCATCAAAGTGGTCACCGAGGGCAGCGGCGATCCCGTGAAGGCGAACCAGATCGCCAACATCTCCATCCTCGCCCTCAACGGCACCGACGGGTCCACGCTGGAGGATACATTCCCCAGTGAGCCTGAACCCCTCGA
This sequence comes from Arthrobacter sp. Soil_C_49, assembly GCF_057656635.1. Classification (NCBI taxonomy): domain Bacteria; kingdom Bacillati; phylum Actinomycetota; class Actinomycetes; order Micrococcales; family Micrococcaceae; genus Arthrobacter; species Arthrobacter sp. Soil_C_49. Next base: position 543,300 of record NZ_JBDGJZ010000001.1, read on the forward strand.
ACTCAACGAGGAACTGAAGACCGGCAGCGAGGTGATCTACAACGCGTTCGTGGGCGCCAAGGTAGGTTCCAGCCTTGCACTCGCCGTACCCGGCCAGCCGGGTGCAGCCGCACCCAGCCCCTCGGACGGTGCCAGCCCCGCCCCGTCCGCCCCGGCACAGCCCACCCAGCTGCTGATCATCAAAATCCTCTCCGCCTCCGATGTGACCCCCGCACTGGAGAAGCCCGAAGGTGAAACGGTGACCCCGCCCGCCGGCCTGCCCACCGTCACTGAGAAAGACGGCATCCCCGAGATCTCCGTCGAAGGTGTGGCCGCCGCCACTGCACTCGTGTCCCAGGACCTGATCAAGGGCACCGGAGCCACGGTTAAGGAAACCGATACGCTGACCGTAAACTACGTAGGCGTCACCCTGTCCGGCGGAACCAAGTTCGACTCCAGCTTCGACCGTGGTGAGCCGGCAACCTTCCCGCTCACCGGCGTGATCAAGGGCTGGACCCAGGGCCTGGCCGGCAAAACCGTCGGCTCCCGCGTCCTGCTGGTCATCCCCAAGGACCTGGCGTACGGCGACGCCGGCCAGGGCGAAGCCAAGGGCGACCTTGTCTTCGTAGTGGACATCCTCGGAGCCAAGTAGCAACAATGGCAACAGGCCCGGCCTTCGCCGCGGCATCCAACGCAGCACACCATCTGCCAGACACTTAGGAGCAACCATGTCTTTTGGACAGCGGGAATTTGACCGCCAGAAGCCCGAGATCGATTTCCCCGAGGGCGACGTCCCCACGGAACTCGTCATCACCGACCTCATTGAGGGCGACGGCCGCGAAGCCAAAGCTGGCGACACCGTATCCACGCACTACGTGGGCGTCGCCTGGTCCACCGGCGAAGAGTTCGACGCCTCCTGGGGCCGCGGCGCACCGCTGGACTTCCGCGTAGGCGTTGGCCAGGTTATCCAGGGCTGGGACCAGGGCCTCCTGGGCATGAAGGTAGGCGGCCGCCGCCGCCTGGAAATTCCCTCCGAGCTTGCCTACGGCTCGCGGGGCGCAGGTGGAGCCATCAAGCCCAATGAAGCCCTGATCTTCGTGGTCGACCTCGTGGGCGTTCGCTGACCCGCGGCTCCCCAAGCGTCCGGAAGCGCGGCAGCACAGGATCCAAAGTCCTGTTGCTGCCGCGCTTCCTGCGTTCCGGCGCGGAGTTTAGTAACGTAACCAGAGTGTCCGCATCCCGTACTGAACGCCTCCTCAACCTGCTGATCGCCCTGCTCAACACCAAGTACGGCCTGCGCCGCAGCGAACTGCGGGAAACGGTCTACCGGGGTGTTCCCGGCAACGAGACGTCCTTCGGCCGGATGTTTGAGCGGGACAAGGCGGACCTTCGCAAGTTCGGCTTTGACGTGGAGACCCTGACGGACCTCGGCTGGAGCGAGGATGACCCCGCGACCACCAGGTACCGGATCGGCAAGGAATCCAACCGCCTGCCGGATGTGGAGCTGGACCCGGAGGAATGGACCGTCCTGCTCTTGGCCTCCCAGCTCTGGGAGCGGGCAGCGCTCGGCAGCGCCGCCCAAAGCGCGCTGCGGAAACTGCAGGCGTCCGGCATGGTCGCCGACGTCCACCTGCCGCCTGGCGTCCAGCCCCGGATCAAGCCCGCAGGCCAGGCCTTCGACGACCTCGTTGCGGCGATGCATGCCAGGCACCCGGTCACGTTCACCTACCTGGCAGGCAGCACAAGTGCCGAGGAACTCCGGACCGTGGAGCCCTGGGGCCTCGGCAGCCGCTTCGGCCACTGGTACCTGGTGGGCTACGACCGTGCCCGGAAAGCACCCCGCCATTTCCGCCTCTCCCGCTTTACGGGCGCAGTGGCAACCCTGGACCGCGAGCAGTTTGTTCCTCCGAAGGACTTCAACGTCCGTGCTGAACTCGCACGCCTGCCCGAACTGCCGCTGCGCACCGCCGTCGTGGACGTCCGTGCTGGGCGGCTCCTGGCTTTGCGGCGCCGCGGCGCACCACACGACGACCGGGCGCCGAAGGAGGCGGGCCAGGACGCGGCGCAGGAAAGCGGCCCCAGGCCCCTGCCGGAGCCCGGCTACGAGCGGTTCAGCCTGCAGTACCGGGATCCGGAGGTACTGGCCGAAGAGCTTGCCTCCTACGGCCCGGACGCCCTGGCGGTGGCGCCGGCCGAACTCGCCGACGCCGTGCGGCGCAGGCTCCGTGCCGCGGCAGACTTCAGCAACAGCCCTGTTCCCGCCTTCGAATTTGCCGCCGCGCCTGCCCGGCCTGTCCGCCCGCGCACCTCGGAGGACCAGCTCAGGCGCATGCTTGAACTGGTGCCCTTCCTGGTGCATAACCAGGGTTTGCATATCCAGGACGTGGCTGAGCATTTCGGCATCAGCAGGAAGGAACTGGAGGACGACCTGCAGATCCTCATCTGTTCCGGGCTCCCGGAGGGATACCCGGACGATCTGCTGGACATCCAATGGGAGAACGACCATGTCTACATCACCCAGGACCTGGACCTGAAGAGGCCGGTCAGGTTCACGGTGGAGGAAGCCTGCGCCCTCCTGACGGGGCTGGAATCCCTAAACGGGCTGCCCGGCGTGGCCGAAGGCGGCGCCCTGGAATCGGTGACCCTCAAGCTGCTGGCAGCCGCCGGCGAGGAAGGACTCCGGGCCGCGTCCCTCGCGGGACCGGAAGTGGCACCCGGGGACGCCGCGACGCACGCCACCGTCCGGCAGGCCATCGAGTCCCGGTCCCAGCTGCGCCTGACCTACCTGTCAGCGCAGCGGGACACTGTGTCGGAGCGTGACGTTGATCCGCTGCGCCTCTATTCACTGGACAACATCTGGTACTTCGAGGCCTACTGCCACTCGGTGGAAGGCTTGCGGAATTTCCGGCTGGACCGGGCCCAGGATGTCCACCCCAACGGCCTGCCGGCAGCGGCGGGAACCACACCCGCACAGGGCGTCCCGGCGAAGCTCTTCACACCCAAGGACGACGATACGGTAGTCACCGTCCAGCTCACCCGGCAGGGGAGGGGGCTCGCGGACGATTACTACGCCGAGCGCACAGCGGAACTCCACGACGGCGGGCTGGTGGCCGAAATCCGTTTCGGCAACACCGACTGGCTGCCCATGTTTGTGGCCCAGCATGGCGGTTCAGCCCGCATCCTGGCCCCGGCTGGGCTGGCTGACGCCGCCCGTAACTGGCTCGCGGCATCCCTGGCAAGGTACGGCGGCTAGACTTCTCAGCATGCCTTGGTGGTCCTGGATCCTGATATGGGTGGCGCTCGTTGCGCTGTCGCTGCTTTTTTATGTCCTGCTGGGCATCCGGCTGTTCCGCCAGTTCATGGCGACGGTCAAGGACCTCAGTGCGGCAGGCGAAAAATTAGGGCACATCGCCCCCGCTGAACAGGCTGCCGCCAGTCCGGATGCGGCAGGGCCGCGGCCGGGGTCCGCCGTTTTTGCCTCGCCCGCCGTCATGCGACATGATTACGAGGCATCCAAGTCGTCCCGCCGGGAACAACGCCGCCTCCGGCGGGTACAGCGCAAGGCGGACCGGGGCCAGCCGCAGGCGCTCGGCGATCTCGACTTCACATAGAAGTAGGATGTATTTAGAGGAAAGGATTTCCCGTGGGAAGACTCTTTGATGGCCCCTGGCCCATCGTTATTATCATCATCGTCGCTTTGCTTCTCTTTGCCGCACCCAAGCTTCCGGCGATGGCACGCAGCCTCGGCCAGTCCATGCGGATCATCAAATCCGAGGTCAAGGAAATGAAGAACGACGGCAAGACGGACACCACCGACGCTTCCGGACCGGTGGAAGGCACCATCGTCAACCACCCCAAGGCGAAGCCCGGTGAGCCGACAGACGGCACTGACGTTCCGCCGTCGAACCGCGCCTGACCCCAGTGGCACTGTCGCGGTCCCGTAAAGCCAACCCCGAAGGGCGGATGGCTCTTTGGGACCACCTCAAAGAGCTGAAGAACCGGCTGATCAAGTCGGCTATCGGCGTCGTCATAGGCGGCATCGGAGGCTGGATACTTTACGATCCGCTGCTGAAGGCACTGGCTGAGCCGGTCAACCGCATCTCGGAGCAGACCGGCGGGCTTGCTGCCATCAACTTCGGGAGCATTGCGTCCCCGTTTGATTTCAAGCTCCAAATGTCGCTGCTCATCGGCGTGGTCATTTCCAGCCCGATCTGGATCTACCAGCTCTGGGCTTTTATCACGCCGGGCCTGACATCCAAGGAGCGCCGCTACACGCTGGGCTACATGGCAGCCGCGGTCCCGTTGTTCCTGGCCGGCATCTGGGCCGGCTGGCTTGTGGTGCCCCAGGTGGTCCACGCCTTGACCCAGTTCACCCCGGAGGGCTCCTCCAGCGTCATCGATGCCCGGACGTATATCGAGTTCGTGACCCGGATGGTGCTGGTGCTGGGTGTCGCCTTCCTGGTGCCCGTGGTGCTGGTGGGCGTCAACATGGCCGGCATCATCTCCGGCAGCACCATCCTTAAGGCCTGGCGCATCACTGTATTCCTGGTGTTTGTCCTCGCTGCCATCGCAGCACCGGGTGCGGATGCCATTTCGATGTTTATGTTGGCCGGGCCCCTGCTGGTGCTGTTTTTTGCCGCCATCGGCATCTGCCTGATGAATGACAAGCGCCGCGAACGCCGCCAGGCGAAGCGCATGGCCGAAACCGAGGCAACAGCGGACATCGCCACCCCGGGCAGTGAACTGAAGAACCTCTAGGCGCCCGTTAGGCTTGGTATATGTCCTCCAATACCGGGCCGTTCTCCACTGGCCCACTCTCCGCCGGGCCCAGCGATCCAGAGGAGCTTTCTCCGGCCGAAAGATACCGCGCCAGCGCTGAACGAAGGGCAGAAGCAGCCACCTATCTGGGCTCCTTCATTCGGACCCTGGACTTCGAACTGGATGATTTCCAGCGCCAGGCGTGCAAATCACTGCAGGAGGGCAGGGGAGTCCTGGTGGCGGCGCCCACCGGTGCCGGCAAAACTATCGTGGGCGAGTTCGCCATCTACCTCGCCTTGCAGCGCGGCCTCAAAGCCTTCTACACCACACCCATCAAGGCTCTGAGCAACCAGAAGTTCACGGAGCTCACCGAAAAGTACGGCGCCCAAAACGTGGGCCTGCTGACCGGGGACACCAGCATCAACGGCGATGCTCCGGTGGTGGTGATGACCACCGAGGTCCTGCGCAACATGCTCTACGCCGATTCGGCCACCCTGGATGACCTCGGCTACGTGGTGATGGACGAGGTGCACTACCTTGCAGACCGGTTCCGCGGCGCCGTCTGGGAAGAAGTCATCATCCACCTTCCCAGCGAGGTGCAGGTGGCCTCGCTCAGTGCCACCGTTTCCAACGCCGAAGAGTTCGGTGCCTGGCTTGATACCGTCCGTGGCGACACGGACATCATTGTTTCTGAACACCGCCCGGTGCCGCTGTGGCAGCACGTCATGGTGGGCCGGCAGATCATGGACCTCTTCGCCGGCGAAACCACTTTCGACGAGATCGCCCCGCCCGTGGACGCCGAGCCCGGGGAAGAGCCATCCAGGGACAGCCGGAAAGACAACCCCAGGGGCCGGGGCTTCGATGTGAACCCGGACCTCCTGACCGTGGCCAGAAGCGAAAGCATGCAGAGTTTCCGCGCCAGGTCCGGCCCCGCCGGCCGGGGACAGCGTGGCAGGCGCGGCAATGACCGGCCCGGACGCGGTGGCGACGAGCGGGGCGTTCGCCCTGCCAGCCGGCCCCAGGTGATCGCAAGCCTGGACAGGATGGACCTTCTGCCCGCCATCACCTTCATTTTTTCCCGGGCCGGATGTGATGCCGCCGTGGCGCAGTGCGTGGGCTCCGGCCTGTGGCTGACCACCGAGAAGGAGCAGCGGATCATCGCCCAGCGGGTTGACGAGGCCGGCCATGACATCCCGCCGGATGACCTGGACGTGCTGGGGTTCTGGACCTGGCGTGACGGTCTGCTCCGGGGTTTCGCCGCGCACCACGCCGGCATGCTGCCCACGTTCAAGGAGGTGGTGGAGAAGCTTTTCGCGGACGGGCTCGTCAAGGCGGTCTTCGCCACCGAAACCCTGGCCCTCGGCGTAAACATGCCGGCCCGGTCGGTGGTGCTGGAAAAGCTGGACAAGTTCAACGGCGAAGCCCACGTGGACATCACGGCGGGCGAGTACACCCAGCTGACCGGCCGCGCCGGCCGGCGCGGCATCGACGTCGAGGGCCACGCCGTGGTGCTGTGGCAGCCGGGTACGGACCCGACGGCGGTAGCCGGCCTCGCGTCCCGGCGTACCTACCCGCTGAACTCCAGTTTCCGGCCCACCTACAACATGAGCATCAATCTCCTGGCCCAGTTCGGCCGGGCCAGGGCCCGCGAAATCCTGGAATCCTCCTTTGCCCAGTTCCAGGCAGACCGTTCCGTGGTGGGCCTGGCAAAGCAGGTCCGCAGCCGTGAAGAATCGCTGGCCGGGTACGCCAAGTCGATGACCTGCCACCTCGGCGACTTCACGGAGTACGCACGGTTGCGCCGGGAATTGTCCGACGCCGAAAATGTAACCTCACGGACCAAGTCACGGGCGCGTAAGTCGCTCAACGATGATTCGCTGGCCCGTTTGCTTCCGGGCGACGTCGTTAATGTCCCCGGCGGAAGGGCGCCCGGGCCGGCGGTTGTGCTCAGCTCGGACCACAGCAGCCGGGAGCCGCGGCCCGCCGTGCTGACGCTGGACAACCAGCTGCGCCGGATCGGCAACGACGACCTGGAAGGACCCATCTCCCCGGTCACGCGGATCCGCATTCCCAAATCGTTCAACGCCAAGGTCCCCAAGTCGCGGCGGGACCTGGCGTCCTCGGCCCGGAACGCGCTGCGGGAGAACCGTCCGCCCGCCCCGGGGAACAACCGGAACAACGATTTTGGCCTCGCCACGTCGCTGCCCAACCAGGAGAAGCGCATCGCAGACCTCCGGCGTGCCCTCCGGGCGCACCCGTGCCACGGCTGCAGCGAACGGGAGGACCACGCCCGCTGGTCCGAACGCTGGTGGAAGCTCCGGCGCGAAACCGACGGGCTGGTGCGGCAGATCCAGGGCCGCACCAACACCATCGCCAAGACGTTTGACCGCGTCTGCGATGTGCTCTCGTCTTACGGTTACCTTGAACCGGCCGGTGACGGCAGGCTGCTGATCAGCCCCGACGGGCAGCGGCTGCGCCGGATCTACGGCGAAAAGGACCTGCTGATCTCACAGTCCCTGCGGCTTGGCGCCTTTGATGACCTCGAAGCCGCGGAAGTGGCGGCACTTGCCAGCGTGCTGGTCTACCAGGCCAAGCGCGAGGACCGGGGACTCCGGCCGCGGATGCCCAGCATCTCGCTGGAGACGTCCGTGGACGTCGTGGTCAGGGAATGGTCCGCGCTGGAGGACGTTGAAGAGGAAAACAAGCTGCCGCTGACCGGCGAGCCCGAGCTGGGCCTCGTGTGGCCGATCTACAAGTGGGCCCGCGGCCGGCACCTGCAGGACGTCCTGAGCGGGACCGATCTCGCCGCAGGGGACTTTGTCCGGTGGGTGAAGCAGGTGGTTGACCTGTTGGACCAGCTGGCGAAAATTCCCGGCCTCGATCCCCGCCTGGCACGCCTGTGCTCGGACGCCATCGCCCTGATCCGCCGCGGCGTCGTGGCGTATTCCTCCGTCCTCTGACCTTCCCTGCCGGCTGCGGCCGGCCGCCCAACCCCAGGAGTTTGCCTTCCCATGCCGAGCGCTGAACCATCATCCACGTCCCGCCCCGTGCTGTACCGCAACGGGTCCGTCTACACGGCAGCCGACCCCTTTGCAACAGCCATGCTCGTGGACGGTGACACGGTGGCATGGGTGGGGTCGGAGCAGGCGGCATCCTCCATCGCGGACAGCTCCATGGAAATCATTGACCTCCGCGGCGCCCTCGTTGCGCCGGGCTTCGTCGACTCGCACGCCCATCTGACGGAAACCGGCATCGCCCTGGATTCCCTGGCGCTGCAGGCTGTTTCCTCGGCCAGGGAGCTCCTGGATGCGGTGGCCGCGGCCCCGGGCGCCGGCCCGGTCCTCGGCCATGGCTGGGACGACGCCACCTGGGCTGACGCGGCCCTGCCCACAGCGGAGGAACTGGAACGGGCATCGGGCGGCCGGCCTGTCTACCTCTCCCGCGTTGACGTGCACTCCGCGCTGGTTTCGCCGTCGCTGGCCGGCGCTGCCGCCCTCCGCGGCCTGGACGGGTACGACGGCGGCGCAAGGGTCACTCGCGCAGCCCACGCAGCTGCCCGGCAGGCAACGCGCCGGCTCCCCGACGACGTGCTCCGCCGCCACCAGCAGCGTGCCCTGGCCGAGGCCGCGTCCCACGGCTACGTGGCGCTGGTGGAGATGGGCGCTCCGCACATTGGCGGCGCTGAGGACCTGCGTCTGGCCCTGACCTGGAACAACGGCACGGGTGAAGGCACGCCAACGCCCGAAGTACTGCCGTACTGGGGCGAACTGGCGTCCTCGGAAGAACACGCCCGCAGCATTCTTGGCCAGCTGGGACCCGGCGTGCGCGGCCTGGCAGGGGACCTGAACATCGACGGCTCCATCGGGTCGCGGACGGCGGCGCTCAGGTCCGGCTACGCCGATGCCGCCGGTGAAACCGGCAGCCTGTACCTCAGCGCGGAGGAAGCCGCAGCCCATCTGGCCGCCTGCTCCCTCGCGGGCATCCAGGGCGGCTTCCACATCATTGGTGATGCCGGGCTGGATGCCGCCCTGCAGGCTTTGGAGCTTGCGGCCGCCGAGGTGGGGGAGCAGCGGATCAGGGCTGCGGGCCACCGGTTCGAACATGTGGAAATGGCGGACGCGGCGGCGGTGGAAGCCCTGGCCCGCTACTCTGTCACCGTCAGCGCCCAGCCCGCCTTTGATGCTGCCTGGGGTGGCAGGGGCGGCCTCTACGAAAAGCGGCTGGGGGAGCGGAGTACATCCATGAACCCCTTTGCGAGCCTGTACTCCGCAGGTGTTCCTGTCTGCTTCGGCAGTGACAGCCCGGTGACGCCGTTGCGCCCATGGTCCAGCGTCCGGGCCTGCCTGGAACACCACAACGAGGAACAACGGATCTCGGCGCGGGCGGCGTTCCTGGGCCACACCCGGGCCGGGTGGCGGGCAGCAAAGTATTCCAATCCCATGGCCGGGCAACTGGTTCCCGGGGCTCCTGCCAGCTTCGCCGTCTGGGAGGTTGAGGAACTGATGGTCCAGGTGGCTGATGGCCGGGTCCAGTCCTGGAGCACCGACCCCAGAGCCCGCACACCCCTGCTGCCCGCGCTGGACACAGGCTCGGACCCCGTATGCCTGCAGACGGTGCGCGATGGCCTGGAGTTGTTCGCAAGCCCTGCGCTGCGTTCCTGACCCCAATGCCCGGCGCCCTATAATGGGTAGCTGCGCCCGCCAGCGGTTTCACCTGGCCAGCGGGTGCACCGACTGCTCCCACCAGGAAGGCTCTCTGTGCGCGTCCTTACGATCATCCCTACCTACAACGAGCTGGAATCGCTGCCCATCACGCTGCAGCGGCTCCGCGCAGCAGTCCCGGCCTCGGACGTGCTGGTAGTGGATGACAACAGCCCGGACGGCACCGGCCAGCTCGCCGACGGGATCGCCGCAGAGGACTCCCAGGTCCACGTCCTGCACCGCAAGGGCAAGGAAGGCCTGGGCGCAGCCTACATCGCCGGCTTCAAGTGGGGCCTGGACGCCGGATACGACGTCCTGGTGGAAATGGACGCCGACGGTTCCCACCAGCCCGAACAGCTTCCCCAGCTCCTCGAGGCCATCGACCAGGGCGCCGATCTTGCCATGGGCTCGCGCTGGGTCCCCGGCGGCAGCGTAGTGAACTGGCCGCTCTACCGCCAGGCCATCTCCCGGGTGGGCAGCACCTATGCGCGGCTGATGCTGGGCCTGAAGATCAAGGACGTCACCGGCGGCTACCGCGCCTTCCGCAGGACCACACTGGAAAAGCTGAACCTGGACCAGGTGGACTCCGTGGGCTACGGCTTCCAGGTGGATCTCGCCTGGCGGGTGGCCCGGATGGGGCTGCGGATCGAGGAACGTCCCATCACCTTCGTGGAGCGCGAACTCGGCGCCTCCAAGATGAGCGGCAACATCGTGGTGGAAGCAATGATCAACGTCACCAAGTGGGGACTCCAGGCACGCTGGAACACCCTCACCCGCAAGACGCAGGCACGGCAGTAACACTGCAGCACTACAACAAATGGGCCGTCCCGCACAGTGCGCGGGACGGCCCATTTTGTTGAATTCAGTGGTCTTACGCGGACCGGCGTTCGCCGCGGCGTTCGCGCAGGATGGTGAGGCGGTCCTCGAGGATCTGCTCCAGTTCCGGCAGGGAGCGGCGTTCCAACAGCATGTCCCAGTGCGTTCGGACAGCCTTGTCGTTGCTGGTGTCCGGGCGTTCTCCGTCAACCAGGAGCGCTTCCTTGCCGGTCTTGGAAACCCATACCGGAGGAATCTCCGCTTCGGAGGAGAAGGTGACAAAGACCTGCTCGCCGTCTTCGCACCGGTATTCGACGCGCTGGCGCGGAGCCGGCTCGACTCCGGACTCGGTCTCCATGCTCTGCGCACCTAGGCGCATGCCCCGCAGGCTGCGATCGCTCATGATTTCTCCCTCTGGTCGGTTCGCGGTGTAGAACCCGCGCTAGCCGGCGGCGCCGAGCGCCTCCGGACTACTTTGTGCATTGTGCTGCATCCTTAGATTCAACGCATTGCGAAGCTTGGTTGTTCCAGCGGATCTACTCCTGCCAGACAAATACCCAATTATACGCGTGCCATGCCGTGCCAGCCAAAATGAAAGGATCCGCAGCAACCTGCGGATCCCTTCCCTGGCCTGGCAGAGCACGGCTTAGGGCTCGGAAGGCTTGGCCCCCACCTCATCGAACAGCCCGGCAACACCGGTTTCAGGAGTGGTTCCGCCCAGGGCATTGCCAATGCCCTTGAGCGCTTCGCCGACCTCGCTGGGGATGATCCAGAGCTTGTTGGAGGAGCCTTCCGCCAGCTTGGGCAGGGTCTGCAGGTATTGGTAGGCCAGCAGCTTCTGGTCAGGGTTGCCTTTGTGGATGGCGTCAAAGACCTTCTGGATGGCCTGCGCCTCACCGTCTGCACGGAGGATGGCTGCCTTGGCATCACCTTCGGCCGCCAGGATGGACGCCTGCCGCTGGCCCTCGGCAGTCAGGATGGCAGACTGCTTGGTGCCCTCGGCCGTGAGGATTGCGGCGCGCCGGTCGCGCTCGGCGCGCATCTGCTTCTCCATCGAGTCCTGGATGGAGTGGGGCGGGTCGATGGCCTTCAGTTCCACCCGCGATACGCGGATGCCCCAGCGGCCGGTGGCCTCGTCCAGCACACCGCGCAGCTGGCCGTTGATCTGGTCGCGGGACGTCAGTGCCTCTTCCAGGTTCAGGCCGCCCACCACGTTGCGAAGGGTAGTGGTGGTCAGCTGTTCCACTGCCTGGATGTAGTTGGCGATTTCGTAGGTGGCGGCCCGTGGATCCGTGACCTGGAAGTAGACCACAGTGTCGATGGAGACCACCAGGTTGTCCTCGGTGATGACCGGCTGCGGAGGGAACGACACCACCTGTTCGCGGAGGTCCAGCAGCGGCAGGAGCCGGTCCGCAAAGGGAATCAGGATGGTGAGTCCCGGGTTCAGCGTGCGCTGGTACTTGCCCAGCCGTTCCACCACGCCCGCGCGCGCTTGCGGAATGATCCGCACCGAGCGGACCAGAACGATTATCACAAACACGATCAGGACTACCAGCACAATGGCCAATGCAGTTCCTCCGGCGTTATCCATACATCTCCTTGTTCCCCAATTGATCAGGCTGTATCAGGACTGGCCAGCTGCTCGGGCGGGGCGGCAACTACTGCCGTTGCCCCGTCGATAGCGGAGACCACAACTCGTTGCCCGGCGGCCAGGACGCCGCCGGCAGAACGGGCGGTCCAGATGTCACCGCCGATTTTGACCAGGCCTCCGTCGGAGGACACCGGTTCCATCACCAACGCCTGCTCGCCGATCAGCCGGTCAACGTTGGTCCGCTGGTCGGCAGGGCCCTTCTTCAGGTGCGACAGGGCTACGGGCCGGACAAAGGCGATCATCAGCAGGGACACCACGCAGAAGACCACAATCTGCAGCCACAGGTCAGCGCCCGCGAAGTCGGCCACCAGTGCGGCCAGGGTTCCGCCGCCGAGCATGATGAAAAACAGGTCAAGCGTGATCATCTCGATCACCGCAAACGCCAGGAAAGCCGTGAGCCACAACGCCCACCAGTTTTCCCCCAGCCATTCGAACAAGTTCTCCCCCTTTGCTACGGGGAGCCGCGGACGCGCACCCGCCAGTAACTGTTCTTCAATATTAGTGCCGGCTTGCAGGCTGCGGGCAGGCCCACGGGTCCGGCCGGCGGATAGTGGCCAACTCGTTACGCGGCGGCACGCTTCCCGGGCCGGAAGACCATGACGTGGAACTTCGCTTCTGCGGTGATCGGCTCTGGCAGTTCTTCAAGGCGGGCGGAGATGGCCTCGCGGTCCAGGTGGTGCCCGGCCGGCCCCATGAAGGCCAGGTCGGCGGCCTCCCGGCGTGTCAGTGCCAAGGGGATGTCGACGGCGGAGGCCGTTCCGCCGTCGAAATGGCTTTCCATGGCTTCGGCCAGCCGCGCTTCCTTTCCCTCCTCAAGGCCCAGCATGCCGGTCACAGCTGCCAGGGAGGCCAGGTGCCCGGCACGGGGAGTGACCACCACCAGCCGCCCGGACGGCCGCAGCACCCGGGCAAATTCCGCCGCATTGCGCGGTGCAAAGATTACGGTGATGGCATCCACTGAGTGATCCGCCAGCGGCAGGGTTTGCCAGATGTCGCAGACCAGGTTTACGGCTTCAGGATTGAGCCGCGCGGCCCGGCGGAGGGCGAACTTTGAGATGTCCAGGCCAAGGGCGGAGACTTTCCTGTCCTGGGCCGCGGCGGCATCGAGCAGAACCCGGAGATAGTGCCCGGTCCCCGTTCCCGAGTCCAGCACCGCCGCGCGGTCCGCCGGGAGGAAGGGTACGACGGCGGCTGCCACCGCGTCTGCAAGGGGCCCGTAATGGCCGTCCCCCAGAAATTCGGCGCGCGCCTGGACCATGTCAGCCGAGTCGGCCTCGAAGGCCGTCCCCTTACCCACCAGCAGGTTGAAGTATCCCTGCCGCGCGGCGTCGAAACTGTGTCCGGAGGGGCAGGCCAGGCGGCCCTGCCCTGAGGCTGTTCCCCGAAGGTCCAGGGGATGGGAGCATACCGGGCACAGCAGTGGAAGGTCCATGGTGGAGGGCATGGAAACCATCCTAGAGCGCGTGGCCTCGCGTTTCCCGGCGATGTCAGGCGCAGGAGGTCAGGCGCGGGAATTCACGTGCGGCTGATACCGGCAGGACCGGCATCGAAACCGAGCCCGTGCTGAGCCCTGCTGATGCCTGCCTCCGCCCAGTGCGCCGCGTATTCGGCGTTGCTGCTGAGCGACCGCAGTTGGGCCCTGTCCACGTACAGCACTCCATTCAGGTGGTCCGTCTCGTGCTGCACAATCCGGGCCTGCCAGCCGGAAAACTCCCGCCGCGCGGCCGCTCCGTCGGGGGTCTGGAATTCGAGCAGGACGTGTTCGTGGCGGGCAACAACGGCCTGCAGGCCGTTGAGCGACAGGCAGCCCTCATAAAAGGAGGCAAGCCCGGGGCCAAGCGGCGTATAGCTGGGGTTCACGATGGCCAGGAACTCCAGCGGGCTCCGGTTCCGCAGGGCGGCAGCTTCGGGGTCGACATCGAACTGGTCCTCGAGGACGGCCAGCTGCAGGGGGATACCGAGTTGCGGCGCTGCGAGGCCCACGCCGGGCGCCTGGTGCATCACCTCGCGCATGAGGGTGATCAGCCGGGTGAGCAGCTCGCCGGACAGCTGCCCGTCGAACGCCGCGGCGCGCTGGCGGAGGGCGGGGTGTCCGGCCTGCACAATGGGCGGAAGGGTCCCGGCGGCGAGGATCTGCTCCACTTTTTCGCGGATTTGTACTGCGGTGAGGTCTGTTCCGGGCGCGCTCTGGCTCATGAGCAAAGCCTAATGGCCTGCCGGAACACGGACGCTCAGCTAGTGTCTATCCCATGCCTGAGCCTTCCCCGCAGCACAACAAAGCACTGAACCACCTGACGCAGGACACCCCGCGAGTGGACACCTCCCCACTGGAGTGCGTCCTGGGGTTCATCCGTGTGCTGGAAGCGGGCGGGGGAGCGGCCGGGATCCGGCCTTTCCTTGCTGACTCGTTTGTCCTGGTGGAGGCCCCGCACCTCCTGGCACCTGAAGGCTCCACCCGCACGCTGCCCGACGTCCTGGCGGGAGCCGATCAAAGCCCGAATGTGGTGGCGGACCAGAAGTTCCTCATCCGGCGGACCACCTGCGAGGGCGGCCGGGTGGCTGTGGAAGCCGACTGGTCTGCGACGGTGCGGATGGACCTCCGCTACTGGGACCGGGGTGAAACGATCCGGGCCAGGACGTCGTCGGTCTTTGAAGTGCGCGACGGGTTGATTGTCAGCCAGGACAGTTACGACTGCTATTACCGGTAGCTGCTGCCGGCCAGCCTGGCGGGGGCCGGTGACTGCATGGTGAACCGCCGGGCAACCCAGCGGTTGACGGCCGGGGTGCCGGCAGCGGCGCTGATCGCCAGGTTCCGCACGGTCAGCAACGGCACGGGCAACGGACGGCCCAGCATCATGTTGATTTCGGACTGGCGCCTGGCCAGCACGGCCGCCCGGCGCCGCCCGGCCTCGAACTCCTCGAACTGCCGCCCCGTCCTGTCCTTCCCGCCCGACAACGCCGACCGGATAACGGGGGAGAGGGCCTGGGCGTCCAGCCAGCCGAGATTCATGCCCTGGCCCCCGATAGGGCTGATCTCGTGTGCCGCGTCTCCAATCAGGACCACCCGCCCCGAGGCCATCCTGCGGGCAAGGGCGGA
Organism: Arthrobacter sp. Soil_C_49; assembly: GCF_057656635.1. Taxonomy (NCBI): domain Bacteria; kingdom Bacillati; phylum Actinomycetota; class Actinomycetes; order Micrococcales; family Micrococcaceae; genus Arthrobacter; species Arthrobacter sp. Soil_C_49. Next base: position 558,301 of record NZ_JBDGJZ010000001.1, read on the forward strand.
CCGGACGCTGAAGGCGCTCAGCATGGTGTTGGTCCGCGCGTCCGGAAGGATTCCGGTCCGTTCCCGCACCAGGTCCGCCAGCCGGTCCGGCTCCGCAGTGCCGGCGGGCCTGCCCAGCCGCACCACCCACCGCCGGACACCGCCGGGCAAGGGGAAAGACTCAACGATTCCGCCGCGCTCAAGGAACAGGACGGCTCTGTCGCCGTAGGGCCCCGGGTCCTGGAAATCTCCCATGAGGTAATGGTCGGGGTAGTTCCTGCTGTCCACGGACACACCCAGAAGGCTGCGCACCCGGGATCGCGCGCCGTCGGCCGCCACCACCAGGGAGGCGGCGAACTCCATCCGGTGGCACCCGGCCTCCCCGAACGCCTCAGCACCAACGGTGACCCGTCCGCCGTCGTCCCTCACTTCCATGGCCCGCACACCGCGCACCAGCGCATTGCCGTCGAGTTGGCGGACACGCTCCTCAAGGAGCTGCTCCGTGCGGAACTGGGGCAGGGCCAGGACAAACGGGAACGCGTCGGAGACGTCGCCAAAGGACATGGCGCCTATGGTCTTTCCGCCGCTGACCGCCATACCCTCCCTGATCCGGACCCCGTGGTTGACGGCAGAACCTGCAATTCCAACCTGGTCCAACGCTTCAAGGGCGGGCGGGTGGATGCCGATGGCCCGTGTGTGCAGGTTCCTTTCCTGCCGCTGTTCAAGCACCTTCACGCTGACGCCGTCCTGGAGCAGCAAAGCGGCGAGGTACAGGCCCACAGGACCCCCGCCGATGACCAGGACGTCCGTGGCCACGTCAGTTCCTGCGCAGGGCGAGGACGTGGTGGAACGCTGCGGAGGGTTCCACGGTCCAGCCCGGCGGGGCGAGTGCCGATAGTTCCGCGCGGGTGTAGCTCCGGCGGATGGACGTCAGGCCGTCAACGCGGATGTAGGAATCGCGGAAGGGCAGGGCGGCGGCCCAGAAGAGTGCGTACGCGGCGGCGCTGCGGCGCAGGTCGTTGTGGAGCACTCTCCGGCGGGCCAGGGCGGCGGAGTCGGATAGGAGCTGCTGGAGCCCGCCGGGCGAAAGGTGGTGGAGCACGTGGTTTGAGATGACGTAGTCGAAGCTGCTGCCTTCCCGGACCAGGTCTGAGCTGTGCGCCTGCCGGAATTCCACCCCGGGCCGCGGCGGACGTCCGCGGGCGAAGGCGGCCGCCCGGGCGTCGGGGTCGATGCCGGTGATCCGCAGCGCCAGCCCGTCGTGGCGGGCCCATTCGGCGAGCTGGTAGGCCAGGTCGCCGCCGCCGGAGCCGATGTCAAGCAACGTGCCAGGAGCTGTGCTCGCCGCCAGCCCCGGACGCAGTCCACGGACGTAGAGCCTCCGCCAGCCGGACAGGACCCGATTGACCAGGCCGAACTGGCGGTAGGTGTTGTCCAGGAGCCGGGCGTCGCAGTCCGGCAGGTCCATCAGTTCCACGGCGTCGGCGGCGCGCTGCCGCATCAGAATGTCCACCAGGCTCAGGAAACCGGCATTTCCGCCGCCGCATGGCCGGACACCTGGTCCGGCTGCGTTCCGGCAGGTGCCTGCCGCAGCTTGGTGAAGAGTCCTGTCTCCACGGTGAGTCCGGGACCGAAAGCCATGGAGCAGATCCGTTCGTCGCCGTCTTCGGAGTCCTGTTCGAGGATGTGCTTGAGCACAAACAGCACCGTGGAGCTGCTCATGTTGCCGTAGTTGCGCAACGTCTCGCGAGCCGGGACCAGCTGTTCATCGGTGAGGCCTAGCCGGGACTGGACTTTGTCCAGGATGCTGCGGCCGCCCGGATGGATGGCCCAGTGGCGGATAGAGGTGTAGGGGAGTGCGGCCAGTTCCGGATCCTTCGCCAGGAGTGGCTGGAGGGCGCCCACGATGTGGTCATCGATGATGTGCGGCACGTAATTTCCCAGCACCATCTCAAACCCGTGGTCGCCGATGTTCCAGGCCATGGAGTCTTCGCCCACCGGGGTGAGGACGGTTTCGAAGTGGTCCAGCCGGAGCAAGGAATGTTCCCCGGCGCCGCTCCGGGCTGTGACGACGGCGGCCGCGGCACCATCGGCGAAGAGGGCCGACCCCATGATGGTGTCGGGATCGTTGGAAGTGCGGACGTGCAGGGAGCACAGCTCCGCGCACACCACCAGCACCACCGCGTCCGGGTCCGCCGCGCAGAAAAGTTTCGCTGCCCGCAGCGCCGGAAACGCCGCATAGCAGCCCATAAAGCCGAGGTGGTAGCGCTGGACGGCCGGATCGAGGCCCAGTTCGCGGACGATTTTGTAGTCAGGGCCGGGGTTGAAGAACCCGGTGCAGGAGACTGTGATGAGATGAGTTATGTCAAGTAAATCGAGTTCCGGTGCCCCTGCAACGGCAGCGCGGGCGGCGTCCACAAAGAGCTTGGTGGCCTCCCGGCCGAAGATCTCGTTGCGGACCTTCGTGCTGGGGTTCAGCAGCAGACCGGTGGCCGGATCGTAGAACTGCGGGTTGTCCGAGCGGAAATCGTTGGTCAGTTCCTCAACGGCGGTGAAACGCGTGTCGATGGCCGCTGAATCGAAACATGTACTGACCAGCCGCGAGCCGAGCCTGGATAAACCTGGCTGGGCCGCAAACACGTCACGGGCTTCCGTCTGGATCAGCATCGTTTTCGGGACAGCTGTTTCAAGGGACCGCACATAGACCGTCATTGACACATTCTTAACGAGCAGTCGGGTTAAGACAATGCTGACCTGCGGATTTGCCCCTTGGAACTGTCCTTGCCATCGATCCCACGCATGGCGCCTGGATGAACCCGCCAGACCCCTTCCAAGGCTCGTTGCTAAAGCGCCGATAATCTACATTATGTCAAGTAACACTGTTGGGGCCGCCCCTTGCCCTTGCTTTGATGGGCCTGGAACCGTCAGACCGCAACTCCCCCTCCGGACCGGCTTCCGCGGCTAGCGCCGCTGGCCGATGCCGGCTCCCACCAAGGCGCCGGCGCCCAGCCCGAGTGCAAAGCCGATGAAGGGGCTGTCAAAAACAGCAAGCCCCATGGCCAGCCCGAAGGCGGCGCCCACCAGGCAGCAGATCCACAACGGTTTGTTCATTGGCACCGATGCTACCGCCAGTATTCCCTGCAGGTGGTCCTCCCCCGCAGGCAGGTACCGGAACACGTATGGAGCCATCGGAAAGTCGAGTACCACTTACGGATGTGCAGGGACTGCAGGGCTCCTAGCCTTCTTATCAAGTGACACTCCGGGAATTGCTGGGCCCGGGAGCCATGGGTGGACAGATCACACCCCCGATCTGCTGTCCCGCGTCACCTCCCTGGCGCCTGTAAAGACACCTGCAGGCGCGGTTTTCCTGGTGAGGACTTTGATGACCATTCCAGCCCCTCCGCAGCCGCTTGGCCGGCCACCGGTCTTTTTCGATGCCAGCGGTAAACGCTGGCGCCGAATTCTGGGCCTGCTTTTTGCCTGCCTGCTGATAGTCGTCCTGTCCGCTCTCGCCATTCTTCCTGCCGCCACCGCCCCGGTGCGCCCGCCAAACCTTAACCAGGCTGCAGACTATCCCCGCGAGCTCCTCGTGGGCCAGGACCTTGAGAACATACCGAGGATCGGCGTCGACAAAGAAGTCGCCCCGTTCCACCGGATCGCCCTCGTGGAACACAAGGACGGCAAAACGCTGCTGAAGGATCCGTTCAGCGGCACGGTGTGGCGGGAAGCCACTCCCGACGAAGTCCTCATGACGGGCGACAGCCCCTACGTTGTGGAGGGCTACGGCCGCCCGCTGGAGCGCACGCTGATGCTCACCTTCGACGACGGTCCCGACCCCACGTACACGCCGGAAATCCTCGACCTGCTCTCCACCGAGGGCGTCCCCGCCACCTTCTTCGCCGTCGGAGACAACGTGGTCAAATATCCCGACCTCTTCCGGCGCATGGTCCGGGAGGGCCACATGGTGGGAAACCACTCGGCATCCCACATCGACTTCTGGGCCCACGATGACGCCTACAACCGGCAGCAGATCGTCGGAGCGGACCGCGTGATGAGGTCGGTGGCCAACTACGAATCCCGGCTGTTCCGCATCCCCACCGGCGATCCCGAAAACAACACCCTGGCCCTGTTGCAGGCCCAGCAGCTGGGCTACCTCCACATTGCCTTCGACCTGGACACCCATGACTGGCAACACAGTCCCGATAACCCGATAGAGCTCCCGGCGCTGGACGGCCGAGGCCACGTTATGCTGCTCCATGACGGCGGCGGAAACCGCACCGCAACGGTCAACATGCTCAAGAAATTCATCACGGAAGCGAAAGCACAGGGCTATACCTTCACCACCCTCCAGCCCTTGCTTCCATCAGAATTCGTGCCGCGGACCAACGTGCCCGCAACGCTGGAAGACAACGCGACCTTCACGGCCCTCTCGGCCTACCTTGTCACCCCGAACATCCTGCTCACCTGGCTGTTCTGGTTCGGCATCGGATCCCTCACCATCCTGACGTTCCTGTTTGTCATCCTGGCCCTGGTCAGCAACGCCAAGATGAAGAAACGCCGCTGGGACAACCTCAAGGAAAATGAGTGGCCGTTCGTGAGCGTGGTCCTGCCGGTGTTCAATGAGGAGCTCGTGGTTTCGAAAACCCTGGATGCCCTGCGTGCCAGCGATTATCCGCTGATGGAAGTGGTGGCCGTCAATGACGGGTCCACTGACGGCACGCTCGCCGTGCTGACTGAGTATGCCAGGACCTGGCCTGCCCTCCGCGTGGTGAACCAGCCCAACGCCGGGAAGCCGGCGGCGAGCAACCACGGAATCGATGAGTCCTGGGGGGACATCATCATCACCCTCGACGGCGACACGCTGTTCGAGCCACAGACCATCAAGATGTTTGCCCGCCACTTCCTGGCTCCACGCAGCGGCAAGGAAGTGGGAGCAGTGGCCGGGCACGTCAAGGTCGGGAACCGCCGGAACCTCATCACGGCCTGGCAAAGCCTCGAATACCTCTCGGGCATCTGCGTCACGCGCATGGCGGAGGGCCTTATGGGGGCCATCTCGATCGCCCCGGGTGCCTGCGCCGCCTGGCGCCGGGAAGCCCTGGTCCGGGCGGGCGGCTACTCCCATGACACCCTGGCCGAGGACGCCGACCTCACGTTGACCCTGCAGCGGCTCGGCTACAGCATCGCCCAGGAAAACGAAGCCGTGGCCTGGACCGAGGCACCCATGACCCTCCGCGGCCTCTTCAAACAGCGGCTCCGCTGGACCTACGGCAACATCCAGACCCTGTACAAGCACCGGGCCATGCTCTTCAACCCCCGGTACGGTGCGCTGGGCATGCTGACCATGCCCTACGCCCTGATCGCCGTGCTTGTCCCGTTGATCTTTATGCCACTCACCGTCATCGTCGCCGTGGTGAGCCTCAGCCGCGGCGAATGGCAGGCCATCGCCATTTTCTCCCTGTTCGTGGCGGCCACCCACATGCTCATCTCCATCGTGGCAGTGCTGATGGTGCGCGAGAACCTCCTCCACCTGCTGATGGTTCCCATCTACCGGCTGATCTACGAACCCCTTCGGGCTTACGTCATTTTCGGGTCCGCCCTCCAGGCGCTTCGAGGCACCGCCGTCGGCTGGTACAGGCCCGAACGCACCAACAGCGTTGCGGTTTCCGCCCTCACCGCCGCACCGCCCAGAAAGCTGGAACCTCTCACACCCAGTTCCACCTGATCCGCGGCGCCCCTCAGCTGTAGCCCGGAAACGCCGTCCGGGACTATTGTGACCAACCTAACGAACGTGCTTTTGGACGACCGACGAGGGGGCATCGGCACATGGCCGGATCGACGTGGAAGAGCAGGGTCCTGTTCATTCTTGCGGCCATTTTGCCGCTCACTGCCTGTGGCGCCGATGCCGGCAAAACGGATGTTCCGGAGGAGAAAGTGAAAGAGTCCGAAATCAGTGCGCGGTGGTTCGGCGGCTACCTCGACGTAACGCTTGTCCCGCGCCTCGCCCTCAAGGATGTGACCGTGGACGGACAGGCGACGGCGATACTTTCCTTCGTCACGTCCCACCCGGAGCGTCCCTGCGAGCCGTCATGGGGCGGTTCCTACGATCTTGACCAGGCCAACAGCAAGCTTGACCTGGAGTCCCAGGTGGAGTCTTTCCGCAGCGCGGGCAACGATGTGGCTGTTGCCTTCGGCGGGCAGCGGGGCGTGGAACTGGCTGTTGCCTGCACAGACGGCGATGCGCTGAGGAGCGCCTATGCGGCCGTCATTGACAGGTACGGGCTGGACACGGTGGACCTCGACGTCGAGGGGGCGGGGGCGGCGGACGCCTCCGCGGCCGGACGGCGTGCGGCGGCCATTGCGGAAATCCAGGCCGGACGCCCGGCGGACCGGCCCCTGAAAGTGTGGCTGACCCTCCCTGTCTCGGCGGCTGGCCTGACAGCCGCAGCCGAAGTTTCCGTGGAAACAATGCTCAAGGCAGGAGTCGATCTGGCCGGCATCAACATCATGACCATGAACTTCGGCCCGCTCCACGATGGCCAGACCATGCTGAGCACATCGATCCGCGCGGCCGAGGGAACGCACCAGACGCTCAAAGGGCTGTTCCAGCGGTCCGGCAAGCCGCTGGATGACTCAGCCCTCTGGCAGAAGATGGGGCTGACACCCATGATCGGCCGCAATGACGTACCGGACCAGGTGTTCAGCCGGGACGACGCCGAAGGCCTCAGCTCCTTCGCCGCGGAGCGGGGCCTCGGGCGGATGTCGTTGTGGTCGCTCAACCGCGACAGGGCGTGCCACGCTGACGACCCGGCGCAGTCGGCCAATGCCGCCTCCGGCAACTGCAGCGGACAGGACCAGGAACCGGGCATGTTCGCCAGGGTGCTGGGCCAGCCCTTTGCCGGCACCCCTTCGGCGGAGCCCGGCAAATGATGCCGAGGAAAGCCGTGTGGGCAGGAGCGTTGCTGTCCGCCGTCGTTGCAGCGACCGCCTGCGGTAGCACTCCCCTGCTGGCGGCAGACGAAATCGTTGTCCCGAATGTCTTCGTCACTGCCTACTCCTGGCACGACAACACCCCGCAGGGATCGCCCGCCATCAGCCACCCCGTACTGCACAGAACGGCCGGCGGAACCGGAACGTACGACGATCCGGTGACTGTCGCCGTCGGGCATTCCCGGGCGACCGGAACGTCCGTCCTGGACATTCCGGCCGGAACGCGCATCTACCTGCCCGGTGTGCGCCGCTACTTTATTGTCGAAGACACCTGCGGGGATGGACCCAACCCTCAAGACGGCCCGTGCCACACCGGCGCGGGGGCATACGGCAATGCGTCCTTGTGGATCGACCTGTGGATCGGCGGCGCCGAAGAATCCGCGCCTTTCGTCCACCGTTGCGCCGCAGACATCACCGGGGTGAAAGCCGCGGTACTCAACCCGGGCAGGAATTATGCCGTTGCCCCCGGAACAGGGGTCCTCCACGACGGCATATGCGACACCGGCTACGGCGATACGTTGGTATCCCGGTAAAGGCCTGTGTCAGCCGTTATAGGCCTTCTGCAATTCCGCGATGTCAAGCTTGCGCATCCCCAGCATCGCCTGCATGGCCCGCTGGGAACCCAAGGGATCGGGCCCGGCAAGCAGCGAGCCGAGTACGGACGGAACGATCTGCCATGACACACCGAACCGGTCCTTGAGCCAGCCGCACTGGCTTTCGGTGCCCCCGTCGGTCAAAGCCGCCCAGTAGCGGTCCAGCGCAGCCTGGTCCTCGCAGTCCACTACAAACGAAACCGCTTCGGTGAAGAGGGCCCCGCGCGCACCGTTGAGCGCGGTGAAGGCACGGCCTTCCAGCTCGAACTCGACGGCGACCGCCTGCGCCTCCGGGCCGGGCGCACCTTCGAAACGTGAGACGTTCAGGATCCTGGAGTCGTCGAAGACGGAAGTGTAGAACTCCGCGGCCTGTTCCGCCTCGTTCTCGAACCACAGGCATGTTCCGATAGTGCGTGGCATGGGGTTGCTCCTTTCCGGGTCGAGCCTAATCGCGGTATCAGAACGGCACAACGGCCTCAGGCGCCGCCGGGGGTCATTGGTGGCGGCATCGCGGGCAGCTGGCTGACCAGCCCTACCGTGTTGCCTTCGCTGTCCCTGATGAAGGCCATCCATTCGTCCGTTCCCTGGGGCCCCAACAGTCCGTCGGCGTGGCTGAAGATGACATGCGGTTCCGCCACTACCTCGACTCCCCTGCCTTTCAGCTGTTCCACCGATTCCCTCACATCGGGCACCTCGAGGTAGAGGAGTGCGCGCGGGGCTCCGCGCTCGAGTAACAGCCGCATGCCGTCAAGGTCGAAGAACAACAGCCCGGGAGGGTCAAACACGGCGGTGGGCTCAACGCCGAGCAACCGGGAGTAGAACGCTGCCGCGCGCTGAAGATCCTGGGCGTACTGGGCAACCTGGATGACTCGCATGGCTCCGCCTTCCGGACACTGTTGAGCTATCCATCCTGCTCACTCGAAGGTGCCGGGGCAAGGCGTCGCGGGGGAAGGCGCGCGAAGGGAGTGGTGCGGGGCAGCGATGGCACCGGGGACAGGCCGCGGGTTGCTAGGCTCGAAACCATGTCGTCTCCACTTCACCGGCCCGTGCACGTCCTTTCCCGGGGGCAAATAGCAGCCGCAGCCATTACGGACGTGGTCCTCATCCTGGTGTTTGCCGCAGTAGGCCGGGATGCGCACCAACGGGGGGATGTAGTGGCCGGCGTGTTCCTGACAGCGTGGCCGTTCCTGGCCGGCGCGGCCCTCGGCTGGTTGGCCGCCAGGGCGTGGCGGAACCCGTTCTCCGTGCGCCGGACCGGCCTGGCTGTCTGGCTCGGCGCCCTGGCCGGCGGCATGCTGCTCCGGCTCCTGACGAACCAGACAGTGGTGCTGCCGTTCATCATCGTAGCCCTCCTGAGCCTGGGGCTGCTGCTGGTGGGCTGGCGCCTGGCGCTGGCAGGAGCCCGGCGGCTCCGGAAGACCTGACGCAGGCCAGGCGCGGCCCGGCCGGCGCCAGGCCCGGATGTAATAGGCTGGCTACACCCAGAAGCTTGCCGGGCCCTGCTACGGCGCAACAGATCCGGAAGGATTCAACGTGATCACCGCATTCGTCCTGATCAAAACCGACGCCGCCCGCATCCCCGAAACCGCCGAGGAGATCTCAGCGATCGAGGGCATCAGCGAGGTTTACTCCGTGACGGGCGAATGGGACCTGATCGCGGTGGCACGGGTCCGTCGCCATGAGGACCTCGCCGACGTCATCGCTGACCGGCTCTCCAAGGTGCCTGCGGTGGTCCACACCACGACGCACATAGCGTTCCGCGCCTACTCCCAGCATGATCTGGACGCTGCGTTCGCCCTCGGCTTCGAGTAGCAGTCCGGGTCCGTCAGGAGCGGGTCAGCGACACCCATTTTTCCAGGACGGCCGCAGCAGCACCGGACCCGATGGACTCGGCGGCCCGGGCGTAGGCAGTGCGCATCCGCTCGAGCAGCGGACCTTCGGCGCTGGTGTCAAAAGCCACCAGGCCGGCAGCCGCGTTGAGGAGCACGGCATCCCGGGCGGCGCCTTCCTTGCCCGCGAGGACTTCGCGGACTACGGTTGCGTTCGCCTGGGCATCGCCGCCGCGGAGCTGGTCCACGGTGGCAAGCCTGATGCCGAGGTCCTCGGGGGAGAACGACTGTTCCGTCACGGTGCCGTTGCGGATCTCCCACACGGTGGAGGGACCGGTGGTGGTGAGCTCGTCCAGTCCATCATTGCCCCGGAACACCAGTCCCCTGCTCCCCCGCTGGGCCAGGACACCCGCCACCAAAGGAGCCATCCGGGCGTTGGCGACGCCGACCGCCGAAGCCTGTACGCGAGCAGGGTTGGTCAGCGGACCCAGGAAGTTGAAGGCGGTAGGTATGGCCAGTTCCTTCCGCGGCACCGCGGTGTGGCGGAAGGACGGGTGGAACACCTGCGCGAAGCAGAACGTGATTCCGGCCTCCTCGGCGTTGCGGGCCACCTGGTCGATGGACAGGTCCAGCCGGACACCGAGCGCCTCGAGCACGTCGGCTGAACCGGAGGACGACGACGCCGCGCGGTTGCCGTGCTTGACCACCTTGGCGCCTGCGCCGGCAGCAACCAGTGCGGCCATCGTGGAAATGTTCACGGTGTTGAGTTGGTCACCACCGGTACCAACGATGTCCAGCTTTTCTCCGGAGATTGAGACCGGATTTGCGTGCGCAAGCATGGCATCCACGAGGCCGGACAACTCCTCCACGGTCTCGCCCTTGGCGCTGAGGGCAACCAGGAAGCCGGCTATCTGGGCAGGTGTCGCTTCCCCGGACATGATGGTGTCCATGGCCCACGCGGTGCTGTCCGCCGCAAGGTCATTGCCTTTGATCAGTGCCGAAATCAGCCGGGGCCAGGTGTTGCCCGCCGGCGCTGCAGATGCCTGTGAAGTCACCTGCTGATGCTACCGAGGGAAAGCCGGGACTGACCAATATGAACGGCCAGGGGAACTTTTCCGGCCGATTTCGCGTCTTTGTAGAAAAAGTCCCCCGAAAAGCCGGTTTGCGTTGGGCAGCACGGAGTTTTACAGACATAATGTCTATGTGACATCTGCGACCCATGCCCCCAGTACCCCGGCGCACCCCACGCTGAACCGCCCCAATATGGTTTCCGTTGGAACCGTAGTGTGGCTCTCCAGCGAGTTGATGTTCTTCGCCGGTCTCTTTGCCATGTACTTCACGCTCCGCTCCACCAGCGGCGAGATGTGGGCCGAAGAGACAGCCAAGCTCAACTTCCCCTTTGCGCTCGTCAACACGATCGTCCTCGTGGCCAGTTCCTTTACTTGCCAGATGGGCGTCTTCGCCGCCGAGCGGCTGCAGCCGCGCAAAACAGGCGGGGCCTTCCAGTTCTCGCGCTGGGGAATGAACGAATGGTTCACCCTCACGTTCCTGATGGGTGCGTTCTTCGTCGCCGGCCAGGCCACTGAATACGCGATGCTGGTTTCCGAGCACGTCTCGCTCTCTTCGAACGCCTACGGTTCGGCCTTCTACATGACCACCGGCTTCCACGGCCTCCACGTGATCGGCGGGCTCGTTGCCTTCCTCCTGATCATGGGCCGCTCCTTTGCCGCGAAGAAGTTCGGGCACTTCGAGGCAACGTCCGCGATCGTCACCTCGTACTACTGGCACTTTGTGGATGTCGTCTGGATCGGCCTCTTCCTGGTCATCTACGTCCTCAAGTAGCCAGCTTTGATTCTTTTTCTACAAGAGGCAGAATTTCAGGTAGCGGCTCCCGGAGCCCGCCCAGGATCGAATAAAGGAACCACCACGTGAAGGCACTCTCGCAAAAGCGGCGACACCCACTGGCAGCAATTGCCCTGCTACTGATGGGACTCCTCATCACTGGCGGGCTGTACGCCGTGGCCACCACCGTCAACGAGGCCAAGGCTTCCACCACCACGTACAGCACAAGTGACGTCGAGGAAGGCGGCAAGCTCTTCGCCGCCAACTGCGCCACCTGCCACGGCATGGGTGCCAGCGGTTCCCAGGATGGTCCGTCCCTCGTGGGCGTCGGCGCTGCTGCTGTTGACTTCCAGGTTGGAAGCGGCCGCATGCCCATGCAGATGAACGGCCCCCAGGCGCTGAAGAAGCCTGTTCAGTTCAATGACGAACAGACCCGCCAGCTTGCAGCCTACGTCGCCTCCCTGGGTGCCGGCCCGGCACTTCCTGCAGAAGAGCTGCTGGACGAAAAGGGCAACGCAGCTGAGGGCGGGGAACTCTTCCGCACCAACTGCGCCATGTGCCACAACGCTGCCGCCGCGGGCGGTGCGCTTACGCGGGGCAAGTTCGCCCCCGCCCTGGCAGATGTCTCCGGCAAGCACATCTACGAGGCAATGGTCACCGGACCGCAGAACATGCCGGTCTTCAGCGACTCGAACATCACGCCTGAAGGAAAGCGCGACATCATCACCTTCCTCAAGCAGATCGAAACCTCCGGTTCCCCCGGCGGCGCCGACCTCGGTTCGCTCGGCCCTGTAGCTGAAGGCCTCTTCGTCTGGGTCGCAGGCCTCGGCGTTATCATCGCCTTCACCATCTGGCTGACCTCGCGCACGTCCTAGGGCTTGGCGCGGAACACCAAAACTTCTGCTGGCGAGTCAGCAGCTTGATATTAGAAACTAACCCGGCATCCGCCGGGACGAGAGAAGGATGAGGCGAATTATGGGCAACCATAGTGACGGCAGTCCGAACCACTCGGGCACCGTAGCTACGGCTGGTCAGAATGAGGTGGAGAAGTTCCAGGACCCTGGAATTCCTCCGCACCGTTTGCGCCTGGCTGACACGGACCCGAAGGCCGCAAAGCGGGCAGAACGGCAGGTCGCCTTACTATTTGGCATTTCTGTTGTTGGCACCCTGATCTTCCTGGTGGCATATTTTGCCATCGACCTGGGGGCGGGTGAATCAACGATCGAATCCATCCGGCTCCAGAACATGCTGCTCGGTATCGGCACCGCGTTTGCGATGCTGGGTATCGGAACCGGCATCGTGCACTGGGCCAAGGCCCTGATGCCGGACCACGAAGTTTCGGAAGAGCGCCACGCGATCCGTTACGAGGAGGACCGCCAGGCCGCCGTCCGGATTGTTGACGACATCGTGGAAGAGACGGGCATCAAGCGTCGCCCGCTGATCCGCAACACCCTCCTCGGCGCCGTTGCGCTGGCCCCGCTGCCCGCAGTTGCCCTTTTCGGCGACCTCGGCCCGCGTCCCGACAACAAGCTGGCCCACACCATGTGGGCTCCCGCGGACGGCAAGCTCAAGCGCCTCGCCCGGGACCCTGACGGAACGCCGATCAAGGCTTCCGACGTCACCATCGGCTCAGCCTTCCACGTCATTCCGGAAGGCCTGAACGAACTCCACGAGGGCAAGCTCAACGAAAAGGCCAAGGCCGTTGTGCTGCTCATGCGCCTGGATCCCGCTTCACTGAACCCTTCCGAGGGCCGCGAGGACTGGGGTTACAACGGCATCGTTGCCTACTCAAAGATCTGCACCCACGTTGGTTGCCCCGTTGCTCTGTACGAGCAGCAGACGCACCACCTGCTGTGCCCGTGCCACCAGTCCACCTTTGACCTCACTCAGGAGTGCAAGGTGATCTTCGGCCCCGCCAGCCGGCCTCTCCCCCAGCTGCCCATCGCAGTTGACGACGAAGGCTACCTGGTCGCCACCAGCGACTTCAAAGAACCTGTAGGACCAAGTTACTGGGAGCGTGATATGCATGAGCGCAGCATCAACAGCTGAGCCCGCTTTCGTCGCCAAAACCAAGACAGGCCGGTTCACCGACTTCGTCGATTCACGTGTTGGCGGTTCCGGAATCCTCCGCGAATTCGGCCGCAAGGTCTTCCCCGACCACTGGTCCTTCATGTTCGGTGAAGTGGCACTGTACTCCTTTGTCATCCTGCTGCTGTCCGGCACCTTCCTGACGTTCTTCTTTGATCCGTCCATGGCGGAGACGCACTACGACGGCTCGTACGTTCCGCTTAAGGGCGTTGAAATGTCCGTCGCGTACAACTCGTCACTGGACATCTCCTTCGACGTCCGCGGCGGCCTGTTCATGCGCCAGGTCCACCACTGGGCAGCACTGCTGTTCGTCGCTTCCATTGCCGTGCACATGTTGCGCGTCTTTTTCACGGGTGCCTTCCGCCGGCCCCGTGAAATGAACTGGGTGGTGGGCAGCGTGCTGCTCATCCTGGCCATGGCTGCCGGCTTCACCGGATACTCCCTTCCCGATGACCTGCTGTCCGGAAACGGCCTGCGAATCATCGACGGCGTGATCAAGTCCATCCCGATCGTTGGAACCTACATCTCGTTCTTCCTCTTCGGTGGAGAATTCCCGGGCACCGCCATCATCGGCCGCCTGTACATGCTGCACATCCTGCTGGTCCCGGCACTGATCCTGCTGATGATCGTCCTGCACCTGTTCATGGTGGTGGTCCACAAGCACACCCAGTACCCCGGCCCGGGACGCAACGACAACAACGTTGTCGGCTACCCCCTCGGTCCTGTCTACGCAGCCAAGGCCGGTGGATTCTTCTTCATCGTCTTCGGCGTCCTGGCGCTGATGGCCGGATTCTTCACGATCAACCCCATCTGGAACTACGGTCCCTACGATCCCTCCCCGGTGTCCGCCGGTACCCAGCCTGACTGGTACATCGGATTTGTTGACGGCGCACTGCGCCTGATGCCCGGCACTTTGGGTGACTGGCAAGTAGAGCAGAACTGGTTCGGCTTCGTATTCACCTTCAATGTCCTGCTCCCGGCCCTGGTGCCCGCGGGCATTCTGTTCACGGTGATGTTTATGTACCCGTGGATTGAGCGGTGGATCACCAAGGACGACCGCGAGCACCACGTACTGGACCGTCCGCGCAATGCCCCCACCCGCACGGCAATCGGTATGGCAGGTTTCGTCTGGTACTGCGTGATGTGGGCTGCTGCAGGTTCCGACCTCATCGCCACCCACTTCCACGTGTCGCTCAACGACGTTACCTACTGGCTGCGGGCGCTGTTCTTCATTGGCCCGATCATCGCGTTCATCGTCACCAAGCGCGTCGCCCTTGCACTGCAGCGTAAGGACCGCGAGATTGCCCTCCATGGACGCGAGACCGGGCGTATCGTCCGCCTCCCCCACGGCGAGTTCATCGAGGTGCACGCACCGCTGGACGAGTACAAGCGCTACAAGCTGGTGGGCTTCGAATCGCCTGAGGTCCTCCCCGCCGTTCCCAATGAACACGGTGTGGTAACCCGCAAGGAGAAGCGCCGCGCGTTCCTCTCCCGCTGGTTCTTCGAGGACCGTGTTGCTCCGGCAACCCCCGCGGAGCTGGAAGCCGCCCACGGCCATGGCCACGCGGCTGTCGAAGCACCCGAGGAAGCCAAGAGCCTGAGCCACTAGGCCCAGTCGATCTCCACAACAAGAAGACCCGGTCCGCAAGGACCGGGTCTTCTTGTCTTCTGCTGCACCACCCACCACGCCAGTGAAGGGTCAGCGCATCCACTGACAGCAGGCGGTTGGATTCAGTGGCTTCGGGAGCGGCGTGCGCCCGGGCGCTGCAGCGGCACCCACAGCTTGTACCGGTCAGCCCGGTAATAGGAGACGGAATAGTCCACCATGGTCCGGGCGACGAAAGCGTGGCGCTGGATCTTCAGCAACGGCGCGCCGACTTCGACATTCAGCAAACGGGCCGTCGAGGGTGAGGCGGCAGTGGCTTCGATCATGTCCTCGCCCCACTCCATCACCAGGCCGTACTGTTCGCTGAGGACGTTGTACAGCGAGGTGGGTGGCTCCCCGTCCAGCAGGCCGGGAACCCTGTGGGCCGGGATAAAGTTCTCGTCGACGCTCATGGGCTCACCGTCCGCCAGCAGAAGGCGCCGGAACCGGACCAGCGGCGTGCCCTCGTCCAGCTGGAGCTCCCGGGCAAGGAAGGCACTCGCACCGATCTGTTCAAAGCTCAGGACCCTGGCGGCCGGAACCATGCCGCGGCGCTGCATCTCTTCGCTGTACGAGGTCAGCTTGACCTGCAGGTCAAGCTTGGGCCTGCGGACGAAGGTGCCAAGCCCCACCACCCGCTCAATGACTTCTTCGCCCACCAGGGCATCTATCGCCTGCCGGACCGTCATTCTGGCGAGGCCAAAGCGCTCCGCAAGGTCGCGTTCGGAGGGCAGCGCCGAACCGGGCCTGCACGACTCAACGATGTAGGTCCGGAGGATTTCGCGCAGCTGGACGTAGATGGCTGTCCCGCTGGTCCGGTCAATTTCACCGGCAATGGCTGCCGCGCTACCGGCCACGGGGCACCACATTTTGCTTGAGGATCACTTGGCCATTTTAGGTCAGGTCTAGACCACCGCGTGCCACAGTGCCGGAGCATTTCGTTGAGCAGGAAGGAGTGCCGTTATATTGGACAGGAAAATTTCGTACCAGACGGATGGGGCCGTCTCAAATAAGGAGTCCCGTTGCCAACTCAGAAGGCCGTGGTCACAGCCTCGATCGGACTGCACGCGCGTCCGGCCGCCGTATTCGTTCGGGCAGTTACTGAAACCGGGCTTCCCGTGACCATTACCAAGGCGGGCATCACGGACGTTGATGCCCGGTCGCTGCTGCAGGTGATGACGGCCGACTTCCACCACGGATGCGAGGTGGAACTGGGCATCCCGGATTCGGTCCTGGACGGCCCGCTGAGCCGCGAAAAGGCGCAGGAAGCCCTCCGATCCCTCGGCAGACTGCTGGAGGCGCAGGGAGCCGGGTAGGCCCCCTGCTGCTCCCCTTCCGGCCGGCGCCAATGCGCTCCCGGTAGTCCCGAAACCAACAAAACAACGACGGCGGGCCTCACCTTTCCAGGTGAGGCCCGCCGTCGTTGTTTACTGCGTGATGCTTAGTGGGCGTGGTCGCCGCGGCTGTACTCGTAAACCCAGCCGATGAGGGCTACGAGGGCCAGGCCCGCTGCGATGAAAACGATCCACCAGCCCACTGCCAGGCCGAGGAAACCGGTGGCGCAGGCGATGCCCAGGACCAGGGGCCACCAGGACCAGGGGCTGAAGTGCCCCTGCTCGCCGGCGCCCTCGTGGATCTCGGCGTCGCTGCGGTCCTCCGGGCGCATGCCAACGCGCTTGCCGGTGAAGCCAAGGTATCCGCCGATCATGCCGGCGAGGCCGCCGACCAGCAGGATCCCCAGGATACCGACCCACTCACCCCAGTTGGTGAGGAACCCGTAGACCAGCGAAACCGGTACGAAGAAGAAGACTCCGGAACCAAAGATCCATGATTCGATTTTCACTGTGCTGTGTCCTTCTGGTCGGCGTTACCGAGTACCTGGGCT
The DNA here is from genome assembly GCF_057656635.1 of Arthrobacter sp. Soil_C_49. Lineage (NCBI taxonomy): Bacteria > Bacillati > Actinomycetota > Actinomycetes > Micrococcales > Micrococcaceae > Arthrobacter > Arthrobacter sp. Soil_C_49. The sequence continues at coordinate 575,149 of NZ_JBDGJZ010000001.1, forward strand.
GCAGGAGCGGGCGACTCGGCGGTGTGGACCTGTCGAAGCTCGGGGTGGTGCAGGTCGAGGGCGGGACGCTCGGAGCGGATCCGGGGCAGCGAGGTGAAGTTGTGCCGCGGCGGCGGGCAGGACGTGGCCCACTCAAGCGAGGCACCGAAGCCCCACGGATCGTCCACCTGTACCCTTTCGGCACTGCGCCAGGTGATGTAGACGTTCCAGAAGAACGGGATCAGCGAGGCGCCCAGGACGAACGAGGCCACCGTGGAGAACTGGTTCATCCAGGTGAAGTTATCCTCCACCAGGTAGTCCGCGTAGCGGCGGGGCATACCCTCGACGCCCAGCCAGTGCTGGATCAGGAAGGTGCCGTGGAAGCCGAGGAACAGGAGCCAGAAGTGGATCTTGCCCAGGCGCTCGTTGAGCATCTTGCCGGTCCACTTGGGCCACCAGAAGTAGAACCCTGCGAACATCGCGAACACCACGGTACCGAACACCACGTAGTGGAAGTGTGCCACCACGAAGTAGGAGTCGGAGACGTGGAAGTCAAGCGGCGGGGAGGCCAGGATGATGCCGGTGAGGCCGCCGAAGAGGAAGGTGATCAGGAAGCCGATGCTCCAGAGCATCGGGGTTTCGAAGGTCAGCGATCCGCGCCACATGGTGCCGATCCAGTTGAAGAACTTCACGCCGGTGGGAACCGCGATCAGCATGGTCATGAATGCGAAGAACGGCAGCAGCACGGCGCCGGTGACGTACATGTGGTGCGCCCACACGGTCACGGACAGCGCGGCGATGGCGATCGTTGCGTAGACCAGGCCCTTGTAGCCGAAGATCGGCTTGCGGCTGAAGACCGGGAAGATCTCCGAGACGATGCCGAAGAACGGCAGCGCGATGATGTACACCTCGGGGTGGCCGAAGAACCAGAACAGGTGCTGCCAGAGGACGGCACCGCCGTTTTCGGGGTCGAAGATGTGAGCGCCGAATCGGCGGTCAGCACCGAGCGCGAACAGCGCGGCGGCAAGCGGCGGGAAGGCCATGAGCACCAGGATGGCGGTGACCAGGGTGTTCCAGGTAAAGATCGGCATCCGCCACATGGTCATGCCCGGAGCGCGCATGCAGATGATGGTGGTGATGAAGTTGACTGCACCCAGGATGGTGCCGAAGCCGGACAGTGCCAGGCCGAACACCCACAGGTCGCCACCGATGCCGGGGCTGAAGGTGGTGTTGGACAGCGGGGCGTAGGCGAACCAGCCGAAGGAGGCGGCACCCTGCGGGGTGATGAAGCCGGACACCGCGATGGTGGAGCCGAAGAGGAAGAACCAGAAGGCCAGCGCGTTCAGCCGGGGGAACGCGACGTCGGGTGCACCGATCTGGAGCGGCATGATCACGTTCGCGAAGCCTGCGAAGAGCGGGGTGGCGAACATCAGCAGCATCACGGTGCCGTGCATGGTGAACAGCTGGTTGTACTGCTCCTTGGTCTGCAGGATCTGCATGCCGGGCTCGAACAGTTCGGCGCGGATCAGCAGCGCCATGACGCCACCGAGGCAGAAGAACACAAACGACGCGATCAGGTACATGTACCCGATGGTCTTGTGGTCGGTGGAAGTGATCCAGTTGACGACGATGCGTCCCTTGGATTTGGGAACCACGGGAGCTGTGAGGACTCCGGTGGGTGCGGATTGAGTGTACGTAGCCACGTCGCTCCCCTTACTTAAATTCGTTCAGGTTCGGGTTGCGGTCGTATTCCACACCGAGGAGGCCCGTGTTGCCGGCTGCCTTAAGCTCTTCCATGTGTGCCTGGAATTCAGCTTCCGACACCACCTTGACGCGGAACAGCATCTCGGAGTGGTACTCGCCGCAAAGTTCGGCGCACTTGCCGTCGTAGGTGCCCTCTTTAGTGGGGGTGAACCGGATGTAGTTGGTCTTGCCGGGGATCATGTCGCGCTTCTGCAGGAAGGCGGGAACCCAGAAGGAGTGGATCACGTCGCGTGAGTTGAGCTCGAGGTCAACGGACTTGTTGACGGGCAGGTACAGCGTGGGGAGCTGTTCCTTGTCGATCGTGTTGCCGGTGAGGTGCGCCTGGACGCCGGCCTCGTGGACGTCTTCTTCGATGACATCGCCGGACTTGTAGTTGAAGTCCCAGGCCCACTGCTTGCCGCGGACGTCAACAACGACGTCGGCAGGCTGGGACCGGTCATCAATGGCCTGCTGGTCGCGGTCGGTGAAGTAGAAGAACACCAGGACCATAAACAGCGGGATAGTCAGGTAGAAGACTTCCAGGGGAAGATTGAAGCTGGTCTGCCGCGGGAACCCGACGGTGCCCTTGCGGCGCCGGTAGGCAACGAGGCACCAGACGATCAAGCCCCAGGTAATGATGCCCACTGCAAGGGCGGCAATCCATGAGTTGACCCAGAGGTCCATGATGCGGTCGCTGTTGCTGGTGGTGCCACGTTCCGTGGGCAGCCACCCCTTCTCTACCTCTGGCGAACATCCGGTCAAAACCAACGCGCCGGCAATTGCCAAGCCTGTGATCGTGGTGATCGTTTTGCGTCGGCTGCCGGTTCGGTTCTGCGAACTCACAGACGGCCCTTCCTACTTGTTGCTGTTGTCCGGGCAGCCATCGGCGCCGCGGGCACACTAAAAGTTTTACTACTCGGTGTAGAGCTTACCGCTCCCCCGGGTGTTTCGCCCACATGTCGGCGCCGTGGCTCCCGCAGTGTTGGTTGCGGGAAGCCACGGCGCCGGCACCAGGCGAAACAACCGGTCTTAGTGGAAGGAATCTCCACAGGCGCAGGAGCCACCGGCGTTCGGGTTGTCGATGGTGAAGCCCTGCTTCGAGATGGTGTCCTCGAAGTCAATGCTGGCGCCGCTGAGGTACGGGACGCTCATCTTGTCCACTACTACTTCAACGCCGTCGTAGTCGCGGACGGCATCCCCGTCGAGGAGGCGCTCGTCGAAGTAGAGCTGGTAGATCAGCCCTGAGCAGCCGCCGGGCTGCACCGCGACGCGGAGGCGGAGGTCCGTGCGGCCTTCCTGCTCAAGGAGGCTGCGGACCTTGCCTGCGGCGACGTCGGTCAGGTTGACCTCGTGGACGGGCAGCTCATCAGTGGCAGCGCTGGTGGTCTCGGTGCTGTTCTCATTGGTTGCGGTGCTCATTGGCCTACCTTCTTAGGACGGTCTGGCGGCCCCGCGCTAACGGTGGCCTGCCCCTACGGATACGGTATGGGCTATAGCTACATGCTACGCGGGGCGCACGTGTAGCTCTAACTCCTGACGTAACCATGCGGGGGCCGCTGTTGTTCCCGCGGAGTCTGCCCGGGGCCGCCGGTTCCTAGAGCCCGCCGCTGTTCAGGCGTGCCAGCAGGAGCGCTTCGGCGAGGATGGCTTTCCGGAAGTCCCCAAGATGCAGGGACTCGTTGGCGCTGTGGGCGCGCGAGTCCGGGTCCTCCACACCGGTCACCAGGATCTGGACGTCGGGGTAGAGCTCCGTCAGGTCCGCAATAAAGGGAATGGAACCGCCGATTCCCGTCTCCACTGCCGGCACGCCCCACGCCTCCCCCAGTGCCCACATCGCAAGGCCCGCGGCTGCTGAAGAGGTGTCCGTCTGGAACGGGTTGCCGCTCTCCCCCGGCGTAAAGGTGACCTTCGCTCCGAATGGAGCGTTGGACTCAACGTGGCTGCGGACAGCCTCCATGGCTTCTTCGGGCGACTGCCCGGGGGCCAGCCGCAGGCTGAACTTGGCGCGCGCCCTGGGCAGCAGCGTGTTGGAGGCCACGTCCACGCCCGGTGCGTCAAACCCGATGATGGACAGTGCGGGCTTGGTCCAGAGCCGGGAGGCGATGCTGCCGGTGCCGGCGAGGCGGACGCCGTCGAGCACTGAAGCGTCGGCCCGGTAGTCGGCCTCGGGGAAGTCCACCGAGGTGGTATCGGTGGACACCAGCCCGGGGATGGCGACGTTGCCGTCGTCGTCATGAAGGGTGGCAATCAGGCGCGCCAGCAGCGTGGGGGCGTCCAGCACCGGGCCGCCGAACATTCCCGAGTGCACGGCGTGCTCCAGGACCTGGACCTCGATGGTTCCGTCCACCAGCCCCCGAAGGCTTGTTGTCAGGGCCGGTACGCCCACCTTCCAGTTGCTGGAATCCGCGACGACGATGACGTCGGCGCGGAGCGCTTCCCGGTTTGCCTCCAGGAAAGGCCTGAAGGTGGGAGAGCCTGCCTCCTCTTCACCCTCGATGAAGAAGGTAACGCCCAGGCCGAGCTCCGAACCGAGGACCTCGGAGACGGCAGCATAGGCGGCGATGTGGGCCATGATTCCGGCTTTGTCGTCCGCGGCGCCACGTCCGTACAGCCGGCCGTCCTTCTCGACGGCGGCGAAGGGTTCTGTTTCCCACAATGCTTCGTCGCCGGCAGGCTGGACGTCATGGTGCGCGTAGAGCAGGATGGTCGGCCTGCCTTCCGCGGCGGGACGGCGCGCGACGACGGCGGGGCCGCCGGGAGTGCCGTCCGGTTTGTCACAGCCGAGGATTTGGACGTCGCCGAGGCCGGATCCGCGCAGCAGCTCCGCCACAGCTTCCGCGCTGCGTTCCAGCGGCGACCTGTCAAAGCTGGGCCAGGCGATACCGGGAATCGCCACGAGTTCCTTGAGCCGGGCAAGGGTTTGGTCAAAGGTGCGGTCTACTGCGGCGCGGAGGTCTTCCGTAGCCGGGGCCTGGCCAGAGCCTGCTGGTTGGGCTCTGTCAATACTGTTCGGGGTTGCCGGTGAGGGTGAAGTCATGGAAAAAACATTACCCTCGTCACATTCGGCCGCATTGCAGGCCTCCGGACGGGCAGGAAACCGGGGCCCTCCCGCAAGGTATTCTGTTGAGGTGTTCGGACGTAAAAAGGAAGCGCCCTCGGCGCAGGAATTAATTGACCAGCAGGCTGCGGATGCTGCGGCGCGGCAGGGCGGCATAGCCGGCAAGGGCGCCCCCACCCCCACGCGCAAAGCCCAGGAAGCGGCCCGCAGGCGCCCGCTGGTGCCCGAGGACCGCAAAGCCTCAAAGGCTGCCGAGCGCCAGGCCATCCAGGACCAGCGCCTCAAGATGCGCCAGGCCCTGGACACGGGTGACGAGAAGTTCCTCCCGCTGCGGGACAAGGGGCCGCAGAAGCGGTTTGCCCGCGATTACGTGGATGCCCGGTTCAGCCTGGGCGAATACCTCATGTTCGGCGCCCTGGTCTTTGTCCTGGTGTCACTGGTGGTGCCGGCGTCCAGCGACATGATGATCTATGTGCTGGGTGGTTTCTGGGTGATGTTCCTTGCCGTATTCCTGGACGTCTTTATCCTCTCCCGCAAGCTCCGCAAGCGGCTGGCCGAAAAGTTCGGCGAGGTGGAACGCGGCACCGTCTGGTACGGCTCCATGCGCTCACTGCAGTTCCGCAAGCTCCGCCTGCCCAAGCCCCAGGTCAAGCGCGGGCAGTACCCGGCCTGACCCCTGCGGCGGCACAGGCGGCCACAGAAACAAAAACAACCCCGGCGGGATGACCCGCCGGGGTTGCCTGTATTAAGGGGTCACACCTTTTGAAGGGGTTGCCTGTTTAAGCGCCTGGACGCTGGACGCCGCGGTTCTTCGCCAGCTGCCGGTTGATGCGGGCGGCCCAGAACGGTCCTTCGTAGAGGAAGGCCGTGTAGCCCTGCACGAGGGTGGCGCCGGCGTCGAGCCTGTCCTGGACGTCCCGGGCATTCTCGACACCGCCCACTGCCACGAGCGTCAGGGAATCGCCGGTGACCTTTTTGAGCCGCCGCAGTACGTCGAGTGAGCGCTGTTTCAGCGGTGCGCCGGACAGCCCGCCGGCACCGCACTTTTCCACTTGCTCCGCGGGGGAAGCCAGCCCAGTGCGGCCAATGGTGGTGTTGGTGGCGATGATGCCGTCCAGCTTCAGGTCCAGCGCAAGCCGGGCGACGTCGTCGATATCCTCATCGCTCAGGTCGGGGGCGATCTTCACCAGCAGGGGAACGTGGCGGCCGGCCGCACGGTCCGCTTCTTCTCCCACGGCAGTGAGCAGCGGCCGGAGGCTCTCCACATCCTGCAGGAGCCGCAGTCCAGGCGTGTTGGGCGAAGAGACGTTCACCACCAGGTAGTCCGCGGCGGGCGCCAGGCTGCGCGCGCTCACCAGGTAGTCCTCCACGGCGTCGGCCAGTTCCACCACTTTGGTCTTGCCGATGTTGACACCGATGACGGGGCGCACCGAGGGGTGCCTGCGCTGAAGTTCCGCACGCGCAGCCTTCAGCCGCGGTGCCACGGCGGTGGCGCCGTCGTTATTGAAGCCCATCCGGTTGATCACGGCGCGGTCCTCGATGAGGCGGAACAGGCGCGGCTTTTCGTTGCCCGGCTGGGCCTGTCCGGTGATGGTTCCCACCTCGACATGGCCGAAGCCGAGCTCAGTAAGGGCTTCGATGCCGTGGCCTTCCTTATCGAAGCCGGCGGCCAGTCCGAAGGGGGACGGAAAGGTGATGCCAAAAGCCGTTGTCTGCAGCGACGGTGCAGGCGCTGTCAGTTTTGCCAGGACTTTCCCCGCTCCGGAGCGGTGCGCGAGCCTGATGCCCTTGAATCCGATCTTGTGGGCGCGCTCGGCGTCCATCCATGAAAAGGCCAGCCTGAAGAATGTGGGATAAACGCGCATGCCTCCTAGTTTTCCGTCTTGGCGGCGCCACACCAAAACGGGACTGGCGCAAGACGGGAATCAGGCCGGCACGGAACAGGCGCGGCAGGCAGCGGATTAGCATAAGGCCATGGAATGGCAGCGGGACATCCTGGGCGACGGGTTCGAATCCCTTGCCTTCGCCGCCGCGGGACAGGATGGTGTGGAACGGACCGCCACCCTGGTCCGGTTCCGGCCCGTTCAGCAGGAAGCAGGCCTGGAGCCCCGCAGGGCAGTGCTTTTCCTGCACGGCTGGAGCGACTACTTCTTCAACGTTGACCTGGCCCGTTTCTGGTCCTCCGCCGGCTATGCCTTCTACGCGCTGGATATGCACAACCACGGCCGTAGCCTGCGTCCCGGTTCACCCGGCGGCTATGTGTCTGACCTGGCCGATTATGACGCTGAAATTGAGGCGGCGTTCCGGATCATCAGCCAGGACGGTGCCGCCATGCCGCTGACCCTGATGGGCCATTCGACCGGCGGGCTGGTGGCGGCCCTGTGGGCAAGCAGGCACCCCGGGGCCGTTTCACAGCTCGTCCTCAACAGCCCGTGGCTGGAGATGCACGGGAGCGCCATGGTGCGGCGCGCGGCATGGGGCATGGTGGGGCCGGTGGCCCGTATCCGGCCCGAGGCGGTGCTGCGGCTCCCGCCGCGCGGCTTCTACTGGCGCACCATCAGCAGCTCGGCGGACGGCGAATGGGCGCTGGATGACCAGTACCGCCCACCCATGGCCTTTCCCGTCCGGGCAGGCTGGCTCAGCGCCGTCCTTGCCGGGCATGCGAAAGTGGCGCGCGGACTCAACATCGAGGTTCCCGTCCTGGTGCTGTTGTCCCGCGGCAGCGCCAACGGCCTCTTCTGGTCGGAGGAAATGCGCAGGACGGATGCCGTTCTTGACGTCAACATTATTGCCGCGCGAGCCCTTACTCTGGGGCGCACCGTGACCGTTGAGAGGATCGACGGCGCCCTCCACGACGTGTTCCTCTCCCCCGCCGCCGTGCGCGCCGACGCCTACGCGAGGCTGGCCCGCTGGCTGCGGGCGTACGGAGCCCCCGCGTAACGCGGGGGCGGGAGGATCCGCTTCCGGTGCGGCAGGCCTAGCCGGCGTTCCCTCCTGCCGGGCGGGCTGCGTCAACCGCACCACCATAGCGCCGGTCCCGGCGGGCGTACTCTTCCACCGCAGCCCACAGGGTCCGCCGGTCGACGTCGGGCCACAGGGTGTCCATAAATACGAACTCGGCGTAGGCCGACTGCCAGAGCATGAAGTTGGACAGCCGCTGCTCCCCCGAACTGCGCAGGAACAGGTCCACGTCCGGCAGGTCCGGCTCGTCCAGGTATTTCTGGATGGTCCGCTCGGTAATGGCACCGGGCTTGAGCCTGCCCGCCGCAACGTCCGCGGCGATGGCGGATACGGCGTCAGTGATCTCCGCCCGGCCGCCGTAATTAACACACATGGTCAACGTGCAGGTGCTGTTGCCGGCCGTGAACTGCTCCGCCTCTTCAAGTTCACGGATCACCGATCCCCAGAGCCTCGGCCGGCGGCCGGACCAGCGGACCCGGACACCCCATTCGTCGAGCTGGTTCCGCTGCCGGCGTAGCACGTCCTTGTTAAATCCCATCAGGAAGCGCACTTCCTCCGGGGAGCGCCGCCAGTTTTCGGTGGAAAAGGCGTAGACGCTGACGTACTCAATCCCCAGCTCGATGGCCCCTGCCATCACGTCCAGGAGGGCCGGCTCACCGGCCTTATGCCCTTCGATCCGGGGCAGACCCCTTTGGTTTGCCCAGCGTCCGTTGCCGTCCATCACAATGGCCACGTGGCGCGGAATGAACTCGGAGGGGATGGACGGCGCCACGGCGCCTGAAGGGTGCGGGTAGGGCGCAACCACCGGATGGCTGCGCTTCGGGGCTGCGTTGTTCTTTTTTCCCAGGGCCACTGTCAGCTGCGCTCCACATGTTTGAGGGACTTTAATACTCGTTCAAGGTGCCACTGGAGGTAGGCGGCCACCAGGCCCGCCGCTTCCTTGCGATGGACGGGCAGCGAGGCGTCCGCCGTTGCCCAGTCCCCCGTCAGCAGCGCGGCCAGCAGCACCACTGTTTCCGGTGCGGGCGCCGGTGACCCGGGAGGCCTGCACCCGGCACAGACCATCCCGCCCAGGGGCGCCGAAAACGCGTTGTGGGGCCCGGGCAGCCCGCAGCGGGCACAGTCCGTGAAACTTGGCGCCCAGCCTCCGGTCGCGAGTGCCCGGAGCAGGTAGGAGTCCAGGATCAGCCCGGGGGCATGTTCGTCCCGGCTCAGGGAGGCAAGTGCTCCCACCAGAAGGTTGTACTGTGCTGTTCCCGACTCGCCGTCAACGTCCGTGAGTTTTTCGGCGGTCTCCGTCATGGCGGCGGCAACGGTGTACCGGCCATAGTCTGCGGCGATACTTCCGCCGTAGGCGCCTTTGGCCACTGCCTGGGTGACGATGTCCAGGCTCTTCCCTGATATCAGCTGCAAATCCGCCACCATAAAGGGTTCAAGGCGGGCGCCGAACCGGCTGCTGGTCCGCCGGACGCCCTTGGCCACGGCCCGGACCTGGCCGTGGTGTTTGGTCAGGAGGGTGATGATGCGGTCCGCCTCGCCCAGTTTGTGGGTGCGGAGGACGACGGCGTCGTCCCGGTACGCCCGGGAGGCGAAAGAGTGTTGGGCCACGCCTTATCTTCCCATTTTTTGCGGGCAGGGCTTGCCCGCCGCCGGCAGGCAGGAGCCGAAGCGGCCTTGCCGTTGTGCCGCCGGGGCCTCCCCGGCGGCACAACGTCCGGCATCAGGCCTGGGCGTCCCGGATGGCGCGGTTCACTGCTGAGATAACGGCCTTGAGGGAGGACATGCTGGTGTTGGCGTCAATACCCACACCCCAGAGCACCCGTTCCCCCACAGCGCACTCCACATAGGCGGCGGCCATCGCGTTGCCGCCCTCGGAGAGCGCGTGCTCGCTGTAGTCCAGTACCCGGACGTCCACACCGTCCTCGCGCAGGATGCTGAGCAGTGCGGCGATGGGACCGTTGCCGGTGCCTGTGCGCTGCACCTGCACGCCGTCCACGGTGAGGGAGGCGTGAAGCGTCATGCCGCCGTCGTTATCTGTTTCGGTCTTGACCCCGCCCAGGGAGTAACGTCCCCACTGGCCGTCGGCTTTCCCGGACGGCAGGTACTCGTCCTGGAAGACCTGCCACAGCTGGGCGCCGCTGACTTCGCCGCCCACGGTGTCCGTGCGCTTCTGGATCACGCCGGAGAATTCGATCTGGGCGCGCCGCGGCAGGTCCAGGCTGTGCTCGTTCTTGAGCAGGTAGGCCACGCCGCCCTTGCCGGACTGGGAGTTGACCCTGATCACGGCTTCGTAGCTGCGGCCCAGGTCCTTGGGATCCACGGGCAGGTACGGGACCTGCCAGGTGAAGTCGGAAACGTCCTTGCCGGCGGCGGCTGCGTCCCGCTCCAGGGCCTCGAAGCCCTTCTTGATGGCGTCCTGGTGTGATCCCGAAAATGCGGTAAACACGAGGTCGCCGCCGTAAGGGGAACGCTCCGCGACGGGCAGCTGGTTGCAGTACTCCACGGTGCGGCGGACGTCGTCGATGTTGGAGAAGTCGATCATGGGGTCGATGCCCTGCACGAAGAGGTTCAGGCCCAGGGTGACCAGGTCCACGTTGCCGGTCCGCTCGCCGTTGCCGAACAGGCACCCTTCGATCCGGTCCGCACCGGCCATGTAACCCAGCTCAGCGGCGGCAACGCCCGTTCCGCGGTCGTTGTGAGGGTGCAGGGAGAGGATGATGCCTTCCCGCGGGTGCAGGTGGCGGCTCATCCATTCGATGGAGTCGGCGTACACGTTGGGGGTGGCCATCTCCACGGTGGCCGGCAGGTTGATGATGACCTGGCGGTCGGCGGAGGCTTCAAAAACATCGGCAACCGCGTTGCAGACGCGCACGGCGTACTCCAGCTCGGTGCCGGTGAAAGATTCCGGGGAGTATTCGTAGGTCACGTGCGTGTCCACGAGGGTTTCCTCGTACTTCTTGCACAGCCGCGCGCCCTGCAGCGCGATGTCCAGGATTCCGTCCTCATCCTGGTTGAACACCACGCGGCGCTGCAGCACCGACGTGGAGTTGTAGAGGTGGACGATGGCCTGCTTGGCGCCCACCAGGGACTCGTAGGTCCGTTCGATCAGGTGCTCGCGGGCCTGGGTCAGGACCTGGATGGTGACATCATCCGGGATGTGGTTGCCCTCGATGAGCTGGCGGACAAAGTCAAAGTCTGTCTGGGAGGCGGAGGGAAAGCCTACCTCGATCTCCTTGTAGCCCATCCGGACCAGCAGGTCGAACATCTTCATTTTGCGGGCCGGGCTCATCGGATCGATCAGGGCCTGGTTGCCGTCGCGCAGGTCCACTGCGCACCAGCGCGGGGCCTTGGTGATGATCTTGTCCGGCCAGGTGCGGTCCGGCAGCTCAACTTTGATCTGGTCCTGGAACGGCGTGTAGCGGTGGGCGGGCATTCCGGAGGGCTTCTGTGCGTTTCGCATTACTATCGGGGCCTTTTCTGTGGTTCTTCTTTGAAAGGGTGGCCGGGCAACACAAACTCCGCAGCGAGGGTGGGCCTTGCGCTAGATCGCGTCTGAGGCCTCGCCGCGGCAGCTAAGAAGAAGAAGCTCTGCACGCACCATTTGAGGGTAGCACGGGTGCGTAAGATGAAAGGGCACTACCGTCCGTTACGTCCAGCATGCAGACGCCGCCCGGTATTCCGCGGGCCGCGGCTCTTCATCAGAAGGAGCTTCCGTGCCCATTTCGGGGATCGACCTGTCCACCTTTGATAGCACCGTCCGGCCCCAGGATGACCTCTACCAGCACGTGAACGGGGCCTGGCTGAAGGCCACCGAGATTCCCGATGACCGACCCCTCGAAGGCACGTTCACCGCGCTCCGCGACGGGTCGGAAATCGCCGTCCGCGACATCATCGAGGAAGCCGCAGCCAAGGGCCCGGAAGCCAGCGGCATAGAGCGGAAAGTGGGCGGGCTTTACAGCAGCTTCATGGACGAAGCAACCGTTGAAGCCAAGGGCATGGAACCCATCCGCGAACGCCTGGCCGACGTTTTTGCCACCACTACCGTGGCGGACCTTGTTTCCCTGGCGGGCCGGCTGTTCCGGGCCGATGTTGGCGGGCTCTTCTACATCTACCCGGCACCGGACGCAGGAAACCCGGACCGGGTCCTTCTCTATACGGGACAGGGCGGGCTAGGACTGCCTGACGAGTCCTACTACCGGGAAGAAAAGTTTGCCCCGATGGTCACCGCCTACGAGGCACATGTCCGCCGGATGCTCGACTTGGCGGGCATTCCGGATGCGGCGGCCGCCGCGGGCCGGGTGGTGGCGCTGGAAACAAAGCTCGCCTCGCACCACTGGGACAACGTCACGCTGCGGGACCCGCAGAAGACCTACAACCTGAAGACGGCGGACGAGGCATCCGCCATGTTCCCGCTGATCTCCACGTGGTTCGAGGCCGCCGGCATCGATGGTGCGAAGCGGCAGGAGATCGTGGTGAGCACCCCGCCGTTCTTTGAAGGCGCCGCATTGCTCCTCGAATCCGAGCCCCTGGCCCACTGGCAGGAATGGCTTGCCATGCGGGTGGTCAGTGCGGCCGCGCCCTACCTGTCCTCGGCTTTCGTCGACGCCAACTTCGCGTTCTACGGCACCACCATCAGCGGCACGCCGCGGAACAAGGACCGGTGGAAGCGCGGCGTGGCCGTGGTGGAGGGTGCCCTCGGCGAAGCCGTAGGACAGATCTATGTGGCCCGGCACTTCCCGGAAACGCACAAGGCCAGGATGCAAACGCTCGTTGCCAACCTGATCGAGGCCTACCGGCAGAGCATCACCGCCGTGGGCTGGATGGGCGCGTCCACCAAGGCGGAGGCGCTGCGGAAACTGGAGGGTTTCCGGGCGAAGATCGGCTACCCGGAGAAGTGGATCGACTACTCCGCCGTGGAGATCGACCCGGCTGATCTCCTGGGCAACGTGGAGCGGGCCCACAACGCCGACGTCGACCGGCACCTTGACGAGGTTGGCAAGCCGGTGGACCGCGATAAATGGCTGATGACTCCGCAGACCGTCAACGCCTACTACCACCCGATGATGAATGAGATTGTGTTTCCGGCGGCGATCCTGCAGCCGCCGTTCTTCACCGCCGACGCCGACGATGCCGTGAACTACGGAGGAATCGGCGCGGTCATCGGCCACGAGATCGGCCACGGCTTTGATGACCAGGGGTCCCAGTTCGACGGTGGCGGGGCCTTGCGGAACTGGTGGACCGATGAGGACCGCCAGGCTTTCGAGCAACTCACGGCGAAGCTCGTGGCCCAGTACGATGCCCTGTCACCCTATGCCGCGCCAGGGCACACCGTGAACGGCCGGCTTACCCTTGGCGAGAACATCGGCGACCTTGCCGGCCTGGCCATTGCCTACAAGGCGTACTTGATCAGCCTGGACGGCAAGGAACCCGAGGTCCTGGACGGCCTTACCGGGCAGCAGCGGTTCTTTGCCTCCTGGGCTGCCGGCTGGCGGCAGGTCATCCGGAGTGAAGAGGCGATCCGCCGGCTGGCCACGGACCCGCACTCCCCCAACGAGTTCCGGACCAACGCCATTGCCAAGAACCTCGACGCCTTCCATGAAGCCTTCGATGTTACAGAGCAGGACGGCATGTGGATGGCTCCCGGGGACCGCGTCAGCATCTGGTAGCAGTCAAGAAATCGGGGCCCGCAACAGCGGGCCCCGATTTTTGCTTTGCTGAAAGTCTCCAACGCCGAAAACGCTGCCTGCTCGGAGCCCCGGTCTCCGCTAACTCTCGACGATCAGGTACGGATTGGCCTGCTGGCAGACAGTGTCGCCTGCAGTCTGGTTGACGATGTCCTCCGGCAGCGCAACGTTCGCGCCATAGGCAGTACCGGAGGTGAAGTCGGTGCCGAGATATACCTGGACACCGGAAACCCCGGGGGCAGGCACAATCTGCGCAGCAGGGATCCCCAGCAGCGCCGCAATGTCGGCAGCCACGTCGGCGAAATCCTGGCCATAGTAGACAACCGATTGGTTAGCGGCGGTAGCCTCGAACTGCCCTGCCTGGGTGAATCCGCCGGACACCAGGGCCTGGACGATCTCCTGTGCCCGCCCCGGGACGCCAGAGCCGTTGGCCACCGTCACAGGCTGAAGTGCTTTGTTGTACGGCGGCAGCGGAGCTGCAGTCTCACTCGGAGCCGCAGTAGGCGGCGCCGCGGTTTCCGAAGGGGCGGGCGCCGTCGGGTCGGTCAGGTCAATGTCCTGCCGAAGGGCGGAGAACAGCTGCGAACCGGCCGGTTCGGCGATCTGCAGCCTGTTGGGGTCGACGAGGGCGGGCGTGGTGGGAACCGACACGAACGCCACCTTGCTGAGATCAATGTCCTTGAGCCGGTTACCGATGGTGAGCAGGGTAGGTACTGAGGCCAGCCCCTCGTCCACTGTCAGGTTTTTGGTCACGACGTCGGCGATGGTCAGCATCTTGCCGGGGTCCGAGAGGGTCCCCTCATCCTTGATCTTCCTGGTCAGGGAGGACAGGAATCCCTGCTGGGCCCTGATACGGCCAAGGTCGCCGCCATCGGCAAAGGCATGGCGGGCCCGCAGGAAGGAGAGGGCCATTTCACCTTCTACCGCCGACGTGCCCTTGGGCAGCCTCAGTCCGGAGTCCGGGTCATATACTGCGTCACTGATGCACACCTGCACCCCGCCCACTGCGTTTGACAGTTCCTTCACCGCGTTGAAGTCCGCCATCATGAAATGGTCCACTTCCAGGCCGGTCAGTTTGTTTACGGTGTCCACGGCGCAGCCAATACCGGCCTCGTTCATGGCCTCGTTGATCATTACACCGCTCCGGGCGGGAAATGTCCGCTTGGTTTCAGTGTCTGTGCACTCGGGCAGGTCCACCAGCAAATCACGCGGAAAACTGATGACGCTGACGCGCTTATTGTCTTCGGAGATGTCCATCAGCATCATGACGTCCGACTTCCCGTAGCCTTTGGAATCGTCGGCTGAACCGTACTCGGCGTTCTTGCCCTCGCGGGTGTCCGAGCCCAGGATCAGGATCTGCATCCGCCCGGTCGATTCGCTCACGGGTTCGCTGTTGCCACCGCCCGCGTTCAACGGCGCTTTGGAGATGTTGCTTTGCAGCCGGATAAACCAGAATCCGGCGAACGCGAGGGCGCCGATCATTGCCAGCGACAGGACGCCGGTAACGATTTTCAGCCACAACGGCATAGCACGGTCGCGGCCCAGGTGGCGCGCGGCGCCAACGGTGCCGTCTTCCGCGTGCTTGGACCTCGGCCCCCCGGCTGATACGTCAGCTCCGTTTTCGCGCTTGTCGCGGCCTCGCCCCACGTAATGAACCTTCCTCTAGATTCTGAATCCGGTCCATTTTAGTGGTCCAGTCTGGGAAATTGCCGGGCGGCCCAGGCCGTCCCCGGTTCAAAGGCTCAGAAGCCCAGTTTGACCAGCTGTTTCGGGTCCCGCTGCCAGTCCTTGGCAACCTTCACATGAAGGTCGAGGTAGATGCGCGTCCCCAGGAGAGCCTCGATTCCCTTGCGGGCGTTGGTGCCCACTTCTCGCAGCCGGCTGCCGCCCTTGCCAATGATGATGGCTTTCTGCGACGGGCGCTCCACATAGAGGTTCACGC
This sequence comes from Arthrobacter sp. Soil_C_49, assembly GCF_057656635.1. Classification (NCBI taxonomy): domain Bacteria; kingdom Bacillati; phylum Actinomycetota; class Actinomycetes; order Micrococcales; family Micrococcaceae; genus Arthrobacter; species Arthrobacter sp. Soil_C_49. Next base: position 590,516 of record NZ_JBDGJZ010000001.1, read on the forward strand.
GGACGTCCAGCAGGGGCTTGTCCTCCGGCCGGTCCTCGCGGGGGACGATCTCTTCCACTACCACCGCCAGGGAGTGCGGCAATTCGTCACGGACGCCTTCCAGCGCCGCTTCCCGGATGAGCTCGGCGACCATCACGGCTTCCGGCTCGTCGGTCAGCTCCCCGTCCGGGTACAGCGGGGGCGACGGCGGCATGTGGCTGATCAGTACGTCGGCTACGGTCCCCACCTGGAAGCCGTCGGTGGCGGACACCGGAACGATGTCCTTCCAGCCCTCCTCCCCCAGCACTTCGCGGCCGAGCGCGGCGACGGCCAGGAGCTGTTCCGTGAGGGCCTGCCTGTCCACCAGATCTGCCTTGGTGACAATCGCGATGATCGGCTTGCGTCCTACAGCCGCAAGCTGCGCCGCAATGAACTTGTCACCGGGACCGATCTTCTCGTTCGCAGGAAGGCAGAAGCCGATGGCGTCCACCTCGGCCAGGGTGTCCGCCACGAGGTCGTTCAGGCGCTTGCCGAGGAGCGTGCGGGGACGGTGCAGGCCTGGCGTGTCCACCAGGATCAGCTGTGCGTCCTCGCGGTGGACGATACCGCGGATGGTGTGCCGGGTGGTCTGGGGCTTGGCGGAAGTGATGGCCACCTTCTTGCCCACCAGCGCGTTGGTCAGCGTCGATTTGCCGGCGTTGGGACGGCCCACCAGGACCGAAAACCCTGCGTGGAAACCGCCGAAATCCTCTTCGCCGGCGGCCTTATTTTTCTTGCTCACGTGGAACTCCCTGCTGGGTTGCTTCCGCCTCTTGGAAGAGGTCTTCAAGGTCAGTGTCTACTTTTGGTGCGGGCGCCGCAATGATGTGGCTGACGCGGTTCCGGCGTCCTTCGAGCCTGTCGGCCCGCAGCGACACCCCGTCCACTTCCACGTGGCTGCCGACGATGGGCACCCGGCCCAGTGCTTTGGCGAGCAGTCCGCCCACGGTGTCCACTTCGTCGTCGTCGAGTTCAATGTCAAAAAGCTCGCCGAGGTCGTCGATGCTCATCCGGGCGCTGACACGGTAGGAGCCGTCCCCAAGCTCAACAGCCTCCGCGCTTTCGGTGTCGTACTCGTCCACGATCTCGCCCACGATTTCCTCAATCAGGTCCTCGAGGGTGACAAGTCCGGCGGTGCCGCCGTACTCATCGATCACGATGGCCACGTGCGTGGATTCTTTTTGCAGTTCCCGGAGCAGGTCGCTCACCGGCTTGGATTCGGGAACATACCGGACTTCCCGGATCAGGGAATCCACCAGCGGCGGTTCCTCGTCGGCTCCCAGCCCGTGAAGGACTGCTGCCACGTCCTTGAGGTACACGATGCCCAGGATGTGGTCCGTGTCTTCGCCGATCACCGGCATCCTGGAGTACCCCGAGCGGAGGAAGAGCGACATCGCCAGGCGGAGGCTGGAACCAGCCTCGATGCTGAGGATGTCTGTCCGGGGCACCATGACGGCACGGACCAGGGTGTCCCCGAAGTCGAAGACGGACTGGATCATTTCAGCCTCAGTGTCCTCGATCATGTCGGATTCGCTGGCCCGGTCCACCAGTTCGCGGAATTCCTGCTCACTGAAGAACGCCTCATCACCGCTGGGCGCGCCGGGGGCCGCCGCAGTTCCCAAAGCCACGAGCCAGCCGGGGATGGGTCCGAGGACCCACGTGAGGAAGCGGATCAACGGGGCGGTGAAGCGCACCACGGCAGCGGAGTGGAGCCTGCCGAGCTGGCGCGGCGACACGCCGACAATAACGAATCCCAGCAGGGCCATGATGCCTGTAGCGGCCAGGCCTGCGAGCCAGATGTTGTCCAGCAGGCTGTAGAGCAGGACTGCAACGGCAACCGCCGAGGCCATCTCGAACCAGATGCGCCAGAACCGCAGGGCCCGGATGTGGGCAACGGGCTGGGCCAGGATCCGCCGCATGGCAGTGCCGCGGCTCTTCACGAGCGCTTCCTCGGCATCGTGCCGCGGGAGGAAATTGAAGGCGGCCTCGGCCGCGGTCAGTACTGCCGCGACGCCCAGGAAAGCCAGGGCCATCACGACAAGGAGCAAAGGCGTCACTGGGTGGTCTCGGCGGGCGCTTCTTTGCCTGTGAAGCCGGACAGGAGCTCGCGCTGAAGCCCGAACATCTCGGCCTTCTCCTCAGGCTCGGCATGGTCGTAGCCGAGCAGGTGCAGGATGCCGTGCGTGGTCAGCAGCAGCATTTCGTCCTGCAGCGAGTGGCCGGCGTTTCCGGCCTGGACCTTCGCCACCTGCGGGCATACGGCGATGTCCCCGAGCATGCCCTGGGGTGTTGGCCTGTCAGGAGTTCCGGGGGTCAGTTCGTCCATGGGCACCGAGAGGACGTCGGTGGCGCCGGGCTCGTCCATCAGCTCAATGTGCAGCTTCTCCATGGCCGGCTCGTCCACGAGGAGAATGGACAGTTCCGCCTGGGGATGGATGTACAGCTGCTCAAAGATGTACCTGGACAAGGCCACGAGTTCAGATTCGTCCACCTGGACGCCGGACTCGTTGTTGACCTCGATGCTCATGCGTGTTCCCCCCGTTTTTCCCGGCCTGCAGAATGCTTGACCCTGTTCCGCTGGACATCATCCCAGATGCTGTAGGCATTGACGATGTCGCCCACCAGCCGGTGCCGGACAACGTCTGCGGCGTCCAGGACGGAGAAGTTCACGTCCTCTATGCCCTGCAGGATTTCCTCCACGATGCGCAGCCCGGAACGCGTGCCGAAGGGCAGGTCCACCTGGGTGATGTCGCCGGTGACCACCATCTTGGACCCGAATCCCAGCCTGGTGAGGAACATCTTCATCTGCTCCGGCGTGGTGTTCTGGGCCTCATCGAGGATGATGAAGGCGTCGTTCAGGGTCCGGCCGCGCATGTACGCGAGCGGCGCCACTTCGATGGTTCCTGCTGCCATAAGCCGCGGAATGGACTCCGGGTCCATCATGTCGTGCAGGGCGTCGTACAGCGGACGGAGGTACGGATCGATTTTGTCGCTCAGGGTGCCGGGCAGGAAGCCAAGCCGCTCCCCTGCCTCGACGGCGGGCCGGGTCAGGATGATGCGGCTGACCTCTTTTTGCTGCAGGGCCTGAACGGCCTTGGCCATAGCGAGGTAGGTCTTTCCGGTACCGGCGGGACCGATTCCGAAGATCACGGTGTTGGCATCGATGGCGTCAACGTAGTTCTTCTGGTTCAGCGTCTTCGGGCGGATCGTTTTACCGCGGCTGGAGAGGATGTCATGGGTCAGCACGTCCACCGGGTTCTGCATGGACTGGGTGCGGAGCAGGGCCACGAGCTGCTGGAGCACTGCCGGGCTGATGACCGTGCCGCGTGCCACAAGTCCCCGGACCTCGTGGAGGAGCCGCATGATCCTCGGCACGTCCGTGGCCGGTCCGCTGATGGAAAGCTCGTTTCCTCGGACGTGGAAGTTCACATCGGGGAACTGCTCTTCAATGAACCGCAGCGCTTCATCATGGCTGCCGAGGGATTGAACCATCTGGTCGGAATTGTCGAAGAGGACTACTTCGGTGCGGACGCCAGGGAGTGTATGGGGAAATTCCCCCGCGGCGCCTTCGCCGGTGACAAGCCTGCGCTTTCCGTTAGCTGATTCAGTCATGGTGTTGGCCCGCGGGCCCGTGATCCCCTCGATCTCGAAAGAGTAGCTGCTGGCTGATCCGCGGCGGGCTGTCCCCGTTGCGTCTCAGCGGTACCCTCCATCTTACGCCAGCGGGCAGAGCCGGCCCCATAGCCGGGCAGGATGCCCAGGCCGGATCCCTGACGCTGACAGCGAACGCCGGACCGGCCTTCCGGCAGTCCGGCGTCATTAGGTATCAACTTCATATCGGCCTCATATCGTTCCCGTTGCAGTTGCCGGGCCGGGCTCCTTCAGCGGCATTGGTCCGCCGGGGCTGTGCAATGCTGGAAATCCAGGGTGCCGATGAAGCACCGGGGCTGACCGGGGATCGGCCTATTCAACCAGGAAAGGACAGGCAATCACCTTGCCGGAAACCGCAGGGCCCCGCCGGGCCGGAAGAGTCTTGAACGGTGCCCGTTCGATGCTTCTTGCCGGGCTTCTGGCTGCGGCCCCTGTCCTCACCGGCTGCATTGCTGAACCGGACCCGGCCCCCACCGGCGCCCTTGCCACAAGTCCCGCGGCTTCGGGCAGCGTGTCCGGGGCCCCGTCCACCAGCGCGCCCCTGGAAACCACCCAGTCCTCCAACAAGGCACCGGTCTATTGGATCGGCCGGAGCAACAGCAACGTTTTCCTCTACCGCGAGTTCCGGGATGTTCCGGAGCAGGAAAACCCCGTCACCCGCGCCCTGCGCGCCATGATGTCCGATAAGCCCCTGGACCCGGACTTCTTCACCCCATGGCAGAACCCCAAGGAATTGGCGACGTCGATTTCCGGCAAGGACGTCATCACTGTTGACGTGTCAGAGGACGCCTTCAACAGCAACCTGGACGCCGAGATGGCGGCCCGGGCCATCCAGCAACTGGTGTACACGGCCACCGCGGCTGCGGCCAGTTCCGGCCTGATCGACTCCGGCCAGCAGATCCGCGTACGCATCCTGGTGGACGGGCACACCGACTACATGGCGTTCAACCACGTCCAGCTGGGGTCCCTTATGGCCCGCACGGCAGGACTCGTGGCCCCGGTATGGATCATCGATCCGCAGGAGAACGTTGAGGTGGCGGACGGAAGCGTCAAGATCACCGGCCGGAGCACTGCTGCGGGCGGCAAGCTCCGCTGGCAGATCCTGCGCGCCGAGGAAAACGGAAACAAGGCGCCGTTCCTGACAGGCGAAACAACCGCGGCATCGGACCCTGCCCAGGCCGGGGTCTTTACGCTGGCGCTGACCTTGCCCGCCGGGGACTATGAGCTGCGCGTGGCGCAAACCTCGAACCCCGACGGCCAGCAGGACGGCACCGAAGACACCCGGGGATTCAAAGTCCGCTAGCCGGGCGGCCTCAGGCTGCCGGGGCCGCCCAGCGCCCGAGGATGTCGCTGGCGAGGACGACGGCGGCGGGACCGGCAGTCGATGAGCGCAGCACATGGTGTCCCAACAGGGCGGTCACGGCGCCCTGGCCGCACAGTTTTGTCACCTCGCGCTGGCTGATGCCGCCCTCGGGGCCGACGATGAGGAGTATTTCCCGCGGACCTTCAGGAGCATCAGTCGGGAGCCACGATTCCAGGACCATCCGCAGGGGACGCACGGCGTCCTCGTGCAGGATCACGGCGAGGTCGGCGGCCTGGACAGCAGCGGCGAGACCGGCGGTGTCGACGGCGGCACGCACCTCCGGGATCCAGGCGCGCCGGGCCTGTTTGGCGGCCGCGGTCACCACAGACTGCCACTTTGCGTGGGCCTTGGCCGCCCGGTCCCCCTTCCAGCGCACGATGGACCGTTCGGACTGCCACGGGATGACGGCGTCAATCCCCAGTTCGGTGGCGGTTTCGATGGCCAGTTCATCACGGTCGCCCTTGGCCAGGGCCTGGACCAGCACCAGCCTGACACCCGGCCGGTCCTCAACGCCGATGGACGAGCATTCGACCTCGAGGCCGGCCGGGGAAGCGGAAACAACTGTGCCGCTCATCCGGGTACCAGCGCCATCGACGATGTCCACGGGCTCACCGGGAGCCAGCCGTTTGACGGTCACCGCGTGCCGGGCCTCGAGTCCCTCGAGGACAAAGCGCCCTTCCGGTACCATCCGGTCCAGGGACCCGGACGCCGTGAAAAAGACGGGGTTGCTCACCGCTACAGGTTACCGAACCGGTCCCGGAGCTTGGCGAACATGCCGCCGCTGGCGGCCAGCTTGCCCTCCGTGATCTGCTCCCCGCGCAGCTTGGCGAGCTGGCGCAGCAGGTCTTCCTGGGCCGCGTCCAGCTTGGCCGGCGTCTCCACCTGCAGGTGGACCTTCAGGTCACCTCGGCCGTACCCGCGCAGGTGGGTGACGCCCAGCCCGCGCAGGGTGATGATCTCGCCGGACTGGGTTCCTGCCTTGACGTCGATGTCCTGGGGACCGTCGAAGGTTTCCAGGGTGACGTCGGTTCCCAGCGCGGCTGCAGTCATGGGGATGTTCAAGGTGGCGTGCAGGTCGTCGCCTTCGCGGACGTACGTGGCGTCGTTGTTGACCCGGATTTCAACGTACAGGTCACCTGCGGGGCCGCCGGCAGGACCGGCCTCGCCCTGGCCGGAGAGCTGGATGCGGGTGCCGGTGGCCACACCGGCGGGAACCTTAATGGTCAGCGAACGGCGGCTGCGGATGCGGCCCTGCCCGTTGCACTCGTTGCAGGGGTCCTTGATGACAGTTCCGAAACCTTCGCAGGTGCCGCACGGGGCCGCCGTCATCACCTGGCCCAGGATGGACCGGACCGCGCGCTGGACCTGGCCGCTGCCGCCGCAGATATCGCAGCGCTCGGGGTGGGTGCCCGGCCGGCAGCACGAGCCCTCGCAGGTGGGGCAGACTACTGCGGTATCCACTTCAAGCTTCTTGTTGACGCCGAACACGGCGTCGCGCAGTTCGATCCGGACGCTGATGAGCGCGTCCTGGCCGCGCCGGACCCGCGATGCGGGGCCGGTGGAACCGCCGGCACCGAAGAACGTGTCGAAGATGTCCTGGAAGGCGAAGCCCTGGCCTGCGTACGCCCCGCCGCCGAATCCGTTGTCCGTGCCGTTCTCGTTGCCCGTGGTGTCGTACACCCGGCGCTTCTGCGGATCGGAGAGAACTTCGTAGGCGTGGGTCACGGCCTTGAAGCGGTCTGCAACGTCCTCACCGGGATTTACGTCGGGGTGGAGGGTGCGGGCCAGCTTGCGGTAGGCCTTCTTGATCTCTTCCCCGGTAGCATCCGGTGAGACTCCAAGGACTTCGTAGTGGCTGCTCAAAGTTCGTATCTCTTCCTTGTTGTTTTGCCTGCAGCTGTACTGCCGGCGCTACTGTTCTTGGCTGGGAGCCGGACGGCGCGGGTCAGGGTCCCAAAATCCGTGACAGGTACCGGGCGACGGCCCTGACCGCGGCCATCGTGGTGGGATAGTCCATCCTGGTGGGCCCCAGGATGCCGATCTTCGCGACGCTGTCCGGCCCGTATCCCGTGGCGACCACCGAAGCCTCCGCCAGCCCGTCATACGGGTTCTCGCGGCCGATGCTGACGGCCACGCCCCGGTGGTCCTGCGCCATCTCGCTCAGGAGCCGCAGCATCACCACCTGTTCCTCCAGCGCCTCCAGCACAGGTCCGATGCTGAGCGGAAAATCCACGTTGGAACGGGCAAGGTTGGCTGTACCGGCCATCACCATGCGGTCCTCGCGGCTGTTGTGGGCCAGGGCTTCCAGTCCGTGCGCCAGCGCCTGGGCTGCCTGCCGCTGCGCGGGAGCGGCGCCGGACACCACTCCGGGCAGGGACTGCGTGAGCTGGCTCAGTGCCGTCCCGCCGAGGGATGCCAGGAAATGCGTGCGCAGCGTGGCCAGGACGTCATCGCCCATGTCCTGCCCGACGTCGATGACCCGCTGCTCCACTTTGCCGCTGTTGGCGATCAGCACCACCAGCACCTTCCGCGGCGCCAGGAGGACGAATTCAATATGGCGGACCAGTGCGCGGTTGAGGTGCGGGTACTGGACCACCGCCACCTGGTTGGTCAGCTGGGACAGCAGCCGGACCGTGCGCTCCAGGACGTCGTCGAGATCATCGGCGCCTTCCAGGAGCGACTGGATGGCACGCCGCTCTGCCTGGGACAGAGGTTTGACCGCGGAAATCTGGTCCACGAAGAGCCGGTAGCCCTTGTCCGTGGGAATCCGGCCTGCGCTGGTGTGCGGGGCCGTGATCAGCCCTTCGTCCTCAAGCGCGGCCATGTCATTGCGAATGGTGGCGCTGGAGACACCAAGATGGTGCCGTTCCACCAGGGCCTTGGACCCGACGGGCTCGCGCGAGTGGACGTAGTCCTCCACGATGGCCCGCAGTACTTCAAGCTTGCGCGGCTCGCTCACACTCCACCTCCATCCAGGGATCAGGGCAGCCGTTCCGCCCGCACCGTACCTCACAGGGGTTAGCACTCGACATGCCTAAGTGCTAACAGTCTATTATGACTCGCCCCGTTGTTAGCATTGGTACCGCTCCGGGCGAAATTCCGGGCCCGGATCCAGCACGAAGCGGAGTTCATCCATGCAATACCAGAACTGGGGAGCCCAGGACCTGACCGCGCCCGCACGGACGCAACTGCCCGAAGTGCCGGCAGAGCGGGGAATGGTGCTGGAGGAGGTCCAGTCCGGCTGGGTCGGGGCGGTCACCCGGGTGGAAAAATCGGGCGGCATGCATGTGGTGGCCCTGGAGGACCGCCGGGGCAAGTCGCGGTCCTTCCGGCTGGGCTTCGGTTTCCTCCTGGAAGGCCAGCCGATCCGGCTAATGCCGCCAGCACCCAAGCAGGCCGGCGGCCCGGCCGCCGGGCGGACAGCGTCCGGTTCGGTGCGGGTGGCCGGGCAGCGCGCGCAGGTGGCCAAGGCGAGCCGCATCTGGGTGGAGGGAAAGCACGACGCCGAACTGGTGGAAAAGGTCTGGGGAGACGACCTCCGAGTGGAGGGCATCGTCGTCGAGCCCCTGCACGGCATTGATGACCTGGCCGCGGCCGTTGCCGGCTTCAATCCCGGTCCCGGCCGGCGCCTGGGCGTGCTGGTGGACCACCTGGTGCCCGACTCCAAGGAGTCGCGCATTGCCGATGCCGTGATGGCATCCCCCGGAGCTGCCGGCAACGTCCTGATTGTCGGCCACCCCTACGTGGACGTGTGGCAGGCGATCCGTCCGGCCGTCCTGGGTATTGAGACGTGGCCTGAAGTGCCCCGCGGTCAGGACTGGAAGACCGGTATCCTCAGGGCATTCGGCTGGCCGCACTCCACCAAGGAAGACATCGGGCTGGGATGGCAGAAACTGCTGGGCGCGGTCCGCACCTACGCGGACCTGGAAGCGTCGTTGCTGGGCCGGGTGGAGGAAGTGATCGATTTCCTCACGGTCCCTTAGGGCAGGCGCGGACGCCTGCACCAAGTATTCTTGGTACTGCGGTATCTGCCGATGGCGGCGCCGCAGCAGATATTGGCATTCTTAGTCGGCAGCATTGCACTTTCGAAGGAACAGACTGTGGCAGAAAACGCACGCGATCACAGGGACAGCCAGGGCGGCCAGGGCCGTTCGGAGTACCATGGCGTCCCGGCGAATGCCCTGCCCCTGACGGCCAGCGAGGACAGGCAGTGGGCTACGCTCTCGCACTTCGGCGGGATCCTGGGCTGCGTTCCTGCGCTCCTGATCTACTTGATCTTCCGTGACCGCGGCCCTTTTACCGCCCAGGAGTCCAAGGAGGCGCTGAACTTCAGCCTGCCTCCCACCATCGCCGCTGTGGTGGCCAATATCCTGGTGTTCGTGCCTGTGGTGGGCAACATCTTTGCCGTGGTCGCCACACTGATCTGGATCGCGCTGACCTGCTTCTCGGTGGCGGCCGGCATCCGCGTGAACCGCGGCCAGCCGTACCGGTACCAGTACAACCTCCGCTGGATCAAGTAATCCCCACCGGCACCCTAGCCTCGCTTCGCTTCGGCCAGGGAACCCTGCCGGCGTGGGCCCACCCGGGTGCATGCGCAGCATCGAGTTAACCTTCGATGGCTCCCTGGATGCCCTGATCCGGTCCGATTGGGCCAGGCTCGCTGACGCCGGCCTGCCAAGCCTCGCCTCGCATACAGCCCCAAGCAACCGCCCCCACATCACGCTGGCCGCGGGCAACAGCCTGTTGTTGGATGCCGATGCCCAGGATGTGTGGGCCGAGCTGCCCGTCGAGGCCCGGTTCTCCGGCGTCGTGGTTTTCCCATCTCAACAGGGCAAGTATGTGCTGGCACGGCTGGTGGTGCTGTCCAAGGCCCTGCTGGAACTTCATGCCGGCCTTCACCGGTTCAGCACGGGGGCGTTCGCCAATACCATGCCTGGCTCCTGGACCCCGCATGTCACGCTCGCACGCCGGATTCCCGGCCACCTGCTCGGGGCTGCCATGGACTGCGTGGACGTGCGGGCGGAAGGGCAATGCATCGAAGCCAGGCTCTGGGACAGCACCACCCGGACCATCACCCGCCTGGGCGGTCAGCCGCCCCAGGACTGACGAGGTTCCACCGGCGTGGCGGCTCCTGCGCAAAGCCGGCGGGGCGGATCAGTCCGGCAGGACCCGGCGAACCACCGCGTCGGCCAGCAGCCTGCCTTTGAGGGTCAGGACGAGCCGCCCCTGGAAGGCTGCCGCCGGCTCCACCAGACCGTCCGCGATCAGGCCTGCCACCTCGTGCCTGCCGGCTGCACCGAGCGCGGATACCGCCAGCCCGGAGTGCAGCCTCGCCTCGAGCATCACGCGCTCCACGTTCCGCGTTTCCGCGTCCAGGGTTTCCCGGCCGGCAGCAGGTGAGAGGCCCTGGGCCAGGCGGCCGGCGTAGGCGGTGGGGTGTTTGACGTTCCACCAGCGGACACCGCCCACATGCGAGTGCGCACCGGGACCGATCCCCCACCAGTCATCGCCACGCCAGTAGGCCAGGTTGTGCCGGCAGGCCTGCTCCGGTGTGCGGGCCCAGTTGCTGACCTCGTACCAGCCCAGGCCGGCTTCGGTAATCAGCTGGTCGGCCAGCTCATACTTGTCGGCGTGGTCGTCGTCGTCAATGCCGGGAACTTCGCCGCGGCGGATCTGGGCCGCCAGCTTGGTGCCGTCCTCAATGATCAGCGCGTAGGCGCTGATGTGGTCGGGCTCGTAGGACAGCGCGGTCTCCAGGGAGTGGCGCCAATCCGCGAGGGACTCCCCCGGGGTCCCGTAAATCAGGTCCAGGCTTACCGCAAGCCCTGCTTCCCGCGCCCAGCGGACCACCTGTGGGACGCGGCTCGGGGTGTGCGTCCGGTCCAGGACTTTCAGGACGTGCGGGACGGCGGACTGCATGCCGAAGGAGATCCTGGTGAACCCGGCTTCCTTCAGGACCGCGAGGGATTCCGGGGTGACCGAGTCGGGGTTGGCCTCGGTGGTGACCTCGGCGCCGTCCTCGATTCCCCACTCATCGATGGCGCGGCGGAGGATCAGGGCGAGGTCGGCTGCTGGCAGCAGCGTGGGCGTGCCCCCGCCGAAAAACACCGTGCTCAGCTTCCGTGCAGGAAGGCCCGACGCCGGGAGGACCTTCGCTGCCATGGTCACCTCTGCGGCGGCCGTCCGGGCGTACGCGTCCTGGGACGCTCCGCCGCCGAGTTCGGTGGCGGTGTAGGTGTTGAAGTCGCAGTAGCCGCAGCGCACGGCGCAGAACGGGATGTGGACGTACAGCCCGAACGCGCGGTCCGCCGCACCGTCCACTGCCTGTGCAGGCAGCAGGCCGTCCGACGGCGCCGGGTCGCCGAGGGGAAGTGTGCTAGGCATTGCAGGGGCCTCCGGTGTTGCCGGACGCGGTGTTCACTACTTTTTGGCCTTGTCCTTGGACTCGTCGGTGGTGAGGGCGGCGATGAAGGCTTCCTGCGGAACCTCTACGCGGCCCACCATCTTCATGCGCTTCTTGCCTTCCTTCTGCTTCTCCAGCAGCTTGCGCTTGCGTGAGATGTCGCCTCCGTAGCATTTGGCCAGGACGTCCTTACGGATGGCGCGGATGCTTTCGCGGGCGATGATCCTGGAGCCGATGGCCGCCTGGATGGGTACCTCGAACTGCTGGCGCGGGATGAGCTCGCGCAACTTCGTGGTCATCATGACGCCGTAGGAGTACGCCTTGTCGCGGTGGGTGATGGCGGAGAAGGCATCCACCTGTTCGCCCTGGAGCATGATGTCCACCTTCACGAGGTCGGCCACCTGGTCGCCGTCGGCCTTCCAGTCCAGCGAGCCGTAACCGCGGGTCTTGGACTTCAGGATGTCGAAGAAGTCGAAGACGATCTCGGCCAGCGGCAGGCGGTAGCGGATTTCCACCCGGTCCTCGGACAGGTAGTCCATGCCGCCCATCACGCCGCGGCGGCTCTGGCACAGTTCCATGATGGCGCCGACGAATTCATTCGGGGCCAGGATGGTGGCGGCCACCATGGGCTCGCGGACTTCGGAGATTTTGCCGGAGGGGTACTCGCTGGGGTTGGTCACATGGACCACCTTTTTGTCTTCCAGAGTTACTTCGTATTCCACGTTGGGTGCGGTGGAGATGAGGTCCAGGTTGTATTCGCGTTCGAGCCGTTCGCGGGTGATTTCCAGGTGGAGCAGTCCGAGGAAGCCCACGCGGAACCCGAAGCCCAGTGCAGCGGACGTTTCCGGCTCGTACACGAGGGCGGCGTCGTTGAGCATCAGCTTCTCGAGTGCGTCGCGAAGCACCGGGTAGTCGGTGCCGTCCAAGGGATACAGTCCGGAGAAAACCATCGGCTTGGCATCGGCGTAGCCGGGCAGGGAGTCGGCTGCCGGCTTGGCGAGATTGGTGACGGTATCGCCAACCTTGGACAGGCGGACATCCTTAACGCCGGTGATGAGGTAGCCCACTTCGCCGACACCCAGGCCCTTGGAGGGGGTGGGTTCCGGGGAGCTCACCCCGATCTCCAGGAGTTCGTGGGTAGCCCGCGTGGACATCATCTGGATGCGTTCGCGCGGGTGGAGCATGCCGTCCACGACGCGGACGTAGGTGACCACGCCGCGGTAGGTGTCATACACGGAGTCGAAGATCATGGCACGGGCAGGAGCGTTTGCATCGCCTTCGGGAGCCGGGAGGTCGCGGACGATCTTGTCCAGCAGAGCCTCAACGCCCATGCCGGTCTTGCCCGAGACCCGGAGTACGTCCTCGGGGTCCCCGCCGATCAGGCTGGCCAGTTCGGCCGCGTACTTCTCGGGCTGGGCCGCCGGCAGGTCGATCTTGTTCAGGACCGGAATGATGGTGAGGTTGTTTTCCATCGCCAGGTACAGGTTGGCCAGCGTCTGGGCTTCGATGCCCTGGGCTGCGTCCACCAGGAGGATTGCGCCTTCACAGGCCGCCAGGGAGCGGGACACCTCGTACGTGAAGTCGACGTGGCCGGGAGTGTCGATCATATTCAGGGCGTAGCTGGTGCCGTCGAGCTCCCAGGGCATGCGGACAGCCTGGGACTTGATGGTGATGCCGCGCTCGCGTTCAATGTCCATGCGGTCCAGGTACTGGGCCTTCATGTCGCGGGTTTGAACGACGCCGGTGTACTGCAGCATACGGTCGGCCAGTGTGGACTTGCCGTGGTCAATGTGCGCGATGATGCAGAAGTTCCGAATAATGGCCGGATCTGTCGCGGCGGGCACCGGGGCGGTGCGGGCCATGGGAGACACGCAGGGTCCTTACTGTTGGCATTCACGCGGTTCCGCGGAGCGCAACGAAGGCCCCGGCGGTCAGCCGCACATCTTGGAACCTCCAGTGTCCCACGTCCGGGCGGCTGCCACCGCATTTCCCGGCCTGTTGACGTTCCCCGGGCGGGGAGGAAGCCCGGGGATAGGGTTGCGGAATGGCAATCAATCTAGGATCCCTGGCGAACGCCGTCAAAGCCGGCCTGCGTGTCTTGTGGAAGGCGGGTGGCGGCACGGCGCCGGACGGCCGCCCTGTCCCGGGCCGTTCCGGCTCCGCCAGGAATCCGGGCGGACAGCGCCCGGTTGGCCATTTTCAGGACAATCAACCGCGGGGACACCAGTACCCGGGGGACTTTCGCGGCCGCATTGATCTCCGTTATGCGCCGCAGCCGGATGGTGAACCTGATCCGGGAGAAGTGGTGTGGGCCTGGGTCCCGTACGAGGAGGACCACACCCGGGGCAAGGACCGGCCCGTGCTCGTGGTGGGCAGAAGCGGCGGCTACCTGCTGGGACTGATGCTGACCAGCAAGGACCGGGTGCCGGCGTCGGCAGTATCAAAGGACTATGTGGACCTCGGTCCGGGCGCCTGGGACCGGCAGGGCCGGCCCAGCGAGGCGCGCCTGGACCGCATCCTGCAGTTGCGGCCGGACAGTGTCCGCCGGGAAGGGTCCGTGCTGGACCGCAAGCGCTTTGAACAGGCGGCAGCAGGACTCCGCCGCCGACACGGCTGGGACTAGCCCGCAAAATGGCCAGTCCCGCGCCTGACCTGCTATTCTTTATAGCTGTGTGTCCGTGCAGGTCGACGGCCACTGATGGTTGGCCGCCATAGGTATCCCCACGCCGCTCAGTCAATGGCCAATCTGAAAGCCCTCTAGACCATTTCCGCATTAAAAAGAGAGTTCACACGTGGCGAATATCAAGTCCCAGAAGAAGCGCATCCTCACCAACGAGAAGGCACGCCTGCGCAACAACGCAGTCAAGTCCGAGCTGAAGACGGCCATCCGCGCCGTCAACACCGCCGTTGAGTCCTCGGACAAGGATGCAGCTGCTACTGCCCTGGTTGCTGCCAGCCGCAAGCTGGACAAGGCTGTTAGCAAGGGTGTTCTGCACAAGAACAACGCAGCAAACCGTAAGTCGGCGATCTCCAAGAAGGTCAACGCACTGTAAGGTTTCCAGTTCGCAGGAACTGATGGTTGTGGCCGGTACCGTTTGGTACCGGCCACACATCTTTAACAACGCCCGGCGGGCCGCCCGGTCAGCCCGCGGTGAGGATGCAGAATTGGTTGCCTTCGGGGTCGGCAAGGCACACCCATGGCACATTGCCCTGGCCCACGTCCGCTCTGGTGGCGCCCAGGCTTTTCAGCCGGTCCACCTCCGCCGACTGGTCGTCGTCCTGGTACGGCATCAGGTCCAGATGAACACGGCCCCACTCGATCGTCCGGTCCGGCTCGCGGTGGAACTCGAGGTACGGCCCTACCCCCTGGGTAGAGCGGCGGAGCCGTGCAGCATCGTCGTTGACCTCGTGGATGTTCCAGGTCGAAGAGCCATACCGCCGACCCCATATCGAAGTGCTGCCGGGGTTACCGGCCCTGCACTGACATTGCGATGATCCGCACGGCATGCTCCACCGCATAAACCGGGTCCCGGGCCAGCCCTTTGACCTGTGCGTCCGCCTCGGCAGTGGCCTGGATGGAGCGCACCAGCCCTTCGGGGGTCCACCGGCGGACGTCGCGCTGCGCCTGTTCCACCAGCCAGGGCTGCATCCCGAGTTCAGCGGCGATCTGGGCGGATGAGCCGGAAGCGCCGGCGACGCGCGCCACAGTGCGGAGCTTGGCCGCCAGCGCGGCGACCAGCGGAACGGGATCTGCCCCAGTGGCCAGTGCGTGGCGCAGGGTGGACAGTGCCAGCGGGCCGTTACCGGCCATGGCGGCATCTGCCACTTTGAAGGCCGTGGCCTCGATCCGGCCGCCGTAGTACCGGTCCACGATGTCGGTGGTGACCGTGGTGCCGGCATCGGCGATGAGCTGGTTGCAGGCTGCAGCCAGCTCGGAAAGGTTTGCCCCGACGGCGTTGACCAGGGACTGCACCGCGTCGGGCTCGATCCGCCGTCCCCCGGCCTTGAACTCGCCCGCCACGAAAGCCACCTTGTCGGCGTCCTTTTTCAGGGGCTGGCAGTCCACGACCGGCCAGCCGCCTTTTTTGACTGCGTCGAGCAGTTTCTTGCCCCGGGCTCCGCCGCCGTGGCGCAGCACCAGGACGGCATCCGGCTCAGGGTGGCCAAGGTAGGCCAGCGCGTCCGCCAGGAAAGCCTCGTTCATGGCTTCAACTGCTTCGACCTCGATGAGTTTGTTTTCGCCAAAGAGGGAGGGGCTGACCTGCATCAGCAAGGTCCCGGCCTCGTAAGACGAGGCATTGATGCGGCTGACCTCCACATCAGGGGAAGCTGCCCGCACCTGGGCGCGGACACGGTCCATGGCCCTGATGCCCAAGTACTCTTCGGGCCCGCTCACCAAGACGACTCCGGCGGGGGTTACGTCCCGCCAGGTGGGGCCGTTCGACGCGGGCGTACGGGTTGCACGCTTTTGCGCAACAGCCATCGGGGCTTCCTTCCGGAAAGTTTGGTGGAGTATCCCAGCCTGCCATGTCCCGGGGCCCGGTCCAAGCGGGCATGGTGTGACGGGCGCAACTCCCGTGGGTTCACGGCCAACGGCTTCGGTTTTAGGTGCCGCAGTGTCCGGGCAGCGTTTTCCTCCAGCAGCTCGATCAAGGCCACGGTATGCCGGTGGGCGGCAATGACTTTGCGCAGGAGCCGGTGCGGGCGGGCCGCTGCCCACACAGCCCCGAACGTCAGGACGGACAGCAACAGCATGGTCACGAGCCCGGGCACCCCCTCCGGCCAGGGCAGGGCGGCGCCCGGAAGCTGCGCCGCCCATCTCGCCGTCGCTGCAACTCCGGCGCTGAAGGTGCCTGCCACCGCGATCAGGACAGTTCCTGCCCACGGGAAGGGAACCACGAGCGGAACGGCAGCGGTTCCCAGCAGTGTCACGGGCGCCACGAGGGGTGCGGCCAGGACGTTGGCCAGCAGGGAATACGTCGAAAACTGCGGTTGAAGCACCACGGTCACCGGCCCGCACAGCAGTTGCGCGGACAGAGGAACAGCGACAGCCGCTGCCGCCCACCGCGGGATCGACGCCGGTGTCCAGTCCATGATGCGCCGGCCAAGGATAATGATCCCCAGCGTGGCCAGAACGGATAGCAGGAACCCGAAACTTGATCCCAGCCCTGGGTCCGCCAGCAGCAGGCCGATCACGGCAAGGCACAGGAAGCTCAGCCCCCGTCCCGTCCTGCCACCGGCCAGCGAAGCCACTGCAACGGCCCCCATCAAGGCAGCCCGCAGGACGCTCGCATCCGGACCTACCAGCAGGACAAACAACCCAAGGCCCGCCACGGCGAGTGCTGCCGCTGGCACCCGGGGCAAACGGAACCGGCGGCAGGCAAGCAGCAGGGCACCGAGCACCAGGCTGCAGTTAGCCCCGCTGACGGCGGTCAGATGGGTCATGCCCACAGTTTTCATTGCCGCCTCCAGGCCCTCGTCCAAAGCGCTGGTGTCCCCGGTGACCATGCCGGGAAGCAGGCCCTGCGGATCCGGAGCGAGGAAGGCGGCCGCCGCCACAAACTGTTCCCGCAGTTCCTTGGCGGACTCCTGCAGGACTGGCGAATCAGTGGGTTTTCCCGGTCCCGAGGAAGCAGCCAGCATGCCTGCTTCCTCCCTTCCGGGATCTGCCGGCCGGAGTTTCCCGGTGGCGCGCACCAGCTGTCCGGGCACCATGGTTCCCCAGGCGCCGCCCCCTGTCACCAGCAGCTGGGCCCGGGTGCGCAGCAGGACACCTCCGGTGCTGACGTCCCGGGTCCAGACAGGCACGGACCATCGTGCCGGTGTACCCGCCTGGTTTGGCGGGTTCAATGCACGGGGCGTTCCTGCCACTTCCACCACAGCCACCGCAGACTTGCCTGACGAGACTGCAGCCGCGAGCGGGCCCTCATGGCGCTGGGTGGACGCAACTGCCGAGTGCGCCGCCGCTGTGGCTGCCAGCAGGAACGCGATCGCTGTGGTGGTCAGGAGACTCCGCCGGGCAGGCCGACGCGGGCCGCCGGCTACTGCCGGCCCTCGGGTCTTCCACGTTCGGCAAAGCAGTACGGCCGCCACCACCAGCAGGATACAGCAGAGGCCGGCCAAGGCTGCGGGGGGCAGCCATAGCCCGGCAAGGGACGCACCCCAGACGAGAACTGCAGGCAGGGCCAGCCGCACATCAGTACGCCGGCGGGGTGCTTCATCGCCCGAATCCGCTTCCAGGGCGGCCTTCCTGTTGCCGGCATCAAAGCGGGCGGACTGCACAGCCCAGTAGCTCCGCAAAGTTTCAACCGGGCTCCGGCCGTGGGGCAATTTCCGCAGGTTTGGCTTCCGCGCCCTGACAGTGGGCTCTTGTATCCCGCCCCGGCCACCCCCTGTGGCGCCCTCCCCCGTCCCCGGGATTTCGGAACCCTCCCCCGGGGCGGCGTAGCCACGGACGGCCGACTCTACATACCGGTTCCAGGGACTGGTCCCTGTCCGGGTTGCCCGGTTACCCATAACAGCACCGCGCCATCGGCATCTTCACCGCATCTTCCCTGTGTCTCATATGGTCACCAGCGGAAGCAGGGCTTCAAGCATCTTGGGCCCCACGCCGTCGATGGCATCAAGTTCCTCCACCGCTTTGAAAGGCCCGTGTTCCTTGCGCCAGTCCACGATGCGCTGGGCCAGCACAGGCCCCACTTTCGGTAAACCATCCAGTTCCTCCACCCCCGCCGTGTTCAGGTTGACCTTCGATCCCGAGGTTCCCGCACTTCCCTCCGCAGAACCGCCGGCATCCGGTTCTCCCGCCTGGCCTGCACTCTCCGGCATCGGCTCACCCTGTAGCGGGACATGGATCTTTTGCCCGTCCTCCACCACGGCGGCCAGGTTAAGCCGGTTCGGGTCCGCGCCCGGAGTTCCTCCTCCAGCCGCGGCAAGAGCATCGTGCACCCGGCTGCCTGCCGGCAGTTGCACCACTCCCGGCCGCAGCACTGCACCGGCAACGTGGACAACCACAATGCCGGCAACGGAACTTTCCTGCGTTCCCGACGACGTGTCTGCGGGTGTTCCGGGCGCAGGACCCGCCCGGCTCCCGCCGCCGTCGCCCGCATCCGCGGGGCCATTCTCCCCAGTCCCGGCGGTGGTTTCCGGGCTGACCCCGCTGAGGGGAAGGATCTCGGGCCGCCCTGACGCCGCCTGCCACCAGAACCAGGCACCGGCCGCGACGGCAAGGATGCCGAGGAGCAGGGCGAGCCGCAGTCCGAGACGCCATCGGATGGCCGGGCCCACGTCGTGGAGTAGGGCGGAATCAACCCCGCCGCGGTTGGCGCCGCCGTCGGGATCCTGCCCGCCGCGGTATTCGAAGGCAGGTTGACGGTCCTCTTCAAGGAGGAGCCCGCGCGGGTTGCTGCCAAGGGTGGCCTGCAGCCGGTTCCTGGCGTGGCGCGCCTGCTGACCTGCTGCTCCAGCATCCCGGCGTGACATACGCCCCACGCTAGGGACAAGCCACGCCCCGGCAACAGGGCCAGGCTCTGCTATGTGGAAACGATGCCCCTATCCGGGTTCGACGGCGCCGGCATTCCCGCCCACACCGCTGCGGTCGCCCACGATGACGGCAAGAACTCCAAGTCCGGCATGGGCAGCGAGCACGGCGGGAAGGGAACTGATTTGGGCCGGAGGAGAGTACGGCAACGATGCTGCCAGCCGTGCGGCGAGGCTCTCGGCCTCCGCAGGGTTCCCGAAATGGTGGACGGCGAGCCGGACGCCGTCCGGACGGGCCGACGCGTCGGCGGTCACGATTTCCTCGAGCCGGGCGATTGCCCTGGCAGCGGACCGGACCTTTTCCAGCGGGACGATCCTGCCGTCGTCGACCGCCAGGATGGGCTTAATGGCCAGCATGGTGCCCCACAGTGACGCCGCCGCCCCGATCCGGCCGCCACGGCGCAGCTGCTCAAGGCTGGGAACGTAGAAATAGACTTTCGTGCGGGCTGCCTGCGCCGCCGCAGCAGCGGCCACCGCTCCGGCCGCGGCGCCTTCGGCCGCTGTTCGGACGCTTTCCTGGACAGCCATCCCGAGGGCCATGCCCACAGTTGCGGAGTCCACCACTTCCACGGGAATGCCCACGCGGGCTGCGGCAAGGCGGGCGGCGTCGGCCGTTCCGGACAGGCCGCCGGAGATATGCACCGAAACTACGGCCTCGTAGCCCCGGCGCTGCGCGGCGAGGTAGGCCTGCTCGAACTGGCCGGGCGACGGCCGGGAAGTTTTCACGGACGTGCCGCTGGCCAGGGCCAGCGCGATCGTCTGCGAGATGTCATCCTCGCCCTCCCCATAGATTTCGTCGCCCACCATCACCGGCATGGGAATCACGGTCAGGCGGCCGTCAGCAGTGAGACTTGCGGACCAGGCCGCAGGCAAGGCAGCTGCGGAATCAGTCACCACGGCAGTACGTACGACGGCGTCCGGCCGGGCGGCGTCGCTGTCCCGCCTGGCAGTATCCTGCTTGGCGCGCATGGCGGCGAGGCGGGCCCTGATCCAGGGCCAGGCAGCGGCGTCGCGGTCGGGCAAGGGGGCCTCCTGGGGTCAAGCAGGCCGCCGGAGGTTTCCGGCGGCCTGGTCCGGCTAGGCCGGGACGATGTTGACCAGTTTAGGGGCGCGGACAATGACGGTGCGGATGCCGCGGCCGTCGAGGGCGCGCTGGACGTTGTCCGAGGCCAGCGCCAGTTCCCGCAGCTGGTCCTCGGAAACGTCCGGGGAGACCTCCAGCCTGTCCCGCACCTTGCCCTGGACCTGCACAACGGCGGTGACCGTGTCCTGCACCAGCAGGGAAGCGTCGTGGGCGGGCCAGCCGGCGTTGGCCACCGAGGCGGGGTGTCCCAGGACGTTCCACATGTCCTCCGCTGTGTAAGGGGCGAAGAGGCTCAGGATCACCGCAACGGCCTCGGCCGCCTCCCGCACTGCCGGGTCGGCGCCGCCTGCACCGGAGTCGATGGCCTTGCGGGTGGCGTTGACCAGCTCCATCAGCTTGGCCACCACCACGTTGAACTTGTTGGCATCCAGCAGTTCGGCAGCGTCGGCAATGGTCCGGTGCGTCACGGAGCGGAGCGCCCGGTCGCCGGTGGTGACATCGACGCCCGGCGCACTCGACACGTCCTGGGCGAGACGCCAGGCACGGGCCAGGAACTTCGCGGAACCGGAGGGCGAAACGTCGGCCCAGTCGACGTCGTCCTCGGGCGGGGACGCGAAGATCATGGTCAGGCGGACGGCGTCCACGCCGTACTTGTCCAGCTGCTCACCGAGGTCAACGCCGTTGCCCAGCGATTTGCTCATGGCCTTGCCGCCGTTGAGGACCTGGCCCTGGTTCAGGAGCGCGCTGAACGGCTCGTCGGCGTCGATCATGCCGAGGTCGTGGATCACCTTGGTGAAGAACCGGGCGTAGAGCAGGTGCAGGATTGCGTGCTCCACGCCGCCCACGTACTGGCCCACGGGCATCCAGTCGTTGATCTTTTCGGGATCGAAAGGCCCTTCGGTGTACTGCGGCGAGACGAAGCGCAGGAAGTACCACGATGAGTCCACGAAGGTGTCCATGGTGTCGGTGTCCCGCCTGGCCGGGCCGTGGCAGGACGGGCATTCCACGTTCACCCACGCTTCAGCAGCAGCAAGGGGCGAGGTGCCCTTTGGCGACAGGTCCTCACCGCGCAGGTCGGAGGGCAGGGTGACGGGCAGCTGCTCGTCCGGAACCGGAACCTCGCCGCAGGACGGGCAGTGGATGATCGGGATCGGGGTGCCCCAGAAGCGCTGGCGGCTGAGCAGCCAGTCACGCAGGCGGAAGTTCACGAACTTCTCGCCGGTACCCTGGCGTTCGAGGATGGCGATGGCGGCGGGAATGGCTTCTGCCTTGGGCAGGCCGTCCAGGTCGCCGGAGTTGATCAGCGTGCCTTCCCCTGCCGTGGCGGTGCCGGAGACTGCAGGGTCCTCCTCGCCTGTGTCCAGGACAGCCCGCACGGGCAGGCCGAACTTGCGGGCGAAGTCCAGGTCGCGCTGGTCGTGGGCGGGGACGGCCATGATGGCGCCGGTGCCGTAGTCAGCCAGGACGTAGTCCGCGGCCCAGACGGGCAGTTTCTCCCCGTTCAGCGGGTTGACCGCGTACCGCCCCGTGAACACGCCGGTCTTTTCCCGCTCGGTGGACTGGCGCTCGATTTCCGAGAGGGCCTTGACCTGCTCGCGGTATTCGTCCAGGGCGGCGGCGTGCTCCGCCGTGACGAGCTCGACGGCGAGCGGCGCATCGGCTGCCACCACAAAGAAGGTAGCGCCGTACAGCGTGTCCGGACGGGTGGTGAAGACGGTCACCTCTTTGGTGGGCTTCCCGCCGTCGGCCTCGATCACGAAGTTGACGTGGGCACCCTCGGACCGGCCGATCCAGTTCTTCTGCATCGCCAGGACGCGCTCGGGCCAGTGGCCGCGGAGCTGCTCCATGTCATCGAGCAGCCGGTCGGCGTATTCGGTGATCTTGAAGTACCACTGGTTGAGGGACTTCTTGGTGACGGTGGTGCCGCAGCGCTCGCAGGCGCCGTTGACTACCTGCTCGTTGGCCAGCACGGTCTGGTCCTTGGGGCACCAGTTGACCGGTGAATCCTTCCGGTACGCCAGTCCGCGCTCATAGAAACGCTTGAACAGCCACTGGGTCCAGCGGTAGTACTCGGGGTCAGAGGTGTGCAGCCGGCGGGACCAGTCAGCGGAGATGGCGTAGCGCTTGAAGGAGGCCGCCTGGGTGTCAATGTTGGCGTAGGTCCACTCGCTGGGGTGGGCGTTGCGCTTGATGGCGGCGTTCTCGGCGGGCAGGCCAAAGGAGTCCCAGCCGATCGGGTGCAGTACGTCGTAGCCCCGCTGGCGCAGGTAGCGGGCCACCACGTCGCCCATGGCGAAGGCTTCCGCGTGGCCCATGTGCAGGTCCCCGGACGGGTAGGGGAACATGTCCAGCACATAGCGCCGTTCCCGGGACCCGTCGTCGACAGGTGTGAAAACCTGAAGGTCTTCCCACACCTGCGGCCATTTGGCCTCCATGGCGGCAAAGCTGTACGTGCCCTCCTCGGGCACCTCCGCCTGCACTGTTGCTGCTGTTCCGGTCTCTGTCTCCGGCTGAACGCCCACTGCTGCCCTCTTCTGTTCTGTTACGGCATCTGTGCTGCCATAACGGCCTGATCCTCCTGCTGCCGGCCCGACAAACACGCCCGGACACACAAAAGCCCCTCGCCAGGGAGGGGCTGCCGCACGGTTATCCGTTGTATCGGACGCCGGGCGGCTAACTAAGCAGAAGGATCGCACGCATGGAACTACTTTAGCGCACCTGTGCGGGCCCGGCTGAGCTCCCGCCTGTACCGGGCCGTCCCGGCGTAACTAGACTTGGGCCAGGCCGCGCGGCCCCTGATCCGGCAGGTGATTCCATGGGCGACGATACGGGTGACGACGCAGTCCTTGGGCTGCCTCCGCTCGGCGGATCCCCTGCCCTGCGCCGGGAGCAAGCGGGCGGCAAGGCGGCGGCACTGTCAGCGCTCCTCGCTGCGGGTTTTTCCGTCCCGCCGGGATTTGTTGTTACCCGGGCAGCAATGCTGGACGGTTCCGGCCGGGAGGATTGGGCGTTGCGCCTGCAGGCGGCTGCGCGGAACGCCGGTCCGGGGCCATATGCTGTGCGCTCCTCCGCAGCTGCTGAAGACCTTCCGGGCGCTTCCTATGCCGGGATGTACGAGAGCTACCTGGGGGTGGATGCGGCAGGCCTGGCTTTGGCAGTGGACCGCTGCTTCGAATCCGCCGAAGCTGGCCGGGTACGGGCTTACCAGGACGCCCACGACAAATTCGACGCCGGGAGCACGCCGGGCAGCAGCGGGATGGCGGTCCTGGTCCAGCAGATGGTGGATGCCGCAGCAGCGGGCGTGGCGTTCACGGCCAACCCATTGACCGGCGCCCGGGATGAAACAGTCATTGCGGCCGTACCGGGGCTGGGGGAAAGCCTGGTGGCCGGGACCGAGGGCGGCGAGGACTGGGTGGTACGGCCGGCGCAGGTCCGCAGAACGCAGGGGGTTGCCGGCGTCCTTACCGCGGAAAGCGCGACGGCGGTGGCGGCCGCAGCCCGGAACGTCGCCAGGCATTTTGGTACTCCCCAGGACGTTGAGTGGGCCCTGGACCGGAACGGCCTCGTACATATCGTGCAGGCGCGGCCCATGACTGCTGTTCCGGAACCGGTCACGTGGGAGCCGCCGGGGAAAGGCGTCTGGCTCCGGAACTTCCGGATGGGCGAATGGCTGCCCGAGCCCGTGACCCCGCTCTTTATGGACTGGCTGGTTCCCCTGATCGACAACGCCTACAACGAGGCCGTCTTCCGCTCTTCGGGGATCAGCGTGCCGATGGGCAACGCCGTGGTCAACGGCTGGTACTACGTGGCCCCGCCGACGCCGCGCGCACTCCCCCACCTTCTGTTCGGCGGCACATGGCGTTCACTGCCGTACTTCTACAATTCCGTGGTCCGCCCGATGTTCGACCCCCCGGGCGCGGACCGCGCAGTCCTGGGCAGCCTCGAGCTGGAATGGCGGACTGTGCACCTTCCCGCCTACCGGAAGCTGGTGGCCCGGTATTCAGCCGCCGTGGAAACCGCCAGCCTCGACGATCTTAAGGAGATGGTGGAGCAGGTGGCTGGCGCGGCCGGCGCTTACCTCTGGTTCTTCGCGGCAGCCGGCGGCGCCGCCTGGAAGATGGAGGCGGTGCTGGCCCGTTTCTGGCGCAAGCACCTGGCTCCAGCCCTGAAGGAAGGGCAGCAGGAAACCCCCGGTGCCGAGGGCTACCAGGTCCTGCTCGGCGGGCTGATGCCGAGGCCGCCAGCCCGGGTACCACATGCGGTCTACAGCCTGGACTGGTATCACCCGACGGCGGGCGAAGAACAGCAAAGTCCCGGCGGCGGAGTCGAAGCGGACGGCCGGAACCCGACACCGCATGCCGCGGCAACGGCAATGGAACGGCGCCAGGCAGCCGAGGCCGCCTGCCGCCACATCCTGCAGGGCACCCGGCTGTTGCAGCGGTTTGACGCGCTCCTTGCCCTCGCACAGCATTATGCGCTGCTGCGCGAGGAGCAGGCGCGCGACTTCACCCTCGGCTGGCCCCTGCTGCGGCAGTGCGCCGCGCAGATCGGGACACAACTGCAGCGGGCGGGCGTCATCGACAGCCCTGACGACGTCTACTTCCTGGCCCGGGCGGACGTGCGGACCGGCGCCCCGCCCCAACAGGATGCGGTGTCCCGGCGCCGGGCCGACTGGCTGCGGCAGCGGAAACTCGACGCGCCGCTGGTGCTCGGAAAACTTCCCCGGTTCGGCAACATGTTCGACCGCCTGGCGGACGCTGCGCGCAGTACGCGCAACGTGCCGCCGGGAGCGCTGCTCGGGCATCCGGCAAGCCCGGGAAGGGCACGAGGCCGGGTACGCATCGTGGACAGTCCTGCCGGCTTTTCCAGTTTCCAGCCGGGCGAAATACTCGTGGCCAGGGCAACGGCTCCGGCGTGGACCCCGCTGTTCGCATCAGCGGCGGCGGTGGTCACGGACACAGGCAACCTCGCCGCCCATGCCTCCCTTGTAGCCCGCGAATACGGCATCCCCGCAGTAGTGGGCACCGGCAACGCCACCCGCATGCTGCGCACCGGCCAACTGGTCACAGTCGACGGCAACGCAGGCACTATCGAAATCGACGAGGACTGACGCTAAGGACGCCGGACTCAAGAGCGGCCGGACGGGCGGGGAAGGCGGCCCCTGCCCCGCTTTTAAGTCCGGCCGCCCTCGGCTGGAGCTGGCGTTATCTCACGTCCTCGTCCACCCAATCCATGGACTTCGTGACTGCCTTCCTCCACAGGCGCAGCTGGCGGTCCTGTTCGGCCTGGTCCATCTGGGGTTCCCAGCGCTTGTCCTCGGACCAGTTGGCTGAGAGTTCGCCGAGGTCCTTCCAGAAGTCCACGGCGAGGCCGGCGGCGTAGGCGGCACCCAGGGCAGTGGTCTCAACCACCTTCGGCCTGATCACCGGCACGCCCAGGATGTCCGCCTGGAACTGCATGAGGGCGTCGTTGGCCACCATGCCGCCGTCGACCTTCAACTCGGTGAGGGGAACGCCGGAATCCGCGTTGACTGCATCAAGCACCTCGCGGGTCTGGAATGCAGTGGCTTCGAGCGCGGCCCGGGCAATGTGGTTCTTGTTGACGAACCGGGTGAGGCCCACGATGGCACCGCGGGCATCCGAACGCCAGTATGGCGCGAAGAGTCCGGAGAAGGCCGGGACGATGTACACGCCGCCGTTGTCCTTGACGGATGCGGCCAGGGTCTCGACTTCGGGGGCGCTGCTGATCATGCCCAGGTTGTCACGCAGCCACTGGATGAGCGATCCGGTGACGGCGATGGAGCCTTCCAGGGCGTAGTGGGGTGCGGCGTCGCCGAGTTTGTAGCCGACCGTTGTCAGCAGCCCGTTCTTCGAGTGCACGATCTCCTCGCCGGTGTTGAAGATCAGGAAGCAGCCGGTCCCGTAGGTGTTCTTCGCTTCACCGGTCTGGAATGCCGCCTGGCCGAAGGTGGCTGCCTGCTGGTCGCCGAGGATGCCGGCCACGGGAACTTCGCGCAGCAGCTGTGAGGTGTGGACCGTGCCGTAGACCTCCGAGGAGGACCTGATGTCCGGCATCATGGACCGCGGAACGCCGAAGATGCCCAGGATTTCCTCGTCCCACTGCAGCGTCTCCAGGTCCATAAACAGGGTGCGCGATGCATTCGTCACGTCGGTGACATGGACGCCGCCGTCCACGCCGCCGGTGAGGTTCCACAGGACCCAGGCGTCAGTGTTTCCGAACACAAGGTTGCCGGCCTCGGCCTTTTCGCGCGCGCCGTCCACGTTGTCCAGGACCCACTTGATCTTGGTGCCCGAGAAGTAGGTGGCCAGCGGCAGGCCTACCTTCTGCTTGAAGCGGTCCGCGCCGCCGTCCCTGGCCAGCTCATCCACGATGTCCTGCGTGCGGGTGTCCTGCCAGACGATGGCGTTGTAGACGGCCTCACCGGTGGTTTTGTCCCACACCACGGCGGTTTCACGCTGGTTGGTGATTCCGACGGCGGCAATATCGTGCCGCGTCAGGTTCGCCTTGGAGAGGGCGGAGGCGATGACCTCGCGGGTGTTGTTCCAGATTTCGGCGGGATTGTGCTCCACCCACCCGGCTTTCGGGAAGATCTGTTCGTGTTCCATCTGCCCGGAGGAGACGATGCTGCCGCTGTGGTTGAAGATGATGGCGCGGGTGCTGGTGGTTCCCTGGTCAACAGCGATTACGTACTGGTTCATGATGACGTCCTTGTCTTGGGTTGGGTGTGTTGGGGTCAGTGACTGGGGAATCGGTCAGGCAGCTGCTGTGATGATGATCGGAACCAGCTTGGCAACGAGCCCGCCCAGGGCACCGCCGACGAGCGGGCCCACAACGGGGATCCATGAATAGCCCCAGTCACTGGAGCCTTTGCCCTTGATGGGAAGCAGGGCGTGGGCAATGCGCGGGCCGAGGTCGCGGGCCGGGTTGATGGCATAGCCGGTGGGGCCGCCCAGGGAGACGCCGATGCCGACGACGAGCAGCGCCACAGCGAGCGGGCCGAGGCCGGACGGGGTGCCGCCGAGGGTCAGGATAACGAACACCAGGACGAAGGTGCCGATGATCTCTGTCACCAGGTTCCAGGTACTGTTCCGGATGGCCGGGCCGGTGGAGAAGACGCCGAGCTTGCTGGCAACTTCCTCTTCGGCGTCGAAATGCTGTTTGTAAGCCAGCCAGCAGACCACGGCACCGAGGAAGGCGCCCAGTAATTCGCCGCCGAAATAGGTCAGCGTGGAGGCGAAGTCAACGGGAACACCCGGAGCGTACTCCGCCTTCCCGTTCAGCAGGAGCCCAACCGTCACGGCGGGGTTGAGGTGTGCTCCGGATTTCGCGGCGACAAAGACACCCGCGAAAACAGCGACACCCCATCCCCAGGTGACCATCAGGAACCCGCCGCTGTTGCCTTTCGTGCCCCGCAGGGCCACATTGGCCACGACGCCGCAACCCAGCAGGGTGAGCATCGCCGTTCCGAATACTTCGGAAAGGAAAACAATTCCAAGAGACATCTTTGACTCTCCTATTTTCTGTTGTCAGTCCTTCGCGGGTTGAAGGACCGTTGTGCCGGGGCGGTTTGCTGCCCCGGCGGCCAGCCGGGCCTAAGCGACCAGGCTGTCGATTTCGACGCGGTGGAACCGCTGCAGAACGTCCTGCGCGTGCCGGACCTCGGCGGCACGGGCAGTTGCGTCCCAGCCCAGTGGAACGGCGAGCACCTCTGCCACCTCGTTGAGCAGTTCGCCTGTGACGAGTCCCCGGAAGGCCAGCGACGTCCGGCGCACCAGGACGTCGATAAGGTGCCCCACCTGCTCATGGGCTGCCATGAATTCCAGTTCCCGGACGCTGAGTTCCCGGGTGGAGCGGAGCAGGTGGTCCGGCTCGGCGTCGAGGTAACTGATGACGTCCTCCGCCCGCGTTCCGTAGCGGGTCAGGAGGCCGGCGGTGCGGTCCGCGTCCCGCCCGGGAGCCATGTGCTGCTTGATCCACTTCTGCACGCCGGGGTCGTCGGCGGGAAAGCCTGCGCCGCCGCCGATGGCCAGTTGCGCCGTGGACACCTTGCGCTTCAGGCCAAGCTCGGCGAGGACGTCGTTGGTCAGGTGTTCGGCCAACGCACGGAAGGTGGTCCATTTGCCGCCCACCAGGCTGAGCACCACGGCCCCGGCTTCGGTGCCTGCCGGACCACGGCGCTCGATCCGGTAGTCGCGGGAAACGAATCCGGGCTGGGTCGCGTCGTGCCGGGGCAGGGGCCGGACGCCCGAAAAGGTGTAGACGATCTGGTCACGGCTGACGGGAATGTCCGGGAACACGTGGCTGATCAGTTCGAAGAAGTAGTCAATCTCCTCGTCCGTGCAGACGGCGTCCTGGCCCATGTCCGCATCCACGTCAGTGGTTCCCACCAGCACACGGTCGCCCATCGGGTAGATGAGGACGATCCGGCCGTCGGTGTGCTCAAAGAAGATTTCGCGTCCCCGGCAGGCTTCGAGCAATGCCGGGGAGTCCAGCACGATATGTGATCCTTTGGTACCGCCCATAAAGGCGGAGGCGGTGCCCATGGCCTCGTTGGTGAGATCCACCCAGGCGCCCGTTGTGTTGACGATGACATCAGCAGTAAAGTCGAATTCCGCTCCGGTCAGCTCATCGCGCAGCCGGACAGTGCTGCCTGTGCCGGTGCCGCGGTTGGGCTCACCTGTCATGGACTTCAGCGAAAGGTAGTTGCTGGCGCGGGCAGTGCTGCCCTGCGTAGTGGAGGCCCCGGGCACCTGCCCTGCTTTCTCGCCATCCTGCAGGACGTCGAGTGTGAGCCGCTCCGGGTTGTGCACCGAGGCGTCGAAGTACGTTGCCGTGTATTTGACGTCCGGGCGAAGGCCGGGCAGTTCTGCCAGGGCGCGTTTGCGGCCCCGGAACTGGTGAGACGGTACAGTGCCGCCGTCGCGTGAGAACGAGTCGTAGAGGCTGAGGCCGACCTTGATGAGGAAGGCGCCGCGCTCCTTGGGCTTGCCCTGCTGTTTGTGGGTAAGGAACCGCAGCGGAGCCGCGAGGATACCGGAGAAGGTGCTGAAGATGGGGATGGTGGTCTGCAGCGGCTTGACGTAGTGCGGGGCGATCCGGAGCAGCCGGTTGCGTTCGACTACCGATTCCCGGACCAGGCGGAACTCGCCGTTTTCGAGGTAGCGGATGCCCCCATGGATCATGTGCGAGGACGCGCCGCTGGCCCCCTGGCAGTAGTCCCCGCGTTCGACGAGTGCCACATCCACACCTTGGAGGGCCAGATCCCGGAAGGTTCCGACGCCGTTGATTCCGCCGCCTACCACCAGCACTTTTGCGTGGGGCCGCCGCCGCAGGTTGTGTACTGATGCGCGCTCGCTGCCGGGCTTCGTCGCGGCCGGATGGGCAGGTGAATCCTTGGGTCCCAAAATGACTCCCTTGGGGCTTTGTGTTTGCGCGGCCACCCTTGGCTGGCCGCCGTTCTCATCTATTGTTTGGAGTAATGGAAAATGGAGTCAAGCAATATGCACAAACGTGCAGAACGGAGTTCTTGTGGATCCATCCCGGCATGCCGACGCCCTGCGGGCTGCACAGATGTATTACTTGCAGGACCTGACGATGGACGCCATTGCCCGCGAACTTCGGACGTCGCGCTCAACGGTTTCCCGCCTGTTGTCCTCGGCCCGTGACACGGGCCTGGTGCAGGTCCAAATCCGCAACCCGCTGGACACCGCGCCGGAACTGGAAGGACTGATCCGCCGCCGCTACGGCGTTGACGTCCACGTTGTTCCGGTGGTGGAGACCCTCAATGAGGCCGAAACCCTGGACCGCGTTGCCATGCAGGCCGCGCGTACCATCGGGCCCCTGGTGGATTCCAATGCGATTATCGGCGTGGCCTGGGGCTCTACGCTCAGCGCCGTCAGCCGGCACCTGACCAGGAAAATTACGCATGACAGCGTCATCGTCCAGCTAAACGGCGCCGGCAACATGCACACCACCGGCATTACCTATGCGAGCGACATCATGCGCCGGTTCGGCAGCGCCTACGGAGCGCGCGTGGAACAGTTCCCGGTTCCCGCCTTCTTTGACCACGCCGCCACCAAGACTGCGATGTGGAATGAACGCAGCGTGCAGCGGATCCTCGCACTGCAGGCCAAGATGAGCATCGCCATCTTCGGCGTCGGCTCCGTGGACGCCGACTACCCGAGCCATGTGTACGCCGGCGGCTACCTGGACGAGAACGACCTCAACATCCTGGCCAATTCGGATGTGGTGGGCGATGTCGCCACTGTCTTCTTCCGGAGCGACGGTTCCTCTGACGGCATCGTCCTGAACGAGCGGTCCACCGGTCCGGCGCTGTCCGAACTCCGGCAGGTCCGGCGCAGGATCTGCGTGGTTTCCGGGGTCTCCAAAATCAACGGTCTCAAGGGCGCCCTCGCGGCGGGTCTGGCAACGGACCTGATCCTCGACGAGGCGACCGCGCGCCGCCTGGTGGGCCTGGAGGGCATGTCCGCCTCGAATAGGTAGAGTCAAGGTTATGAGGACCTCACCGCGGCTCAGCCTGAACAACGGCGTGCTGATCGACCAGTTGGGTTTTGGCTTGTACAAGGTGCCGCCGTCGGATGCAGCCGGACTGGTGGCCATGGCCCTCGATGCGGGGTACAGGCATTTCGATACCGCCGCGATGTACGGCAACGAGTCCGGTGTTGCCCGCGGCATCAGCTCCCAGCTGGGTGCGCCGGCCGGCAGCGGCGGCTCCGGGGAACTTTTCCCGGCACCGGCCCGGGACGACCTTTTTGTCACCACGAAAGTATGGAACGACCATCACGGCTACGATGCCACCCTCCGGGCCTTCGATGACTCAATGGTCAACCTCGGCCTGGACTACGTCGACATGTACCTCATCCACTGGCCCTGCCCCCGGCGCGGACTGTTTCCGGACACCTACCGGGCACTTGAGACGCTCTACCGGGAGGGGAAAGTCCGGGCCATCGGAGTCAGCAACTTCCAGCCCTCGCACCTTGACCGGCTGATGCAGACGGCGGAAGTGACCCCCGCGGTCAACCAGATCGAGCTGCATCCCTGGCTTCAGCAGCAGGAGCTCCGGAAGATCCACGATGACCTGGGGATCCGCACCGAAGCGTGGAGCCCCCTGGGGCGCGGACACGTGCTGGCCGACCCCGTCGTCCAGGCCTGCGCGGCCGAACATCACAGGACGCCCGCCCAGGTGATCCTCCGCTGGCACATTCAGCTTGGAAACATCGCGATCCCCAAAGCCAGCTCCGAGGCGCGGATCCGGGAGAACCTCAACATCTTCAACTTCGAGCTTTCAGCCCGGGACATGGACGCGCTGGCCGGCCTCGACCGGGGAGAACGAACGGGTTCCCACCCGGACAACGTGAACTAGGACTGGATGAAAACAACACACTCAGGGCCACAGCCCGCCCCCGCGTTCTTCGGCCCGGACCTGGCAGGACGCACCCGTGCTTCTTCCGTGCGGCTCGCCGGCCGGAAGGTGGCCTTCTGGACCTACGAACCCGTCCGGGAAACACCTGAAACCCGGACCATCCTGGTGGTCCACGGGTTCCGCGGGGACCATCACGGACTG
The DNA here is from genome assembly GCF_057656635.1 of Arthrobacter sp. Soil_C_49. NCBI lineage: Bacteria > Bacillati > Actinomycetota > Actinomycetes > Micrococcales > Micrococcaceae > Arthrobacter > Arthrobacter sp. Soil_C_49. The sequence continues at coordinate 622,179 of NZ_JBDGJZ010000001.1, forward strand.
CTGCGCGTGGCCGACCAGCTTCCTGACATGCGGATCATCATGCCTGACCTGCCAGGCTTCGGCAGTTCAGAGGCGTTCGGGTCGGGCGGCCACACGGTGGCCGGTTACGGAGCGTTCATCAGCGGGTTCATGGCGGCCATGGGCCTGGGACCGGACACGGTTCTGCTGGGGCACTCCTTCGGGTCCATCATCGCGGCGCACTTCGTGGCGGACCATCCGGCCGCCGTACAGCCGCTGATCCTAATCAATCCCATTGCCGCGCCGGCGCTTGAGGGGCCCAAAGGCATCATGACCAGGCTGGCGGTGCTGTACTACAAGCTGGCCGCCCGGCTTCCCGGCCCGTTGGGGCAGGCACTGCTGCGGAGCCCGGCGATTGTGCGGGTCATGAGCGAGACCATGGCCAAGACGAAAGACCGGGAGCTGCGGCGGTTTATCCACGGCCAGCACCACGCCTATTTCAGCGCGTTCGCCAGCAGGGACAGCCTCCTGGAGTCCTTCACCGCCTCCGTCAGCAGCCACGTGGCAGAGGTGGCCCCCAGCTTAACGCTTCCAGTGCTTCTGATCGCGGGCGAAAAGGACGAAATCGCAACGCTCCCTGACCAGCACCGGCTTCTTGATCTGCTGCCGGACGGCGAACTTCAGGTCATTCCGGGTGTCGGCCATTTGATCCATTACGAGACGCCAGAGCCGGCCGCCCGGTACATCCGCAGCTTCCTTAAGGACCACCCCGCGTGAAGATAGTCATCGATGCACGTTTCACCAGGACCGACCACCACGACGGCATCAGCCGTTATGGCGCAAGCCTGATCGAGGCCACCGCCAAAATCGCTGACGTCTCCATGCTGGTCTCGGACCTCCGGCAGCTCGCCCTGCTGCCGGACGTGCCCTACACGCTGATCAACAGTCCCCTCTCCCCCGCCGAACTGCTGGTGGCACGCAAGGTGAACCCGCTGGGCGCGGACGTGGTGGTGTGCCCCATGCAGACAATGGGCACCTGGGGCCGGAAGTACGGGCTGGTCCTGACGTTGCATGACCTCATCTATTACGAGCACCCTGAGCCGCCGGGATTCCTGCCCGCCCCGGTCCGGGTCCTGTGGCGGCTGTACCACAAGGCTTTCTGGCCGCAGCGGCTCCTGCTCAATCGGGCAGACGCGGTGGCAACCGTCAGCAGAACCACCGAGGCGCTGATGGCCAAGTACCGGCTGACGCGGCGGCCGGTCAGGATCATCGGCAACGCGCCGCAGCCGGCCGCGGAACCGAGGAAACCGGAAGCGGGCGCCGAACCCTCGATCGTCTACATGGGGTCATTTATGCCCTACAAGAATGTGGAGACCATGGTGGCGGGAATGGCTTCCCTGCCCGGCTACACGCTGCACCTGCTGAGCCGGATCACTCCGCAGCGCCGCGCCGAACTGGAAAAGCTGGTCCCGTCGGGCGCGCACGTGGTGTTCCACAACGGGGTTACGGACGAGGAGTACGCAGCCTTCCTGACCACGGCTACGGCACTGGTGAGTCTCTCCAGGGCCGAAGGTTACGGCCTGCCGCTCGTTGAGGCCATGGCCCTGGGCACACCGGTCATCGCCAGTGACATCCCCATCTTCCGTGAAGTGGGCGGTGACGCCGCCAGCTATGTTGATCCGGCCTCGCCCGAACAGTTCGCCGCAGCTGTGGCGAAGCTGAAGGACCGGGAACGGTGGGAGGAAGCCTCGCGGCGCTCCCTGGCCCGTTCCCGTGAGTTCACGTGGGACGAATCGGCCCGCCAGCTGGTGGACGTGGCACACGACATCATCGCCCAGCGCCGCGGCAAGAAGTAACTGCGCCGCGGCAGAAAGTAACAGCGCCGAGGCAGGAAGTAACAGCGCTGCGGTTAGAGGACGTCCACGCCGTCGAGGCGGAGCTGGACGGGTTCCGAGCTCCGCTTTGCGGCCGTCGCCGCCCGGGTTGCACGCAGGACCCGGGTGACGGGCGCCGCCTGGGCGTAGGGGAAGAACAGGAGGGTGCGGACGTCTTCCCCCGCGCGGCGCGATGAGGGCGGTCCGCTAAGGATCACGGGGGCAGGCCCGGCGGTGCGCAGCTTGATCCCGCCCGGTTCCAGTTGCGCTGCCACTTCGGCGGTGAAGTGCTCGACGGCGGGCCGGGGGCCGGTGATCGAGGCAATCCGTACCGCCGGCGGCAGTTGCAGTTCCATACGAAGGGACAGTTCCCGCCGGGCGTAACCTGCAGGATCCCAGCGGAGCAGGGCACCCACAGCTGACGTCTCCGAGGCCGTGATGACCACGAGCCCGCCGTCGGACGCGGGCCGGACCAGGGCGGCGGCATTAAACCAGCGGCGCACCGTGTCCTCACCGGCCCGCAGGTTTTCCCGCCGCAACAGCGAGTCGCCGTCCAAAAGCAGAGCCGCCGCGTAGCCGCCCTCTGCCACAGGCTCCGCACCCACGGTGGCCACTACCAAAGACTTGCCCGGGCCTACGCTGGCTTTGACGTGGTCTCCGGAGGACGTGATGACCGTTGTCCCCGGGAAGCCGCGCCCCAGTTCCTCGGCCGTCCGCATCACTCCGGTGGCACCCTTGCGGAGCCTCCGGCCGCCGCAGTGGGAACAGCCCCAGTCGAGTGCCGGGGTGGAGCACCACCGGCATTGCGGAACCGCGGAAGCGCCGACGGCCAGCGCCAGCGGCCCCTGGCAGGTTCCGCAGCGGGCTGGCTCCCGGCAGGTTTCGCACACCAGCGAGGGCACATAGCCTGCCCGTGCCACCTGGACCAGGACCGGGCCCTGCTCGAGCCCTTCTTTCGCAGCGCGCCAGGCGGCGCCGGGCAGCCGGGCAATCCGGGCCAGCGGATCCCGTTCCTGTTCGAAACTGTTGGCAGTGTTCATCACCCGCGGGACGGTGCGCCGGACAACGTTCCGCTCCGCCTCGACCGGTAGCACCCAGCCGGTTTCCACCAGCCGCTGGACTTCGGTGCTGCGGGTGTGGCCGGCCAGGAGGCACGCCGCCCCTGCCTGCTCGGCGCGCAGGAGCAGGACCTCCCGGGCATGCGCGTAGGGTGCCCGCTGCTCGATATGGAGGTCGTCGCCGTCGTCCCAACAAACGACGAGACCGAGGTCCTTTACCGGTGCGTAGGCAGCCGACCTGGTGCCGATGGCCACCCGCGCCGCGCCGGCGAGGAGGCGCAGGAAATTCTGGTAGCGGGGAGTGGGGCCGTCCTCTGCCGTCAGCCGGGCTACGGCATCTTCGGGCAACAGGCCCTTTATTGCGCCTTCAAGCAGGTCAAGGTCGCGGTTGTCCGGCACTACCACCAGGGCACCCCGGCCGGACGCGAAAGCGGCGGCCGCGGCCTGCGCCACCAGCTGGGGCCAGCCCGCCGCGCCGAACGCCCGGAGCGGGTTGAGCACAGCGCGCGGCGCCCCGCCTTCAGTGAGGTGGCGCAGGAAGGCAGGGCCGTTGCGGTAGTCAGCCCAGGCGCTCTGCAGAACGTCCGCCCCGGTATTATCCGGCTGGCGCACTTCAGCCTCAGCCGCTGCTTCCCGGACATCCAAAAAGGTCTTCTCCAGCCGGGCCACCCGGGGCGGAATGGCGACGCGGAGAACGTCGCTCACCGTTCCGGCGTAGCGCGCGGCAACGGCGGTGGCGAGGTCGCGGATTTCCGGCGTCAGGACCGGAACCGGGGAAACCACCTTAGCCAGCGGCAGGAGGGTGTGTCCGGCGTCGGACTCCGCCACCCGCTCCATGACAAAGCCGCTGAAGTCCTGGCCATTGAACTTGACCTTGACCCGGACCCCGGGCCGGGCGTCCGCATCGAGGGCGGCCGGGACGCCGTAATCGAAAGGCCGGTCCAAATGGGGCAGGGATGACTCAACAAGGACACGCGCCACCGGCAGGTGCTCCGCGAACTGCGGCCCCGCCTGTTGTTTCCGGTCCGGAAAACCCTGCAGCAGGGATGGCTGCACGGTTGCAGGCAGGTCCAGCAGTGGCTGTCCCGAATGGTCAGCAACCATGGCGGCTACCTCCGTTCAGCATCACCCAAGTGGACAGAGCCAGCAAACCACCGGGCACAGACATTCCTGCACTGCGGCATTCCTAGGCGTTGAAGAACGCCTTCAGGTCGTCGACGCGGTCCAGGCGCTCCCAGGTGAAGTCCGGATCGTCGCGGCCGAAGTGCCCGTGCGCGGCAGTCTTGGCGTAGATGGGCCGCTTCAGGTCCAGGGCGTCGATGATGGCGCGGGGACGGAGGTCAAAGATCTCCGCGATGGCGGCGCTGATGCGGGCAGGATCCACCGTTTCGGTGCCGAAGGTTTCAACGTAGGTTCCCACGGGGCGGGCCTGGCCGATGGCATAGGCGATCTGGATCTCGGCACGCTTGGCCAGTCCTGCTGCCACCACATTCTTGGCGACCCAGCGCATGGCGTACGCAGCCGAGCGGTCCACCTTGGAGGGGTCCTTGCCGGAGAAGGCACCGCCGCCGTGGCGGGCCATGCCGCCGTAGGTGTCAACGATGATTTTCCGGCCGGTGAGGCCGGCGTCGCCGACGGGACCGCCGATGACGAATTCGCCGGCCGGGTTCAGGATGTTCGCTGCCCGGGAAATGTCCAGGTTGGCGCCGGCGAGGACGGGCTCGATGACGATGGAGGCGAGGTCCGCGCGGAGCTGCGCCAGGCTTGCGCCTTCGGCGTGCTGGCTCGAGATAACGACGGTCTCGACGGAGACGGGCAGGTCCTTGTCATAGCCCACGGTCACCTGGGTCTTGCCGTCCGGGCGGAGGTAGGGCAGCTGGCCTGACTTGCGCACTTCGGTGAGCCGCTCCGACAGCCGGTGTGCCAGCCAGATGGGGGTTGGCATGTAGGAGGGAGTCTCGTCGCTGGCGTAGCCGAACATCAGGCCCTGGTCGCCGGCGCCCTGGAGGTCGTAGTCGTCCTCCTGGCGTCCTTCGCGGGCTTCGAGGGAGTTGAAGACTCCCCCGGCGATGTCGTTGGACTGCTGGCCGATGGAAACGGAAACTCCGCAGCGGGCGCCGTCGAAACCGTTGGCCGAGGAGTCGTAACCGATGCCGAGGATGGTTTCGCGGACAATCTGCGGGATTTCGACGTAGGCGTCGGTGGTGACTTCGCCGGCCACGTGGACCAGGCCGGTGGTGGCCATGGTCTCCACGGCTACCCGCGATTCCGGGTCGGCGGCGAGCAGTGCGTCCAGGATGGCGTCACTGATCTGGTCGCAGATCTTGTCCGGGTGGCCCTCGGTGACGGACTCCGAGGTGAAGAGCCGGAGCGCGGAGGGCGTGGCCCCATGGGACTGGGGAAGGTGCAGCGGTAAAGTCACTCAATTACCTTACTTGTTGGAATCCGGACTGCCCCGACGGGACGTCATGCGGTGTCACTCTGCTCAGCGGACGTGCCCGCCGAGCACTCAGATGCGGGGCGATACGCGGTTCAGTTCGAAGCCGATCCGGCTGATGATGGCGGCCGAAACCTGGGTTTTGGTTCCGGACGCCTCCTGTGGTTCGGAGCCCGAGCGGGCCAGGATGACCACGGAGTTGGTGTCCTGGCCGAAGACTTTGTCCGCGCCGACGTGGTTGACCACCAGCAGGTCGCAGCCTTTGCGCTGCAGCTTTGCCTCCGCGTAGGCCAGCACGTCGCCGTGGCTGTCCCCGGTTTCCGCAGCGAACCCGACGATCAGCTGCTCCCCTTCGGCGGGTCCGGAGCTGTTCCGGCGCTCCACGAGCTCGTGCAGGATGTCAGGGTTGCGGACCAGTGTGATCACGGGATCGGCGGTATCGTCGCGCTTCTTGATTTTGGTGCTGGAAACTTCTGCCGGACGGAAGTCGGCTACCGCGGCGGACATAATAACGACGTCGGAATCGGCAGCGGCTGCCAGCGCGGCTTCCCGCAGCTGCAGGGCAGTCTCCACCAGGACCACTTCCACCCCGGCCGGCGGCGGAACTTCCATGTGGGCCGCGATCAGCCTCACTGTTGCTCCGGCGTTACGTGCGGCGACAGCCAGTGCCACACCCTGCTTCCCGGAGGACCGGTTGCCGAGGAAACGGACGGGGTCCAGGGGTTCGCGTGTTCCGCCGGCGCTGATGGTGACGGTGCGGCCGGCCAGCGGCAGCTGGTAGTCCGACTGCCCCTCGACCAGGGCCATCGCGGCCTCGAAAATGACTTCGGGCTCCGGCAGCCTGCCCGGCCCGGAGTCGGATCCTGTCAGCCGGCCGGTAGCGGGTTCGAGGACGGCAACGCCGCGGCTGCGCAGGGTTTCAACATTGGCGCGGGTGGCCGCGTGCTGCCACATTTCGGTGTGCATGGCCGGGGCGAACAGCACCGGGCCGTGGGCCATCAGCAAGGTGTTGGTCAGGAGGTCGCCCGCCTGGCCGGTGGCTGCTTTGGCCAGGAGGTCGGCAGTGGCAGGGGCGATCACCACGAGGTCGGCTTCGTGGCCCAGGCGGACATGGTTGACCTGGTGGACGTCGTCGAAAACGCTGTTGCTGACAGGGTTTCCGGACAACGCCTCCCAAGTGGCGGTGCCCACAAAGCGTGTGGCCGCCTCCGTGGGAATCACTGTGACGTGATGGCCGGCTTCAGTAAAAAGCCGGAGGAGCGATGCCACCTTGTAGGCGGCGATCCCTCCCCCGACTCCGAGGACTATGCGCACGTGACCTCCGTCAACAGCACCTCAGGCGGCAGAATTACTCCGCGGCTTCAATCGGCGTGGAAACCAGCTTGCCTTCGTTGATCTCGCGCAGGGCGATCGAAAGCGACTTCTCGTTCAGCTTGGTGTCAACCAGCGGGCCGACGTACTCGAAGAGGCCCTCGTGCAGCTGGGCGTAGTAGGCGTTGATCTGACGAGCACGCTTGGCACCGAAGATCACCAGGCCGTACTTGGAATCGGCTGCCTCAAGCAGCGAGTCGATCGGCGGGTTGATGATGCCTTCAAGGTTCGTGGACACGAATTCTCCAAATTCCTAGCGGGCTGACGCTTCCCGCGCCCCGTGCGGATGCGGGGTCAGCCCCATGAGTGAAACAAGCTCGTCCGCCGCCCGGCGAACGTCGTCATTGATGACGGTATGGTCGAACTCCGGTTCAGCAGCAAGTTCCAGTTTAGCGGTTTCCAGCCGGCGCTGCTGTTCCTCAGGGGTTTCGGTGCCGCGGCCCACCAGCCGGCGCACCATTTCCTCCCAGCTCGGCGGCGCGAGGAAGACGAACTGGGCGTCCGGAACGGCGGCCTTGACCTGGCGGGCACCCTGCAGGTCGATCTCCAGCAGCACTGAGCGTCCCTCGGCAATGGCCTGGTTCACGGTGCTTTTCAGGGTGCCGTAAGTGTTCTGGCCGTGGACCACTGCCCACTCGAGGAGCTCGCCATCGGCAACGAGCCGCTCGAACTCCTCCTTGGATTTGAAGAAGTAGTGCACCCCGTCGATTTCACCCGGCCGCGGAGCCCGGGTGGTGGCCGAGACGGACAACCAGACCTCCGGGTAGTTGTCCCGGATGAAGGTGGACACGGTGCCTTTGCCAACAGCCGTCGGACCTGCGAGGACTGTCAGTCCAGGTTTTTTACTCACGTATTCCTTTATGCGGATTTCGGGGAAGGCGGCCGGGGCAGCCCTAGTTCTCGTCTATAAAATCTACCAGCGCCCGGCGCTGGTGGATGCCGAGGCCGCGGAGCCTGCGGGAAGCCGCAATGCCCAGCTGCTTCATGATGGCGGCGGCCCGGACTTTGCCGATGCCCGGCAAGGCCTCCAGCAACTCCGATACTTTCATCCGTGCCATGGCTTCATCCTCCACGGCTGCACTGATGATCTCAGCCGCGGATTTGTCGCCGTTCTTCAGGCTTTCCTTGGCGGCAGCCCGTGTCGCCCTGGCTGCCGCGGCCTTGTTCAGGGCATCAGTCCGTTCGGACGCGGATAAGGGTCGCAGCACCATGGGTGACACCCCCGGATTTCGGCGGATATGTCCAAGGGCGGCCGCCCTTGGACTTGTCCTGAAACTACCCTTTGGTGCTGCCCGAATCAATGCATCCGCGGGAAACGGGCAGCTATTTGCCCGCAGTACCCGGCCCGCAGCGCAGTACTTATTCGCTGCGCAGTCCGTCGAGGGTCCGCTGGGCGGCGTCCCGCAGTGCCTGCCGCCGGGGGCCGGCCGAGAGGATCTCCCGGCTGGAGGTTCCGAGGACCTGCCCGTAGGCGTCGCCGAAGGTAGCGCGCAGGTGGGCCGGGGTGGCCCCTTGTGCGCCGAGCCCGGGAGCGAGGATGGGTCCGCGCATGGCGGCGAGATCCACGTCGAGGTCCGCAAGGGCAGAGCCGACAGTGGCGCCCACCACCAGTCCCACAGAGCCAAGCTCCCCCGGGTAACGGCGGTTTTCGCCGCCGGCGGCCAGGGCGATGCGGCGCGCCACGGAGTCCGCTCCCCCGACGTGCTGGACCGAGGCCCCTTCGGGGTTGGACGTCAGGGCGAGGACAAAGACCCCGCGCCCGGTTTCGGCCGCAAGGTCCAGCGCCGGACGCAGTGATTCGAAGCCCAGGTAGGGGCTTAGGGTCACCGAGTCGGCGGCCAGCGGCGAACCGTCGCGGAGCCAGGCGTCGGCGTACGCCGCCATGGTCGAGCCGATATCGCCGCGCTTGGCGTCGGCGATGGTCAGGACCGACTCATCCCGGGCCAGGGCAAGCACTTCCTCCAGGACAGCCATACCTGCGGACCCGTGGCGCTCGTAGAGCGCCACCTGCGGCTTGACCGCGGCAGCGAGGGAAGCCACTGCGTCCAGGGCGGTGAGGGAAAACGCACGGAGGCCGTCGACGTCGTCCTTCAGACCCCAGGCGGACAGCAGGGACGGGTGCGGGTCAATGCCGACGCACAGCGGGCCGCGGGCCGCCATGGCGGCACCGAGCCGGGAGCCGAAGGACTCCCGGCCCTGCACTTCGGAAGACGCTGCTGCCTGCTCAGGCATGCTGCAGGGCCGCTTTCTGGGATTCGGCCAGCGCCGCCGCGTGCTCCTGGAGGCTGGTGACAGACCACTCGTAGGTCCGCATGGCCTCGATGGCCTGGACGGCGGCGTTGAACTCGGCCACCGTGGTGATGCAGGGAATGCCGATGGACGTGGCAGCGGCGCGCAGTTCGTAGCCGTCGCTGCGGGCCTCGCCGCCGGAGGGGGTGTTGAAGACCATATCGATCTCGCCGGCGATGACGAGGTCCGCGATGGTGCCTTCGCCTTCGGCGCTGCTGCCTTCGGCGACCTTGCGGACCGGGGTGGCCTGGATGCCGTTGCGGCGCAGGACATCAGCCGTGCCGCCGGTGGAGACGATCTCGAAGCCGAGGTCAGAGAGCCGCTTGACGCCCATGATCACGGACCGCTTGTCGCGGTTGGCCACCGAGACGAAGATCTTGCCTTCGGTGGGCAGCGCGTTGTTGGCCGCGGCCTGGCTCTTGGCGAACGCGGTGTCGAAGTGCTTGTCGATGCCCATGACCTCGCCGGTGGAACGCATCTCGGGCCCGAGCAGGGAGTCCACCACCTTGCCTTCGAGGGTGCGGAAGCGGCTGAACGGCAGCACTGCCTCCTTGACGGACACCGGAGCGTCCAGCGGCAGGGTGGAGCCGTCGCCCACCTCCGGCAGCATCTTGTAGGCGCTGCGGAGCTGGTTGATGGTCACGCCGGTGCCGATCAGGGCAGCGGCCTTGGCCATCTGTACGCCGGTGGCCTTGGAGACGAACGGCACGGTCCGGGACGCACGGGGGTTGGCTTCAAGGACGTAGAGCACGTCCGAGGCCAGGGCGAACTGGATGTTGATCAGGCCGCGGACGCCCACGCCTTCGGCGATGGCCCGGGTTGCGGTACGGACCCGCTCCAGGACGTTGGTGCCGAGGGTGATGGGCGGCAGGACGCAGGCGGAGTCGCCGGAGTGGATGCCGGCTTCCTCGATATGCTCCATGATGCCGCCCAGGTACATGTCGGTGCCGTCGAAGAGGGCGTCGACGTCGATTTCGACGGCGTCCTCCAGGAATCGGTCAATCAGCACCGGGTGGTCCGGGGTGATTTCCGTGGCGTTCGCGATGTAGCGGGAGAGGTTGGGCTCGTCGTAGACGATCTCCATGCCGCGGCCGCCCAGGACGTAGGACGGGCGGACCAGCACGGGGTAGCCGATCTCATCCGCGATCTTCTTGGCATCCTCGAAGGAGACGGCGGTGCCGTTCTTCGGCGAGACCAGCCCGGCCTTGTCCAGGACCCGGGAGAACATGCCGCGGTGCTCGGCCAGGTCAATGGCTTCCGGCGACGTGCCCAGGATGGGCACGCCGGCGTCGGCGAGCTGCTGCGCGAGCTTCAGCGGGGTCTGGCCGCCGAGCTGGACGAACACGCCCATCACGCCGCCGGTGCGTTCCTCGGCCGCGATGACCTCCAGGACGTCCTCAAGGGTCAGCGGCTCAAAGTACAGGCGGGTGGAGACGTCATAGTCCGTGGACACGGTCTCCGGGTTGCAGTTGACCATGACCGTCTCGTAGCCGGCCTTGCGCAGTGCCATGGAGGCGTGCACGCAGGAGTAGTCGAACTCGATGCCCTGGCCGATGCGGTTGGGACCGGAGCCGAGGATCAGGATGGAGGGCTTGGAGTGCAGCGCAACCTCGTCCTCCTCGTCGTAGGCCGAGTAGTGGTACGGGGTATAGGCGGCGAATTCCGCGGCGCAGGTGTCCACGGTCTTGTAGACGGGGCGGATGCCCAGCGCCTGGCGGACACCGCGGACCACGGCCTCGGAGTTGTGCGTGAGGGCGCCGATCTGCTCGTCGGAGAAGCCGTGCCGCTTGGCCCGCTTCAGCATGTCGGGCGTGAGCGCACCGGCCTGGCGGATTTCGCGGGAGATTTCGTTGAGGAGCTGGAGCTGGTCCAGGAACCACGGGTCGATCTTGGTGGCCTCGAAGAGGTCCTCCACGCTGGCACCGCCAAGGAGGGCGCGCTGGACCTGATGCAGCCGCTCCGTGGTGGGGCGCTTGGCCTTCTCGATGAGTTCAGCCACTTCCCATTCGGGGACGGAGCTGAAGTCCAGCTGCGAGCCCTTCTGCTCCAGCGACCGCAGCGCCTTCTGCAGGGCTTCGGTGAAGTTACGGCCCATGGCCATGGCCTCGCCCACCGACTTCATGGTGGTGGTGAGGGTGTTGTCCGCTGCCGGGAACTTCTCGAACGCGAAGCGCGGCACCTTGACCACCACGTAGTCGAGGGTGGGTTCGAAGGATGCGGGGGTCTTCTGCGTGATGTCGTTCGGGATCTCGTCCAGGGTGTAGCCCAGGGAGAGCTTGGTGGCGATCTTGGCGATGGCGAAGCCGGTGGCCTTGGAGGCCAGCGCCGAGGAACGGGACACGCGGGGGTTCATCTCGATGACCACCACGCGGCCGGTGGCGGGGTCGATGGCGAACTGGATGTTGCAGCCGCCGGTGTCCACGCCCACTTCACGGATGACGGCGATGGAAATGTCGCGCAGCCGCTGGTATTCGCGGTCCGTCAGGGTCAGGGCCGGTGCCACCGTGATGGAGTCGCCGGTGTGCACGCCTACGGGGTCGAAGTTCTCGATGGAGCAGACCACTACGACGTTGTCGTTCTTGTCGCGCATCATCTCAAGCTCGTATTCCTTCCAGCCGAGGATGCTCTCTTCGAGCAGCACCTCGCTGGTGGGGCTGTACTGCAGGCCCTGGCCCACGATGCGGCGGAGGTCGTCCTCGTTGTAGGCAAGGCCCGAGCCGAGGCCGCCCATGGTGAATGATGGGCGGACCACCATGGGGTAGCCGAGGTCGACGGCGGCCTTCAGGGCCTCGTCCATGGTGTGGATGATGTGGCTGCGGGCGGACTCGGCGCCGCAGCGTTCCACCACGCCCTTGAACTTTTCGCGGTCCTCGCCGAGTTCGATGGCGGCGATGTTGGCGCCGATGAGCTCCACGTTGTACTTCTCGAGCACACCGTTCTTGTCCAGCGCGATGGCCGTGTTCAGGGCCGTCTGGCCGCCCAGGGTGGGCAGCACGGCATCCGGGCGCTCCTTGGCGATGATCTTCTCCACCACCTCGGGGGTGATGGGCTCAACGTAGGTGGCGTCGGCGAACTCCGGGTCGGTCATGATGGTGGCCGGGTTGGAGTTGACCAGGATGACCCGCAGGCCTTCCTCCTTGAGGACGCGCAGCGCCTGCGTGCCGGAGTAGTCGAATTCCGCGGCCTGGCCGATGACGATCGGGCCGGAACCAATGACGAGGACGCTCTTGAGATCTGTACGTTTCGGCATTACTTCTTGTCCTCAGTCTTGTTGTCGTTTTTGTGTTCAGCGCCGGCTGAATGTGCGGAGTCCACGGGGTCCTTGGACAAATTGGCAGTTTTACCGTCCCGGGTGCCCTCCATCAGGTCGATGAAGCGGTCGAACAGGTAGGCGGCGTCGTGCGGTCCGGCCGCTGCCTCGGGGTGGTACTGCACGGAGAAGGCGGGGATGTCCAGGCAGGCGAGGCCTTCCACGACGTCGTCGTTCAGGCTGACGTGGCTGACCTCGACGCGCCCGTAGCGTGCCTCGGGAGCCTGGGTGGCGCCGTCGAGCGGTGCATCCACGGCGAAGCCGTGGTTCTGCGAGGTGATCTCCACCTTGCCGGTGCGGCGGTCCATAACGGGCTGGTTGATGCCGCGGTGGCCGTAGCGCAGCTTGTAGGTGCCGAAGCCCAGGGCGCGGCCCAGGATCTGGTTGCCGAAGCAGATGCCGAAGTACGGCAGCTTTTCGTCCAGGACGGAGCGGAGGAGCTTGACCTGGGTGTCGGCGGTGGCGGGGTCGCCGGGGCCGTTGGACATAAAGAAACCGTCCGGGTTGACAGCCTTGACGTCCTCGAGGGTGGCGGTGGCCGGGAGCACGTGGACGCGGACGCCGCGCTCGGCGAACCGGACGGGGGTCATTGCTTTGATGCCGAGGTCGACGGCGGCGATGCTGAACCGGGGTTCGCCGTCCCAGCCGTGGTCCTTCGGTTCCACGACGTAGGCCTCGTCCACGCTGACTTCCTCGGCCAGCCGGGCGCCTTCCATCGGGGCGCTGGCGAGGACTGCCTCAAGCAGCTCCTTGTCCGTGGCCTGGGCGGCGTCGCCGGAGAAGATGCCGGCGCGCATGGTCTTGTGCTCGCGGAGATGGCGGGTGATGGCGCGGGTGTCGACGCCCTGGATGCCGACGATGCCCTGGGCCACGAGTTCCTCGTCCAGGGAGCGCTCGGAGCGCCAGTTGGAGGGGCGGCGGGCGGCATCGCGGACGATGTAGCCGGCCACCCAGATGCGGCGGGACTCGGCGTCGTCATTGTTTACTCCGGTGTTGCCGATGTGCGGTGCGGTCTGCACCACCAGCTGCCGGGCGTAGGAGGGGTCGGTGATGGTTTCCTGGTAGCCGGTCATCCCGGTGGCGAAGACTGCCTCGCCCAGGGCGGTTCCGGTGGCGCCGTAGCTGCTTCCGCGGAAGATGCGGCCGTCTTCGAGGACGAGCGCAGCGGGAGCTGATACAGGAGCGGAAACTGGGGCGGATACTGCGGTGTTTGTTGTCACTTGCTTACTTTCCACTATTGGCATCAGCCGCGGGGGCCGAAGAAATCAATTCCTGAAGTGCTGCGAAAAGCACGTTTCTGTCCTCTGCCCGGCGGGTCCGGAAGCCGGTGTCCAGCTCGTGGCTGCCGTGCACCCACGCCAGGACCAGGAGGCCGTCCTTCTCCACGAACTTGCCCGCCATGCCGCTGTCCAGCCGGACCCCGGTGAGGGACGCCGCAGGAATGTACAGCGCCGGGGCGCCCGACCGGTCAAAGAGGACACCGTGCGGATAGACCTCCACTGTGGCGTTGGTCCGGATGCCCAGCCCGTGCACGGCGATCCGGTCCAGCCAGTCGCCGCCGGTGGTGGACGCGACGTACTGCCCCTCGGCGCCGGCGAGCGGCTCCCCCGGCGCCTCCGGCACCAGCGGCAACTGTTCGACGTCGGCCTGGCGCCTCAGGCGGTTCCGCCAGCCCAGGCCGATGAGGGCGAAGGCTGCGGCGATAAGGGCCAGCGTGATGACCAGCGAGAGCAGCTGGGTGTCCATCAGGCGGCACCCACGGACGCCGCGTGCGGGTACGGGATGTTGAGCTTGCCGTCCAGCACGGTGGGGTGGCCCTTGAAGAACGTGGCCACCACCTTGCCGGGCAGCTCCATGCCCTTGAACGGGGAGTTGCGTCCCATGGTGGCCATCTTGGCGGGCTCCACCGTCCAGCGCGCGGCGGGGTCCACCAGGATGATGTTGGCGGGCTCCCCCGTTTCCAGCGGCCGGCCCTGGTCTTCCAGCCGGCCGATCCTGGCGGCAGCCGAGGAGGTGACCCGGGCGAAATCCGCCCAGCTGATCAGGCCGGTCTCGATCATGGTGTGCTGCACCACGGACAGTGCCGTTTCCAGGCCGGTCATGCCCATGGCGGCCTGGGCCCACTCGCATTCCTTGTGCTCGCTGGGGTGCGGCGCGTGGTCGGTGCCGACGACGTCGATGGTCCCGTCTGCGAGCCCGGCACGCAGCGCCTGGACGTCGGCGTCGGTGCGCAGCGGCGGGTTCACCTTGTACACGGGGTCGTAGCTGCGGACCAGGTCATCGGTCAGCAGCAGGTGGTGCGGGGTGACCTCCGCCGTGACGTTGATGCCGCGCTGCTTCGCCCAGCGGATGATTTCCACTGAACCCGCGGTGGAGACGTGGCAGACGTGGAGCCGGGAGCCAACGTGCTGGGCCAGCAGTACGTCGCGGGCGATGATGCTCTCCTCGGCCACGGCGGGCCAGCCGGTGAGTCCCAGGACCGCGGAGACTTCGCCTTCGTTCATCTGGGCACCGGCAGTCAGGCGCGGTTCCTGGGCGTGCTGGGCCACCACGCCGTCGAACGCCTTGACGTACTCCAGCGCACGGCGCATGAGGACGGGATCGTGGACGCAGATGCCGTCGTCGGAGAACATCCGGACCCGGGCGCGGGAATCGGCCATGGCGCCCAGTTCGGCGAGCTGCTCGCCGGCCAGGCCCACGGTGACGGCGCCCACGGGGCGCACGTCTACCCAGCCGGCCGCCTGGCCGAGGCTGTAGACCTGCTCCACCACGCCGGCGGTGTCGGCCACGGGAGTGCTGTTGGCCATCGCGTGGACGGCAGTGTACCCGCCGAGGGCAGCGGCCCGGGTTCCGGTTTCCACGGTCTCGGCGTCCTCGCGGCCGGGCTCGCGGAGGTGGGTGTGCACGTCCACCATGCCGGGCAGTGCCACCAGGCCGGCGGCGTCGATGACGGTGGCCCCGTCAGTTGACAGGCCGGTTCCGGTCTCGGCGATAACGCCGTCGCGGATCAGCAGGTCTGCCGGCTCGCCGCCCAGGAGCGAGGCGCCGCGGATCAGATAGGTTCCGGTGTTGGCTGCCATCAGTTGCTCTCCTTGGTGGAATGGGTGCCGGCATACGCCAGGGCGGGGGCGGCTGGTTCGCGGGTGTCCCCGGAGAGCAGCAGGTAAAGGGCTGCCATCCGCACGGACACGCCGTTGCGGACCTGGGCCAGGACGGTGGAGCGGGGGGAATCGGCGGCGGCCGCCGAGATTTCCAGGCCCCGGTTCATGGGCCCGGGGTGCATGATGATGGTGTCCTTCATGCCCAGGGAGTCCAGCGCGCGCAGCCGGTTGTCGTCAAAACCCCACCGGCGCGAGTATTCCCGGGTGCTGGGAAAGAAGGACGCGTTCATGCGTTCGCCCTGCACCCGGAGCATCATCACGGCGTCGGCGCCCTGCTCAAGGGTTTCGTCCATGTTGTAGCTGACCTTGCAGGGCCATTTTTCGACGCCGATGGGCAGCAGGGTGGGCGGCGCCACCAGGGTTACCTCGGCGCCGAGGGTGCGCAGGAGCCAGACGTTGGAACGGGCCACGCGGGAGTGCAGGACGTCTCCGGCGATGGCCACCCGCATTCCCTTGAGGTCCGCGCCTTCGGACCCGGTGCCGGCCAGGCGGGCCCAGTGGCGGCGCATCGTGAAGGCGTCAAGCAGCGCCTGGGTGGGGTGTTCGTGGGTGCCGTCCCCGGCGTTGATGACGGCGGCATCGATCCAGTCGGTCGCGGCCAGCCGGTGCGGAGCCCCTGAGGCCCAGTGCCGGATGACGACGGCGTCAGCGCCCATCGCGGACAGCGTCTGGGCGGTGTCCTTCAGGGACTCCCCCTTGGAGACTGAGGAGCCTTTCGCGGCGAAGTTGATGACGTCAGCGGACAGGCGCTTGGCGGCGGCCTCGAAGGAGATGCGCGTGCGGGTGGAGTCCTCGAAGAAGAGGTTCACTACGGTGCGGCCGCGCAGTGCGGGCAGTTTCTTGACTTCGCGGTCGCCCACTGCAGCCATTTCCTCGGCGGTATCGAGGATGCGGATGGCGTTGGCGAGGCTCAGGTCTTCGGTGGAAAGGAGATGCTTCACGAGCGGCCCTCGATCACTACTTCGTTGACGGGGGTGCCGCCGGGGGCGGTGTCCGTTTCCTCGAGCCGGACGCGGACTTTCTCCGCCGAGGAGGTGGGCAGGTTCTTGCCTACGTGGTCTGCCCGGATGGGGAGCTCGCGGTGGCCGCGGTCAATCAGCACGGCGAGCCGCACAATGCGGGGCCGGCCCAGGTCCACGAGGGCGTCCAGGGCGGCGCGGATGGTGCGGCCCGAGTACAGGACGTCGTCGATGAGGACCACCACTTTGTTGTCGATGCCGGTGCGCGGCAGCTTCGTGGGGTACGGCGGGCGCGTGCCCTGGTGGGACAGGTCGTCACGGAACATGGTGACGTCGAGCTGGCCGGTGATGGCTGCGGCGTCCACGCTGGGATCGGCAGCGGCGATCTTTGCGGCGAGCCGGGCAGCCAGCGGGTAACCGCGGCGCGGAATGCCGAGCAGGACGAGGTCCTGGGAACCCTTGTTGGCCTCGAGGATCTCATGGGCGATACGAGTGAGGGCCCGGTCGATGTCCGCCTGGCTGAGGACCACCCTGGCTGGAACCGGTGCGCTGGTGACAGAAGTCAACGCTCGTCTCCCCTTTCCCCGCCTCACAGGACGGAATTAAAAAAGGATCATGTGCGCTTCAAAATTACCACACAGGCCTGCCGGGCCCGTCCCGGAAGGACGCGGTGATGGTCACACTTTTCCGCCGCTGGCGGACAGGATCCTTGGCGGTGCGGCAGGAGCCACCTAGGCTTTCGGATATGTCGATGCACCCCCGCTACCCTGCGTCCGGACCGCCTGAGGATCCCTACCGCGGGGGTACTCCACTTCCCCGCGAAGCCAACCCGACCTGGATGGGCCAGGTGCAGCCCGGGAACTACCGCTCCGCCCCGGGGCACCAGGGCCGGCCCGTAGACGCCCTGGTGCCGCCGCAGGAGTCAGTGATGCGGGCGGGCCGGGCCCGGAGCGGTAGCCTGGTGGCGCTGACCATCGGCGGCAGTACGCTGGCCTTCCTCAGCCTCTTCCTGGTGGTGCCGTTTCTGTTGTCGAACACGGGGCCAGCGGGGTTCCTGATCGGTTTCCTGGCATCGCTGATCCCCCTGTCGGTGGTCCTCCTGGCGGTCTACGTCATCGATAAGTGGGAACCCGAGCCAAAACGGCTCCTGTTCTTCGCCTTCACCTGGGGCGCTGCAGTTTCGATTGCGGTGACCTTGCTGATCCAGCCATTTTTTGTCCTGGGCTTCCAGTTTTCCGATGAGGCGGACCTGCAGACGTTTATGGCCACTGTCCAGGCGCCCATCGTGGAGGAGTTCGCCAAATCCCTGGGGCTGCTGCTCCTGCTGATACTGGCCAGGCGGCATTTTGACGGCCCGGTGGACGGGGTGGTTTTCGCTTTCACCATTGCCGGCGGCTTCGCCTTCACCGAGAACATCCTGTACTTCGGCAGGGCCATCGCGGAATCGGCGGACCCTGCCGGCGACTTCGCCCAGGTGTTTTTCCTCCGCGGCGTCATGTCCCCCTTTGCCCACGCCATCTTCACCGGCACCACGGGGCTGGTCATGGGGTTCGCCGCCCGCCGCGGAGGAACCGGCGCCGCGATAGGCGCATTTGTCCTCGGGCTGCTGCCGGCCATGTTCCTGCACAACCGCTGGAACAGCATGGGGCAGGGCTTCCTGGTGGACTACATCCTGGTCCAGGTTCCCCTCTTCTTCCTGGCCGTGGGCGGCATCGTCCTCCTGCGGGTTGCCGAGAAGCGGCTGACCCGGCAGCGCCTGCTCGAATACTCCGCCGCCGGCTGGTTCACCCCCGCCGAAGTGGAGCTACTAGCCACCTTCGGCGGCCGCCGGACTGCCCTGAACTGGGCAGGCAGCTATGGCAGGAAACGGCAGATGAAGGACTTCATGAAAGCCGCGACGCACCTGGCCAACACCCGCCAGCGGATCCTCAGCGGCCGTGATGTCCAGCTGCACCAGGCCGAGGAGCGGCAGCAGCTGCAGCGGATCCTGGCCCTGCGCGCCGCCGTCGCCGGTTAGGTCCACGGCGCCTCCCACCCGCGAAGGGCGGAAGTGACGTTAGATTCGGAAAGGGCCGGCGTCCACCATGGTGGACGCCGGCCCTTTCCGTTGCTGCCGCTCAGGCGAGCAGGGAAGGCTTCAGCTGCTGCAGGCGGCCGAGGAGGCCGTTGATGAACTGCGGCGACTCGTCGGTGGAGAGCGTCTTGGCCAGCGCCACCGCTTCACTCACCGCCACGCCGTCCGGGACGTCGTCGTTGTAGAGGAGCTCCCAGGTGCCGATGCGGAGGATGATGCGGTCAACCGACGGCATACGCTCAAGGCTCCAGCCCTGCGAATAGGTTTCGAGGAATTCGTCGATGGCCGTCTGCTGGGAGAGCACGCCTTCGACGATCTCGAGGGTGTAGGGGTTGATGATCTGGTCGGTCTTCTCCCGGCGTGCCCGGAGCACGTCGAAAGCCGAAACCGAGCGCTGCTCGGCTTCGAAAAGTACATCCAGGGCCCTGTTACGGGCTTTACCGCGGGCGCTCACTACTCGGTGACCCGGCCAAGGTAGCTGCCGTCGCGGGTGTCCACCTTCACCTTGGTGTTGTTCTCGATGAACAGCGGGACCTGGATCTCGTAGCCGGTTTCCAGGGTTGCGGGCTTGGTGCCGGCGGAGGAGCGGTCACCCTGCAGGCCCGGCTCGGTGTAGGTGATTTCGAGGACGACGCTCGGCGGCAGTTCGATGTAAAGCGGGGTGCCCTCGTGGATGGCAATGTTGACCATCTGGTTCTCGAGCATGAAGTTGGTGGCGTCGCCAACAGTGGCACCGGAGACCGTGATCTGGTCGTAGTCGGAGGTGTCCATGAACACGAAGTCCGCGCCGTCCTGGTACAGGTACTGGTAATCGCGGCGGTCCACGGTGGCGGTTTCGATCTTGAGTCCGGCGTTGAACGTCTTGTCCACAACCTTGCCGGACATCACGTTGCGCATCTTGGTGCGTACGAAGGCGCCGCCCTTGCCCGGCTTGACGTGCTGGAATTCGATAATGTTCCAGAGCTGGCCCTCAAGCTTCAGGACCGTTCCGTTCTTGATGTCGTTAGTGGTTGCCACTGGTATCCTCTGGTTTCTCTGTCTGGTCGCGTTGTCAGACGCTGTATGCCGGGCGGCAGGCCAGGCGGCGTGCCAGCTCGTATTTGTCAAAAATCGGAGTTCGAAAAAATTCAAATACCATTCTACCGGTAAATCGGGGGTGCCCCAGGTCCGGCGTCCGGGCGGGGTGTGCTGTCCGGCGTCAGCAGGCCAGGTCCAGCACATCCCGGGCGCGCTGGAGCGCCACTGTGGAGGAGTAAATCAGGGCGGCATCAGCCGACTCGGCCACCCGCAGATCCAGGGCACGGGCGAAGGATTCGACTGCTGCCGAGGTCTGGCCCGCCGTGTACTGGGTTTTGCCCAGGAACTGCAGGACCAGCGCTTCACGGGGCGTCCCCTGTACTTCGGCGAGCAGCTGCCGGAACAGCTCCACGGCCCGGTCCATGCGGTTGGACACCCGCAGCACTTCGGCTTCGAAGGCCCTCAGCCGGAAGGATTCCGGATCCTTGAACCGGGCCTCGGCCAGCAGTTCGGCAGCCTCGGCGGCATGGCCTTCCACCAGCAGCACAAAGATGTGGTCAGCCGGGTCGGTGGAGACGGCCAGGGCTTCCCGGCAGGCGTCCTCGTTCACGATTTCCGGCAGCAGGGTCTCGGGGTTGATGCGGATGCCGGGGAACCCGGCTTCCGGCCAGTCTGTTGTGCCTTCCATGTCGCCCTGCATCAGGAAGCAATTTCCTGGTAGGCGGCGAACAGCAGCGATGTGTCCGGGACATCGAGGATCCCCGGCTTGGCCACCCCATCCAGGACCACGAAGCGCAGAAGGTCGCCGCGGGACTTCTTGTCCCGCCGCATGCCGTCGAGCAGTCCCTGCCAGCGGTCCTTCCGGTAGGTGACCGGAAGCCCCAGTCCGTCGAGGATGCTGCGGTGCCGGTCGGCGTCGGTGTCACTGAGCCGTCCCACGCTGCGGGCAAGCTCGGCAGCGAACATCATGCCCACGGAGACGGCGGCCCCGTGGCGCCAGGAGTAGCGCTCCACCAGCTCGATCGCGTGGCCCAGCGTGTGGCCGTAGTTCAGGATCTCGCGCAGGCCGGACTCTTTCAGGTCCTCCGAGACCACCTTTGCCTTCACGGCAATGGCCCGCTCAATGAGCTCGCGGAGGGCGGCCGACTGCGGGTCCGCTACGGCTTCCGGGTCCTTTTCAACGAGGTCAAGGATGGCGGGGTCGGCGATGAAGCCGCACTTGATGACTTCCGCCATGCCGGAAATGATCTCATTCTTAGGCAGCGTGTTCAGCGTATCGAGGTCCGCCAGCACGGCGGCGGGCGGGTGGAATGCCCCCACCAGGTTCTTTCCCTCGGCGGTGTTGATGCCGGTTTTGCCGCCCACGGAGGCGTCCACCATGCCCAACAGGCTGGTGGGCATGTGGATGACCTTGACGCCGCGCAGCCAGGTGGCCGCGACGAATCCGGCAAGGTCCGTGACGGCCCCTCCCCCGACGGCCACGATCGCATCGGAGCGCGTAAAGTCGTTCTGCCCCAGGACCTGCCAGCAGAAGGCAGCCACCTGGATGTGCTTGCCCTCTTCGGCGTCGGGAATTTCAGCGGTCAGCGAGGTGAAACCTGCCGCGGCCAGCTCGTCACGCACGGTATCGCCGGTGAGCCGGAGGGCGCGGGGATGGATGACCAGGACCCGCCGGACCCGCTCACCGAGCAGGCCGGGAAGGTCACCGAGCAGTCCGCGGCCCACCACCACGTCGTAGTTGTTGGCGGCGGATTCGCCGGTGACCTTGATGACTGTTGATTCGGCGCTCACTTTTCAACTTCCTGTTTGGCAGCTGCGTAGTCCCGCAGTGCTGCTTCCAGTCGGCGCCCCAGCTCGGAAACCGAGCCGTGGCGCACGTCCAGGGTGATATCTGCCAGCCGCTCGTAGACCGGCTTGCGGGTGGCGAACATGGCTGTCCAGCGTCCCATCGCATCCCCCGCGAGCAGGGGCCGTCCGGAGTTCCGGGCGATGCGGC
Organism: Arthrobacter sp. Soil_C_49; assembly: GCF_057656635.1. Taxonomy (NCBI): domain Bacteria; kingdom Bacillati; phylum Actinomycetota; class Actinomycetes; order Micrococcales; family Micrococcaceae; genus Arthrobacter; species Arthrobacter sp. Soil_C_49. Next base: position 643,683 of record NZ_JBDGJZ010000001.1, read on the forward strand.
TTGCAACGGTGTCAGCGTCGCACTCGAGGTACACCACGGTGCAGCGGCCGATCAGCTGCTGCGTCCCGGAGTCCAGGACGGCTCCGCCGCCGAGGGAGATGACGGTGGTGGTGCCGTCTGCAGCTTCGACGACGTCGGCCACTGTCCGCGCCTCAATTTCCCGGAAGGCATGTTCGCCGCGGCCGGCGAAGATGTCTGCGATGGATCCGTGGGCGGCAACGATAACGGCGTCGGTGTCCACGAACGGGACCCCGAGCTGCTGGGCCAGCTGGTGTCCGATGGCGGATTTGCCGACGGCCATGGGCCCGATGAGAACCACCGGACGGCCCATGGACAGGGTGTTGTTGCGGTGGGGCACTTACTGGCCGATCGAGTCCAGGGACGCCGGAATGTTGTCCAGGTAACCCTTGATGTTCCGAGCGGTTTCCGCCACGGAGTCGCCGCCGAACTTTTCGGTGACAGCTTCGGCCAGGACGAGCGCCACCATGGCTTCAGCAACAACACCGGCGGCCGGAACGGCACAGACGTCGGAGCGCTGGTGGTGGGCCTTGGCGGGTTCGCCGGTGCTGACGTCGATGGTCTTCAGGGCGCGGGGCACGGTGGCGATGGGCTTCATGGCGGCGCGGACGCGAAGCACGTCACCGATGCTCATGCCGCCCTCGATGCCGCCGGCGCGGTTGCTGGTACGGGTGATCCGGCCGTCGGCGTCCTTGACGATTTCGTCGTGGGCGGCGGAGCCGCGGCGTGCGGCGGTGAGGAAGCCGTCGCCCACTTCCACGCCCTTGATCGCCTGGATGCCCATCAGGGCAGCGGCGAGCCTGCCATCAAGCCGGCGGTCCCAGTGGACGTAGCTGCCCAGTCCGGGCGGAAGTCCGTAGGCGAGGACTTCAACAACGCCGCCCAGGGTTTCGCCTTCCTTGTGGGCGGCGTCCACCTCCGCCACCATGGCGTCGGAGGTTTCGCGGTCGAAGCAGCGCAGCGGGTCTGCATCCAGTGCCAGCACATCCGCGGGGAGCGGCAGCGGGCGGCCCTCCGGGACGGTGACAGTGGCAATGGAGACGGTGTGGCTGACGAGTTCAATGCCGAGGTGCTTGAGGAACTGGGCCGCGACAGTTCCCAGAGCCACGCGGGTGGCGGTTTCGCGGGCGCTGGCGCGTTCCAGGACGGGGCGGGCCTCGTCGAAGCCGTATTTCTGCATCCCGGTGAAGTCGGCGTGGCCGGGGCGGGGACGCGTCAGGGGCGCGTTGCGGGCCTGGTCCGCGAGCAGCTCGGGATCGACGGGGTCCGACGCCATGATCTGTTCCCATTTGGGCCATTCGGTGTTGCCCACCTGGATGGCGACGGGACCGCCCTGGGTGATTCCGTGCCGCACGCCGCCCAGGATGGTCACGGCGTCCTGTTCGAACTTCATCCGTGCGCCGCGTCCGTAGCCCAGGCGCCGTCGGGCCAGTGAATCGGCGATGTGACCGCTGGTGATTTCCACACCGGCGGGGACGCCTTCAATAATTCCCATCAGAGCCGGACCATGGGATTCACCGGCAGTCAACCAACGCAACATATTTTCCATCCTGCCACGTATGGCGGTCACAACGCCCGTCGGGGTAGGCCGACTGCGTCACACATCACATCTATGACAGATGCGTTAACTTCCTCATTGAGCCGGCTGAACAGGCGCACCTGTTCCACGGCCTGGTACAGCAACATCTCAAGGCCGGGCACCACGGCGCCGCCGCCCCCCTGCCACACGGACGCGATCAGGCTGGGCCAGGGATCGTAGGCCACATCCAGCAAAACACCGGGCGTGGGCGTTTTGAGGGCGGCGATTCCGGCGGCCAGTCCGTCAGCCGCGCGCGGCGGCAGGGTCGATATTACGACGTCGGCAGCGGCCGTGGGTGCCGCGGCCTCTGCCATGGGCAGCACCTCCAGGGCGAGGCCAAGGCTGTCCGCGGCGCCGCGGACGTCAGCGGTGCGCGACGGGTCCCGTACGAAGATGCGCGCCGAATCGGCCCCGAGTTCCTTCAGGGCCGCCACCGCCGCGGCCGCCGTTCCACCTCCGCCGAGGACAACAGGGGCCGAGGGCGTCCGGGCACCTGCGTGCCGGACCGCGTTGACGATTCCGGCCACGTCCGTGTTGGAGCCAATGGTCCGGAAGCCGCTTCCGTGCTCCTCAAAGGACACCGTATTCACCACGCCCAGGGTCCGGGCCACGCCGCGGACCTCATCCACTTCGCCCACCATCGCCGCTTTCAGGGGCATGGTGACGGACAGGCCGCGCCAGCCCGGCTGGTCGCGGACCTGGCGCATCAGCGAGGGCAACAGTTCCTCGGTGACGTCGATGGCCGTGTAGCTGATGCCGATGCCCAGCCTGCTGTACGCCGCATGGTGCAGCGCCGGCGATTTGGAGTGGCTGATCGGGTGGCCCAGGACGGCTGCCCGGAGGCTCATGTGCAGCGGCCGGCGTTGGCCTGGCACCATGCGTTGTACTGCTCCACGTAGCCATTGTGCTCCGCGAGCGTCTTGGAGAACTTGGTTTCCTTGGTGTCCAGGTTGACCGTCACCCAGTACAGGTAGTCGTTGGTCTTCGGCTTGGCGGCAGCATCGATTGCGGTCTTTCCGGGAGAACCGATGGGCCCCGGCGGGAGGCCGGCGTTCGCGTAGGTGTTGTACGGATTCGACTTGTCCTGGCGCTGTTCATCCGTGAAGTTGTAGCTCTTGGTGCCCAGCCCGTAGGTGACGGCAGAGTCCACCTGCAGGAACCCGCCGGTCTGGTCATTGGGCTTGAGCCGGTTGTAGATGGCGCCGGCCACATCGCCATATTCTGCCTGGCCGCCCTCGGCCTGGACGATGCTGGCAACGATAACGGCTTCGTACTGCTTGGCCGGATCGGTGATCCCCTGGGAGACAAGCTCGTCGAGGGTGGTTTTCACCAGAGATTGAAGGATGTCCTTCGCGGAGGTGCCCAGCGGGTAGCGGTGCTCCCCCGGCGCCAGGAAGCCTTCCAGGTTCTTGGCGCTGGCGGGCAGGCCGAACTGTGCCGGCTGGTCGCTGAGGGCCTTCAGGTCCTGGATGGAGATTCCGGATCCTTCGGATATGGCCTGCAGGGACTCGCCGATGCGGAGCCCGGCACTGAGGGCAAAGTAGATGACCTTGGTTTTGTCCTGGCCGAGCAGCACGTTCACGGCGTCGCTGTTCTTCATCTCCGTCTTGAACGTGTAGTCGCCCGGAGCCAGGATGCCCCCGGATGCGGTGAAAGCAGCCAGGAAGGTGTCGGCGTTCGCCACCACGCGCTGGTCCTCCAGGGTGCTGGCCACCGACCGCGTACCTTCGCCGTTCTCGACCGTCACCACAACCTCACCCGATCCCGGGCCAGGGAAGTCGCTGGGCTTGTCATTGCCCAGCAGGGGTTTGAGGAACTGCGCGCCGACGGCCACGGCAGTGACAAAAACTGCGAGTGTGAGGAACAGTGCCAGCAACCGCCGGCGGCGGCGTACTTTCTTGGACGGCTTGGCCACTACGGCCGCGGGACCGGGCAGGAACTCGTGGTGCCCGTCGTCGTGGTGCCCTGCCTCATAGTGCCCATCGTCGTAGTGCCCCTGCTCGTAGTGGCCTTCGGGATGCAAAACTTCGTCATGGTGGACGCCGTCCTGATAGCCGTGCCCGTCCGTATAGTGGAGGCTGCCGTCATGCTGCCCGTCCGCTGCGTGCTGGTGGCCGGCCAGGGCGGGCTCATAGGGAACGTGCACGTCGTCCTGGTGGACGACGTGGTGGATCTCCGTCGCGGGGGCATCCGACTCGTGGGTGGCGTCCTGGTGGACGACGGGCTGCCGAACAGGGTGCGACTCGGCGGCGGCCTCTTGGTGCGGCTGATCCTGGTGGACATCCTGGTGGACATCCTGGATGGACGGCGGGGTCGCGGGAGCAGCCGGAACGGGCTGCTCTTCAGCGACCGGGACCGGGGCAGGCGCTGCAGCGGCATCCGGCTCCGCAGGGGCCGGCACCGCGGGGGGATCCGCAGGCACGGGAGGCACGTCGTGCCCTGTTTCGTACGCCTGCTCGGGCACGGTGCCCTGGAGCCCGGTGTTCAGGGTCTTCTCGCGTGCCCGGAGTTCCTTGCGGGTCAGCGGCCTCGCTGCCCCGGCGTCCAAGGGACCGGAAGCGTCGTCAATGTTGGCAGGACTCACTGTTGCCTTCCATTATCTGAAGATCGGTCCGTGGCCTCCGGGGCGGTGCGGACAGACTCATCCGCCTCGTTGACCCCCAGGTCCACGGAAGGGGAGGGCGCGGTGACGCGTCGGCCTACATCCGCTCCCCTGGCTTTTTGCATGTCGAGGGCGTGCTGAAGGATGCCTGCCGCCGCGACCTGATCAACTACTTTACGGTGGTTCCGGCTGCTCATGCCAGCTTCGTGCAGGTTCCGGTGCGCCGTCACGCTGCTCAGCCGCTCATCCACCAGGTTGACCGGGACGGCCATTGACCGTGCTGCCAGCTCTGCTGCGAGCAGCACCGCGTACTCGGCGGCCATCCTCGCAGAGGCGTGCTCTTCACCTTTCATGGTGCGCGGCAAGCCGACGATGACCTGCACTGCATCGAGTTCCTGCACCAGATTCGCGATGACCCTGATATCGGAGTTTTTCTTCGGGTTCCGGTCCAGGGTCTTGTACGGCGTGGCCAGGATCGAGTCCCGATCGCAGATGGCCACACCCACCCGGACGGTGCCGACGTCGATCCCCAGTTTGACGCCCTGGGGACTTTCGCCGGCCGCTGTTGGATTGGTCATGGGTGCTTTATCGCCGCGCGATGGCGTCCACAACGGCCGCCAGGGCGGGGGCCACCTTGGCAGCGTCCGTTCCGCCGCCCTGGGCGACGTCGTCCTTGCCGCCGCCGCCGCCGCCGAGGATGCCCGCGGCAACCCGGACCAGCGCGCCTGCCTTGACCCCGGCCTCCCGCGCGGCCTCATTGGTGGCCACCAGGATCATGGGACGGTCATTGGCAACACCGGCCACAGCCACGGTTGCAGCAGCCGAGCCCAGGCGGCTCCGGAGGTCCAGTGCGAGTCCGCGGAGGTCGTCCGCGCCGCTGACCTGGCCGGCATCGTGGGCAATCACGCTGACGCCCGAGGCATCCTTGGCGCTGTTCACCAGCTGCGCGGCTGAAGCAGCGAGCTGTTCCTTGCGGAGGCGGTCCAGCTCCTTCTCCGTGGCCTTGAGCTTGGCGAGGGTGGCGGCGATCCTGTCGGCCAGCTGGCCGGACGGGACCTTGAGCATGTCCGTCAGTTCCGTCACCAGGGCGCGTTCGGCGGCAAGGTGGCGGAAGGCGTCCATGCCCACGAAGGCCTCCACGCGGCGGTTTCCCGATCCGACGGACTGTTCGCCCAGCAGCGAAAGGCTGCCGATCAGCGAGGTGTTGGACACGTGCGTTCCGCCGCAGAGCTCGCGGGACCACGCGCCGTCGATCTCCACAACCCGCACTTCGCTGCCGTAGTTCTCACCGAAAAGGGCCATGGCGCCCAGGGCCTTGGCTTCTGCCAGGCCCATGACCTTGGTTTCGACGGCATAGTTGTTCCGGATGGCAAGGTTGGATACTTCTTCGATTTCCGAACGGGTGGCGGTGCTCAGCCCTTCACCCCAGGCGAAGTCGAAGCGCAGGTAGCCTGCCTTGTTGAAGGACCCGCGCTGGGTGGCTTCCGGCCCAAGGATCTGGTGCAGCGCAGCGTGAACGATGTGTGTGCCTGTGTGTGCCTGCTCGGCGGCGTGGCGGCGTTCGCGGTCCACGGCGGCGCGGACCAGGGAGTCGGCGCCGATCTCGCCTTCGCGAACGATCGCCTTGTGCACGCTCAGGCCCTTGAGCGGGCGCTGGACATCGAGGACCTCGACGACGAACCCGTCGCCGGTGATGAGGCCGGTATCGGCCGCCTGGCCGCCGGCTTCCGCATAGAACGGGGTTTCAGCGAGCACCAGCTCGATCTCGTCGCCGGTGGAGGCCTGCTGTACCGGCCGGCCTCCGGTGAGGATGCCGCGGACGCGGGACTCGCCGTCGAGCTCGGTGTATCCGGTGAAGACGGTCTCGCCCTGGCCGAGCAGTTCCTGGAACACGCTGAGGTCGGCATGGCCGCCCTTCTTGCCCTTGGCGTCGGCCTGGGCGCGCTGGCGCTGCTCCTGCATGAGGCTGCGGAAGGCGGCTTCGTCCACCTTGAGGCCCGCTTCCTCAGCCATTTCGAGCGTGAGGTCGAACGGGAACCCGTAGGTGTCGTGCAGGGTGAAAGCGTCGGCGCCGGACAGCGGCTTGTTGGCGGCCTTGGATTCCCTGACGGCGTCCTCAAGGCGCGCGGTGCCGGAGGCGATGGTGCGCAGGAAGGCCTTCTCTTCGGCGTAGGCAATCCGGCTGATCCGGGCGAAGTCGGTGTCCACCACGGGGTAGACGCCCTTCATGGCGTCACGGGAGGCGGGCAGCAGTTCCGGCAGGCAGGCCTGCTCGACGCCGAGGAGCCGCATAGAGCGCACGGCCCGGCGGATGAGGCGGCGCAGGACGTAGCCGCGGCCTTCGTTGGAGGGGGTCACGCCGTCGGAAATGAGCATCAGGGCCGAGCGGATGTGGTCGGCCACCACACGCATGCGGACGTCGTCCGTGTGGTGGGGATCGTCCGGGGTCTCGGCAGAGGTGTATTCCCTCCCGGAAAGTTCAGCGGCTTTGTCGATGACGGGACGGACCTGGTCGGTCTCGTACATGTTCTCGACGCCCTGCAGGATCATGGCCAGGCGTTCCATGCCCAGGCCCGTGTCGATGTTGCGCTTGGGCAATTCGCCCACCACATCGAAGTCCTCCTTGGAACGGACGTTTTCGATCTGGTACTGCATAAACACGAGGTTCCAGATCTCAATGTAGCGGGTCTCATCCGCCAGCGGACCGCCCTCAACACCGTAGGCGGGGCCGCGGTCATAGTAGATCTCGGAGCAGGGGCCGGCCGGGCCGGGCTGGCCCGTGTGCCAGTAGTTGTCCGACTTGCCCATCTTCTGGATGCGCTCGGCCGGGACGCCGGTGTTCTTCAGCCACAGGTCCTTGGCCTCGTCGTCCTCTTCGTAGACCGTCACCCACAGCAGTTCGGGCGCAAGGCCGTAGCCGCCGTCGTCGACGCTCTTGGTGAGCAGTTCCCAGGCGAACTTGATGGCGTCTTCCTTGAAGTAGTCGCCGAAGGAGAAGTTGCCGCACATCTGGAAGAAGGTGCCGTGCCGGGCAGTCTTGCCCACTTCCTCGATGTCGCCGGTGCGGATGCATTTCTGCACGCTGGTGGCGCGGGAGTACGGCGGCACCTCGCGGGCCGTGAGGTAGGGAATGAACGGAACCATGCCGGCAACCGTGAACAGCAGCGAGGGGTCGCTGGAGACCAGCGATGCGGAGGGAACCGCCGTGTGGCCCTTGCTGACAAAAAAGTCCACCCAGCGCTTTGTGATCTCCTGCGACTTCATGAGCTGTTTACTTACCCTTCTTGGTCCACGCGGCTGCGCGGAAGTTCGTTCATGTGGCAGTTCCGTTGGGACGGTTGCTGCCGGTTGGTTCTAATTGTGCTGCGGCCGGGCCGCTTGGGGTGGACGCCGGGGTCAGCGGCGGACCAGTTCGTCGGAGTCCACTCCAAGGGCGGCGCGGAGGTCGGTTTCCCGTTCGCGCATGCCGTCGCGGATGGCGTCGGCAAAATCGTAGATTCCATCCGTGAGCCGGCCCACTGCCCGGTTCAGGCCCTGCGGTCCGAGGGTGGACTGCATGCTGGCCTGCGCCTCAGTCACTTTGCGGAACGCGATGACACCGATGGCCACGCCGATTCCCATCCAGACAAGTCGTTTCATTTTCAGGTCTCCGAAAGGTCAGCGGCTGCGGCGGCCGGCAGCGGGTTTCTTGCGGTTGGCCAGGGCGGTGCGGACGCCGTAGCTGAACGCTGCCACCTTGATGAGCGGCGAACCAACGGTAGCGGCAACCAGCGAGGACAAGGCGGACAGGTTGGCCGAGGCGTCCGAGACGTTGGACGAGATGCCGTCCACCTTCTTCAGCTGCTGGTTGGTGGTGGACACGGTAGCGGTGACCTCGTCCATCAGGGGCGTGGCGCCGTCGCTCAGTGACCTGATGGACGTGCGCACCTCGTCCAGGACCTTGCCCAGCTTCAGGATGGGCACTGCCAGCAGCAGCACCAGGAGCGCGAACACTCCGGCAGCGATCAGGCCGGCAATATCGCCACCAGACATAGACGTTTCATCTCCTCGGAATTCTGTGGTTCATGCCATCCGCGGATGCTTCGCAAAGCGCGCTTCCGCAGATGTCCCCCAAGTACCTTACATACAAAGAAGCCCGCGGCGCTTGCCACGGGCTTCTTTGTATACGCTGCTGGGATTTAGCGTGCGTAGAATTCGACGACGAGCTGCTCTTCGCAGGTCACCGGAATCTCGGAGCGCTTGGGGCGGCGGACCAGGCGTGCCTGGAGGGCCTCCAGCTTGACGTCCAGGTAACCGGGAACGGCGGGCAGGACATCGCGGTGGGCGCCTGCTGCTGCAACCTGGAGCGGAACCATGGTTTCGCTGCGGCTGTGGACGTGGACCAGCTGGCCCTCGCCGACGCGGAACGACGGACGGTCAACGCGGACGCCGTCAACCATGATGTGGCGGTGCACAACCAGCTGGCGGGCCTGGGCGATGGTGCGGGCGAAGCCGGCACGCAGGACCAGGGCGTCAAGACGCATTTCGAGCAGTTCGATGAGGTTTTCACCGGTCAGGCCCTTGGTGCGGCGGGCCTCTTCGAAGGCACGGGTCATCTGTGCTTCGCGGATGCCGTACTGGGCGCGCAGGCGCTGCTTTTCGCGCAGACGTACGGCGTAGTCGGAGTCCTGCTTCTTGCGGGCACGGCCATGCTCACCGGGGCCGTACGGGCGGCGCTCCATGTACTTGGCGGCCTTGGGGGTCAGAGCGATGCCGAGGGACCGCGAGAGGCGGGCCTGACGGCGAGCACGAGTGTTGTTAGCCACTTGTGTCCTTCCAATATCTGCGGTGTGTCAGTGTTACTGGCCTCCACGATGGAGAGCATCGGCCAACCGCTGCCTTTTGCTACTGGGCGCAGGCATAACCTTCTCAACGTAAAATTGGGGAGATTGTGCGTCCGCGCCTTGCCAGACAAACATCTATCCTACCATGGCGGCTACTTGCCCCGGACAATCTTCCGCAGCCGCTCCAGCCGCACCGCGATGTCGCGTTCGGCGCCGTTGGCGGTGGGCTTGTAGTAGTCCTTCCCCACCAGGTCGTCCGGCGGGTACTGCTGGGCGGCCACCCCGTGCGGAGCGTCGTGGGCGTACTTGTACCCGACGCCGTGGCCCAGCTGCTTGGAGCCCGGGTAGTGTGCATCCCTCAAGTGCGCCGGAATGCCGATCCCCAGGCCCGCCCGGACGTCGGCAGTTGCCTTGTTGATGCCCATGTACGCGGCGTTGGATTTCGGCGCCGTCGCCAGGTGGACCACGGCCTCGGCGAGGATGATCCGCCCCTCCGGCATCCCGATCAGCTGTACCGCCTGCGCGGCCGCCACCGCAGTCTGCAGCGCGGTGGGATCAGCCATCCCCACGTCCTCGGCGGCCGAGATCATGATCCTGCGGGCCACGAAGCGCGGGTCCTCCCCCGCTTCCAGCATCCGGGCAAGGTAGTGGAGCGCCGCGTCCACGTCGGACCCGCGGATGGACTTGATGAAGGCACTGATGACGTCGTAGTGCTGGTCACCGGCGCGGTCGTAGCGTACGGCGGCGACGTCCAGGGCGCGTTCGGTGTGCTTCAGGTCGACGGCGACGGGCCCGTCTTCGGCATCGTCGGCGTCCCCGAACGCAACGCCGGCTGCCGCCTCCAGTGCGGTCAGGGCACGGCGCGCATCACCGCCCGAAAGCCTGACCAGGTGGTCGAGTGCTTCTGCGGTGAGGTCCACTTTCCCGTTCAGGCCGCGGGGATCAGCGACGGCGCGCTGCAGCAGTCCTTCAATATCCGTGTCCGTCAGGGGCCGGAGCGTCAGCAACAGTGAGCGCGACAGCAGCGGTGAGACCACAGAGAACGAAGGGTTTTCCGTGGTGGCGGCAACCAGCACCACCCACCGGTTTTCCACCCCAGGCAACAGGGCATCCTGCTGGGCCTTGTTGAAGCGGTGGATCTCGTCCAGGAACAGGACGGTGGTGGTCTTGTACAGGTCGCGGGCGGTGAGCGCCTCGTCCATGACGCGCCGGACGTCCTTGACGCCGGCGGTGATGGCGGAGAGTTCCACGAACTTCCTGCCGGGTCCGCGCGCAATGACGTGCGCGAGGGTGGTTTTGCCGGTTCCCGGCGGGCCCCAAAGGATCAGCGAGGTGGGTCCGGCGGGGCCGGACGTGTCCGCTCCGGCGCCGGCCGCCAGTTGGCGCAAGGGTGAGCCCTGGCCGAGGAGGTGCTGCTGCCCCACCACCTCGTCCAGGGTGCGGGGACGCATGCGGACGGCGAGCGGACCGCGCGGGGAGGCGCTGCCTCCTCCCCCGGCTGTCCGGCCGGCGGCCGGCGCACCGTCGTCGCCGTCGTCGTCATTACCGGGCCCTTGCCCGAAGAGATCATCCACATAGATAGGCTACTTCCAGTCGTTCGGCTTTCCCGCCGAAGCCGCCGACCAGCGAAGGACGCCCCATGCCCGCACGCACTTCCGCCGGAGGACAGCGCACGCCGTCCGTCCGGACCGCGTTTGTCCCGGGCGGCCGCCTGGCCGGCTGGGCGGAAAGGTTCGGGGCTGCCCATGGCGGGTTCCAGCTGAAGGATGACGACGACGGGCTGCACCTTCTGGCGTCCGACGGCGCCGAAGCGCTCCTCCAGGCGCCGTGGCCGGCGGACGGCCGCCCGGGACGTGGTGCGGACGCCCTGGAGCGGCTGGCGTCGCTCGCCTCCCAGCCGCGCCGTTGTGGACTGTTGCTGGTGCGCCGGGGCGGATATGGCGTGGCGGTGGTGAGTGAGGGAACACCGCTGGCTTCCAAGGTGGGTTCGACTTATGTGCAGTCGCGGACCGCCGCCGGCGGCCAGTCGCAGCAGAGGTTCGCGCGGCGCCGGTCAAACCAGGCCGACGCGCTGGTTGATGCCGTTGCGGAACAGGCGCTGCGGGTGTTTGCCGGCGAGCCCTTCGAATACGTGGTTCCCGGCGGCGACAGGGCCCTGGCAGGCATCGTCCTCCAGCACCCGTCCCTGAAGGACTATGCCGGACTACCACGGCTGGCCTACCTTGACGTCCCGGATCCCAAAACAGCGGTGCTGCGGAAAGCTGCCGCCGACGCGTGCGCGGTGCGGGTCCAGGTCACCGACCCTCCCGCATAGGCAGGACCAGGAGCCGGGGACGGGTCAGCAGCCCGTCAGTGCCCGGCGCGGCCGCTGCTGGCGGTAGAGGTAACGCCCCGACTCCCTAAAGCCTGCCTGGCCGTACAACTGCTGCGCACCCTGGTTCGCGGCTGTCACCAGCAACCAAAAGTGGTCCAGCCCGCGCGCATTACCCCCGGACAGGAGCGCCTGCAGCACCATCGAAGCGTACCCGCGCCGGCGGTGCGCCGGGGACGTGGCCATGCAGTACACGCCGCCGGTTCCCTCCACCATGGCGAGGCGTCCGACGGCGGCAGGCCGGCCGTCGTCGTCCCTCACAAGGGCGTACAGTGACGGGCAGCCGGTGAGGATGGCACGCGCCGTCTCCAGCTCTGCTGTGCCGCCCCGGCCGTCCACGCTCCACCACAGGGCCAGCCATTCGTCGTCGGGCCGGTCGCTGATCTCCACCGGAGCACCAGCGGCCAGTGAACGCAGGGGTTCTGCGCCGGCGGTCCTGGCCATGATGAGCGTCTCCGACTGCCGCGTGAAGCCCTGTCCGTCGAGGACGGCATTGAGCTCTGCATTGGCCGGCGTGTCCGTAACCTGGAAAATCAGGGGAAGGCGCCGTTCCCGGTACCACTGCACCGCCCCGCGCAGCGCGTCCACGGGCGCTTTGGCGGTGTTCCGCGGCCAGACGGAGTTGGCCCGCTGGGTCACCCCTTCCGCGGCCCGGAAGACCCACTCCCCCGTGTCGAACCGCTCCGGGGCTGGCCACGCGGCATCCAGCAGGGGCTCATAGGCGCACGCCTGCTGACCCAAAAGATTGGGCTGCATGGTTCCTCTCCTCTGCGGTTAAGCCCGAAGGCCCTCCCTTGCGGGAGAGCCTCCGGGTCAAACGGGTTGAAGCTTTTACTTGCCGTCGGCCGGCTTGGCCTCCGGCTTGAAGTCAACGCCGGCTTCCTTGCGCTGCTGCGGCGTGATCGGGGCCGGGGCAGCCGTCAGCGGGTCGTAGCCGTTGCCGGTCTTGGGGAAGGCAATGACGTCGCGGATCGAGTCCACGCCGGATAGGAGCGCCACCACGCGGTCCCAGCCGAAGGCGATGCCGCCGTGCGGGGGTGCGCCGTACTTGAAGCCCTCAAGCAGGAAGCCGAACTTTTCCTGGGCGTCCTCGTGCGAAAGGCCCATCACTTCGAACACCCGTTCCTGGATGTCGCTCTGGTGGATACGGATGGAACCGCCGCCGATTTCGTTGCCGTTGCAGACGATGTCGTAGGCGTAGGCCAGCGCTGACTCCGGGTCCGTGTCGAAGCTGTCCATGAACTCGGGCTTGGGTGAGGTGAAGGCGTGGTGGACGGCGGTCCACTGACCGGCGCCGACGGCCACATCGCCCGAGGCAACGGCTGCTGCTGCCGGCTCGAACATCGGCGCGTCGACAACCCAGCAGAAGGCCCAGTCGTTGGGGTTGATCAGGCCGGTGCGGTGGCCGATCTCCACGCGTGCCGCACCCAGCAAGGCGCGGGCGGATGACTTCTCGCCTGCGGCGAAGAAAATGCAGTCACCGGGCTTGGCGCCTACGGCATCCGCCAGTCCGGCGCGCTCGGTGTCCGTCAGGTTTTTGGCGACGGGTCCCGCCAGCTCGCCGTCTTCTTTGAAGAGAACGTAGGCCAGGCCCTTGTGGCCGCGCTGCTTGGCGAATTCCTGCCAGCCGTCCAGGGTGCGGCGCGGCTGCGAAGCACCGCCGGGCATCACCACAGCGCCCACGTAGGGCGCCTTGAAGACACCGAAGTTGGTGTCCTTGAAGAATTCTGTCAGTTCGGTAAGCTCCACGCCGAAGCGGAGGTCCGGCTTGTCCGAACCGAAGCGCGCCATGGCGTCGTGGTAGGTGATCCGCTGGATGGGGGTCGGAATTTCGACGTCGATGAGCTTCCACAGTGCCTTGACGATGTTCTCGCCCAGGGAAATGATGTCGTCCTGCTCCACAAAGCTGGCTTCGATGTCGAGCTGGGTGAACTCGGGCTGCCGGTCGGCACGGAAGTCCTCATCGCGGTAGCAGCGCGCAATCTGGTAGTACTTTTCGAAGCCGCCCACCTGCAGGAGCTGTTTGAACAGCTGCGGCGACTGCGGCAGCGCGTACCACGAACCCGGTGCCAGGCGTGCGGGGACCACGAAGTCGCGGGCGCCTTCGGGCGTGGACCGGGTCAGCGTAGGCGTTTCCACCTCAACGAAGCCGTCCCGGTGCAGCAGTTCACGGGCAACCCGGTTGGCTTCGGAGCGCAGCCGCAGGTTGCGGGCGGGGCCGGGGCGGCGAAGGTCCAGGTAACGGTGCTTCAGGCGTGCTTCCTCGCCCACTTCAACGTGCTCGTCGATCTGGAACGGGAGCGGATCGGAGGTGTTGAGGATAACCACCTTCTCGGCCATCACCTCGATCTCGCCGGTGGCCAGGGCAGGGTTCTCGTTGCCCTCGGGCCGCTTGGACACCGTGCCGATGATCTGCAGGACATACTCGTTGCGCAGGCCGTGGAACACTTCTTCCTCGCGGACTACAACCTGGGCCACGCCGGAAGCATCGCGCAGGTCAACGAAGGCCACACCACCATGATCACGACGGCGGCCCACCCAGCCAGCGAGGGTTACGGTCTGTCCAATGTGCTCGGAACGAAGGGATCCGAGGTCATGTGTGCGCAGCACAGCACGCCTTTCTGCGGGAAACAGTGGGAAGTTAAATAGGATCGATCCGGGAACGATCCCGTTCGAGTTTACCCGCTACCCAGGGACTACCGCCGCATGAGCGAACACCAGCAGCTGCAACGCAGGCTTGGCACCTTCGACGCCACCACCATCGGCCTCGGCTCCATGCTGGGCGCCGGCGTCTTCGTGGTCTTCGCACCCGCCGCCGCGCTGGCCGGAAACCTGCTGCTGGTTTCGGTGATCATCGCGGGGGCGGTGGCGTATTGCAATGCGGTGGCGTCTGCGGCGCTGGCCGCAAAATATCCCACCAGCGGCGGCACCTATGTTTACGGCCGGGAACAGCTCGGTGAGTGGCCGGGATTCCTCGCGGGCTGGGGTTTTGTCACCGGGAAGACCGCATCCTGCGCGGCGATGGCGCTGACCTTCGGCAGCTATGTGGCAGGAAGCTACGCTGTGCCGGTGGCCGTGGCGGCGGTTGTGGCGCTCACCGTGGTGAACCTGCTGGGAATCACCCGGACTGCCCTGTTGACCCGGATACTGCTGTGCGTGGTGCTGGCCACCCTGGTGTTTGTTGCGGCAGCCGCGCTGGTGGGGCCGCACCCGTCCCCTGACGGCACGGCTGCCCCTGGCAGCTCCGGCGGAGTGCTGCCTGCCGCCGGCCTGCTGTTTTTCGCCTTCGCCGGGTACGCGAGGATCGCCACCCTGGGTGAGGAAGTGAAGGACCCTGCCCGCTCAATCCCCCGGGCCATCCTTGGCGCCCTGGCTTCGGCCTTCGCCATCTACCTGGCCCTGGCGCTGCTGCTCCTGAACCACCTGCCCGGTGGGCAGCTTGCGGCGACGAGGACGCCGCTGTTGGAGGCCGTGCTGCAGTCGCAGTTTGCGGCGGGCGCGCCGGCGGTGCAGGCTGGCGCGGCGGCCGCGTGCCTGGGTGCTCTTCTCGCCCTCATCACGGGCGTGGGCCGTACCACGCTGGCCATGGCCCGGGAGCGGGACCTTCCCCGCCCGTTGGCCAGGATCGGCGGCAAGCACACGGTGCCGTATGTTGCAGAGCTGACAGTCGCCGCCGTCGTGATCCTGCTCCTGCTGACCACGGACGTTATGACAGTGGTGGGCTTTTCCAGTTTCGGCGTGCTGCTGTATTACGCGGTGGCGAATGCCTCTGCGTTCACGCTGAACGTCCACCCCGGGTACGCGCCACAGTGGTTGAACGCCGTCGGCTTCCTGGGCTGCCTTTTCCTGGCCTTCACCCTGCCTGCAGCCTCCGTGCTGACCATGACGGCGGTTCTTGCCTTAGGTGTGGCGGGCCGCTGGCTGGTGCTGCGCTTCCGCCGTTAGCGCACCGCCCGCATAGCGTCCGACGGCGGCCTTGCCGCTTGTAGCGGAACGGCCGCCGTCCTCAAGCCCTGAGGCTGATGTCCCCGGCTATTCCATAGGGCCGGTGGGTTCGTGCCGTTAGCGGGGCCCCTTGGAAGACTTTGGTTATGGAAGCGATTCAAGGGTTGGCAGGGGCAGTCGCGGTGGAAAACCGTGCTGTTCCTTCTGTTGCTGATGTCCTTGAATGGCTGGCTGCTGTCCCAATCGCTATGGACGGGCCGGGAAAGATTGACCAGATGCGGGAGCTGGAGGACGTGAAGTCCGCTGCCGCGGCGAAGCAGGCCCGTATCGCCGTGGCCTACGATCTTGGCGTCCGGCGGGAACAGGCCGCCGCGGGTGTGCCGGCGGATGAGCTCGGTGCCGGGGTGGGCGCGGAAATCGCGTTGGCGCGTCGGGAGTCCCCGTCCCGTGGGAGCAGGCTGCTGGGTCTGGGGAAAGCCCTGGCTGAGATGCCCCACACGTTCGCGGCGCTGGAATCGGGCCAGCTGAACGAGTGGCGGGCCACCCTGGTGGTGAGGGAAACGGCCTGCCTGTCGGTTGAGGACCGGGCCGCTGTGGATGAAGAGATCGCGGCGGACACCGGGTCCCTGGCTCATTGCGGGGACCGGGCCATCAACGCCGCCGTGCGGGCCGCCGCATACCGGCGGGACCCGCACTCAGTCGCCAGGCGGGCCAGCCATGCCGTGAATGAACGGACCGTGACCCTCCGGCCGGCTCCGGACACCATGACCCGGCTGACCGCTCTCCTTCCGGTGGCCCAGGGGGTCGCCGTTTTCGGCGGCGCTGACCAGGCACGCCGATGCCTTGAGGTCTTCGGGCGATGAGCGGCCCAAGAGTGCCATCATGGCCGATCGGCTCGTGGAATGCGTCACCGGCACCCCGGGCGGCTACACCGGCATCAACCTCCAACTCGTCATGACCGACCGCACCCTCTTCCAAGGCCACAGCGAACCCGCCCGCCTCACCGGCTACGGCATCATCCCCGGCGAATGGGCCCGAAAAGCCCTCAAGGGCGAACTGATGACAGACGCTGGACCTGGGCACTTCGCGGATGATTCCGAGCTTCAGGCTTGGCTCCGCCGGCTCTACACCGCCCCCACCAGCGGGGAGCTCGTCGCAATGGACTCCAAAGCCCGGCTCTTCCCGCCGGGACTCCGCCGGTTCATCCAGGTACGGGACGACACCTGCCGCACCCCCTACTGCGACGCGCCCATCCGCCACCTGGACCACATCATTCCCTGGCACAACGACGGACCAACCGCCGGCACCAACGGCCAAGGCCTCTGCGAAGCCTGCAACCACACCAAAGAAACACCAGGCTGGACCGCAAAGACGGTTACCAGACCAGGTCAAAGGCATTCAGCCGAAACAAGGACACCCACCGGCCACACCTACAGGTCCACCTCGCCGCCCTTGCCGGGAACGCCGGTAGCCAACGGCCCCCTACTTCGAACCGTTGCGGTTGGCCTGCCTGCCACAGCAGTAATGCGGCCAAGGCCACGTCGCGCTGAAGCCAGGCAACGCAATGCCCTCAAACGCGCCCACTTCCAGGAAGCGCTGCCTAGGTAGCGGCAGCGCATCAGGGAGCAGCCCTAGACTGCGGAAGCCACCGGGGCTGTTGACACGACCTGGACAGCCAAATCCTCCGCCGGCGGGGTCCAGGTTTCGGGGAATGCCACTACCTGCTCACCGGTGCGGATGTCCTTGACCTGGTGGGTGCCGTTGTCGTCGGTGAACCATACGAAGGGGATGCCGCGGCGGTCGGCGAATTTGATCTGCTTGCCGAATTTCTCAGCCTTCGCTGCCACTTCCGTGGCTATTCCGCGGCTGCGGAGCTGGGCTGCGACGTCCTGTGCGGCGCTCCAGCTCTCATCATTGCTCAGGGCGACAAGCACGGCGGTGGGAACGGACCGGGACGCCTTGGCCAGGTCCTGGCTGAGGATGCGGGACACCAGCCGGGTAACGCCGATCGAGAGGCCAACTCCGGGGAACTTCCGGTTACCCTTGGAGGCCAGCGCGTCGTAGCGGCCGCCGGAGCAGATGGACCCAAGCTGCTCGTGGCCCACCAAAACAGTTTCCACCACGGTACCGGTGTAGTAGTCCAGGCCGCGGGCGATGCTGAGGTCGGCCAGCACCTTGCCGGGAGCGCGCTGAACAGCGGCCTCGATGACCTGTTCCAGTTCGCTCAGGCCTTCCTCGAGCAGCTCATTGCTGACGCCCAAGGCCCGCACCTGTTCCACAAAGGAGGTGTCCTCGGTGCGGATTCCCGCCAGCTCCAGTGCTTTCTGCGCCTGTTGGTCGGTTGCTCCGAGTTCAGCCTTCAGCAGCCCGGCGACTTTCGCGGGACCGATCTTCTCAAGTTTGTCGATGCTGCGCAGTACACCGGCAGTATCGTCCAGGCCGATGCCGCGGTAGAAACCCTCGGCGAGCTTGCGGTTGTTGACCCGCAGCCTGAAGTCGGGGATGGGGAGGGCGCTGAGGGCCTCTGCAATGACCAGGGCGATTTCGACGTCGTAGCGGAACGGCAGTTCGCCGTCGCCCACCACGTCGATATCCGCCTGGGTGAATTCACGGGCGCGGCCCTCCTGGGGCCGCTCACCGCGCCAGACCTTCTGGATCTGGTAGCGGCGGAACGGGAAAGCGAGGTAGCCGGCGTTCTCCACCACATAGCGTGCAAACGGAACAGTCAGGTCAAAGTGGAGTGCAAGGGCGTGAGGATCAGCTTTGCCGCCCTTAACGGGGTTCTCGCTCTCGTCCTCCTGGAGCCGGCTGAGACCGTACACTTCCTTGTCGATTTCACCCTTGCGAAGCAGCTGCCCCACGGTTTCAACCGCCCGCGTTTCAATGGAAGCGAACCCGTGCAGCTCGAATACCCGGCGCAGCGTGTCCAGCACATGCAGCTCCACCAGCCGCTCCTCGGGAAGCCACTCAGGGAATCCGGACAGGGAGGCGGTGCGTGCCATGGTGGATTTTCTCCTCTTTGTTAAGGGTGCCTGGGACTTGCGCGGCCCGAAACGGGCCCGGAACGGCGGCAGTCCAGCCAGTCATGCATAAACTATGTGCGGCAGTCAGTTTATGCGTCATCCGCCAGCATCTCTAATGCAGCGGAAGCGAGGGCTCGGCCGTCAGACACCTGCGCCGGCGGCCCGTGCCGCGCGGCGCAGCAGCCCGACAATAAGGAGGACCCTTGGCGGCCAGTTCACGCAGTGCCCGCGAAGCAAAGCGGCGCATTCAGCAGATGGAAGCCAAGCGCGAGCTGCGCCGGGACCAGGAGAAGCGGCGAAAGCGCGACAACATGATCGCCGCCGGTGCCGGAACCGCCGCCGTGCTGCTCGCCGTCGTCCTCCAATTGACCGCCTTTGCCGGCAATCCCACCGAGGAGGAGTTTGCTGCCGCCGAGGCAGGGCTGTCCAGCCCTTCCGCATCTGCGAGCCCGTCAGCACAAGCGACCAACGGTCCCAACATTCCTGCCGCGGAAACGGCTGCCGGAAAGACCTTCACCGGAAACCTGGTCCTGAACGGCAGCCCGCTGGCTGTGGAGCTGGACGGGACGAAAGCACCGCAGGCCGCCGCTGTTTTCAAGTCGCTCAGCGACGAAGGCTACTTCAGTGCCAAGTCCTGCCATCGCCTCACCACAGGTGAGACGTTCGGGCTGCTTCAATGCGGCGCATCCGGTCCTGACGGGCAGGGCGACCCAAGCTACACGTGGGGGCCCCTGGAGAACACACCCGCGGACAATACCTATCCGGCCGGAACCATCGCTGTGGCCCGCACGGGGAACAACGCGTTCGGAAACGGGAAACAGTTCTTCATTGTGTACAAGGACACGGTCATTCCGGCGGACAGCGCCGGGGGCTACACCGTCGTGGGAAGAGTGACTTCCGGCCTTGATGTGGTGTCGAATATTGCTGCAGCCGGGGTCACGCCGGGCAGCAGCGACACAGACGGCGCACCTGTGGAACCAGTCACGATAGACTCGTTTTCTCTGAAGTAGGAAGCCGGGCCCCGGAGGCTGCGGTGCAGGACCTGAGTATTTCCCTCCAAGCGAAAGACTTTTAGCGGTGACAGACAGTCAGAAATCCGACGAAACAGCAACAGACCTGACCGGGACGGCGGCCCCCGCCTCCGAGGAAGTTTCAGTTGCAGCCAGCACCCCGGAAGCGGAAGCTCCCGTGGAAGAGGCCCCCGAAAGCACCGCCACCGGGAGCGTTGCCGAGGAGGGTACAGCCTCGGACGCGAATGCGACGGCAGACCCTTCCCCGGCCGGCACAACCCCGGAAACCAGCGCCCCGGCACCGGCACCCCGTCCGGCTCCCTCTCCGGCCGCCTTCGCTTCCCGTCCCAAGCCTGCCGCCGCGCCTGCCGCAGCTCCGGCACCCGCAGCGCCGGCAACATCGCTGGCAGAAGCCTCGAAGTGGGGCCGCGTTGAAGGGGATGGACACGTCTTTTTGAACATCGACGGCGCCGAGCACCCCGTGGGCCAGTACCCGGGTGTCAGCGACGACGAGGCGCTGGCTTACTTCGCGCGGAAGTACGACGACGTGGTGGCCCAGATTGTGCTGCTCGAACAGCGCGTCAGCTCCAGGGCCCCCAGCACCGACATGCAAAAGACCGTCACCCACCTGCGCGAGCAGCTCGCCGAGCGCAACATGGTGGGCGACCTCCGGTCTGCAGAGGCCCGCCTCGATGCGTTGTCAACGCAGATTGTTGAACTCGAAAAGGCGGAGAAGGCGGAGCACGACGCCGCCCGCGCCTCCGAGCTCGCTGCCCGCGAGGCGATCGTGGCCGAAGCCGAGGAAATCTCCGGCCAGGATCCCGCCCAGACACAGTGGAAGACCTCCAGTGCCCGGATGAACGAACTGTTCGAGACCTGGAAGGCGGCCCAGAAGAGCGGAGTCCGCCTGGGCCGGAGCAACGAGGACGCCCTGTGGAAGCGGTTCCGTGCCGCCCGCACCGTTTTCGACCGTCACCGCCGCGCCTACTTCTCACAGCTGGACAGCAACAACTCAGCTGCCAAGTCCGCCAAGGAGAAGCTGATCACCGAGGCCGAAGCACTGTCCACCTCCACCGACTGGGGATTCGCCGCCGGCGAGTACCGCCGCCTGATGGACCAGTGGAAGGCCTCCCCGCGGGCCAGCCGCAAGGACGACGACGCCCTCTGGGCCCGGTTCCGCGCCGCCCAGGATGCCTTCTTTACTGCCCGCCAGGCAGCAAATGACGAGATCGACCAGGAGTACGCCTCGAACCTCACGGTCAAGGAAGCCCTCCTGACCGAAGCCAACGCCATTCTCCCGGTGAAGGACCTGGCAGCTGCCAAGAAGGCCCTGCAGTCCATCCGGGACCGCTGGGAAGAGGCCGGCAAGGTTCCTCGCGCGGACATGGGACGCGTCGAAGCAGGCTTGCGGAAGGTGGAGGACGCAGTCCGCCACGCCGAGGAAGAGCAGTGGCAGCGCTCCAACCCGGAGCGCAAGGCACGCACCAACAGCGCACTTTCGCAGTTGGAATCCGCCATCGCGGGGCTCCAGGAAGACCTTGCCAAGGCTGAGAAGACGGGCGACCAGCGCCGGATCAAGGCTGCCCAGGAAGCCCTCGAAGCGCGCCAGGCCTGGCTCGACCAGATCCAGCGGTCGGCCAGCGAACTGACCTGACCGTCTTTTACTCCCAGGCTGTTGCACTGCAGGCCCGGTTCCGGTTATCCACATAACCGGAACCGGGCCTGTGCCAGTTAACGTGGGCGCGGCAGGATGGGTGGATGGCGACACCATCGGCAACTCCCGCCGCCGCCCACGGCGCGGATTCATCCTCCAGGGCAGAACCGCTGCCGCGCTTTCCCGAGCTCTATGCTCCGGGCATGCCGTTTGCCCTCCCGGAGCTTCAGTCGCTGGCCGCGGACGGCCTGCTGACCCGGTTCCATCAGCACGGTTACGCACTGCCCGGAACCCCTGCCACCCCGCAACTCCGGGCACGAGCCGCAGCCGGGGCGGTTCCGGCGGCCGTCCGCCAGCGGGTGGTGGCCGGGCGGATGACGGCGGCCTGGATCTATGGCTGTGCGGCCGAGCCGGACCGTTTGGCACTTTTGGTGGATACCAAGCGGCGGGTTTCGAGCCTCCGGAACACCAGGGGGTGCAGCCTGCATGAGGTCAAGCTCGGGCCCTTTGACGTTGTCAGCCTGGGCGGCCTGATGGTCTCCAGTCCCCTGCGCACTGCGCTGGATATCGCCCTGCATGTGGACGCGGAGCGGGCCATCCCCACGTTGGATAGTTTGCTGGCACGCCCGCAGAACGATGTGCGCCTGCGGTTGCTGATTCTCGCCGTGGAAGCGAGTCCCAGGGTGCCCCACAAGAGGGCAGCCCTGGAAAAGCTGGCGCAGCTAGCTCCGGCGCTTGTTCCCCGTGGTGCGGTAGACGTCGAAAACACCGTCGATCCGGCGGACAGCACTCAGGACGTGGTTGAGGTACTTGGGGTCGCCCATCTCGAAGGCGAACTTTGAGATGGCTACCCGGTCGCTGGACGTATGGACGCTCGCGGCCAGGATGTTGACGTGGTTCTCGGACAGCACGCGCGTGACGTCGGAGAGCAGCGATTTCCGGTCCAGCGCCTCAACCTGGATTTCCACGAGGAACACGCTGGACTGTGTGGGCGCCCAGTCCACGTCAACGATCCGGTCCGGCTGATCCTTCAGGTCGGAGATGTTGGTGCAGTCCGTCCTGTGCACGGATACGCCCGAGCCCCTGGTGACGAACCCGAGAATGGGGTCCGGCGGAACAGGCGTACAGCAGCGGGCCAGCTTCACCCAGACGTCGCCGACGCCGCGCACCACAACACCGGAATCGGAGAAGCGAGCCTTGGTGACCTGGGTGGGGATGCTGACTTCGGAGATGTCGTCGTCGGCGCTCTCATTGCCGCCGAGGCTTTCGACGAGCTTTTCCATGACCGCCTGGGCCGAGGTGTGCCCGTCACCCACGCCGGCGTACAGGCCGGAGATGTCGACGTACTTGAAATCCTCCGCCACCGCGGCCAGCGCCTCATGCGTCATCAGTCGCTGCAGGGGAAGGTTCTGCTTCCGCATGGCGCGGGTGAGGAGTTCCTTGCCGCGGTCGATCGCCTCTTCGCGGCGTTCCTTGCTGAACCACTGGCGGATCTTGTTGCGGGCCCGGGCGCTCTTGACGAAATGCTGCCAGTCCTGGCTGGGGCCTGCTCCTTCGGCCTTGGAGGTGAAGATCTCCACCCAGTCGCCGTGATTCAACTCGCTGTTGAGTGGAACCAGCTTCCCGTTGACCCTGGCGCCGATGGTCCGGTGACCCACCTCGGTGTGGACGGCGTAGGCGAAGTCCACGGGAGTGGATCCGGCGGGCAGGGCCATCACCTCACCCTTGGGGGTGAAGACGAAAACCTCCCGCGCGTTGATCTCGAACCGCAGGGAATCGAGGAACTCCCCCGGATCCGACGTCTCCTGCTGCCAGTCCACCAGGGACCGGAGCCAGCCCATGTCGCCGTCGCGGGGGCTGCCGGGGCCAACGGCGGTGCGGTTGGGCTGGTCCTTGTACTTCCAGTGCGCCGCAACACCGTACTCGGCGCGGCGGTGCATTTCGTGGGTCCGGATCTGGATCTCCACCGGCTTGCCGCCAGGACCGATCACCGTGGTGTGCAGCGACTGGTACATGTTGAACTTGGGCATCGCGATGTAGTCCTTGAACCTGCCGGGCAGCGGGTTCCAGCGCGAGTGCATGGTGCCGAGGGCGGCGTAGCAGTCACGGACGGAGTCCACCAGGACACGGACACCCATGAGGTCGTTGATGTCGTCGAAGTCCTTGTCGCGGACAATCATCTTTTGGTAGATCGAGTAATAATGCTTGGGCCGGCCCGTGATGGTGGCCTTGATCTTTGCGGTCCGCAGATCTTCGGTGATCTGGTCACGGATGACACTGAGGCTCTTCTCCCGCTCGGGCGTGCGGTCCCCCACCATGCGGACGATCTCTTCGTACACCTTGGGGTACAGGGCTGCGAAGGACAGGTCCTCCAGCTCCCACTTGATGGTGTTCATGCCCAGCCGGTGCGCCAGCGGGGCAAAGATTTCCAGGGTTTCACGGGCCTTGCGGGCCGATGATTCGGCAGACACGAAGCGCCAGGTGCGGGCGTTGTGGAGCCGGTCGGCGAGTTTGATCATCAGCACCCGGATGTCCTTGGCCATGGCCACGACCATCTTGCGGACTGTCTCGGACTGCGCCGCTTCGCCGAAACTGACCTTGTCCAGCTTGGTGACCCCGTCAACAAGCATCGCAACTTCCGGGCCGAAGTCACGTTTCAGGTCGGCGAGGGTGTACGGGGTGTCCTCCACGGTGTCGTGCAGGAGTGCGGCCGCCAAGGTGGTTCCGCTGAGGCCCAGCTCGGCGAGGATCGTGGCCACAGCCACCGGGTGGGTGATGTACGGGTCGCCGCTCTTGCGCTTCTGGCCGCGGTGGCTCTGCTCTGCAACGTCGAACGCACGCTGGATGAGGTCGAAATCCTCTTTGGGATTGTTGGCCCGGACCGTCCTCAGCAAAGGCTCAAGGATGGGCGAATAGTTGGCCGTACCCCGGCCGGTCAGGCGGGCAAGCCGGGACCTGGTGCGTTCCCGGCGGCCCGGAAAAGTGGGGCGGGAACCGGAGTTGTCCACGGGGACCAACGAACCTGCGCGCGCAGAAGCGGCCGTCCCGGTCTGCACACCGGCCGGACCCTGATCTCCCTGTGCTGTCGGCAGCGACGCAGAACGTTCTTCCAATGAAGCACCCTTCATGACCGTTTAATTACCCCAGTCTATTCCTCACCGCAGCGACTTTTATAACCGGCGCTTAAACCAGCACGGGCCGGGCAGCGTCAGGATTCTGACGCTGCCCGGCCCGGACGGAACGTCCTAGGCCTGTGCCGGCTCCACGGGAGCAGCGGACCGCTCCGCAGCGGCACGGCGCTGCTCAACCCGCTTGGCCTGCCGTACGAGGTCAGGCTCGTTCTGGCGCAGCCAGGCGTACATCGGAGCGGCAACAAAAATCGTGGCCGCAGTGCCGATCAGGATGCCGACGAACAGCGCGAGTGAAAGGTCGCGCAGCGTACCCGCCCCCAGGAGGCCGGCGCCGATGAACAGGATGGCGCCGACGGGCAGGATGGCCACCATCATGGTGTTGATCGAGCGGACCAGCGTCTGGTTCACTGCCAGGTTGACTTCCTCCGCGAACGTGCGCCGCGTTGAGGCATCGAGCTCGGCAGTGTTCTCACGGATCTTGTCGAACACCACCACGGTGTCATAGAGCGAGTAGCTCAGCACGGTGAGGAACCCGATGATGGCTGACGGGGTGACTTCGAAGTCACTGAGGGCGTACACCCCGGCTGTGACGAACATCGTCACCACCATGCCTGCGATGGCCGATAGCGACATCTTCCAGGTGCGGAAGTACAGCGCCATCAGCACCGCGGCAAGGAGCACAAAAATCACCAGGCCGATCAGCGCCTGCTTGGTCACGTCAGCACCCCAGGTGGGTCCCACAAAGGTGGACGTCACTTCGTTATCGGTGACTCCGTAGGCTGTGGTGAGGCCCTCCTTGATGCGAAGGGTCTCATCGTCGGTGAGCTTGTCGGTCTGGATCCGCATGGTGGTCCCGGCCACGTTGGCGACGCGGGGCACGCTGCCGGCCACCACGTCCGTGACGGCCTTCTCGCCGAGGGCGGCGTCTGTGGTTTTCACGTTCGAGACCGTGAACTCGGATCCGCCGCGGAACTCGATGCCGAGGTTGAAGCCGCCCTTTGCCACCGGGATGAGGATGGACAGGGCGACGGCCACGGCCGCAATGATGAACCAGATCTTCTTGGCCCCTACAAAGTTGTAGGAGCGTTTGCCGGTGTAGAGCTCGTTACCGAACGTCGCGAAGCTTGGCATTACTTGTTCTCCTTCGCTGCAGACTTCGAGGAGCCGGCCAGCTCTTCCTGCTTCTGCGCCAGGCGGCGTTCGGCAATGGTCATCCGGCGTTCCGCCTCGGCCGTGGCGCCCGCGTTTTTGGCACGGACAGCGACGGCGGGCCGGTCCTCGGGGGTCCTGAGGCGGCCGGCGCCGCGGTACAGCGGAACGGCGCCAAGGCGCTTCGGATCGAGACCGGAGAACCGGTGTCCTTCACCAAAGAACCGGGTGCGGGCCAGCAGCTGCAGCGTGGGGTGCGTGAACATAAACACCACGATGAGGTCGGCGATGGCGGTCAGGCCCAGGGTGAAGGCGAAGCCGCGCACGTTGCCGACGGCCACGAAGTACAGAACCAGGGCCGCCAGCAGGTTGACTGCCTTCGAGGCCAGGACGGTCCGCTTGGCGCGCTTCCAGCCGTTTTCGACGGCGGACACCAGCCCGCGTCCCTCCCGAAGCTCATCCCTGATGCGCTCGAAGTAGACGATGAACGAGTCTGCCGTCTGGCCGATAGCCACGATGATGCCCGCGACGCCGGCCAGGGACAGCCGGTAGTTTTCCGTCCAGCCCAGGATGGCGATGGCCAGATAGGTCAGGATGCCGGCCACCACGAGCGAGGCGATGGTCACAAAACCGAGGGCCCGGTACTGGAACAGCGAATAGACCACCACCAGCAGCAGGCCGATGAGGCCGGCAAGGAGACCCATGCGCAGCTGCTCGCCGCCGAGGGTGGCGGAAATCTGCTGTTCGCTCTGGATCTCGAAGCTGATGGGCAGGGCGCCGAAGCGGAGCTGGTCGGACAACGCCTTCGCGGTCTGTTCCGTGAAGCCGCCGGTGATCTGCGGGCGGCCGTCGGTGATCACGGCAAGCGAACGCGGAGCTGAGATGACCTGGTCATCCAACACGATCGCGAACTGGGCCTTGGGGTCGTTGCCCGACTCCCCGCCGGCAGCGACATAGAACTGGTTCAGGCGTTCGGTGACCTCTTTGAACTTGGCCGTGCCTTCGTCGTCGAACTGGATGTTGACGGCCCACTCGTTGGTGACGGCACCCTGTGCGCCCTGCTGGAGCTGGAAGGAGGAGGTGACGATGTTGCTGCCCTTGACCTCCACGGGACCCAGGATGTACTTGATTGCGGGGTTGGTTCCCGACGCAGGTTCACAGGTGACCAGCGGCTTGGCCGGGTCGGAACGTTCCTGCTCGTCCTGGGACGGGTTGTCGCAGTCAAGGGCTTCGAACTGGCGGTAGATTTCCGGCGTGATCCAGTTGATGTCGCTGCTGTTGGCGGGTTCCGCCGTCGGCTTGGGCAGCTGGTCCTCAGGTGCCCGCGACTCCTCCGGAACGGGAGCGCCTGCCCCGTTGAGCAGGACAGGGCGGAAGTTCATGTCGGCGGAGGCCTGGATCAGGTCGCGGGTCTGGCTTGACGGGGTGCCCGGAAGGCTGACCACCACATTGCGCCCCGACTGGGTGCTGATCTCGGCTTCGGCAACACCGGAACCGTCCACGCGCTGGCGGATGATCGCCACAGCCTGGTTGAGCTGTTCTTCATTGATGTCCGAACCGCCCTCAACCTTGGGCGCCAGGATCATCTGGGTGCCGCCTTCGAGGTCCAGGGCCAGCTTGGGCGCCCAGCTTGCCTTCCCGGCCATGGTGCCGCCGGCCAGGACGGCGGTCAGCGCGACGATGATTACGCCGAGCCAGACCAGGACCCTGAGGCCTGGTTTCTTAGGGCCAGTTCGTGCCATTGTTGATCTTTCTCTTATTCACGGACGAACCGCCGGTGCCAGGTGTTACAGGCACCGGCGGTGTTCCGCAGCCGTAGAGGTGTGGAAAAGCGCTAACGGGGACTAGCTGTCCTTCTTGCCCTCATCGTTGAGGCGCTTCAGGGTCTCGTCCGGCGTCTCGGCCGGCTGTGCCGTGGCGCCGGTTTCCGGCGCGGTGATTTCCTGGCCCGTGATGGAGGATGCATCATCCGGGACTGCAGGGGAAGCGGCTTCGGGAACAACAGCCGGTTCAACGATCTTGGTGACGGCCTGGCGGTGCACGGTGGCGGTGTTGCCGGGGGAAAGCTCAAGGGTGACCTTGTTCTCGGCCTCGTCGATGTCCACGATCCGGCCGAAGAGGCCGAAACTGGTCATCACGTCGACGCCCGGGCCGAACTTCGACTGGAGTTCCGCCTGCTGCTGCTGCGTCTTCTTGTTGCGGCGGAACATCATAAAGATGAACACACCGAGCATGACGAACAGGAGAATTGACATTGGATCCAAGGGGAATTCCGTCCTTTTATTTGCCTAGCTGATTTTCCAGCAACATCGGCTTCGCTCCGGCCGGGGCAGAACTGTCAGGCAGGCAGAGGCCTGACGGGTTCCTTCCCCAGCGACGCAGGCGGCGTGTGCAGCCCGCGAAGCAAAGACCCGAACGTGCCGAGCGTCATACCAGTCTAAAGGGAAAAGCTGAAGGGAGCCTGCTACTGGCTTTGCTGGACCCAGTTGTCAGTGCCGTCGGAGTCATCTCCCGCGGTATCAAAAAGGTCCAGCGGCTCCTGCCCGAAAACGCCGGACGGGATCGCGTAGCCGAGGTGGGTCCAAGCCGGGGCCATCGCGATCCTTCCCCGTGGCGTGCGGCCCAGCAGCCCCTCGCGCACCAAGAAAGGCTCCGCCACCGTCTCCACGGTCTCGGTTTCTTCACCGACGGCGATGGCCAGGGTGGACAGGCCCACGGGGCCGCCGCCGAACTTGGTGATCAGGGCTTCCAGGACTGACCGGTCCAGCCGGTCGAGCCCCTTCTTATCCACCTCATACATGTCCAGCGCCGCGGACGCGGCGCGGGCGTCAATTTGTTCGATTCCGTGGACCAAAGCCCAGTCCCGGACGCGCCGCAGCAGCCTGTTGGCGATACGGGGTGTGCCGCGGGAGCGGCCGGCGATCTCGCTGAACCCGGCGGAGTTGACCTTCAGGTCCAGCAGCCCGGCGGAGCGCCGCAGGACAAGCTCGAGCTCGGCAACGGAATAGAACTCCAGGTGCCCGGTGAAGCCGAACCGGTCGCGCAGCGGCCCGGGCAGCAGGCCTGCGCGGGTGGTGGCGCCGACGAGGGTGAACGGCGGGAGTTCAAGCGGAATGGCAGTGGCGCCGGCGCCCTTGCCCACCACGATGTCCACCCGGAAGTCCTCCATGGCCATGTAGAGCATTTCTTCGGCCGGCCGGGACATCCGGTGGATTTCGTCCAGGAACAGGACCTCCCCCTCGGAGAGGGAGGAAAGGATGGCAGCGAGGTCTCCGGCGTGCTGGATGGCGGGGCCGCTGCTGATCCGCAGCGGCGCGTTCATCTCCGATGCCACAATCATGGCCAGTGTTGTTTTACCGAGCCCTGGCGGGCCCGAGAAGAGCACGTGGTCTGCGCTCCGGCCGCGCATGCGGGAGGCCTGCAGCACCAGCGACAATTGCTTCCGCACCCGGTGCTGGCCCACAAAGTCATCGAGGTTCTTGGGCCGGAGGGCGGCCTCGATGGCCCGCTCTTCCGGCTCCTCCCCCGCGGCCACCAGGGACGGTTCAGCCACGGCTGCCTACACGGTTGCCGGCGCGCGCCCCGTCCTGGCCGAGCCAGCGCAGGGTGGTCCGCAGAATTTCCGGCACATTGCCGCGGAAAGACACCTCGGGGTCATCCGCCAGTGCCTTGTCGATGCTGGAGGAGGCGTCCTTTTCGGACCAGCCGAGGCTTGTCAGCGCGGCCACCACCTGGGGTTTCCAGGCGGCCTCAGCGGCTGTAGGTGCCCCCGGTGCAGCGGCAGTGCCGTGCGGCACCAGCTTGCCTGCGAGCTCCAGGACGATCCGGCCGGCCACCTTGGGACCGATGCCGGGCACTTTGGTGAAGGTCTTGCTGTCGCCGGTGTGTGCCGCCACCCGGATGGCCTCCGGATCATGGACAGCAAGGACGGCCAGCGCCAGCCGGGGGCCAACCCCGCTGACACTGAGCAGGATGTCGAAAACTTCCCGCTCGTCGTCGGACGCGAAGCCGAAAAGCGTGAGCGAGTCCTCCCGCACGATCAGGGACGTGAAGAGCTGGCCCTCCTCCCCGGTGCGGAGCTTACTGAGGGTCTGGGGCGTGGCGTTAACGCTCATTCCCGCGCCGTTGAGGTCAATCACGGCCGTGGACAGGCCTACGTGCGCTACGGTTCCGCGGAGGAAACTGATCAAGGCCGGGCTCCTGGTGTACTGCCGGGCTGCACCTGGAATGAGGGCAGGACCGGTTATCCGAACATATCTACGAATACCCTAGCAAGCGGCCGGGACAATCAGCGGCCACGCCGCACCTTCGCCTCCGCTTCGGCCCACGCACGCTGGGCAGGCGTCAGTGAGGAACTGCCGGGTCCCGTGGTGGCGACAGAAGCGCCGCTGCCTGCCCGCCATGCGTGGGTGATGGCCAGGGCCAAAGCGTCTGCGGCGTCGGCCGGGCGCGGCGGCGCATCCAGCCGAAGGATCTTGGTGACCAGTTTGGTCACCGCATCCTTGTTGGAGGAACCGCTGCCGGTCACCGCCGCTTTAACTTCCGACGGCGTGTGCAGCGCCACGGGGATTCCCCGGCGGGCGGCGGCGGCAATCACCACGCCCGACGCCTGGGCCACGCCCATCACCGTGCTGACGTTGAGCTGGGAGAAGACACGTTCGACGGCGAGCACCTGGGGCTCGTAGCGGTCCAGCCACTCGTCGATGGCCAAGGCAATCACCAGGAGCCGCTGGTCCAGCGTCTCCTCCGGCGAAGTACCCACCACGCCCACGGCCACCATGGTGGCCCGCCTGTTCCGCTCGACGTCCACCACGCCGATGCCGCAACGGGTCAGCCCCGGGTCAACCCCGAGTACGCGCAGCGTCACGGGCGTGCGGTTTCAGCAGGCACCGCCGGGCGTCACTCTGCTTCCAGGGCAGCCTGGACTTCGTCGCTGAGGTCGGCGTTGCTGTAGACGTTCTGGACGTCGTCGAGGTCTTCGAGCGCGTCGGCCAGCTTGAGGAATTTGCGGGCGCCGTCGACGTCGAGCTCCACCTGCATGGATGGGACGAACTCCACCTCGTCGGTGTCGTACTCGATGCCGGCTTCCTTGAGGGCTTCACGGATAGCTTGCAGGTCACCGGGTTCGGAGTGGATCTCGAAGGTATCGCCGTTGTCCTTGACTTCCTCAGCGCCGGCGTCGAGCACTGCCATCAGGACGTCGTCCTCGCTGAGGCCGTTCTTGGGCAGCGTGACAACGCCCTTGCGGGCGAAGAGGTAGCTCACCGAGCCGGGATCGGCGATGGTGCCGCCGTTGCGCGAAATGGCCAGGCGCACCTCGGAGGCGGCACGGTTCTTGTTGTCCGTGAGGCACTCGATCAGCAGCGCGGAGCCCTGGGGGCCGCGGGCTTCGTACATGATTTCGGTGTAGTCCACCACTTCGCCGGTGAGGCCGGCGCCGCGCTTGATGGCACGGTCGATGTTGTCGTTGGGAACCGAGGTCTTCTTCGCCTTGGTCACGGCCAGTTCCAGGCCGGGGTTGCCGGCGAGGTCCGGGCCGCCCATCCGCGCGGCAACTTCGATGTTCTTGATCAGCTTGGCGAACGACTTTGCGCGGCGGCTGTCAATGATCGCCTTCTTGTGCTTGGTCGTCGCCCATTTGGAGTGGCCTGACATGCTTTACGCTTCTCCTCTGATCATGCGGATAAAAAGTTCGTGTACGCGTTTCTCCCCCGTCACTTCCGGGTGGAAGGAGGTGGCCAGCAGCCGGCCTGAACGCACTGCAACAATTCTAGCCGTCCCGGGCAGCGGGACGGCGTGGGACGCGTGCTCCGGATCAGCCGGCTCCACCTGGGCAAGGATTTCCACGTCCGGCCCCGTGCGCTCTACCCACGGTCCGCGGATGAAGACGGCGTGGACGGGTGGAACGCCGGATTCCGTGGCACTGAAGTCCAGTCCCTTGAAGTCCAGGTCCGTCTCGAATGACTCGCGCTGCCGGCCGAACGCGTTGCGGCGCACGGTGATGTCCAGTCCACCGAACGTCTGCTGCGGAGCGCCGGAAAGGTCCGTGGCCGGATCGGCGATATCAGAGGCCAGCAGGATCATGCCGGCGCAGGACCCGTACACCGGCAGGCCGCCGGCAATGCGTTCCTTGAGCGGTTCGGCCAGGTCGAAAGCGCGGGCGAGCTTGTCAATGGCGGTGGATTCGCCCCCAGGAATAACCAGGCCGTCCAGGCCGTCCAGCTCCTTGGGGCGGCGGATACCCATGGCCTCCGCGCCGGTCGCTTCGATGGCCCGGAGGTGTTCGCGGAAGTCACCTTGGAGCGCCAGCACGCCGATCCGCAGACCGGATCCAATGCGCGCGGAAGCAGCTGAAAGGGAATTTGTCATCCATCCAGCATACGGCTCCGAGGCTTTCCGGCCGTCCGCAAGCACGTCCCCGGCAGCAGCTGTATGCCGTTGCTGGGATATATTCGAACCATGTTCTCCTTCAGCGTTCCGCTCGGCAAGCTTGTCCGCCGGGCCTCCCGGCTCCGGGGTGGCGGGTCTGCCTTTCCAGGGCTGGTGGTCGAAAAAATCGATCCCGGCTTTATGCGGCGCACACTCACCACCCTCCCCCACGGCGTCGCCGTCGTCAGCGGCACGAACGGCAAAACCACAACCACCAAGATGGTGGTGGAACTGCTGGAGAGCCAGGGGTTGAAGGTTTTCACCAACCGCACCGGCAGCAATTTCACCCGGGGCGTGGCGGCGGCCCTGCTCGGCGAGGTGGACTGGCGCGGCCGGCTCGACGCCGACGTCGCGGTCCTGGAACTGGACGAGGCCCACGCCGTGCATTTCGTTAACAGCGTCCCCCCGCGCTACTGCCTCCTCCTGAACGTCCTGCGCGACCAGCTGGACCGGTTCGGCGAGATCGACAAAACCGCACAGCTGCTCCAGCACATCGCCGCAAAAACCACAGGGACCGTGGTCCTGAACCGTGAGGATCCCCGCGTTGCCCGGATCGCGGCGACGCTGACCGGGCAGGACGTCAAGTACTTCGGCCTGGACGATTCGCTGCTGGGAACCTTCCCCAACGACGACGACATGCGCGCCGCTCCCGGAAGTCCCGCCCCGGCGAACCTGCCGGAGAAGCCCGCAGCCGACGTCGTACTCCGCAAGGTAGGCGCGCACAGCGCCGAGTTCGAGTACGACGGCGGCACTGTCACCACGGGCATGAAGCTGCGCGGGGTGTACAACATCTTTAATGCGGCGGCGGCGCTGACGCTTGCGCGCAGCATTTGCGGCGGCGGGGCAGCCACCGCTGACCATGCCACCCTGCTGGAGGCACTGTCCAAGGTTGAGCCGGCGTTCGGCCGCGGCGAGAGCCTCACTGTGGACGGGCAGCCGCTGGACCTCGTCCTGGTGAAGAACCCGAGTGGCTTCCGATTGGGACTGAAGTCCTTTCCGGCCGGCGGCTACGCCACGATGATCGCCATCAATGACAACTACGCCGATGGCCGGGACATGTCCTGGCTGTGGGACGTGGAATTCGATTCCCTGCGCGAAGGCGGAGTGGACCAGGTGACCGGATCGCGCGCCTATGATATGGCGCTGCGGCTGCAGTACGACGACGTCCCGATCGGCGCCGTCGAAACGGAGATCGCGCCGGCCCTCGCCGCCTTCATCAGGGAAGCCAAGGGCAAACCCAAGCGCGTGTTCTGCACCTACACCGCCATGCTGGCGATCCGGCGCGAGCTGTCCAAAATCACCACCGTGGAGGTTGTCTCTTGAGCCAGGCAGGCGCGGATTCCGCGAACGCGAGCAAGGGCACCCTCCGGGTGGTGCAGCTGTATCCGCGGGACATGAACATTTACGGTGACTGGGGCAACGCGCTGGTGCTGCAGCAGCGGCTCCACTGGCACGGCTACACCCCCGAACTGCTCGAATACAACGTGGGCGATCCGTTCCCAGCGGACGTGGACATCATTGTGGGTGGCGGCGGCCAGGACAGCGGACAACTGGTCATCCAGGACGACCTCCAGGCGCGGGCCGGAACGTTGAAGGACCTCGCCGAGGACGGCGCCCCGATGCTGGTGATCTGCGGGCTTTACCAACTTTTCGGACACTTTTTCAAAACGCGTACCGGCGCAGTCATCCCCGGCATCGGCGTCCTGGACGTGGAAACCCACGGAACCGACGAACGGCTGATCGGCAACGTCAAGGTGGCCACCCCGGAGTTCGGCGAAGTGCTTGGATATGAGAACCACAGTGGCCAGACCCGGCTTGGCAGCGGAGTACGGCCCCTGGGCACCGTTGCCAAGGGCACCGGCAACAACAGCAGCGACGGCCACGAAGGCGCCCGCTACCGGAACATCGTGGCGAGCTACCTGCACGGCTCGCTGCTGCCCAAGAACCCGGCGATTGCCGATTTCCTGATCCGCACCGCCGCCGAGCGGAAATTCGGGACGTTCGAGCCGGGCCACCCGGACGACCATTTCGCCGAACTGGCCAGGGAGCACGCGGCGCGCCGCCCGCGCTGATGACCCTGCCGTCCCGCGTTACCCCGTTATCGAGCAGCCGACGGCGGCGCTTGCCCTCCCCGGAGAAGCTTAGGGTTCGCGGCTGATCAGGAGCTCGTGGGCGCCTGCCGCTGCTGCTCCGCGCGACTCCACCACGCTGCTGGTCCGCTGCCTGGTGGCGGCGTCGGCTTCCGGCCCGGCACAGGGCCCCTGCGGCGCGTCTGCAGCGACCGAACACCAGCGGTACGGATCGCGGACCATGACCGACGGCGCCCACGCGAGGTCCGTGGATGACCATTTCCCGGCGGCGTCCTGGCCAAACTGCACCCTGACCAGCAGTCCCTCGTTGTTGACTACGTACCAGGGTGAAAGTTCGGTGATGCCGTTGCCGAGGCCGTAGACGATCCAGGTGCCTTTGTAGTTTTCGATCGGCAGCACCGAGTGGGTGTGGTGTCCGTAGATCAGGTTGAACTGCCCGCTGTCCACCAGCGCGTGCGCAACCTCCTGCTGCTGCGCATTCGGTTCACCCGCGTACTCTTCACCGGCATGCATCCCGCCCAGGACGATGTCCGCCCCGAGTTCCCGGGCCTTCACGGCCTTGGCGATCATGGCCGGGGCGTCCAGCATGTCAACTTGCCATGGGTAGTCGGGGACCAGTCCGTTGAGTCCGTACGCAGCCTCGATGATGGCGACTTTCGCGGCCGGCGTCTGCATGATCAGGATCCCCTGGGACTCAGTTTCCGTCCGGTATGAGCCAGTGTGCTTAAGGCCGGCGGCATCGAGGGAATCAAGCGTGCGCAGCAGACCATCGGTGCCGCGGTCGATGGTGTGATTGCTCGCGGTGGTGCATGCATGGTAGCCCACGTCCTTCGAGGCGGCGATGATCTGCGGCGGGACGTTGAAGGACGGATACGCCGAGAACGGACCTTCCGGACCGGCCACAGGTGTTTCCTGGTGGCAGATGGCAAGGTCGCTGTGGTTGATGTACCGCCGTTGGCCTTCGAGCAGGGGCACAAAGTCGAAGCCGGGTTTGCCTGCTGCCGCCGCATCCTGCTGCGCCTGCTGCCAGAGCTGGGTGTTGACCAGCATGTCGCCCGTAACCAGCACCGAGGTGCACCGCAACATGGGGCAGGCCGGGCCCTTGCCAGGTGTGGGAGTGGGCGTGGGCGTCGGGCTGGGGGCCGGAGCTGCGGCAGTTGACGTTCCTGAACCGGGTAGGTGGGAACCGGACACAGCGGGCCGGGGTGTTTGCCCGGCCTGCTCAGCCACCAAACCGCAGCCCGCCAGGGCGGCAGCTGCGAACACTGCGCAGGCGGTGGCGCGGGCGCGCACGGCGGCGCCACCCCAACTAATCCCCATAGCGGTCATTGTAGGTACTGTCACCACGCGCCACGGGCATTTTGGGTCGTTGAGAAGGTGTGCCCCGTGTGGAAGATTTACCGCATGACAAACCCCCTGCTTCAACCCAGCCCGCTTCCGTTCGGCCTGCCGCCGTTCGGCGAAATCCAGGTCTCGCACTATGCCGAGGCAGCCGAGGCCGGATTCGCGGAGCACCTTGCCGAAATCCGGGCCATTACGGAAAACCCGGAACCGGCCGGCTTCGAGAACACGGCGGTGGCGATGGAGCGGTCCGGCCAGCTGCTGCAGAGGGTATCTGCCGCGTTCTTCACCCTGGTTTCCGCGGACGCGACGGATGAGATCCGGGATCTTGAAACAGAACTGTCCCCGCGCTTTTCAGCCCACCAGGACGAAGTGTTCCTGAACCGGGCGCTGTACGAACGCTTCGCTGCCATCGACACGTCCGGCCTGGATGCGGAGTCCGAACGCCTGGTGGAAGAGTATGTGAAGGAATTCCGGCAGTCCGGCATCCAGCTGGACGAGGCCGGGCAGGAGCGGCTCAGGGAGCTCAACGCGGAACTCTCCCGGATGGGCACCGAATTCGGCCAGCGGGTCAAGGAAGGGATGAAGTCGGCGGCCCTCCTGCTGGATGACGCCGGGGACCTGGCCGGCATGCCTGCCGACGACGTGGCACGGGCCGCAGAAGCTGCGCGTACTGCAGGGCAGGATGGGAGGTTCCTCCTGACGCTGATCCAGCCCACAAACCAGCCTGCCCTGGCCGTCCTCGAAAACCGGGACATCCGGCGTCGGCTCTTTGAAGCTTCGGTGGCGCGCGGAAGCAGCGGCGGCCCCCTTGACGTCCTGGATCTCGCGAGATCCATGGCGGGCCTCCGCGCCGAAAAGGCCGCCCTGCTGGGCTTCGCCAACTACGCGGAACTGGTGGTGGACCGCCAAACCGCGCCCGATTTCGCGGCGGTCCAGTCGATGCTGAACCGGATGGCGCCGGCCGCTGTCCGCAATGCCGACCGCGAGGCGGCAGCCCTTGCCGAGGCAGCAGGCCACCCTCTGGAGGCCTGGGACTGGGCCTACTGCTCCGCAAAAGTCCGACGGGAAAAATTCGAAGTGGACGAGCAGGCACTCCGCCCGTATTTCGAGTTGGAACGGGTCCTCACGGACGGCGTCTTCTTCGCCGCAACGTCCCTGTACGGCATCACCTTCCACGAGCGGACAGACCTTGTTGGCTACCACCCGGATGTCCGCGCCTGGGAGGTACGGAACGCGGACGGCAGTGTTTTGGGACTGTTCCTGGGCGACTACTACACGCGCGAGTCCAAGCGCGGCGGTGCCTGGATGAATTCCCTGGTGGAACAATCGGAGCTGCTCGGAACCGCACCCGTGGTCATCAACAACCTGAACATCTCCAAGCCGCCGGCAGGCGAACCCACGCTGCTGACCCTCGACGAGCTGCGGACCACGTTCCACGAGTTCGGCCATGCCCTGCACGGACTGTTCTCCAACGTGACCTATCCGAGGTTCTCCGGCACTGCTGTCCCCCGCGACTTTGTGGAGTACCCGTCCCAGGTCAACGAGATGTGGATCATGTGGCCGGAGGTGCTCGCCAACTACGCGAAACACTACAAAACCGGGGAGCCGCTCCCGCAGGACATCGTGGACAAACTCAACGAATCGCGGCTGTGGGGTGAAGGCTTTGCTACCACCGAGTATCTGGGCGCCGCCCTGCTGGACCTGGCCTGGCACGTCCTGGGAGCCGCCGAGGTTCCTGAGGACGCCGTGGCTTTCGAGGACAAATCCCTGGCGGCCGCCGGCATCGCCCATGCACTGATTCCGCCGCGCTACCGCACCGGATACTTCCAGCACGTTTTTGCCGGCGCGGGCTACGCGGCCGGCTACTACTCCTACATCTGGAGCGAGGTACTTGACGCCGAAACCGTGGACTGGTTCACCGAGAACGGCGGCTTGTCCCGGGCCAATGGCGAACGATTCCGGCAGGAGCTCCTGTCCCGCGGAAACAGCCGGGACCCCCTCGACTCCTTCCGAGCCCTCCGGGGCCGCGAAGCCAAACTGGAACCCCTCCTAAAACGCCGCGGCCTGGAGTAGCCGCCCCACACCCCGCACCCCCTTAAAGACGTACGACGCGGTCCCCCACCAGAAAGAGGTGAGGAACCGGCGTCGTTACTACTGAAAGCAAGGCGACGGGCGGTGCGGTCCGGCAGCGTGCGTAAAAGGGGCCCCGCCCCCAACTAGCGCCAGTATGGCGGCAGCGGGAGGCGGGGAATAGCACGCAGAGGATCGCTCCGTCCGGCGCCACAACGGAGAGAGACTACCAGCCGCGCTCGGCGAGGCGGTGCGGCTGGGGGATCTCGTCGACGTTGATGCCCACCATGGCTTCGCCCAGGCCGCGGGAGGCCTTGGCGATGACGTCCGGGTCGTCGAAGAAGGTGGTGGCCTTCACGACGGCGGCGGCGCGCTGGGCGGGGTTGCCGGACTTGAAGATGCCGGAGCCGACGAATACGCCGTCCGCGCCGAGCTGCATCATCATGGCGGCGTCGGACGGGGTGGCGATGCCGCCGGCGGTGAACAGCACCACCGGAAGCTTGCCGGCAGCGGCGACTTCCTTGACCAGTTCGTACGGGGCCTGCAGTTCCTTGGCCGCGACGTAGAGCTCGTCCTCGGGCAGGGCCGCGAGCTTGGCGATCTCGGAGCGGATCTGGCGCATGTGCCCGGTGGCGTTGGAGACGTCGCCGGTGCCGGCCTCGCCCTTGGAGCGGATCATCGCCGCGCCCTCGTTGATGCGGCGCAGCGCCTCACCTAGGTTGGTGGCGCCACAGACGAACGGGACCTTGAACTTCCATTTGTCGATGTGATTGACGTAGTCGGCCGGGGTGAGGACCTCGGACTCGTCGATGTAGTCCACGCCGAGGGACTGCAGGACCTGGGCTTCGACGAAGTGGCCGATGCGGGCCTTGGCCATGACCGGGATGGACACGGCGTCGATGATCTGGTCGATCATGTCCGGATCGGACATGCGGGACACGCCGCCCTGGGCACGGATATCGGCCGGAACGCGTTCCAGCGCCATCACAGCAACGGCACCGGCATCTTCGGCGATGCGGGCCTGCTCGACGTTGACGACGTCCATGATGACGCCGCCCTTGAGCATCTCAGCCATGCCCCGCTTCACGCGGCTGCTGCCCGTGACGCTGTTCGCGGACGAACCGGCCTCGTTGCTTACATCAGGTGTAGACACAAAAACCCCTATGGGTAGATAGATGACCTTCGCCGGGCGTGCAGGGCGGCAAGGAGATGCCATGTTTACACACACCGGGTTGCCGGATCCATTGACCGGGCAGTCCTAATACTAGTCTCACCGCGGCCGGCCGGCTCAATTCGTGTTAATCCGCCGGGGACGGTTCCGCAAGAGCCTGGCGGCGCACCGAAGCCACGCGCTGGACCACCGTGATGAGGCTGGCGAGGGCGAGCAGCGAAAGCGTCACCAGCAAGACCACGCTCGGCAGCCCCAGACCGGTAAATCCGGTGACCACCAGAACCGAAACCAGGCGCTCCGCACGTTCGGCGATGCCGACGTTCGCGGTGAAACCCAGGGACTCGGCTTTTGCCCGGGCGTAGGAGACCACCATGCCCAGGACAAGGCAGACGGTGGCCATCATCGCGATGGGGACGTTGGCTCCGCCGGTGAAGAACCATACGGCGAGCCCAGCGAACAGGGCTCCGTCGGCGATCCTGTCCAGGGTGGAGTCGAGGAAGTTGCCCCAGCGGCCGCCCACCGCCTGCATCCTGGCCATGATGCCGTCCAGGACGTCGGAGAAGATAAACGCGGTGATGAACAGGGTGCCCCACCAGAGCTGGCCCAAGGGGTAGAAGACCAGGGCCCCCACCACTACACCGGCCGTGCCGATGATCGTGACGGCGTCGGGTGAAACGCCTATGCGAAGGAGCCAGCGGGCAAACGGGGTGAACAGGGCCGTGAAGAACCCGCGCGCGTGCTTATTCAGCATCCGTCTCCCCGGGCCAGGCGTCAGCGACCTGCTGGCGGACCTCATCGAGGGTCTGCGTTATCGCCTTGGTCTGGGCGATGATGGGGAAGAAGTTCCCGTCGCCGCCCCATCGGGGAACGATGTGCTGGTGGAGGTGCGCGGCTATACCGGCCCCGCCCACCACGCCCTGGTTCATCCCCAGGTTGAAACCGCCTGGATTCGACACTTTCCGCAGGACCCGCATGGCGGTCTGGGTCAGCTCGGCAAACTCGGCCGTCTCCTCCACCGTCAGGTCCGTGTAGTCCGGGACGTGGCGGTACGGGCAGACCAGGAGATGCCCGGGGTTGTACGGAAAAAGGTTCAGTACTACGTAGCAGGTCTTTCCCCGGTAGACGATGAGTGCTTCCTCATCGGTACGTGCCGGCCCAACGCAGAACGGGCAGTCGTTTTCGTTTTTGAACTGGTGCTGGCCGCCTTTGATGTAGGCCATCCGGTGCGGAGTCCACAGGCGCTGGAAGGCGTCCGGGACACCGGCGAGGTCAAAGTCGTCGGTAACGCCGGCATCCCCCGGATACCCTGCGCCTGTGTTCTCCTGCACCGTATTGTTCCGTTTCGCTAGCTGGTCCGGTTCCGGACGGCTTCCGTGATCCGCTTGACTGCCTCGGCCACGGGCACGCCGTTGTCCTGGCTTCCATCGCGGAAGCGGAAGGAGACCGCACCCGCCTCGGCGTCATCGCCGCCGGCGATGAGCACAAACGGGATCTTGTCCTTGCTGGCTGTGCGGATCTTCTTGGGGAACCGGTCCGAGGAGGTGTCCACCTCCGCACGGATGCCTGCCGCCTTAAGCTGATCGACGACGTCGAACATGTACTCGTTGAACGTCTCCGCCACCGGAATTCCGACCACCTGAACGGGTGCAAGCCATGCGGGGAAGGCTCCGGCATAGTGCTCGGTGAGCACACCCATGAACCGCTCCACCGAACCGAACAGCGCACGGTGGATCATCACGGGACGCTGGCGGGTGCCGTCGGCGGCCTGGAATTCCAGCTCGAAGCGTTCAGGCAGGTTGAAGTCCAGCTGGATGGTGGACATCTGCCAGGTGCGGCCCAGCGCGTCCTTGGCCTGGACGGAGATCTTGGGGCCGTAGAAGGCCGCTCCGCCCGGATCCGGAACGAGTTCCAGCCCGGATTCCTGTGCAACCTCGGCCAGGGTCCTGGTGGCTTCCTCCCAGGCGGCGTCCTCGCCGACGTACTTTTCCGGGTCCTTGGTGGACAGTTCCAGGTAGAAGTCATTCAGCCCGTAGTCCTTGAGCAGGTCCAGGACGAAGGTCAGGGTCTTGGTAAGTTCGTCCTTCATCTGCTCGCGGGTGCAGTAGATGTGGGCGTCGTCCTGCGTCATGCCGCGGACACGCGTCAGGCCATGCACCACGCCGGACTTCTCGTACCGGTAGACCGAGCCGAATTCGAACAGGCGCAGCGGCAGTTCACGGTAGGAGCGCCCGCGCGACCGGAAGATGAGGTTGTGCATGGGGCAGTTCATCGGCTTCAGGTAATAGTCCTGCGCCGGCTTGCGGATGCTGCCGTCCTCGTTGAGTTCCTCATCCACCCGCATCGCGGGGAACATGCCGTCCTTGTACCAGTCGAGGTGGCCGGACACTTCGTAGAGGTGGCCCTTGGTGATGTGCGGCGTGTAGACGAACTCGTAGCCTGCTTCAACGTGGCGCTGCCGCGAGTAGTCCTCCATCTCCTTGCGGATGATGCCGCCCTTGGGGTGGAAGACGGGAAGGCCTGAACCGAGTTCATCCGGGAAGGAGAACAGGTCCAGTTCGGAGCCGAGCTTGCGGTGGTCGCGGCGCTCAGCTTCGGCAAGGCGTTCCTGGTAGGCCTTGAGGGCCTCCTTGGTGGGCCAGGCGGTGCCGTAGATCCGCTGCAGCTGCTGGTTCTTCTGGTTGCCCAGCCAGTAGGCCGACGACGACCGGGTGAGGGCGAAGGCGTTGGAGATCATCTTGGTGTTGGGCAAATGCGGGCCGCGGCACAGATCGCACCAGACGGTGGTCCCTTCCTTGCGCTCTACGTTGTCGTAGATGGTGATGTCGCCGGCGCCGACCTCGACGTTGACGCCCTCGCCGGCCTCGGCGGCCTCGTTCTTCTTGCCCAGGAGCTCGAGCTTGTACGGCTCGTTTTTCATCGCTTCGCGCGCTTCGTCCTCGGAGACCACACGGCGGACGAACTTCTGGTTCTGGTTGACGATCTTGAGCATCATCTTTTCGAGGGTTTTGAGGTCCTCGGGGGTGAAGGGTTCAGCGACATCGAAGTCGAAGTAGAACCCGTCAGCGATGTACGGGCCGATGCCCAGCTTGGCATCGGGGCGCAACTGCTGGACAGCCTGGGCCATAACGTGGGCCGTGGAGTGGCGGAGGACATTCAGCCCGTCCGGGGAATCGATGGTGACGCCCTCAACCTCGGCGCCTTCCGGCAGTTCCTGGTCCAGGTCCTTCAGCTCGCCATTGACGCGGGCCACTACAACATCACGGCGCTCAAAGAAGAGTTCCGCACCGGTTGTCCCGGTAGTCACCTTGGTCTCTTCGCCATCGACGAGAAGGGTGATCTGCTGGGCATCTGACACGGGTGTCTCCTATTCAAAGTTAAGGCTTCATAGCTTGTGGCATACGGGGACCACAGCCAGCCATCGTCAATGCTATCGGTTCGGCAGAGGGCCGGCCAAAGCGGCGCACGGCAGCGTCAACCGCTAAAACCGGTAATTGCCAGGGTCCTGCTGATCCCGTCAAGGGGATGCGGGCCGTCGCTGGCCTGGTCAGCAGGAGTTGGGAAGGGCAAGGTCTCCGTGCGGCTGAGGTCCCAGGCCATGCTCGCGCTGATGCTGATGCCCCGCGGGCCCGTCCTCCTGGTGGTGCCGCGGATGAGCAGCAGCCGGGTTCCGAACAGGAGCATTCCGGCGTTTTCCTGGGCTTCGTGGAAGAAGACCGAATCGATGCAGCCGGTGCCGTCGTCAATGCTGATGAATACCACCCTCCTCCCGCCCCGCATGGGTGGAGTCTGGGTGGCCACGCGCACCCCGGCCACCAGGACCTCGGTCCCGTTGCGCAGGCTGAGGAGTTTGTCTGCGGTGGTCACCCCAAGCCTGTCCAGGGTGGGGCGGTGGCTTTCCATCAGGTGGCTGCTGACGTCTACGGCCATCAGGTCCAGCTCCGCCCGGACATTTTCGACCAGGGTGGGCGCAGGCAGCCCGGGTTTGACGTTGCGCAGTTCCACATCCCCCAGGGGAAGGGACAATTGCCCCTCCAGCACTTCCACCCCTTTCCGCCCGCTGCCGGCACTTTGCAAGTGCTGCAGGTGCTGGACCAGGTCTGCCCGGTTGGCCATTCCGCCCGCTTCGCGGTGGAGGGAATCAAAAGCACCCAGTTGGGCCAGGCGCTTGATGCTTGGCTTGCTCAACCGCGAGCGCGCGCGCAGGTCTGCCAGTGAGTCGTACGGCTGGCCGGCAACAATCCTTTTCAGTTCTGTGGCGGAGAGTCCGTAGATTCCCTTCAGGCTCAGCCGGATTCCCAGCTTCCCGGCGTCCGGGCCCTGCCGGATCCGTTCCACCCGGTACTCCCCTTTGCTGAGGTTGATGTCCAAAGGAAGGATGGGGATCCCGAGGCGCCTGGCCTCTGCAACCAGCAGCCGCTTGGGGTACATGCCAGGATCGTGTTCCCACAGGCCCGCCAGGAAGGCTTCAGGGTGGTGCGCCTTCAGCCAGGCTGACTGGTAGGTGGGCACCGCGAAGGCTGCTCCATGGGCTTTGCAAAAACCAAAGCTGGCAAAGGACTTCAGGGTGTGCCACACCGTGTCGATGACGTCCGGTGAGAATATCTTGGCCTTGGCATGCTTGCGGAAATATTCCTCCACCTGGGATTCCCCGGCTTCGTTGCTGAGGGCGCGGCGGAATTCATCGGCTTTCGCCAGGCCGCACCCGGTCATCACGTCCAGGGTCCGCAATATTTGCTCGTGGAAAACAGTCACCCCGTGGGTTTCCTGAAGTACCGGCTTCAGGAGGGGGTGCGGGTAGACCTCGGGGGCAAACCCATGGCGGTGCTCAAGGAACGGCCGGACCATGTCCGATTTCATGGGGCCCGGACGGAAAAGCGAAATATCGATGATGAGGTCATTGAACTCACTCGGCGCCATTTTGCCGATCAGCTCGCGCTGCCCCGGGGACTCGATCTGGAAGCAGCCCAGGGTGTGGGTGCTCCGGATG
The DNA here is from genome assembly GCF_057656635.1 of Arthrobacter sp. Soil_C_49. Lineage (NCBI taxonomy): Bacteria > Bacillati > Actinomycetota > Actinomycetes > Micrococcales > Micrococcaceae > Arthrobacter > Arthrobacter sp. Soil_C_49. The sequence continues at coordinate 687,079 of NZ_JBDGJZ010000001.1, forward strand.
AGTTCAAAGGTGGGTTCATCATCAAGCGGAATGGCATTGAGGTCGATGTGGCCGTTGTCTGCAATGAAATCGGGCCCGGACCCGTCTGGGCCCGGGGGATGGCTTCCTGCTGCCACCACATCCTTTTTGGAGGGATGGATGCGGATGATCTCCCGCACGGCAAATGCCATCGCGCTTTGCATCCTGACGCCCAGGACATCGAGCTTGAGCATGCCCATGGGATCCATGTCGTGCTTATCGAACTGGCTCATGGGAAGTCCCAAACCGCTGGGCTGCACCGGAGTGCGGTCCAGCAGCGTGGCGTCCCCCAGGATCACCCCGCACGGATGCATGGAGATGTGCCGCGGCAACCGGTCCAGGCGTTCGGTCAGGTCCACCAGCAGGTCCAGTTGCTGGTTGCCGTGCGAATCCCTCTGTTCCACCCGGCCGGCAAATTCCCTCAACTCGGGCTTCTCCTGCAGCGCCTCCCGGAACTTTGAAGCTGAGAACCGCCACAACTGCTTGGCGATGTCCCCCACGTCGCCGTCATCCATTCCCAGGGCAAGGCCGGCATCCCGCACAGCCCCGCGTGCCCGGTATCCGTTCTGCATGCTCATGAGCGTGACGCGCTCTTTGCCGAAGCGCTCAAAAATCCGGTGGTAAACGTTATGCCGTTCGGCACTCTCGACGTCGATATCAATATCCGGCAAGGTGGCCCGGTCCCGGGAGAGGAACCGTTCGAAGATGAGGTCGTGCTGCAGCGGGTTTACCTGGCTGACGTCAATGAGGTAGTTGACGAGGCTGGAGGCTCCGGAGCCTCTGGCGGCTGCCCGCACCCCCATGTCCTGGATCATGCGTGAAACCTCCGCCACGGTGAGGAAGTAGGAGGAGAACCCCAGGTTCCGGATGATGCCCAGCTCATGGTCAAGCCGGCCGAGCATTTCCTTTTCGCTGTTGCCGGCGATTCCGGGGAACCTCCTGCCGATTCCGGCCTGGCAGCGCTGCATCAGTTCCGTGTGCGGATCCTGGCTGATCCCGATGACCGCGGCTTCCGGCACCACCGGCTGCTTCCACCCCATGTCAGTGACGGGATCAATCCTGCAGACATCGGCGAGCGCCTCTGTTTGTGCCATGAGCCTGTTGAGGTCTTCTGCGCCGTAGCCGGCCGCGGAGATGATTTCCTTGCCCAGCTGCAGCATCTGGCGGGAGGATTTCAGCCAGCCCTGGCCGTTGGGCTGCAGCAGTGGTTCCTGGGCCAGTTCCGGAAGGGATTTCAGGGTCCGTGCTGAATCCAGCACGTCCGCGGTTGCTGCCCCGTCCTCCGCGCAGTACCTGACGGCATTGCTGAGGATTGCCGGGACGCTGTGTTCTTCCGCGAGTTTGAGCATCCGGACGGCGTGTGCAGTGCTCAAGGGTGTTCCCGGTGCGCTGAGCTGGGAAACGATCTCGGCCACCACAGTTCCCCCGGGCATGGCGTCCAGCCACTGCTTGAAGAGTGTGCGGGGCCGCAGGTAACGCCGCCCGCCCATGGCACGTCCCACGTCGGAATCCGGCCCGATCAGGACCATCAACACCGGTTTCAGGGTATGGGGATCGAGGGTGCGGGAGGCCAGTTCCGCCCTGGTCACGGCGACCGGCACAACCCCGCCGGATTTTCCCGAGGTGCGGGCGTGGGCATCGGACACGAGCCGGCACAGTGCGCGGTAGCCGGCCCCGTTGTTGTGGCCGCGGGCGAGCACCACCACCCGGCCGGCCAACTGGGTTCGGTGATCGCCGTCGTCGTCATAAACGGCAAGGTCCACCCCGACGATGGGGTCAAGGCCGGCACCCATGCAGGCCTTCAGGTGCTTGATGGTCCCGTAGAGTCCGTCCCGGTCGGTGCAGGCGAGCGCGCTGGCACCGTCAGCGGCGGCGGACTGCGCCAGTTCCTCGGGCCAGGACACTCCATAGTGTGCGCTGAAAGCTGTGGATACGTGAAGGTGGGTGAAGCTCATGCTGTTCTGGGATGTAGGGCGTCGTGGATCCGCAGGAGCCGCCAGCGGCCGCTGCGGATATGGCGGGTGAGGTCAAGGGTGAGCGGCTCATGCTGTTCATTGGACGCGCCGGAACCTGGAGCACCTGGACCGGAAGGAAGCACCTGCACACGCCAGATTTCGTGGTCAACCAAACCGGGACCGCTTCCCAGCGGCGCACGGGTTTCTTCGGCCCACCACTGGCGGCGCTCGTACCAGCGGACAGGTTCGGCGCATACAGAGTAGGAACGCCCGGCCCGGATAAGGGCAACCGGCTGGCCGTCAGCGCCGCAGGAGACGTCAACGGATTCGCTGAACATGCCCATGGCGCCTCCCTGACGTAAAAATGGAACGGAAAGTGTTCGAATATATATTCGAACAGTTCCAGTCTACGCCTCCCGTCAGCTGCCGCATAGACAAGGGACAACCGGCAGCCCTGTCAGGAAAGGTACTCTGACGGAAGCGCCTCCGGCTTCCTTTCCTGTCACCCCTCAGGGGTGGACGGAGCGAACGGCAGGGAGCAGGATTGTGCCATGAGCACCCATGACGCACTCCTCAAACAGGTCAGCATCAAAGCCCAGGACTCCACACTCGTGGCAACCTTCGATCTGGACGGCACAATCCCCGGTTCCGGCGCCTACGTGGTGGGGCTTGTGGCCGCCAGTCCGGACTACTCATCGCAGCGGCGGCTGGGCATTGAATTCATGAACGGGAAGCCGATTTCCTTTTTCTCGTTCAACCATGACCAGAGCTGCGAGGAAAACTACGATCTTTCAGGCGTCAGCCACTCGGACAGCACCATCACCGGCCACTTCCCCATGGCAGCGATCAATGGCCTCGGCGAGGGGCACGTGATGACCGGCTTCAGCGAGGCTGACGGACGGGAATTCCAGTCCGGTGTTCCCGTGGAGGAAAACCTGTAACAGCTGGGCCGGTGCGGCTCAGCTGTTTTCTTTGTGGACCCGCATTTCGAGTTCGATGAAGCCGGAGATCATGGCCCGGTAGGTGGACTCGACGATGTCCGGGTCGATGTCCTTCTTCTCGGCTGCGGAGCGGACATGTTCGATGACCCGCTCCACGCGGCCCGGGGCGCGGACCTCGGCGTCGTCGCCCTTGAGCGTTCCGGCGATCCGGATCAGGCGCTCCCGGCGGGCGATCAGCGTGACAATCTGGTCATCCACTTCATCAACGGCGACCCGGACGGCAGCGAGCTGTTCCTTGTCGGCCAAAGCATCTCGATCGTTCCCTTGAATTGTCGCCATCCTCTGACAGTATCGAACCATGCAGCCAAGAGTCGACTTCATTTCACTGGGCGTCCGCAGCGTTCCCGCCTCCCGCGCGTTCTACGTTGACGGCCTGGGCTGGCCGGTCCACCGCGAGGTTCCGGGGGACGTGGTGTTCATCCAGGCCAACCACGGCCTGGTGCTGTCCCTCTGGGATGTGCGTCAGATGCAGGCCGATGCCGGCGTCGGTGCTCCCGGCCCCGTCCCCTGCATTACCCTCAGCCACAACCTGCCGGGCACCGAGGACGTGGACCGGGTCATGGCAGAAGCCGCCGCGGCCGGCGCCGAGATCATTGCCGAGCCTGTCACCCAGCCGTGGGGCGGGTACAGCGGCTACTTTGCGGACCCGGACGGCTTCCGCTGGGAGGTGGCATACAACCCCACCTGGACAGTGGACGACGCCGGCACTGTCACCGTTTAGCCCCCGGCCGGGCACGGGCTTCTAGAAAAGGGCCTCTACGGGCCGGATGAGCTCCGGCCCGTTGTTGCGCACGTTCCCCACGTCCTTGCCCACGGAATCGACGTGCCAGTCTGCCGCCACATCCTTGACCCCGGACCGGACCAGGTCCACGAGCCCGGCCGCGTCGTCGGCCTGCGGGTCCAGCCATCCTTCCATGGTGGATTTGTCCATCGGCAGCGGCACGCGGTCGTGCAGCGCCGTCAGCTTGCCGAACACCGTGTCCTCGCTGCCGGGCGGCGGCGTGTCAGTTGTGAGGATGGACGTGGAAAGCATCCATCCGCCCGGCTCTCCCGCGGGCCAGGCCGGGTCCTTCCACCATTCATAGAGTCCGGCGAAAACCAGGCCATGGCCTTCCCCCGGATGCACATAGTAGGGCTGCTTGGACTTCCCCGGCCCCTGCTTCCACTCGTAGTAGCCATCCGCGGGAACCGCGCACCGGCGTGACTGGACGGCCTTGCGGAAGGCGGGTTTTTCCAGCACCGATTCGCTCCTGGCGTTGATCATCCGCGAACCGATGCCGGGGTCCTTGGCCCAGGACGGAACAAGCCCCCAACGCGCCACGTGGAGCTGGCGCACCTGCTTGGGCACAGGCCCTTCATCAATCAGCCGCTCCAGGACGATGGGCACGGCATCCGTTGGCGCAACATTCCACGACGGCGGGATGTGCACCTCCTCCTCCAGCTCGGCGTCGAACTCAGCCAGGAGGTCCCCCACAGCACGTGCCATCACATAACGTCCACACATGGCTCCAGCATGCCACCGGCCCTCCATGCTGTCATGTGAAGCGCCGGGAACCGGGGAATACGGGCCCGCACGCTACCGTTGAAAGGAAGGAAACAACGAATCACGCATAGGAGAAACTTATGGACTTCACTCCCGAATCCGGCACCATCACCATGTTCTCCACCACCTGGTGCGGCTACTGCAACCGGCTGAAGAAGCAGCTGGACGCGCAGGGCATCGGCTACAACGAGATCAACATTGAGGAAGTGGAAGGTACCGCTGAACTCGTGGAGCAGCTTAACGGCGGCAACCGCACGGTACCCACCGTCCTCTTCCCGGACGGCACCGCTGCCACCAACCCGTCCGCTGCCGAGGTCAAGACCCGCCTCGCAGCCTAAGCGGCAAGGCAGCCCCGGCGGCAGCCCGGACAAGCGAAACGGGACCAACTTCGGTTGGTCCCGCTTTTGTTGCCCTGCGCCCGTTTTTCCTATGCCCCCAGGCTGCTGAAGGGCGCGGTTTCGAGGGCGGCGTGGCCGGCGTAGGTTGCCAGGAGTGCGTCCTCCACCGCTGCCACGTCCACGCCGGGTACCAGATCATTCACTGCCCCGGCCGTGGCGGGGTCCCAGTCCAGCCCCAGGGCTGCGTAAGTGTCGGTGAGGACTTTGCGGATAGGCGCGGAATTTTCCACGACGATGACGGAACTGAACAGCCAGCCGCCGGCCACCACGCGCTGGGCTGTGCCTACCAGTTTGACCTGGCGGGGGCTGCCTTGTTCGTTGCCGTGAACGCTGAACTCCCCGGGGCAGTACTCGCCGGGGATCTCTCCGACGGCTGCGTGTACGCCAACGCTTCTCAGGGCATCGGCGAACAGCTCCCCGAAGTAGCCGAAGCGGCTTTTTGATCCGGCGATGGCGTCAGTGTCCGGTTCGATGTGGTCCACCACCAAAGTCCCCTCATGGTAGGCCGCCGCCCGGCCACCGGCACGGCGGACCAGGGGTTCAAAGCCGTTGTCGCGGCAGGCCTGCGCTGCTGCTTCAAAACCGGGCAGGCGGGTGTCCCGCTGGCCGAACGCCACCGTGGGGGCAGGCCTGTACAGGCGCAGCGTGGGGCCGATCCCGCCGTTCCTTGCCCTGGCGAGCAGCTCCAGGCCGAATTCCAGGTCCCGCCCGGCACCCAGCGACACTTCCTGCCGCACCACTGTCAGTGGGCGGCTTCCCGGATCGGCGTGGTGCATGTGGCTGGGCTCCCCTGTGGTCATTCGTGCAGTTCATTTTCGTTGCGGCCGCACCCTCAGGAGACGCAAGCCTCGGCCGGACGGCCAAACCTAGGTTACGCCGTGGCCTCCCACCTCATTGACACCGCAGGATTGTGTTTGTTGCCCTGCGCACAGCGTCCGACGGCGGCAGCCGCTCACAGCCTTGGGTTGCGTCCGCGCCGTCCCACCCACAGGCCGTGCAGCAGCGGGACTACGGACGAAATCATCAGCCCGCTGCCCAGGGCCGGATCGTCGGCACGCACCAGGGCCCCGGCGATCAACACCGCGCCGAAGACCAGGGCTGACGCCGCGCGCCGTACCGTGCGGTCCAGCCTGGCCACCTGCCTATCAAGCCGCGGGTTGGCGACGGTGAGGTTGCCTTCCTCGATCCGTCCGATGAGGCTGTCCAGGCGCCGGGGCAGGCGAAGCGCGAGTCCCGCGGCATCGAGCGCCTCCCGGGCTGCATCCTGCAGAAGGTTGCCGCGTTCGTCCCGGAGGAGCTGCGCGGCGTAGGGCTCCACCGAGTCCCACAGGTTAAAGCGGGGGTCCAGGGAACTGCACACTCCCGAGGTCAGCGACATCGCACGGATGATGAGCAGGAAGTTCTCGGGCAGCTGGAACGGCAGGGAGCGGACCACATCGCCGAATTCCACAGCGAAGTCGCGGAACTCGCGCGGATCCACCTCGCGGAGCTCGGCGAAACCCATGCCGCCGAAGCGGCCGAACAGCTGTGTCATGGCCCGCTCCAGCCCGGGAACGTCCGCCGACGGCATCAGGACGCCCACATCGCGGATAGCGGCCACCAGGCCTTTGCCGTCGCGCGCGGCGGCGGCGATCAGGAGCTTGCGCAGCCCGCTGCGGGTGGAGTCCGGAACCTCGCCCATCATGCCGAAGTCGATGAATGTCAGCTTCCATGGCTGTTCCCCGATGCCGGCAGGGGCCGGAGTGACGAAGATATTGCCGGGGTGCGGGTCGGCATGGAAAAACCCGTTGGTGAACAGTTGGTCGAACATCACGGACGCAAACACCGGCGCCACCAAGGCGGGATCAATACCTGCCGCCCTGAGCGCATCGACGTCCGTGATTTTGATGGCCGTGACGTCCTCAAGGGTCAGCACGCGGCGGGTGCACCGCTCCCATGCGACGCGGGGCACTGCCGTCCGCCCGTCGTCGGCGAATTCAACGGCGAAACGCTCGGAATTGGCGGCTTCGTGCAGGTAGTCGATTTCTTCGAAGCTGGTCTGGGCGAATTCCTTCACTAAGGCCGCAACGTCAGCGCGGCTGGAGACCACGCGGAAATGGCTCAGCCATCCGCCCACCTTGCGCAATGCCGCCAGGTCGACGTCGACAATTGCGTCGATGCCCGGACGCTGCACCTTGAGCACCACATCCTTCAGGCCGGTCTCGGCAGCATCGGCAGGAAGCAGGCGCGCCCGGTGTGCCTGCCCGAGCGAGGCCGCGGCGATGGTGGTCTCCTCCACCCAGGCGAAAGCCCGTTCGAGCGGAACCCCCAGTTCCTTCTCCGCAAGGGCCCGGATGGCCGGAAACGGGACCGGCGGCACCTCGTCCTGAAGGCCCGCAAGCTCATTGGTGATTTCCGGCGGAAGCACGTCAAGCCTGGACGAGAGGAACTGGCCCACCTTGATCATCAGGCCGCCCAGGTCCACCGCGAGCCCGTGGAACCGCCGGGCAAAGCGCTGCATCCGGGCAGGGCGCGACCGTTCGGCCACGAACGCCAGCCCGATCCGCGGGAGGAGCAGCTCGAACCACCAGGTCACCGCGAGGTTCCAGGCCGCGAAGCGGAGGATGCGGCGGTACCGGGCGCGGGTGTTTCCGGAACCGGGGACCTGATCGGCCCGGCGGAGGCGGACTGAAGCCACCCGGGTCAGCCCTGGGCGAGGATGGCGTAAATCCGGCGACGGGCCTCTTCGAGTACCGTCACGGCCTGCTGCACCTGGTCAGGTGAACCCGTGCGGCCAACCTGCGCTGCAGCCTGCGCCAGCTCAATCCCGGCCTTGGGCAGGGACCCGGTACCCGCGCCGGCCGTCGGACCTCCGGCGCCCCACGGCGCAGCGCCGGGCGCGCCTGCCACCTCCTCGCGGCCGGCTTCGGTCAGGGAGTAGATCTTGCGGCCGTTGGATTCCTCGGCGCTGATGACACCCTCGTCGGCCAGCAACTGCAGGGTGGGGTACACGGAGCCGGCACTCGGTTTCCAGCTTCCGCCGCTGCGCTCCTCGATTTCACGGATGATCTGGTACCCGTGCATGGGACGCTCCGCGAGCAGGGCCAGCACGGCAGCCCGCACCTCGCCCTTGCCGGCGCGGGTACCCCCGCGCTTTTCGAACCGCGAACGGAGCTCCTCGACGGCCTGCCAGAGGCCGTCGATGCTGTTCCCGCCGAAGCCGCCTGCCGGATATGAATCGCGCACTGGGGTCTCCTCTGTAAATCGCCAACGATATACAACGACACTTAACGATACATCCGGCGACTGCCCCGGGGTCAGCTTTTGCGGAGGGTCAGAATCTGTTCCGCTCGCCCGAAGGGGCCCTGCAGATCGTGCAGCACTGTTGAGGTGAGCCCGATCCCGTCCCGGCCGAAGGAGACGGCGTTGTCCAGCCCCAGCCACTCCCCTTCCGGGCGCCGGTACATGTGGACCTGGAGGTCCACATTGGGGAAGGCGTAGCTGTCCTTGCCCGGCGGCACCCGGGCGGCGATGCCGTTGGCGGTGTCCACGAGTCCCATCAGGCGGGCAAGGTCACCGCTGTCCGCCTTGTCCGTGAGGGAGTGGTCTGTCCGCAGCCATACTTTTCCGGCCCCGGGCCGGTGCCCTTCCGCCACGCGCATTTCAAGCGAGCGGATGTAGCCGCCGGGCCAGACTGCCGCGCCGTCGTAGGGCTTGCATTCGTCCGGGCCCGGAATCCCGGCGTCCTCGACGGCTGCCACTTCCGACGTATCACTGGTGACCATCCGCCAGGCGGTGGCCCGGATGGCGGTCCGGCCGCCGGCCTTCAGTTCCGCCTGCAGCAGTTCGATGGTTTTTCCGGGCCGGAGGGTGCTGGTCTCGATGTGGAATTCGCCGCCGGGAATCAGGCCGAGGATCTCGTAGCTGAGCCTGGCCATCCGCAGCCCGGTCCGCGGCTGGTGCCGCTCCAGGCAGTCTGCCATCAGGCCGGATGCAGGGGCCATGTGCTGCTCGTGGACATTCCAGGCACCCTGGGCATGGATCGTGGAGCGGAAACGTCCGTCACCCAGGGACTGGTAGTAGTAATTTCCTTCGGCCAGTTCAGGCATATCGGTGGTCAACGGTGGCCCTCCCGGAGATTTCAGTGAATTCGGACTAACTCTATCGCTGTGCCGGCACGCAACCCGCACAGGTTGTTGGAGGACGCGGACAAATGGTGGCGCCTGACGGCTGTGCGCGGACTAGACTCTTGATCGGTCCTGTCAGCAACCCTCGGAAGAGGTGTTCCATGCGAGTTATCAGCTACAACCTCCGCAAGCACAAAGCGAGCGGCGAGCTCCTTGCCCTGGCACGGAACCATAACATCGATGCGCTCTGCCTCCAGGAGGTGGATGCCAGCGACCTCCCCGAGACGCTGGGCCCACTCCACCTTGCGGACGCCACCAAGGGAAACCGGCTTGGGCTGGCCATCTACTACCGCACCAGCCGTTTCACTGCGCTGGACACCCAGTCCTTCGCGCTCAAGAAGTCGATGCATGACAGGGTCCTCGCTCCGGCACACGAGCGGCTCATCGGAACGCGGGTAGTGGACAACGAAACCCAGCATGAGCTGGTCATCGGCTCTTTCCATGCCGCGCCCCTCACCGCCTCGAATTCACTGCGGCGGAAGCAGATACACGCCGCCCACGCCGAGCTGCTCAGCATGGGCCAGGGCCTGATGACGCTGATGGTGGGCGATTTCAACTACCCGTTCTTCACCAAGAACCTGCACCTTCACATGAAAAACTCCGGCTACGCGCTCTCGCTCAGCAACCGGCGGACCTACACCCGATACAAGGTTTTCAAGGGCCACTTCGACTTCGCCACGTCCCTGGGACTGGACATCGAGAGTGTTGAGACGCTGCCCCGCGGCAACTCGGACCACCTGCCCATCCTGGTGCACGCAGAATACGGCAGCGACTACTGAGCAGGAGCGCCGGGGAAGGCGAACCCTACGGCGCAGTGCCGATACGTTCCCGCAGCTCCGGCCAGGAAGCCGCGAAACCGGGATGCAGGTCCTTGCCGTCCACATTAGCCAGCGGTATCCACAAAAGTTCTATGCTCTCGGGATCGCTGATAACGGGCTCGAACGGTTCCGTCACCAGTGCCACCACCGTGGTGTAGGACCAGTAGTCCAGGTCCAGCACGGAGGTGAAAAGCACCTCGACATTTCCGGCGGGAACGGCGGCCTCTTCCCAGGCTTCGCGCAACGCGCCCGCCACCGCATCCTCGCCCTCATGCAGCGCCCCGCCAGGCAGGCCCCAAGTCCCGCCGTTATGGCTCCAGACGGCGCGGTGCTGCAGGAGCACCCCCTTAGCGGGATCGTAAGCGAGGACACCGGCGGCACCAAACCTGCCCCAGAACCGGCCCCGGTCACCCTCAACCCAGGCGTCACCGGGATCGCGGGGACCGGTGCGGACAGGCGGGGTGGAGGACGCGGCGGAAGCCATAGTGTGATCCATCGGTCCAGTCTGACAGGTGCCCGGGGGCAGGCGCACCCGCCCCGCCGGCGCTAGTGCCCGTTGCCGCGTTCGACGGCGAAATCACCGCCGGGGTACATGATCGTTTCGTGTCCGTCATCAAAGCGGACCAGGTAGGGCGGCGTTCCGCCCTGGCCGCGGACTTCGAGAATCACCCCGTGCCGGTCCGAGGAACCTACATTCCTGCCATGCACGATGATCCGGTCGCCCTGCGCTGCCTCCATGGTAATCACCTCCAGCCCCAGATTACGACTCCGGACGGGGAGCGGAAAGGGCGGACCGAAGCCGGCATGGCAGGATTTCCGTATGCCGCTGAATCTCCTCCTGCTCGCCGACACCCACCTGCCAAAGCGCGCCAAAGTACTTCCGGCGCAGGTGTGGGCCGCCGTCGAAAGCGCCGACGTGGTGTTCCACGCCGGCGACTGGGTGAGCGCGAAACTGCTCGATGAGCTTGGGCGGCGAAGCCGCTCGCTGGTGGGGGTCTACGGAAACAACGACGGCCCCGACCTGCGGTCCCGGCTGCCGGAGACGGCAGCAGTCACGCTGGAGGGTGTGCGGTTTGCCATGGTGCACGAAACCGGGCAGGCCAAGGGCCGGGAAGCACGGTGTGAAGCACTCTTCCCCGATGCCGACGTGCTGGTTTTCGGGCACAGCCACATCCCCTGGGACACCACTTCGGAAGGCGGGCTGCGGCTGCTCAACCCCGGCTCCCCCACCGACCGCCGCCGCCAGCCTGCCTGCACCTACATGACGGCAGTGGTGGACGCGGGCGCCTTGAAAGACGTCCGACTGGTGGAAGTACGCCGGGACAGTTAAACGAGTGGCAGGGAGAACCGGGCCGCGTCCGGACCGATGGCGGATTCGGAAGCAATTCCGGGTTGGCAGCGGCCCGCCTCATTGCCTAGGCTGGAACGGTAAGCATACTTAGCTTTTAGTGTTCCACCCCTAAGCACCAGGAGGACCACCATGACCGACCAGTACACCTTCCGCAACCCCGTCACCGCCTACGAAAAGATCTCGCCGCCCGAGCAGCACCAGCCCGAACCCGGCCTGGATGCGGATCTGGCGCCGAAAGCGGATCTTGGCGAGGACACCTACCGCGGTACCGGGCGGCTGGAGGGCCGGAAGGCGATCGTAACGGGAGCCGATTCCGGGATCGGTGCGGCTACGGCCATCGCCTTTGCCCGCGAGGGGGCCGACGTTGTGCTTTCCTACCTGCCGGAGGAAGAAGAGGACGCAGCCCGCATTGCCGGCATCATCGAAGCCGCGGGACGCAAAGCCGTCAAGGTGCCCGGCGACCTGAAGGACCCCGCCGCCTGCCAGGAGCTGGTGGACACAGCCGTGGCCGTGCTGGGCGGAGTGGACATCCTGGTCAACAACGCGGGCAAGCAGGTGGCGCAGGAGGACATCAGCCAGATCACGGACGAACAGTTCGACCACACCCAGAAGACGAACGTCTATGCGATGTTCCGGGTGACCAAGGCTGCCGTTCCGCACATGCCGGCCGGGTCCACCATCATCAACACCACCTCCATCCAGGCGTACAACCCGTCCCCGACGCTGCTGGACTACGCCACCACCAAGGCGAGCATCAACAACTTCACCAAGGGTTTGGCGCAGCAGCTGGCACCCAAGGGCATCCGCGTGAACGCGGTGGCGCCCGGGCCCATCTGGACGCCGCTGCAGGTCAGCAGCGGCCAGCCAAAGGAGGAACTGCCGGAGTTCGGCCAGTCCACGCCACTCGGCCGGGCAGGCCAGCCGGCCGAACTCGCGCCCGCGTACGTGTTCCTGGCCTCGCCGGAGTCCAGTTATGTGCTGGGCGAAACCCTGAACGTTAACGGCGGAAGCCCCTCGCCCTAGCGGCCCCAAAAAGTACGCCCGACGGCGGTGCCTTGCGCGGGATGCGCACGGCACCGCCGTCGGCATTAGACGTCGTCGCGGCCGGCGAGGAGATCGTCGGTGGCGGGGTCCGGCTGGCCGTCGAAGAACTGCGCGAGGACGGTTTTGAAGACGGTTTCCCCGGGAGCTGCGCGCAGGAACAGCGTCATGGACGAGCACAGTTTCCGGGCGTCCACACTGCCAAAAATCTCCTCAGCGGTGCGGTCCTTATGGTTGCCCAGTACTTGCGCGCACTCCAGCAACCGCGGGCCCAATACCGGGTGGTCCAGGTACTCCCGGGCTTCCTCGAGGGAGCTGATGGCGTACCGGCGGGATGTCTCGCTGTGCCCCAGCCCTGCCAGCTGGGGAAAAACGAACCACATCCAGTGTCCGGACTTGTTGCCCACCTGCAGTTCGGCCAGCGCCTGGTCATAAATACCGCCGCTGTTCTGTGCGGCAACAAAGCGGTCCAGGTCATAACGATCGTTCACGGATGTCTCCTTGTGGTGTGGCTTCGGGTATTGGGTGCTGTTCGAGGAAGGCGGCTGCGTTGCGTAGCTGCGTATCCGGGTCCGTCCGCCACCGGGCAAGGACGACGGCGGCCCGCTGGCGGTCGCGGCCATGGAGCCGGGCCAGGAAAGGGGCCAGCACGTCCGCCAGCAGCGGGTCAACCAGTTCCCGGCTTCCGGCGGACCTCAGGAAGCCCTCCATCCGGGTCAGGTCCGAATGCCGCAGCAGCGCCGCCTTGGTTTGCAGCAGCACAATGGCGGCGAGCCGGCGCTCATAGACGGCGCGCGCACCCGGCCCCGGCTGTCCCCAGAGCGCGGACGCCAGCTGCACCACGGCGTCGTGATCAAGGTCTTTGTACTTCCGCAGCGTGTCGCGGACGGTTCCGCGGACGGCGCCCACCGAGGACCCGTAGGAGGCGAGCTCACCGCCCAGCCTGCCCTCAACGTCGTCCGCCCGGTACCAGGCACCCTCGTTTTGCAGGGTGCGGTCAACAAAGCCGGCAGCGGCTCCTACAACGTCTGCGGCAGTGCTCATCGAGTGCGGCCTGCCGACGCATGGCGGATGCAGAATGGCGTCCAGGGGCGCGCCTCCAGCCTTCCTTCGGCGATGGTTTCGCCGCAGACGGCGCAGGACCCGTAGGTGCAGTCGGCGATCCTGGCCAGGGCGGCCTCAACCTGGTCCAGCCCGGCGCTGCTTTGCTTCAGGAGTGCCGAGGCCTGGGACAGTTCGAAGGCGATAGTGGAGCCTTCCGGATCATGTTCGTCGTCCACGTTGGAATCCTGGCGGGCGGAGTTCGCAGCGGTGATGTCCGCGCGGAGGGCCGGAAGCAACGCCAGCTTTCGGGCCCGCTCCGCCTCGAGCAGGATCCGGAACCGTTCGAAATCAGGCATGGGAAAAGCCTAACGCCCGGTCAGTACCAGTTGTTGGACACCGAGTGGTTCCAGGCCCCGCACGGCGAGCCGTACCGGCCGCTGATGTAGCCCAGCCCCCATTCGACCTGCGTCCGGTAGCTGGTGAGCCAGTCGCTGCCGGCGCTGGAGTATTTCCCGGGCGGCAACGCCTGGGCAATGCCGTAGGCCCCGGAGTAGGGGTTGGTGGCCGTGGTCAGCCAGTTGGATTCCTTGGTCCAGAGCTGGGCGAGGCACAGGAACTGGTCCTGGCCCCAGCCGTAGGCGCCCAGCCTGCCCGCGGCGTAGCTCTTGGCTCCTGCCGGGTCATTGACGGCGCCGCCGGGAACGGAAGGCACGACGACGGGCGGCGGGCCGGGTGCCACGGGCTGCGCAGGGGCGGGGGCAGGATTTGCCGGCGCGGGCTTTGCCGGGGCCGGATTGGCGGGTGCAGGATTTGCCGGTGCAGGATTTGCCGGTGCAGGGCCGGCTGGAGCCTGCGGGCGGACGGCAGTTGCTGCGGCCGCCCTGGCTGCCGCTTCTGCCTGCTGGCGGGCCTGCTCAGCAGCTGCGGCGCGCTTTGCGGCCTGCGCGGCCTCATAGGCGGCCTGCGCGGCCTGGCCCTGCCGGTATGCGCCCTCAACTGCCGCCGTCGTGCCCTTGAGCGAGGCCAGTTGCGCTGTCAGCTCCTCGCTGCGCTGGCGGCTTTCCGCGACCTGGCGTGCCATCGCATCCTGCGCGGACCGGGCGGCGTCCAGTTTCGCCTTGGCTTCAAGGGACAACCGCTCCCGTTCGGCTTTGGCGGCGCTTTCCTGGGCGGCCAACGAGGATGCGATCCGGCCGGTCTGCTCTGCCCTGGCCACCAGCCCTGCCGTTTTATCGCCGACAATCCGCACCACGTTGAGCCCCTGGACGCTGTTGGTCTGGATCGCATCGAGGGCAACGAAGAATCCCATGGTGGTGCCGCCGGTTTTATAGGACTGGGCCGCGAGGGCACCCAGTTCCTTCCGGTGCCTGGACAGCTCGGCGTTCGCCTGCGAAACCTGTGCGGTGAGGGCCTCCACTTTTGCGCCGGCCGCCTGAAGGGCAGAGTCCGTAACGGCATACTCGGCCGCCGACCGGACGGCCGCTGCTCCCAGGGACTCCGACTGGGCCTGCAGGCCACCCAGCAAGTCGTTGATCCTGGTGATCTCCGTTGCCTTACCGGCTTCGGTCAACTTCGCCTGCTGGACATCCTCCCAGGAGGGATAGTCACCGGCCGGGTCCTGCTCCGCCCCGGCGGCCGGGCCATTCCACAGCGTTCCGGCCAAGGCAACCGCCAACAGCCCTGCGAGCGCGACAGGCCTGGGTTTTGTAACGAACAGGGGCATAGTCCCGAAGCATACCGGCGGCAACCCGGGCCGGACGGCCGAAGTTTCCACATCGTTACATTGCCGGAAGTCCTTAGACCATCCCGCCCGCCAGCGTGGGCGCCCGGCGGCCGCAGGGAAGCGCCCCCTAAACTGTTGGCATGTACGGGGACAGTGCACTCGGCGGCGGTATGGGCGGGCAGCATTTTCGGACCCGGCTGCAGTGGATGGCCGCCCCGACGGCACTTGCCGCGGCAGCAGCCGGCGTCAGCGCGTGCACGGGACCGGAGCAACCGCCGGCGACTAAGCCGCAGCCGATTTCCGTGGAAATCAACCAGTCGCGGGACCAATACGGCAAGCAGGCCGTGCTGCTGCAGCTCACCAATACCACCGGCGGACCCCTGGCCGTCGAAGAAGTCCGGGTGTCCACGCCGCTGTTCCGAGGCGAACTTCGGTGGCAGCGTGACGGCGCAGGACTTGAGTTGCCTCCCGGACAGCCCAAGAGCCTCCCGGTCCAGCTTCCCGCAGCCGAATGCACTGACGGGCCAGCCCCCGCGACGGAGACACTGGCTTCGGTGCTGTTCACCGGCCCGGCGCACTCAGAACCGCAGGAGCTGACGCGCGGAGCCGACGATCCGTTCGGCGTCCTCAGCCGGAACAACGCCGAGCTCTGCCTTGCCGCCGGCGCTGCTGCCGTTGCGGACATCGCCTTGGACTCCTCCCTTGACGTGGCCGCGGACTCCCGCACCGCCGTCGTCCGGCTGGTTGCCATTCCAAAAGCCCGGGTGAACGGCGTGGCGAAGTCCCTGCTGCTGGACCACATCCAGGGGACAACTCTCCTGACTGAGGTGCCCGGGCATCCCTGGCCTGCGGGCATCAGTATCGAGCAGGGCGGACCGCCCGCTGAATGGCGCTTGTGGATCAGGCCTGCGCGCTGCGATCCGCACGCCGTGGCAGAGGACAAGGTGGGCACCCTGCTTCCCCTCCACGTTCAAGCGGACGGACGCGAGGGGCAGCTGAAAGTTGCCGCAGACGCGGTGTTACGTGCGCAACTTTATGACTTTGTTACGCGCGCGTGCGCCGAGGAGTAACCAGGCGCATCAGCCGAGGTCAGCAAAAGATCGCCGCCGAAATCCAGTCAATGGCTAAATACGAGAGAAGCCGCTCGTATGTTATCCAAATGTGACAATTGACTGGAGGGCGGGTTATGGTCTTCAGGTGTCCCTCCCAAACGGGACATTCCCATCAGTATGCCGAGCCCTGCCACTGATCCGGGATTCAATCGCTTTCCAGCTGGCAGGGACGGGGGAACCACCTTTCCGCGGCCTCATCAGAGGCCTTGGGGTTAAGTCGCTAGCGCCTCCGTTCCGTTTCGGAGCCGCTTCCGGCCGGGTATCTCCAACCCGAACCCGACAGCTCACCCCGCAGGCATGGGAGAGGCGATCAAACGTGTCAAAAAATTCCATTACCGCCCGTCACCGCGCGACTCCGGCCCGCTCAATCGCGCTCCAGGGCTTGGCTGTATCAGCCAAGTCGCTTGGCCGCCCGGCGCTCGCCGTAGCAGCAGCCTCCGGCATTGCGTTCGGTGTGGGCGCCCCGGCCCACGCAGGCGTAACCGGACCGGACACCACCGGGACCACTAACACCCAGGCTTCCGCAGCGCCTGCCGCTGCCGTGGCTGCTCCGGCAGCAGCTGCAGCCAACGCGCACACCGTTGTTTCGGGCGACACCCTGGGCGGCATCTCAGCCGCCTACGGCGTCAGCCTCAATGACGTCCTGTCCGCCAATGGCCTGGCGATCACCGCGATCATCTACCCCGGCGACCAGATCCAGATTCCGGGTGCCGGTCAAGTTGCAGCCGCTCCGGCCGCTGCTCCTGCTCCTGCTCCCGTCCAGGCAGCTGTTGCCGCGGCTCCGGCCAACACCGGGGTGAACGTCTCCTACGCGTCAGCTCCGGCTGCCACCGGTTCGGGCGCCGGCGCCGCCATCCTGGCGTCGGCTTACGGCCAGGTGGGCGTCCAGCAGGACTGCACCGCCATGGTGGAGAAAGCCCTGCGGTCCGTGGGTAAGAGCGTTGGCGACCTGGCTCCCGGCCAGTTCTTCCAGTACGGCTCCGTGGTGGGAACCCCCGCTGCCGGTGACCTGGTGATCACTGCCGGCCACGTCGGTGTGTACGCCGGCAACGGCCAGGTTGTCAGCGGCGGCGTGGACGGTTTCAAGACCGAGGTCCACTCCATCAGCTGGCTCAGCGGCGCTTCCTTCGTCCGCGTAGCGTAGTCACGCAACCCAAACAGGGGCGGCAGGCGGGATTCCCGCCTGCCGCCCCTGTTTCGTTGTTGGTGGATCCCTTACGTGCCGCAGAAGGTCTGGTAGCTGCCGAAGTCTTCCGGGGCTCCCTCGGCGTAGCGCTCCAGGCCCGGGCGCTCCTCGTACGGCGCACGGACAACGTCCACGAGCCGGTTGAACGGGCCAAGGTCGCCGTCAGTTGCTGCGGCGAGCGCTTCCTCCACCAGGTGGTTGCGCGGTATATACGCGGGGTTGACCCGGTCCATCAGGCCCGCGTCGGGCTGCAGGGCCTGCCACCGCGCGGCCCAGGCGTCGAATGCGGCCAGATCCAGGACCATGCCCCGGACGGGCCGATGGTTTCCACGCGCTGCCTGCCCGAGGCTCCGGAAAAACCGCGTGTAGTCCACGGGCCCGTCCTTGAGGATGGCAATTACGCCGTCCACCAGCTCAGAGGCTTCTTCTGCCTCGGGGCTCCCCGCCGGGCGTTCCTTCAAACCGAGTTTCTTTTTCATCCCGGTGAACCAGGCGTCACTGTACTGGCGGCGGAACGCTCCCAATGCTTCCACCGCCGGCGCCACGGCCTGTTCCTGGTCTTCGTTGATGAGCGGCAGCATTGCCTCGGCAAGGCGGGCGAGGTTCCATTCCGCCACCACCGGCTGGTTCGCGTAGGCGTAGCGTCCGCCGACGTCGATGGAGCTGTAGACCGCCGCCGGGTTGAAGGCGTCCATAAAGGCGCAGGGGCCGTAGTCGATGGTTTCCCCGGAGATGGTCATGTTGTCTGTGTTCATCACGCCGTGGACGAAGCCCACCAGCATCCATCGGGCCACCAGTGACGCCTGGGCGGCTACCACCGCCTCGAAGAGGGCAAGGTAGGGGTTGTCCGCCTGGGCGGCAGACGGGTGGTGCCGGCTGATGGCGTGATCGGCGAGGCGCCGCAGGAGGTCCATATTCTCGGTGGCCCGCGCGTACTGGAAGCTCCCAACCCGCAGGTGGCTGCTTGCCACCCGCGCCAGGACCGCGCCGGGAAGCATGGTCTCACGGCGGACCGGACGGCCGGTGGCCGTCACGGCCAGGGAACGGGTGGTGGGGATGCCCAGTGCGTACATCGCCTCACTCACCACGTACTCCCGCAGCATGGGCCCGACGACGGCGCGGCCGTCGCCGGCGCGGGCGAAGGGCGTGCGGCCGGAACCTTTCAGGTGGAGATCCCGCAGCCTCCCGTGCACATCCGCCACTTCTCCGAGGAGAAGGGCACGGCCGTCGCCGAGCAGGGGTGAGTACCCGCCGAACTGGTGGCCGGCATAGGCCTGGGCTACGGGCGTCGCGCCCGCCGGTATGTGGTTGCCCAGAAGGAGCCGGACGCCCTCCGGCGACTGGAGGTATTCCGGATGCAGCCCCAGTTCGCGCGCCAGTTCCTCATTGAGGACAAGGAGGTTGGGGTCGGGTGCTTCCTCTGCCTGCCAGGGAACAGCCAGCTCCGACAGTTCCCGGGCAAACCGCCCGTCAAAGGTAATTGTTGATTCAGCAGCAGCTGTCATTCTTCAAGCCTTCCCTCCTGGTTTGTTTTCCGGTTGATCAGCCACGTGACGAACCAAAGGACAACGCCGATGGCCATCAGGCCGCCGGCAATCTGGTACTGGATGACGTTCCTGCCCACCCACGGGCCGGCCAGGAAGGCGCACAGCAATGCGGCCACGAGCGGCATCTGCCCCGGCGAAGTGAAGAATACCTTGCGGTTGGGGTCCCGCTTGCGCCGCAGCACCACGCAGGCCACGTTGACCACCGTAAACACGCACAGCAGCAGGAACGCCGTGGTGCCTGAGAGGTTGGCCACGATGTTGCTTTCGGGGTCACTGGTGACGTAGAGGATGAGTCCGAGCGCCAGGACCGTGGAGAAGAGAATGCCGGCCCAGGGCGTGCGCCGGCCGCGCAGGACCTTGCCCAGGGGCCGCGGCAGGACGTGCTGCCGGGCCATCCCGTAAATCAGGCGGCTGGCCATAAGCATGTTGATCAGCGCAGTGTTGGCTACGGCAAAGACCGCGAGGAAAGGAAAGATCCTGTCGATCGGGAAATCCGGCGAGCCTTTGTGCACCACTTCCAGCAGGGCGGCGCCTTCGGCCTCCCTGATGCCTTCCAGCTCCGTGGGCGTGAGCACGCTGACCACAGAGACGGCAACAAGCATGTACAACAGGACGGCGATGCCCAGGCCGGTCAGCATGGTCCGCGGGAAGATCTTTTCCGGGTGCTGGGTTTCTTCCACCATGTTCACGGAGTCCTCGAAACCCACCATGGCGAAGAAGGCAATGGAGGTGGCTGCGGTGACCGCAAGGAACAGGCCCTTGTCCTGGTAGTCGTTGAAGACAAAAATCTCGCCGGCGTTTCCCGTTCCCTGGAACATCACAAAAAAGCCGACGCCGATCACTATGCACAGGGCCAGCATCTCCACCATGGTGAGGACGACATTGAACTTCACGCTCTCCCCCACGCCGCGCAGGTTGATGAGGGCCAGGAGCAGCATAAAGGCCATGGCGACGGCGGTGATGACGCCCTGCCCGGGCATTCCCATCCACCCGTTGATGTCCAGGCCGCCAAACAGGTTCTGGGCCAGGACGTTGGCGGAGGTGGAGGCGCTGGTGATGCCTGAACAGACC
This sequence comes from Arthrobacter sp. Soil_C_49, assembly GCF_057656635.1. NCBI lineage: Bacteria > Bacillati > Actinomycetota > Actinomycetes > Micrococcales > Micrococcaceae > Arthrobacter > Arthrobacter sp. Soil_C_49. The sequence goes on from NZ_JBDGJZ010000001.1 coordinate 707,053, forward strand.
ACGGCGAATGCCACCAGGAAGGTGACGAAGTGGATACCGAAGGCCTTGTGGGTATACAGGGCGGCGCCGGCGGCCTGGGGATACTGCGTGACGAGTTCGAGGTAGGAGAAAGCCGTCAGCGTTGCCACCACAAAGGCCAGCAGGAACGGCAGCCACACAATGCCGCCCACTGTTCCGGCCATGGTCCCTGTCACGGCGTAAACCCCTGCGCCCAGGATGTCACCGACAATGAAGAGCAGGAGGAGCTTGGGTCCCAGGACCCGCTTGAGTTCTGGTTCCTGGCCTTCAGGGGTGACGTCATAGACTTCTTCGGAAGTTGTGCTCATTGTCTACCTCCACAACGCATTGGGCCTCTGGGCCATGGCGTGCCTACCGGATAATTCACTCTCTACCCCGTGGTTGGGTTTGGCAATGAGCCCACTCGGCTCTTCCCGTCTTCCGGCGCCGGGTCCTGCCAGCGGCGCCGTTCCGGAAGAGCCACCCGTTGGAGGTCGTGAGCGGCCACAACACTTACTTGCGCGGCACGGACGCCGGCCTGGGCAGCCAGGGGGGTGACGTCGTCGTACCGTGACGAAAAGTGGGTCAGTACCAGGGTGTTGGCGCCGGCACGGCCGGCCAGTTCCCCGGCCTGCCCCGCGGTGAGGTGGCGGTACTGGCCGGCGAGCGCGGCGTCGTCGTCGCTGAAGGTTGACTCCGCGACGAGGAGGTCGACGCCGTCCGCCAGGTCCTCTGCCCCCTCGCAGGGTGCAGTGTCCATCACGAAGGCGAAACGCTGGCCGCGCCGGGGAATGCTCACGTCTTCCAGCCGGACGCCGGCGAGGGTGCCGTCGCGCTGCAGCCGGCCAACATCTGCACCGTGGACGCCGGCTGCCGCCAGGCGGTCGGGCAGCAGGGTGCGGCCGTCCGGTTCCGTCAGCCGGTAGCCGTAGGTTTCGATGCGGTGCTTGAGGGGCCGGATGTCCAGTCCGTCGGCCACCGTTCCGCCTCCGCCGTGCGGGTGAAGCCGCAGGTCGATGCCCGGAGAGCTGATGGACACGAGGGCGTGGACCACATCTCCGCCTGATGCCGGGTAGTGGAGATGCACCGGGTGTTGCACGCCGTCCAGTGCCATGCGGGACAGCACGCCGGGCAGACCGTAGCAGTGGTCACCGTGGACGTGGGTGAGGCAGATACGGGTGATCGACGTGGCTGAAACGCCGGCGTGGATCATCTGGCGTTGCGTTCCCTCGCCGGGATCGAAGAGCAGCCCTTCACCGTCCCAACGCAGGAGATAGCCGTTATGGTTGCGGGTCCGGGTGGGAACCTGGGATGCGGTGCCCAGGACAACGAGTTCACGCATGGCGTCTGCAGAACCAAAAAGCAGGTTCCGGGAGAGCCCGGGACCTGCTTCCTGGTTCGTGCTGGTTGCTAGTGCCGCTTAAGCATGCCCATGATGCGGTGGGCCATGCTGCCGGACCTGGCACCCATGGCACCGGCAGTGTTCGGCGTCCGGCCCGTGGTGTTCATCCCGCGGCCCCGGACCGTCCCGCCCGTGCCGGTCCTGCCTGCGAATCGTCCAGCGGCGTTCCTGATCATGCTTCCCAAGTTCATATGAAACTCCTTCAGTCTTGATCCTGCCAACCGATATTCATCAGTGTGCTTATTAGTTTAGCCCGGTTTCATGTATGGGCCAGAGACCGGTGCCCCCAATCATGAGATATGGGGCCTTGGGCGCTCCCGCCAGGTGCTCCCGGTCCTAGCGCTCCAGGTCGTCCGGCTCAAACTCGCTGAGCGGGGATCCGCCGAAGTTTTCCTGGTCATCGCTGGCGTCCGCTTCCCGGCCGGTGGGATCCTCGCCGAAGTCGACGTCCGCCACCGCCTCGCCCAAGGTGGGAGTAACTGCCGGGACCTGCTCATTCCCGGCGCCGTCGCGGGTGGCCGCCATGTCGTCACGCAGCGTTTGGTCGCTCAGGAAATCCTCCTCCTCGCGGGAGACTTCGTCCTGCAGCAGCGGATCCTCCTGCCAGCGGTCGGGATTGTTCTCGGCCGCGCCGGGGTAGCTGTCCGGCTCGCCGCTGGTGACTGGGTCAAGCTCCAGGGAGGAGGCCGCGCCGGGAGTTTCGTCCAGGAGCACGTCGTTTTCCTCGACAACCTCAAGCTCGTCGTCAGGCAAGTTCTGTTCCGTCATGATGATGCCTTTCTCGTGACCGGCTTTGCCAACAATAGTAAGCATACTGACGAATGGGGTGTCGTGTGAACCCGCCGCATGTGCCGGTTTAGTGCAGGAGCCAGGAACTGTCCTGCGGACCTTCGGGCTTCCGCCGCAGTTTGCGGACCAGGACAATGAAGGGCCAGGCGAGCAGCTGGAGCAGGCCCGCGGTCAACAACAGGCCGATGATCAGGACAATCACCGGTGAATAAAGCAGAAAGACTCCAACGGCGGTTGCGATGTATCCGCCAATGAGCGCCAGAACCGTTGAAGCGTCCAGTGCCACAGGGCATCCCTCGAAAGATTTGCCGGGGAACTCAACACCCGGCGAAAAGGTGGCCGCCTACTTCCTAACGGTCGTTCAAGCCTACTCCCCCGCCCCTACCGGCGGAAGAAGCTGCCCACGTGATGCCCTTAGTACTTAGCGCCCATGAGCGTGACCTTTGGCCCTACAAACCGCGGCGTCCGGGCGTCAGTCTTGTGGGTGACCCTGCCGCACACACCGTTCACTTCGTCCCAAACTGTCCACTACCCCATTCCAGGTCCGAGCCCATGAAAAAGACCCTTGCACTGATAATGCTCATCCTCGGGATCCTCCTGTCCCTCACTGGCCTTGCTGCCGTAGCTGGAGGCACCGTGGCCCTGGCCGTGGGATCCGCGCAGCGCGATGGCTACCTCACGGCCGGCACAGCCCGGCTTTCCGTGGCCTCTGTCGCCTTGACCTCACCGCGGCTGGATGCCATGGGCGAGGACGTTCCCGGCCGCGTTCCGTTCGACGTCGGCACGCTTCGACTGCGCGTAACCTCCGTCGATCCCGGCAAAGCTGTATTTATCGGCATCGCCCCGCAGTCTGACGTTGACAGTTACCTTTCGGGCGTTCACCGCTCCGAGCTGCTCGATGTTGAGCGCTCGCCCTTCCGCGCCGAGTACCGTGACATTCCCGGCTCCACCGCTCCTGCGCCTCCAAGCGGCGAGACCTTCTGGCAGGCTTCCGCATCGGGCTCCGGGGAGCAGGAGCTGACCTGGAACATTTCCGCAGGGAGTTGGGCCATAGTGGTGATGAACGCTGACGCCAGTCCTGGAATTGACGTCCAGGTGCAGCCGGCGTTCCGGTCTGACCTGTTTCGGCCGGCCGCCGCCGGGTTGCTCATCGGCGGAATTATCACCCTCGTGATCGGAATTCCCTTGCTGATTTTCGGGGCTGCCGGCCTCGGCCGGCATGCCGCGCCGCCTTCTTACGGATCCCCTGGCGGCGGCGGACCAGCGGTCGGCCCAATGCCCCCGGGCGGCCCGGAAATGACGGCAACACCAGGCGGTGCCATTCCGGGGGCAGCCACCGCGGGATGGGCACCTTCCGGAGGAGGCCAGCCCCCGGGGGCCCAGTCGCCGGGCGTTCAGTCTCCGGGCGTTCAGTCTCCGGTTCGGGATGTGTCCGCAGCAGTAGCTGACTGGGGCCCCTACCCTGCCCGGCTTACGGGTGAGATCGATCCCGCCCTCTCGCGGTGGATGTGGCTGGTGAAGTGGTTCCTGGCCATCCCTCACTTCATCATCCTGTTCTTCCTCTGGTTCGCGTTCGCCGTGACGACGATTTTTGCCGGCTTCGCGATCTTGTTCACTGGCCGGTACCCCCGGGCCCTGTTCAACTTCAACGTCGGCGTTCTGCGCTGGAACTGGCGGGTGGCCTTTTACGCTTATGCTGCCGTGGGTACAGACCTGTACCCGCCCTTCACCCTGGCCCGCACCAACTACCCCGCGGACTTCGACGTGGACTATCCGGAACGGCTCTCCCGCGGACTGGTCCTCATCAAGTGGTGGCTCCTGGCAATCCCGCATCTCATCGTTGTTGCCCTGCTGGCCGGAGCCACGTGGACCTGGGGCGCAGAAACGGGAGATATCGGGGCAACGTACGAAAGGGGAAGGGGCCTGTCCCTGCTGGGATTGCTGGTCCTGATCGCCGCCGTAGCCTTGCTCTTTACCGGCCGGTACCTGCGCCCGCTGTTCGATCTGATTCTGGGCATCAACCGCTGGGTTTACCGGGTGCTGGCCTACACGGCGCTGATGCGCGATGAGTACCCGCCGTTCCGGCTGGACCAGGGCCCCCGTGACATCGCGGCCGCGACAGCACCGGCAACCGGGCCGCCCTTCCAGCCGGTCCGTCCGCAGTGAAAGAATGGTTTCAAGTCCGCATGGATTGCCGCGCACCCGATGCGGGGGTTAGCCATAGGTCTGAGAGTCCACGCCAACGCGGGGAACCGGTTGGCACGAGGTCAGGTACTTCCAGATTTCGGAGCCGGCCGTCACGGTTCGGCTGAAGCTGCGGAGGCCGTACGCTGGGTAAGTGGTGGCTGCAGTAATTCTGGGGTGGAACCCAAAGGAAGAAAGTCGCTGGGACTACCGCGCCGTCGTCGAACACGTAGCGGAGGCCGGGCGGTTCCTCGAGCGGTGGAACGTTAGCCACAGCTTGGACATTTTCCCGGAAACGGAGGTCTGGCTCCTGCTTCAGGGCACCACTGAAGCTGGCAGCGGCCTGATTGGCCATGGGGTGGTGATGTCCGTGCACGCGGACGACCGCAAGCTTGAAGACGGCGGCGCCGTTGGCGGGTATGTCAGCATCGCTTTCGATGCACTGCTCCCCCTAGGAGAACAAATACGTCCCGACGTCCTTCGCGCAGCCGTTCCCGGCTTACGTTGGGACGGCCCGACAGAGGACCCCATTGCTGTCCCGCCTCCGGTGGAGGCAGGACTCCGGAAGCTGTGGCAGGAACAGGGGCCGGCGGCCACCAGGCATACCGGACTCGTTCCGGGTACCCACCCGCCGGCGGCAGTTATCAGGATCGAGGTGAACCGCTACGAGCAGGATCCTGATGCACGCCGTGTGTGCTTGGCATTCCACGGAACCTCCTGCGCAGCCTGCGGTTTCTCCTTCGAGGCTTCCTACGGCGAGGCCGGCACAGATGCCATTGAGGTGCACCATGCAGTGCCGCCCGTAATGCTGGGAGACGGGTACACACTGGACCCCGTAGCTGACCTGGTGCCGCTGTGCCCCAACTGCCACGCCATGGCCCACCTCGGTGTTGCCTCGCCCCAGACACTATCGGAACTCCGGAACATCATCGCCGCCGCCGGACACCTGCGGGGCGAAGTGGTCAGTGACCTTGCCCTTGAGGCGCAGGATGATGCCCGGCGGATCCTTGAGGGGCCGCACGCTATAAAAGACCCGGACTGAGGCAGGCGGCATGACGCGGAGTACGGAATACGGCGGTCCGCACTGGCGGCGGGTTGTGGCGGCTCTCGCCAACAGTGACGCACGGACCGCCTATGCGCAAATAGTCCTCGGCACAGAGTTTCCGGCAGTGCTTGCCGGGTTGAAGGATCAGCGGCGAAACCGGGCCGTTGCCGCCCTGCTTGACGCCGGGCTCGTGGAACGGGATGCCGCCGGCGAACTGGTGGCACCGGAAGCCATTTTCCGCGATCTTCTTGCCCGGCAGCCCCGGCGGCAGGCGAAGAGCGGAGTGGACCGCTTCATGCGGCTGGGGAGGATCGAGCGATATCCGGCGAACATGGCCGAGCGGCGGGAACTCCTGGCCTGGATTGCCCGCGAGGCCATCCAGCCCGGCGAAAACCTGACCGAAAAGCAGGTCAACGAACGGCTCCTCAGCTATACCGGCGACGTTGTCCTGCTGCGCCGCTACCTGGTGGACTTTGGCCTGCTGGAACGTACAGCCTCGGGATCCTCCTATTCCAGGCCGGAGTGAACGAGCGGGCGCTGCCCCCGACGCTCGCCACCATCACCGGCCTTGTGTTCCCCCTAAGGCGAGCACGGCTCTTGCCGTATTCCCCGAAGGTGGGGGCGCGCACCTGACGGCGCGCGCCGTCGTCGGCTGCTTGGGAAACATGGGGCCCGACGCGGGTACCCACGACTCAGTACGGTACTGACTGCTTAGTCCGCACCCAGGAAAACGGGCAGCACGCCGGCAGGCCGGCGCAGACTCAGCGTCAGGAAGGTCCGCGGGTGAAGTCTTCCGGGACCCACAAAATTCCATCAAATATCTGTAACTCAACACTCACATCGACCCCGCCGGGGTTATCCTCAAAATGCGTATCCAGTTGCGGGGGCATCCGGGCGGGGGGGCTAGGCGCACCCGCGGTGTGAGAGCCGCGGGCGAGTTTCATCATTTGCGTTCATCCCGGGAAACCGGGCGGATTTCAAAGGAAACGAGCATGGGCCGCCGGCACGCAGCATCTGACGTGAGTTATCCGCGCTGGATCTGGGTGGCCGCGGCGACCGCCGTGGCGCTCCTCATTGTGGGCGGCGGATTCCTGCTGCGGGCGGTGATCTTTCCCGGCGGCTCAGGTGAGGGCGGCAAATCGGCCGGAAATGGCAACACACCCCCGGCAGGCGAACCCTTGGAACAGGACTCTCCTGCCGCCGTCGCCGGAGCCTCACCCTGCATTCCCTTGAACATCCTTACGTCGCTGGAGAACGCCGACATGGTCCGGGCGCTTGCATCCGAGTACGCGGCGAAGCCCCGCAGCGTGGACGGCAAATGTGTGACGCCGGCGGTGACGCAGGAAACATCGGGAGCCGCCGCCCGCAAAGTGGCCGCTGGCTTCCCGGGCACTGCGTCCGCTGACAAACCCTCCATCTGGCTGCCCGACTCCTCCGCCTGGTTACATATCGCAAGGAAAGATGCCGGCGGCAGCCCTGTCCCGGAGGAAGGAACCAGCATCGCCCGCAGTGCGATCGTCCTCGCGATGCCGGAGACCATGACACGTGCCCTCGGCTGGGATACCAGCCCGCCGTCATGGTCTGACGTCTTCAAGATGGCTGGAGAGCAGGACGTCTGGGAGCGCCTCGGACATGGCGACTGGGGGAAATTCAAGTTTGGCAAAGCCAGCCCGCTCGTCTCGACCTCGGGCCTCATGGCCCTTGCTGCGTCCTACGGCGCAGCCGGCGGCAGCGTGGGCGGCCTGGACGGTACGGACCTGGACGCGCCGTCCCTGGTGGACAAGGTGCGCGCGGTGGAACTGGGAACCAGCCACTACATGGCCACCCCGGAGCATTTCCTGTGGCACGCCAGGGAGGCAGACAACGCGGGGAACGTTTCCGAGTTCCTCTCTGCCGTCATCGTGGACGAAAAATCTGTTTGGGACTACAACCGGGGCGTAGTCAGCGAGGACGGAAAAACGAAAAAATCCGGCGCCGCTCCCAAGGAGCCCCTCAGGGCAATCTACCCGCAGGACGGCGTGTACGTAGCGGACAACCCGGCGGCAATCCTTGAGGGAGACTGGGTGGGGAACCAGCAGCGCCTGGCAGCCCGGGACTTCCTTGCCTTCGCGGTGACAGAGCAGGGCCAACACGTTGTCCAGGCCTCTGGGTACCGGAGCATCCAGGGCAACCTGGATGCCGGGGTGGCAGAAACCGGACGGTACGCCCAGACGCTCCAGCCGCTGCCACTGCCCAAGGCGGATGCTTTGGTTGCCATGCAGGACAGCTTCCCCGAGGTGCGTAAACGGGCCAGGGCCTTGTTCCTGCTGGATGTCTCGGACTCCATGGTGCAGGAACCCGGAGTGACCAAGCTGCAGCGGGCCAAGGACGCCGTGCTGAAGGCACTGGACCATTTCACGGGTGATGACGAGATTGGTCTCGCCGCTTTCTCCCATGAAGGTGACGGCCCCCTGCAACCGGGCATCGTCAGCCCCGTGGCCCCCTTCAAGACCAACAAAGCAGATATCGTCGCCAAACTTGGCGAGCTCCAGGCAGTGGAAGCTACGCCTCTGTTCGAAGCCGTGAGCCGCTTTGCGGGAGATCAGGCCAAGGACTACAAGGACACCTTCATCAACACCATCGTGCTTCTGAGTGACGGCAAAAACGACACCCGCCACCCGGGGGACCTGGGCGGGCTATCAGAACAGCTGAGCCATCAGAACCACTCGACGCCGGTGCTTGTCTTTACGCTCGCCTACGGACCCGACGCCGACGTCCCCACTCTGCTGCAAATCGCCAGGGCCAGCGGTGCGCACTACTACGACGCCACCGATCCGACCAGGCTCGAAGAGGTGCTCGGCGAACTGGTGACCAGCTTCTAGGTAAGCACGAGGCTTCCTGCTGCCTTCGGCGCGTCCGCTTCGTTGGGCGTTTCCCTGTCGTCGGGCGTTTCTGCCAGCGACGTTTCTGCCAGGCCCAGCTCTGCCAGCAGCGAGGGATCGTCGAAGGCATCCGCAACACAGCGGATCAGCGCCGGCGGCACCCGGAAATGGGTGTCGATGGTCAGCAGCCCCAGTTCCGCGAGCTCCTCCAACCGTTCCATGGCTACCTGGGTCAGCAGTTCGGCCGCCTTCTTTTCTTCGTCGGGAGCGTAATCGGGTGCCGCCAGGACGCGTTCCACCAGCAGCGGTTCCGCGGTGGCCGCCGCCAGCAGGACGGATACCTGTACGGCTGCGATGGTGCGCTCCCAAGGCTCTTCAGGATCGAGCCGGAGCACGGCCTGCTCCAGGAAGCACGAGGTGAACACGATGAACTCGTCCAACTGCTCGGCCACACTGCCGTCCAGGAAGTGCGCGGGATCCTCGAACGGCACCACTTTCGTGGGCTTGACCCTTATCAGCTCGGCCGCCTGGAGTGTCGCCCAAATGTCGGCAAGCAGGGGCACCTCGTACATGCTTCGTACCGTGAGGACATCGCCGGCCGGATCCTCTTTCTTGGTACCGCCCTTGGCTGATACACCGACGCAGGCGGCCGCTTCTTCAATGTCCCGCAGGCGGAGGGCGCCCGTTCCGGTAACAGGCTTCCCGTCACCGATCCACTCCAGCAAGGCTGTGGCTTTCTGGATCAGTGGCAGGCCGCTGAAAACTGCCAGGGCCTGGTCCTCGGGAATGTCCGGAACCTGGATGGTCTCCTGTCCGTCTTCACCGCCGGCCAGGCCGTCGAAAAACTCCAGCACCTCGGCCAGGAGGTCCGCGGTCCCGGTCCAGCGGCCGGTTTCCGAAAGGAACTCGACGTAGCTGTGGACCGAGTCAACGATCAGAGCGACCTGTTCTGGGTCCACGACGTCGGGCGCTTGTGCGCGTGCGGCGGCCGAGACTTCCTCCGCTACGGCGTTGGCCAGGGCAGCCGGGTCGAGGCTCGTCATGTCCGGCGCGGCCGTCATCTCCAAGTAGCGGCTCATCGTGGGCTCCATCAGCTTCAGGTACTGCAGGGCCGCAGCCCCTGCCCCGGGCGTCCCGTCGTCGAACCACTGGACGTAGGCCGGCGCCAGGGCGTCCAGGGCCCGGCCGGCACGGAAAGAACTGAGCGAGACCGGAGCCTGGCGTCGCTTGTCCGCCGAAGTCTTGCCCGCGCGCCGGTTCTTACTGTTCTTGCCCAAGGGGTACCTAACTGCTGGAGAAATGTTGCTCGAACGACGCTACTGATTTCGACGGCGGCATGCCACTTTCGGGGGCTTTTTGCTCGGCTGTTCGAGATCCATGCAGATCCCTGCCGGTCTTTTGGGACGACCACAAGCGTCGCGAACGTCGAGGCAAAATGTCGTACCCCCTTGTCATGATGGGTCTATGGGGAAAGCGGCGGTAGTGAAGGCATTTGAGGACATCAATGCCGCCCTTGCCGTGCTCAATGCCGAGGCGGAGGGGTGTGGTGCGGAGCCGTTCTCGGATGCGGATCCACTGGCCGGGCTGGGAGATGGGTGCCTGGAAAT